>CAJWAR010000027.1 GCA_913020445.1 uncultured Rhodospirillaceae bacterium
AAAGCAGAAGCGGCTTTTGATGATGCCGAGCGCCGTAAAATCTATGCGACACTTTTTGATCGCAACAATACAGAAGCCTACATGATGCCGATCACGCCAAACCCGCCAACTTTTGTGCATTCAAAAGATCTGGTGATTGAAGGTGGTGAGATTGAAACTTTCGGGGCGACGCCGGTCGGTATGTATTGGAAGTAACTGAGACCATGTGCTGGGGAGGTATTGCCTTCCCGGCACTTAATTGTTCAGGAGAATTACGTGGCTAATATCGTCTTTGGCTTCGGTACAGCACATGGGCCGCTGTTATCTACACCTCCCGATAAATGGGATTTGCGCGGTAATGCAGATCGCCAAAATCCGGCACATCCGTTTAAAGGTAAGTTTTATACCTATGATGAGCTTTATGAATTGCGCAAAGGTGAAAATTTTGCCGCACAAAATACATTGGAAGTAAGGGCAGAACGCCATGGCCGCTGTCAGGACCAACTCAAAATTATCAAAGAAAAATTAACCGCAGTTGATCCTGATGTGTTGTTGGTCGCGGGTGACGATCAACATGAATGGTTCAAAGAAAATGTTCAGCCGGCCTTCACCATCTACCATGGTGATGAAGTTGCCAACACTGCCTTTGACGAGGAAAAGGCCAAAAAGGCGCCACCCGGAATTGGTTATGTCATGCGCGCCAACAGTCCGGACGAGGATATTGTTTTCAAGTGTGAGCCCGATCTCGCCGATCATATTATTGCCCAAGCAATTGAAAACGAGTTTGATATTACCGCCTCAAAGACGCCGCCAACAGGTCCTAAAGGACCGCTCGGCATGGGCCATGCGTTCGGTTTTATCTACGAACGTATCGTCAAAAATCAGCCGCCGGCTTTAGTGCCAATTCTGATCAATACCTTCTTCCCGCCCAATCAGGCGACGTCCAAACGGTGCTATGAGTTTGGCCGGATGATCGGCCGCGCTATTCAATCTTGGGACAGTGACAAAACAGTCGCCGTCGCGGCGTCGGGTGGTCTCAGCCATTTCGTCATCGACGAAGAATTTGATAACCGCATTCTCGATGCGATGAATTCTGGTGACGTCGAAGCGCTGCTTTCTGAACCTGAAAATCTGATGCAATCCGGCACGTCTGAGACCAAAAACTGGATTGTCACGGCAGGTATTATCGCCGAAACCGAATTGAAGTTTAACTTATTGGATTACGTGCCCTGCTACCGGACCGATGCGGGTACTGGTAATGCCATGGCCTTTTCCACTTGGACTTAAAATTGAACTAGGAGTTTTATCAATGGATAGAGATCAGGAGCGCGCAATCGAGTGGGATTGCACCCAAGTTGTTAACAAATTTTATTGCTCGCTTGATGCGAGGAACTATGACGATCTGGTAAATTGTTTTACTCCTGATGGAGTGTGGAAACGTCAAGGCAACGAATTGCAGGGCCGGGATGCGATCATGGCGGCGATGGAAGAGCGCGGTGAAACACTGGTGATCCGTCATATTGTCAGCAATGTTCAAGTGACGATTGAGGATGAGAACAACGCCTCGACATCGGAATATATCACTATCTATCGCTATGATTCAGATGAAAAACTCGAAGGTCCGGCGCCACTCGACGGGCCCGGTGTTATCTTTCTGTATCAGGACAAAATGGTGCGCAACGATGATGGCTGGCAAATGACTGATAAACGCGGCCGCCCGATTATGCTGAAAAAGCGGCCTAAGTAATTTTCCTAAAATTGAGCCTTACGCGCCGTCTTGATCCAGTATAAAAGGTGCGTTGCTGTCGAGCGCCACTTTCCTAATTTCCTCGAACAGCCCTTCAGGTACCGGGATGCCGTTGGCGATGCGGTCTTCATAGGCCGCCAACTCTGGATCACCTGCAACAAGTACCGGTTTATCAGGATCACTGGCCGGTGTTTCATGTAGGGAATCGATCAGCTCGTCGAGATCGTTTTCAAATTCGCCGTCATCCCGGAGCGCCTTGGGATCAATGGCGAGAAAGAAATGTCCGACATTTCCTGCCGCCATCTCGCGCCCCTGGTGACTTTCAACCCCAGGGATAATGGCGCCAGTTAGGGTGGAACAAAGTATATCGACCATTGCCGCCAAGCCGTAACCTTTGTGGCTGCCCTGTTCGCTGGAACCACCAAGCGGGGTCAGCAGACGCATTTTCCTCGCCTTAATTGAATCGGTAACCGGATTGCCAATTTCGTCCAAGGCCCAGCCTTCCGGGATCGGCAGGCCGAGGCGTTGGGCGATCGATATTTTCCCAATGGCCACTGTGCTGGTCGCCATATCGAGTACAAATGGCGGATTGCGTTTGGCCGGTGCGGCAAAGGCTATTGGATTGGTGCCCAACATCGCCTTTTTGGCGAAGGTTGGTACGATCCCGGCACCCGGCGTGCCGGTCATCGATATGCCAATGAAGCCTTGCTCAACAATGCGTCGGGCATAATAACCGGCAGCACCGTAATGATTGGAGTTTCGCGCGGCGACGGCGCCAATACCGGTCGTGGCACATTTTTTAATGGCCAAATCTGTGGCAAAGACACCGACCGGATGGCCTAAACCATGACCGCCATCGACCAGCGCCATTGAAGGTAGATCTCTGACGACTGATATTTCCCCATCGATAACAAGTCGGCCGAGCCCGCGCATATTGTGATAGCCGGACAGCATACCAACCCCATGCGAATCGATGCCGCGAAGATCAGTGTCGATCATCACTTCAACGACTGTGTCGACATATTTTTCAGGCATTTCCCAGGATTTAAGAATTTCTGCCGCTTGCTGGCCAAGGCGGTCTGCTGATATGTCCATGTTTTCCCAACTCTTTTAAATCAATTAAATATTATCCGTTTCTGGTTGATTCTATTGCATTATTTTAAATATCATACTGCTTTAATAGTTATAATATAGAACGTGCAAACAATGAGTACTCGCTCTCCGCAACTTGTTGCCAAGAAGGAATAACATAAATGTCAGGTTCACACAGTCTCGATGCGGCCGGTGTGCGGGCAAAAGTCAGCCATCCAATTGTTGATGGTGACGGCCATGTGCTGGAGGCAAATAGGACAATACTCGATTATGTCAAAAAAATCGGCGGGCCGGAGATGGCTGTGCGCTATGAAAATATGGATCATCCGTGGAAATATCAGGATGTGCAGCCGATTTTCTGGGGTCAGCCTTCCGGCCCCCATTCGCTGGACCGCGCCACGGCGATGCTGCCGAAGCTGTTTCGCGACCGGCTCGATGAAGCGGGGATCGACGTCGGCATAATTTATTCTACAGCCTGCCTGCCTTTGATGCATGTGCGTGATGACGAGGTCCGGCAAATTGGACATCGCGCTTTGAATATGTTGTTGGCTGATATTTTCTCGGAAGTTGGCGACCGGCTTATCCCAAACGCGGTTATTCCGATGTTTAGTCCGGAAGAAGCCCTGGTTGAGCTTGATTACGCTGTCAACGAGCTCGGCTTCAAAGCAGCCACCTTTGGCACCGAAGTTCGTCTCGCTGTACCGGCGATCGCCAAACAGGCACCAGAGCTTGGCAAATATACCGAGCGGGTTTATCCGGTCGCACTTGATGCGCTGCATGATTATGACCCGGTCTGGCAGCGTTGTATTGAGCTTAAAATTCCGGTCGGTTGCCATACGGCGGCCCGAGGCGGCGGCAGCCGTCATTCATCGCCATCAAATTTTGTCTTCAATCATCTCGGTGGTTTTTCGACCGCAGGCGATTACTTTTGCCGCTCGATATTTATGGATGGTGTCACCCGGCGCTTTCCGGAGCTGAATTTTGCTTTTCTCGAAGGTGGTGTTGGTTGGGCCGTGCAGCTCTATAATGATCTGTTCGAGCATTGGGAAAAACGGAATTACGATTTCATGATCGAAAATTTGGATCCGGCCAAACTCGATACCGATCTTATTCGGGAAATGGCCGATAAATATGGCGGCGGCATCATTACCGGCGATGCGCTGGTTGGTGAAACGAAGACCAGCCAGATGGGCGGCAATGTTGGCAGTGATGTCGAACTTGATGAATTTCGCCGCTGCGAAATAACTAAGAAAGAAGATATTCGCGAGCTTTTCGTTGAGCCGTTCTATTTTGGCTGTGAAGCTGACGACGCCATGAACGCGATCGCTTTCAACACCAAGATCAATCACTTTGGCGCTAAACTAAAGGCTTTTTTTGGTTCCGATATTGGTCATTGGGATGTTGAAGATATACGCCATTGTGTGCCGGACGCTTACAAAAACGTTGAAAAAGAGCTGTTCACGGATCAGGATTTCGAGGCTTTCATGTTCACCAATCCGGTAACGCTGTATACGCGGCAAAACCCCGATTTCTTTAATGGCACCATAGTCGAAGATCAAGTTGACCGGTTAATTGC
Source organism: uncultured Rhodospirillaceae bacterium (assembly GCA_913020445.1). Classification (GTDB taxonomy): domain Bacteria; phylum Pseudomonadota; class Alphaproteobacteria; order Rhodospirillales; family UBA2165; genus TMED23. The sequence continues at coordinate 4,395 of CAJWAR010000027.1, forward strand.
CAGTTGATGGCGGTGGCCAATACGCACGAGCGGCACAATTGAGCGCAGCATTAGCCTAAATTGAGCAGAAAATCGCCCGAAATTTACATTCCGTATTATGAAATTTGTTCATTTTGCCTCGATAAATAAAGGGCTGTAAGACTTCAATATAAAAATGAGCCTGATATAATTATTGCGTTCAGTAGTAGAGAGATATTTATATGTCATCCGCTATCTGTATGGACCGATATATATTTTTCTCAAATATAATAATGATCTGAATGAGAGAACAGTGGAGGTTCAAATGTCTAAATTAAATCTGCTGAGAACAATAGTTCCAGCGTCAATATTAGCTGCATCCCTCGCATTATCCGGCAACGCTCTGGCGCAAAAATCCAAAGATACATTACGCATCGCCTTTACCGATCCGATTTCAAAGGTTGATCTCGTTTTTGATCCCAAACCTGAAATCGCGTTAACAGCGCGGATTGTCTACGATGGCCTGGTGTTCTTCGATGACTTTACCGGCAAGTTTCATCCCTTGCTGGCGAAATCCTGGAAGCGTGTTAGCCCGACAGTCATGGAATTCGATTTGCGTGATGATGTAAAATTTCACGATGGCTCGGAGTTTGATGCGGATGACGTCGTTTATACGATCAATTGGCTGATCAATCCGAAAACCCGTATTCGCTTTAAAACCAACTATATATGGATTTCCAAGGTCGAGAAGCTGAGCAAGTACAAGGTACGCATCTCAACCAAACGTCCTTCGGCGGTTGGCATGATGCGCTTGGCCAAATCGATCTTGATATATCCGTCGGATACGCACAGCAAACTAAAATCCAAAGCTACCTTCGGCCGCAATCCGATTGGCACCGGTCCGCTTAAAGTTACCCAGGTTGATCCAAATAAAGGCATCATTATGGTGCGCAACGATGACTACAAACATGGCGGTACCTGGAAACCCAAACCGAAGATCAAAACCATCATTGCGAAGTCTATTCCTGACTCCCAAACTCAGATGGCTCAATTGATAACCGGTGGTGTTGACTTAATCAGAAGCGTACCGAAAGACCAAGTGGATAATCTTAAGAAAAATCCAGCACTTAGCGCGACGGCGACCACTGGATTGCTCTATACCTATTTGTCGATGGATTCGGTTAATCGCTCGGGCAAGAAAATGTTGTCTGATCAGCGGGTCCGCAAAGCGATCTCAATGTCATTTGATCGTCTGGCGGTTGCCCAGGCCGTGCTCGCTGGTGGCGATAAAGTAAAGACACTGGATTCAATGTGTCTGCGTGTCCAAAAAGGTTGCGATTTCAGCACCAAACCGCCGGCGTTTGACCGGGCCGGGGCCAAAAAGCTGCTGGCTGAAGCGGGTTATCCGAACGGTTTTGACGTCAATATAACTGCACTTGGCTCGGCTGGTCCTCTTGCCGTGGCGATTGCCGGTGAACTGCGTAAAGTTGGTATCCGCGGCAAAGTCAATCCAGTGAGTTTCGGTGTTTACCGGAAACAGCAACGCCAGGGTAAATTTGAAATCTTGGTGAGCCTGTGGAGTTCTGGTGGCTTGCCGGATGCCTCCTCAACACTAAATGTGTTTTTTGCCAAAGGCCGCAAAGGTAAATGGAGCCCACGCAACTATTGGCATGATGACATTATCAATAAGGCACGGATTAAAGGCGGCAGCATTCTCGATGAAGCCAAACGCCGAGCCGTCTATAAAAAAGCCTATGACCGGGTGAATGAAATGAACTACATCATGCCGGTCTCAACCCTGCCGACATCCTTTGTTCATAGCAAGGATCTGGTGATCGAACAGGGATCGTTGTCGCCCTATGGCGCAGCGCTAAATCACATGAGTTGGAAATAGAAAAATTTTTTAATTACCTAAATCGGGCCGCTCTTCGGAGCGGCCTTTTTTTTATTTGTATAGATGACACTCGATAAGACGATCTTCATTTTCGATGAGGGCAGGCGGCTCGGCGCTGCATTGATCACTTGCTTCGGGGCAACGCGGGTGAAAATAACACCCGCTCGGTGGTGCCAACGGATTGGGCAGGCCGCGGCCAAGGGTGATTTCCGGCAGGCCAAGGCTGGCATCCGGGGTGAGGACAGAGTCTAACAGCGCCCTGGTATAGGGGTGTTTTGGATTGTTGAAGATATCCGCGGCTTTGCCAAATTCAATCAACCGGCCGAGATACATCACCGCCACCCAATCGGCGAGGTGTTCAACGACCGCCAGATTGTGACTGATAAAGGCGTAAGTGAGATTAAGTTCTTCACGTAAATCCTGCAGCAAATTCAAGATATGTGCTTGTACCGAGACATCCAGCGCCGAGGTCGGTTCGTCACAGACAACGATTTTCGGTTCCATGATCAGCGCCCGGGCAATTGCCACGCGTTGACGCTGACCGCCGGACAATTGGTTCGGATAGGAATGGATCAGACGTTTAGGCAATCCGACCAGTCGCATATATTCTTCGACCCGGGCCCGGCGGCTCTCTTTGGAACCGATTTCATGCACTTTCAAGGGCAGTGAGATAATCTGCTCAATGGTCTTGCGTGGATTGAGCGAGGAATAGGGGTCCTGGAAAACCGGTTGAACTTTTTTGGCAATATCTTTGATACTGACCGAGTTGATCGGCTCACCATCCAATAAAATTTCACCGGTGGTTGGCTCCAATAGTCCAAGCAGCATTTTGGCCAGCGTTGTTTTACCACACCCGGACTCGCCGACTATCGCCAGAACTTCACCGCGATTAACCTGGAGGCTGACGTCTTGAACTGCTTTAAGCGGTTGTTTTTCGGCGAACAGTCCTTTCTTGATCATAAAAGTACGGCCGACATTGCGGCATTCCAGCGCTGGGATGGCATCTCTATCGGGATGGCCGAATTGGCCCATGAGCTGGTTCATGTTAGGCCGCTCCCTCAACGGAAAGTTTATTTTTGCTTTCTTCCGGGCTCAAGAGGCAGCGATAAGCACGCCCGGCGCTGATTTCGGTGAGTGTAATATCACCGGAGCGGCAGGCATCGCTAACATGATCACAGCGGTTTCTAAACATGCAGCCGTCGAGATCGCCAACCAAAGCCGGCACGATGCCCGGAATGGAACCGAGCTTGGAGCCGGGCTCGGTCCGGCCTGGTACTGGGATGCAATCGATTAAACCTTGGGTATAGGGGTGGGTCGGCATATCAAATACTTCTTCGGCGGTACCGGTTTCGACCGCGCGCCCGGCATACATCACCATCACCCGGTCGGCCATGCGGGCAACCACGCCGAGATCATGGGTAATCAAAATAAGTCCGGCATTAAATTCTTTTTGCAGCGAGCGTAAAAGATTGAGCGTTTGCGCCTGCATGGTCACATCAAGTGCCGTCGTCGGCTCATCGGCGATGATCAAGGCGGGGTCGCACATTAAGGTCATGGCGATCATCATGCGCTGGCGCAACCCGCCAGACAATTGATGAGGATATTGGGATAAGCGTTCTGTTGGCGCGACAATACCAACCCTTTCGAGCAAAAACTCAGCGCGCTCGCGGGCTTCTTTGCGGCCCCCCTTGCCGTGCTGGATGTAAACTTCCTCCAATTGATCGCCAATGCGGAAAACCGGATTAAGGGAGGTCATTGGATCTTGAAAGATCATGCCGATGCGATCACCACGGAGCGTGGCGAAATCGGTTTCCGACAAAGTCAGCAAATCGCGGTTTTCCAGGGTTAACTTATCAGCTGTCAGTATGGCTTTGCGCGGCAGCAGGTTCATGATTGCCAAGGACGTGATCGATTTACCGCAGCCCGATTCGCCGACAATGCAAAGGGTTTCACCTTTGTCGACCTGTAAACTTAAATTCGACACCGCATGCAGCGTTCCTGCTGGCACGGTAATATCGACCGATAAATTCTCGACCTCTAATACGGTGTTTGATGACACTAGTTGCGGCCCTCCGGCGCGGTAATATCGCGAATACCGTCACCCATCATATTGATTGAGATCACCAGGAAGAAAATCGCCAAGCCCGGGAAGTTAATAAGATAGGGCATAAAGAACATATAGGAACGGCCTTCCGACAGCAGCAGCCCCCAGGACGGTGTTGGCGGCTGCACGCCAAGTCCTAAGAAAGACAAAGCAGCTTCAACGATGATGGCGACAGCCATTTCCAAACTGGCAATCACAATGATTTGGTTCATCACGTTCGGTAAAACTTCACCGATAATAATGCGGGTTCGGCTGGTGCCCAAGGCCTGGGCCGCCGTAATATAGTCATTGACCCTGATCTGCTGGGTGACGCTGCGGGTGACCACGGCATAGCGGTCCCAGAACAGGAACGATAAAATTAATATCAGCGCCAGGATCGAGCCGCCAAAAACGGAAACCAAAGATAGGGCCACCAACAAACCGGGCAAGGCCAGCTTCACATTGATCAGATACATGATGAAGTTGTCCACCCGGCCACCAAAATAACCGCCAATCATGCCAATGCAGGAACCAACCACCGCCGAAACGGCGGCGGCGAAAAAGCCGATCATTAACGATATTTGGGCGCCGAACATCAGTCGCGACAAATAGTCGCGGCCCAAGGCGTCGGTGCCAAACGGGTGATCCCACGTCCCTTTGGCGGCATCCCATACTGGTGGAACCAGCCGATTAGTCAGATCTTGATCGTAGGGATCATAAGGCGCCAGCACGGGGGCAAATACCGCGACAGCCAGGAAAAATAAAACGACACTGCCGCCGATGATGAAACCGCGATGTGATTTAGCCCGGCGTTTCATCAATTCTGGCGGCGACGGCACGGCGATTTCAAATTCGTCGACTTGATCTTCAAGGTCTCTTCGTTGGATTGCGTCCGGCATTTTAGTTAGACCTAACCTAATCTAATTCTGGGATCGAGCTGGGCATTGATCAAGTCTGACAGCAGCGTGAGCACGATATAAGAAAGCGAAAGAATGAAGACGATGGACTGAACGACTGGAAAATCCTGACGCATGATTGATTCAAAGGCCAGGAAGCCGACGCCGTTGAGGGCAAAAATCGATTCAATAATAACCGTACCGCCAAGCAGGAAGCCAAGAACCACCGCCATTAAGGATACGATCGGCAGGATGGCGTTACGCAACGCATGCTTAAATAACACGCGCCTTGGGTTGAGGCCCTTGGCCCGGGCCGTTCTAATGAAATCAGAATCGAGAACGTCTAACATCCCGCTCCGGGTCAGGCGCATAAACTGCGGCATCGCGCCGAGGCCGAGTGTAAAGGCAGGTAATATAAAATGGGCAAAACTGTCATTGCCGGAAATCGGCAGCCACCGTAATTTTACGCCAAAGAGCAGAATTAATAGTAGGGCAAAATAGAAATTTGGGATGGCTTGGCCAAACACCGCAATACCAAGCGAGAATCTATCGGTCAGCGTATTTGGTCTAACGGAAGCCATCACGCCTAACGGGATGGCTACCATTAGGGATATAAGAATTGCATACAACGCCAGCTTCACTGTCACGCCGATGCGCTCGAAGATCATTTCGACGACCGGCTCATTGGTAAATAATGAACGCCCGAGATCACCGGTTAACGCGCTGCCCGCCCAGTCGAAATATTGGACATAGAGTGGCCGGTCCAAGCCATACTGCTTGGCCATGAGTACGATTTCTTCCTCAGAGGCATCTTCACCGGCCAGCTCGGCGGCCAAATCACCAGACAGCCGCAACAAACTGAAAGCGATTACCGAAACGGTGATCGCCACCAGGATGGCAATGTAAAGTCGATGAAGTAAGAATTTTGCCACACTATTCCCTTTTATTAATCGGTCTCGACTCTGGGTCTGCCTTCGTCTTTCGGATTGTAGTCGATGGCTTCGTAATCAATGCCGGTGCGTTCTTTAATTAATGCTAACATACCTTTGGCATCACCGGTTTCACGAATAACTTTCGCCATCGGTTTAAACTCATCTTTGGACATCCTTTTCGCATTTAGGGGGCAAACCGAGAGACAAATCTTGCAGCCGTGCATACGGAAAAAGTAGGGCTCGCATTTTGGCGTATCGACATGCCACCGCTCGATGCCATTGACGGTTTTTTTCTCGTGGGTGATGGCGTCGCCAGGACAAAAGCGGGCGCAGACTTGGCAATTTGTGCACACTTCGTTAATACCGTAATCCTCTGGCCCATCAACGATCAGCGGCATATCGGTAGCAACTGCGCCCAACCGAAAAGATGAGCCGAGTTCAGGCGAAATCAACGAGCCATGCTTGCCCAATTCACCAAGTCCTGCCAGCCAGGCATAGGCCGGCAGGGGGAAGTCGGCAATATTTGGCTCGGTGCGGGTGTTATAGCCATAAGCGCCAATCTGCTGGCTCAGCCGGACGCCAATATCATCAAGCGCATGATAAACCCGATGAACTTCAGCTTGGCTGTTGGGACCGATATCAACCATGTAGTCATAGGCCATATTCATGGCAAAAACGATAACACGGTTATGTTCAAGCTCTTCGGCATCTTCGAAACGGACACTCGGTACGTACTCTGCGATGCCAATGGCATCGACCCCCATATCTTTGGCCATCTGCTTAATTTCTTCGGTTAATGCCACTTGGTCGTCAATTTCAGTGACGGACGGATTGACCGGTGCTTCGCGCTGTTTGAAGAGCGATGATTGGCGGATAAAAGTCATACGCTTAGCCGATGGCGGCATGCGATTCATAAAAGGGGAAGTTTTGGCCCGGGGTGATTCCATACCTTCGCGACGGCGTCGTGACACTGGCTCGGCACCTGAAATGTCAATGGTTCCCATTGCGGTGATTCCTAGTTCTCTGTTTAAACTCACGGCGGAAATATGTTTTCCGCTCTATTATTGTATTCTAAATTTCAACAACGATGTTGACGAGATGTTGTAAAATGTTCAAATTATTATATCATTATATGAAAAGAAAAATAGCCTGAAAATGAAAAATATTCCGCAATGGGAAATACTGAGCTGAAAAAAACCAATCAATCCTGGTCGCCTGTCCGCGCCAATTCAGTTGCAAACCAAATTGTTATGCAGGTTCGCGAAGCGTTATTTAGTGGCAAATTTCAGCCCGGTGATCTGCTCGGTTCTGAAAAAGATCTCGCGGCCCAATTTGATGTTAGTCGTATTACGGTGCGTGATGCGCTCCGTACCTTAGAGACAATGGGAATTATCGAAATTCGCGTCGGCGCTGGCGGCGGCGCTCGAATTGCGGAGGGCAATCTCGACTATTTCTCGGATGCCCTGGCGGTCCAGTTCAAACTCGCTGGCGTTACCGAACGCGAAATTCTCGACATGCAGGTGGCGATTGAAGGTACCGGTGCCGAGCTGGCAGCTTTAAATAGAAGCCGTGAAAATCTCGAAGAGCTAACGGAACTATTGGAAGAAGCAGAATCCGTGATCGATAGTCCGGCTGATTTTACTGATGCGGGCCAGCGATTTCACTTGGCTGTTGTTGAGGCCTCCGGTAACCGGGCTTTAATCGCCCAATTCAGAGCGTTGCGGTATGTCGTGTGGCCGCAGAATGCGCAACGGGCCAAACGGGAAATTGCTGAAAACGCCCAAAAAATACATCGCCAATTATTTGCTTTTATAGAAGCGCAGGATAGCGAGGCCGCGCGAAAATTAATGATAGACCATCTCGCCAGTATCCGCGCAGTTTCGTTTTCGGGAACAGCTGAAGACACAGCGAATGGGCTGATATGTTGTTGAATAAAAATTAAATTCGCCTGCATCAAATAATGCGAATGTTGTTAAATAATTTCAGGGAGTGAATAAAATGATCATTGATTGCCATGCCCATGTCAGTGCCCCGGTTGAGTTGTGGGCCTACAAAGCATCCATCTTGTCGCATCGTGGCGCCCACGGTCGCGGCAAAGTAAATGTCACCGACGAGCAAATCCGTCACGCGGTTGAAGAGCATAAGGAAGCCTTCCCGCATCCGCATCTCCATTACATCGATAAAGTCGGCACCAATATGCAGCTGATCTCGCCGCGTCCGTTCCAATTGATGCATAGCGAAGAAGCCAAGCTGGTGCAGTGGTTCCACGAGGAAGTCAACAACATCATTCATCGGGAAACTCAGCTATATCCGGACCGCTTTATTGGTATCGCTGGAATCCCAACCGTAGGCGGTGAGCCGCTTGATATTGCAATTGCCGAGCTTGAGCGCTGCGTCAATGAGCTTGGTTTTAAAGGTACGCTGCTCAATCCAGATCCTTACGAAAATACCGGCACCCACCCGCCGGCAATGGGTGATAAATACTGGTATCCGCTTTATGAAAAACTTTGTGAGCTGGATGTGCCGGCACACATTCACGGCACCGGCTCCAGATCACCGCGCGAGCCATATTCTCTGCGTTTCATTAATGAAGAAACGACGGCGGTTTTTGGCCTAATTAACTCGGACGTTTTTAAAGATTTCACTGACCTTAAAATCGTTGTCTCGCATGGCGGTGGCGCGATGCCGTATCAGCTTGGCCGGTTCCAGGCGGGCTCAATGCGCCGTCCCGAAGGGGATCGCTTTATCGATGGTATGCATAAGCTCTATTTCGATACTGTGCTCTATACCAAAGATGCGATTGAGTTGTTGCTCAAAGTCGTCGGGCCGGATCGTGCTTTGTTTGGTGCGGAATGCCCAGGCGTTGGCTCGAAAGTTGATCCGGCGACGGGACGCGAAATGGATGATATCGCCCCTTACTTCCATGAGATTGACTTCCTCAGTGATGAAGACCGTGAAAACATTTTCTGCAACAACGCCAAGCGGGTTTTCAATCTCGACGTTTAACGAGAAGGATCGTATTCATGAGTGACTTAGCTGTCGAAAGACTGCGCAAGATTGATACCTGTGCCGTATCAGACGCGTTGGATGCGCTGCAGTTAAAAGGCACAGTTATGGGGCTTGGCTCAATCTCGGTTTTACGACGCATTGCCGGGCGGGTGCAAACTGTCAAACTTGGCAAAGCCAGCCCGGATATTCCCAAAAAACATCTGTGTTCTTCTGCGGTTGATGCGGCCGCAGCGGGCGACGTGATCGTGGTTGAGAATCACACCACCGATTTTGCCGCCGGTTGGGGCGGGATTTTATCCACCGCTGCTGCAGCCAAAGGATTGTCCGGCACTATTGTCGATGGCCCGGCGCGGGATGCCGATGAAAGCCGGGATGTCGACTATCCCGTCTTTGCTCGGGCGGCGACCCCGTTTACCGCGCGTGGCCGCATTGCTGAGCATGATTGGAATATTCAAATCACTGTCGGAGGTGTCGCGGTAAATCCCGGCGACCTCGTGTTGGCAGATGGCAGCGGTGTCGTTTTTGTGCCTAAAGCGCAGGAAGAAGACGTGCTGGATAAGGCAGAAGAAATTCAAGCCAAAGAAGCCGCCATGGCCAAAGCCGTTCAGGCCGGCAAGCCGGTCAGCGATGTCATGGGCGGGGAATACGAAAATATGTTGAAGAGCAAATAAAATGAGTGAAGCAGTCATCGAACGCTTAAGTAAATTATCGACCTCCACGGTGAGTGATGCGATGGACCGGCTCGGCATCGCCGGGCAATGTCTGGGTATTAAACCGGTTGATGTAAAGTTCCGGCTCTGTGGCCGCGCCTATACCATGCGGACGGTTCCAGCCGAAGTCGTTGCCGGCTCGGTCGGCGACTATATCGATGATGTGCCAGCGGGCGCAGTCGTTGTCATTGACAATGGCGGTCGTCAGGACAAAACCGTATGGGGTGATATTCTGACGTTTTTAGCCGATAAAAATGGTGTCGCCGGTACCGTGATTGACGGCAATTGCCGGGATATCCATCGCTGCATTGAGATTAATTATCCGGTGTTCAGCCGTGGCTGGTCGATGCGCACAGGCAAAGACCGCGTCCAGTTGGATCAGATTAATATTCCGGTTTCGATCGGCGATGCGCGGGTTGAACCTGATGATCTCCTGCTGGGTGATGCGGATGGTGTGCTGGCGATCCCGAAAGAGCACGAAGAACGTGTCGTTGAACTGGCCGAAGAGATTGACGCTGCCGAAGAAAAAATTATGGCAGCGCTGCGCCAGGGCAAAAAACTTTATGACGCGCGCATGGAGTTCAAATATCATGAGCTTCAACGCCGGGAAGACTAATAAAATAAATTTTAATTAGGGAATGTGGAACAATGCTTGAAGAAGCCAGAAATGAACTACTCATGAACGTTGGCGCGGGTACGCCAATGGGCGAACTGCTGCGCCGCTATTGGATGCCCATCGGCGCCGTAACTGAGTTCGATGATAAAGAAACCAAACCCGTTCGTTTGATGGGTGAGGAGTTGGTGCTCTATAAAGACCTCAGCGGCACCTTTGGCCTGGTCGATCGTCATTGCCCGCACCGCCATGCTGACTTGTCCTATGGTTTCGTTGAGGAAACCGGGCTGCGCTGTAACTATCATGGCTGGCTTTTTGACGAAAAAGGTGGCTGTGTCGGCCAGCCTTATGAAGATACCGTCGATCCCGATCGAAAGCTGCGCGCCGGTTGCAGCGTGAAAGCTTATCCAGTTGAAGAGAAAGCGGGATTGCTCTGGGCCTATCTCGGGCCTGATCCGGTGCCGCTGGTGCCGAATTGGGAACCTTTCACCTGGCAGAATGGATTTGTCCAAATCGTATTTACCGAGATTCCCTGCAACTGGTTTCAATGCCAGGAAAACTCCTGTGACCCGGTGCATTTCGAATGGATGCATGCCAACTGGACGACGCGTTTGAAGGAAGAAGGTGGCGATTATGCACCGACTCATCTCGAAGTGGAATTTGACGAATTCGAATACGGCATCAGCTATAAACGCGTGCGGGAAGACACCGATAAGGATAACCCGCTGTGGACAATTGGCCGCCATTGTTTATGGCCCAACGCACTTTATACCGGCGATCATTTCGAATGGCGGGTGCCGGTCGATGATGATACGACGCTGAGTGTTGGCTGGTTCTTTAATCGGGTGCCGAACGAGATGGAGCCTTTTGTTCAGGAAAGTATTCCATCTTGGGTCGGCCCACTGGTTGACGAGAAAACCGGCCGCTGGATTACCTCCCACGTGATGAACCAGGATTTTGTTGCCTGGGTCGGTCAGGGCGCCAGATCGGACCGAACGAAAGAACACCTAGGCCGCAGTGACCGTGGCATTGCGATGATCCGCAAACGCTTTTTGGATGACATTAAAGCGATTGAAAACGGCGAAGACCCCAAGGCAATTATACGTGATGAAAAAGTCAATGAATGCGTTAAGTTTCCGCTGATCGGCTCGGAGATGATGATCAACGGGTACCCTAAGGAAATGCTGGAAAACACTGATTCGCCGATGGTTAGATCAAAGCGGCAATTTGTTTTTCAGGCTGGCCAGCCGGAGCATGTGACCAAAGCCTACGAAGCGGCAATGGGCATTAAGACCGATAAAGGCGGCTTGACGGGGGGATAGCGTTCCCCTACTTCCGCCGGACAAACAAGAAGTCACCGCCATCGTGTCCGGCGCGGCGGACATCTGAATATTGCGGTGTTTGATTGGCATTCACCATCACCGGGCGGCGGATCGTATTAAAAAGTTTGGTGCCGTCCAATACATCATTGTTGGCTTTGAGAGCATCCAGGAAAGCGGTCGCAAAGGGCGAATGGTCAGCATTGCCGCTGCCGTCTTCAACTGGTTCCAAGCCGCCCGAGGTAATAACCACACGGGCTCGTTTGCGCGACATTTTTTGCAAAAATTCGGGATCTTCGCGGTCTTTGGAAGGTCCATCGAAGCTGCGCACCAAGCGGCCGGAGTAACAACTATCGGCAACGACCATGACATGCTTCGCTTTCAAGCCTTTAAGCGCATCGGTAATTGACGCATTTGAAATCCATTTTGAACGGCGGTTCTTTTTAGCGTCGGCGGGCAACCAATATCCCTGGTCGACTTCTTTGTCGAGCCAGCCATGACCAGCATAATAAATCAGTAAATTATCTTTGAATTTTAATGTCGCTCTTAAATCATCGATACTATCCAACAGAGTTTCGTGCGTTGGATTGGTGAGTAACGTTACCGTAAAGCCGTAATCAGATTTTAAGACATCGGCGATAACTTTTGCGTCAGTAACCGCCGTTTTTAGCGGTTTAAGATTTTTGTAATTATTGATACCGATAACGAGCGCATGGTAATCGCCAAAGTTGATGGTCGAAGGGATTAAAGACTTTTGGCCCGTTTTTCCCGCTGCTTTTAAATTGGCAAGTTCTTGAACTTTACGTTCAGCATCCCGGCGCAAAGCTTCTAATCGTTTGGCTTCTTTTTGTTGTTGTTGTTTTAGTATTGCCAATCTGGCTTCTTCGAGTTTGCGCGCCCGTTCTTGTTGCTTGCGGAGATCGGCTATTCTTTTTTCTTCTTCGGCGCGCTGTTTCGCCAGGCGTTCCACCTCTGCCCGGGCCGCTGCAGATAGATTGGCACCGCTGCCTTTATTTTTTTGGAAGTTTGCGACCTGACGTTCCAGCCGTACCATCTTCGGGTCCTTACCCGTCAACAGCGCCTCGCCTTCAATCGAGCCTTTGGGCGCGAGTTGGATGCCACCTTCGCAGAGAACGCCGCCCCGCTTTTGGCTCTCACCGGCTTGCGCATTGAAATAGCCGTCAAATAAATTGTCTTTGAAGGTTCCTTTAAATTTACTGGTGGCCCGATCTGTATCAGTGCCTTCCGGCATCTGAATGTCAAAATTTGCCCATTCGAAAAATTTATTCGAGTTGTCTATTTTTCCAGCAATGGAATGGGCCGCGCCATCGACGGTGAATTTTATCTCCAAACCACGACCGTTAACGGTTGCCGATTTTAAAGCAAATTTGGAGGGGCAATTGGATTCTGAAACAAACTTCTTGAAAATACCGACCCACTTGCCTTGCTTTACCGGAATGGCGGACTGAGACTTTTTACCTGAAGTGTCTTGGGCCAAAGCGTTATAATGGGTCGGCGCTATAAGCGATACCAATAACAGTGTTAGGATACTCGTCAACCGTCCGCACATAATTTTCTCCAACATTACATTAAAGAGTTGCGTCCAGTATCTATTAATCTACCAAATAAATCAACCTAAAGGAGAAATATTAAAATAGATTGCAAATTTAATAGGGAAAATCTGATTTGAGCTTTTACCGTTAGCTATGGGTCACCGCCAAATTCTTGAAAAATCCTTCGGTGCCGTTATCGATATAGAGACCAATGCCGCCCTCTAAATCGGACCCATGCTTAAGGTCGTTGACGATAATCGTCGGGTGCTCATTGTCATGAACGAATAATTTGGCTTTATCACCCTCGACTTCAATCCGCATTTTTGTCCACGCCCCGGTCACCAAATCGACATAAGATTCATAATGGCCCGGCACTTCGGTGCGCATGCGGTCAAATTTCCAGTCCGGATAAGAAAAATATTGAGTGGCGCGATTGCGCCGTAATTGCTGCTCAGCCCTGCCGTTGGTTGGCCGCAGATACATGCATTCGAAGGCAGATAAATCGTCTTTGATCCTGAATGCGACGCCGATAAAACCGCGGGCTTCCGGAAAGGCGCCGGGTAAAGGCCGTCCGGCCACCTCAATCTCAATAACTCCATTGTGGAATTCGAGATCATTAATGCGGGCAAATGTTGGATTGTCCGGTGTCTCGGCATCGGGTGTAAGGACGAGACGGAGCGCCTCACTGCCTTCATGTTCGGTGATGCTCGGCACCACGTCATTGGGGTTAAGGTTGTCGAGGCTAATATCAATCATACTCATAATTCTATCCTAATACTTCGGTGACGAGTTTTTCATAATCAGCCAGGCTCGGCCGGATTGGTGATGCCAGATTAAACGGACTTTCGTAAGCTTCCTGGATCATGCGGTCGACATCGGTTTTCTCGTAGCCCATCTCGCGCACCGTCGAGGGCAAGCTCAGCTTGGCATTCATTTCGGCCACCGCATCGGCGATCCGATTGCCTGCATCTTTGTCCGCTCGGAGGTTCATTGCTGCAGCATAACGCTCAAGCACGCTATCCGCCAGTTTACCATTATAGAAGCGCATCACCGCCGGCATTGCCACGGTGACCAGCGTGCCATGATGGAGCGGGCTGTCGCCAAAACACATCGATAGCGCATGAATAGGGCCGAGCCCCATATAGATTGCCATGCCACCTTGCAGTGCCGCCATCGACATATTGAGCCGCGCTTCACGGTCGCTGCCATCCTCGACAGCGCGTTCTATAAAGTCGACCACCCGGCGCGTGCCGTCTAACGCGATTGCTTCGGTTGGTGGATTGGCGTTGCTGGAAAGAAAGCCTTCAACGCAATGGGTAAGGGCATCCATGCCGGTGGCCGCGGTTAGGCGTGGCGGTAAAGTCATAGTGAAGTCAGGATCACAGATCGCCAGATCGGGCTGGACATGGATAGAGCGAATGGTCATCGCTGGTGCGTTTGTTTCGGGATGAATGCCGCCGCCAAACGTGATTTCCGCACCCGTCCCGGCGGTCGTTGGAATGGTGATATAAGGCGCGACATCGGCAGTTACTTTGCTGAGATCATTTAAGTATTCAATGACCGGCATATTTTGGTTGGTGGCGACACGCAACGCTTTACCGGAATCAAGCACCGAGCCGCCGCCGAGCCCAATAATGCCGTTGCAGTTTTTTGCTTGGTAGATTGCAAGCGCACCTTCGACCCCGGCAATGGTTGGGTTCTCAGGAATTTCGTCAAACACCGATACCGCCATGTCAGCGGGTAAGGCATCCAGCAATTGCTGACAGACGCCATGCTCGACCAAGCCTTGATCGGTAATAATCAGGGGACGGTCTACGCCACGATTTTTGAGCTCGCCTGAAAGTTCTTTTACTGCTTCAAAGCCAAAGTGAACGCCTGGAAAGCTCGGAATATGTGCCATGTTTGACCCCAGTATTTAATTTTTGTCCCAACCATATATATCAAGTGAAGTTTCACCGGTTTTAAGACGTTCCTTGGTGGCGTCTTCTTTGGCTTCGCGCTCAATGGATTTTTGAATGCCCTCTTCAACTTGATCGGCTGGAATTATGGCTAAGCCGTCCTCATCACCCAATACGAGATCGCCGTGATTGATGGTAATTTCGCCTATCGTGATCGGCTCTGCCAACGACCCTGCACCATCAAATAGCTTTGCCGTGCCGCGAATGCAAAGCCCCGACGAAAACACCGGGAATCCCATTTCTTCCAATTCGTCGGCGTCGCGCACGCAACCGTCAATCACCAGACCGACAATGCCGCGCGCCATGGCAGAGGTGCCCATGACATCCCCCCAATAGCCATATTCAGGGTTATCACCGATGTCGGCAATAAGCACATCACCCGGTTCAGCCTTGGCCAGCGCACGGTGAAGCCACAAATTGCAGCCCGACGGCCCTTTAACCGGATAAGCTCGGCCACAGATTTTCATGCCCTTGGCAATTGGTTTTAAATAAGAGGGCAAGGCGCCGATTTTACCGGCCGCCTCATGCATCGTCGCAGCTGAAATTTCCGCTGCCGCCTTTAAATTTTCCTCGCTAATTTTGGAAGCCATGTATTTCAAACCCCTGTTTTAATTGCCTTCTTTGGACTGATTTTGGCGGGTTTAAGTTCTGATGTCACGCCAATTATCTGGTATCAGATAGATGATCGAGCGGCAGCGCAGTTGAGTATTTTACCTGGTTGAGGGCGAAAGAAGAGCGAATGTTTAAAACGCCGGGAAATCGTGTCAGATGATCTTTGAGAAAATGTTCGTAAGCCTGCAGATCGGTTACAACAACGCGCAATAGATAATCAGCTTCGCCGGTCATGAGGTAGCATTCGACGACCTCCGGCCGCTGATCGATCTCTTTTTCAAAAGCAGTTAGATTTTCCTCGATCTGTTTTTCGAGGGTCACTTGGACGAAGACGCTGACGTTGAGGCCGATTTTTTCGGCGTCGACGAGGGTGACTTTATTTTTGAAGATACCGGCATCTTGGAGCATCTTCACCCGGCGCAAACACGGCGACGGTGATAGGCCGATCTTATCGGCTAATTCAATATTGGAAAGATCACCGTTTTGCTGCAATTCCGAGATAATCTTAAAGTCAATTAAATCAAGTGATTCGTCAGACATGGCATAAATATCCTTGAATTGTATTATAATTGGCATATTAATCTAATTACTACCAGTTACACCACTTATTTTGAAATCACCTACCTGTTTGATTGTGAGACACTCCGAACACCTAACGTGCTCGGATTACCGCCATGCCCAAAGACCATAATTATAACGAAAAAATAGATTTTGAACTGCTCCAGCAGCTTGAAAATAAAATCCGCTGGCTATCGGCCTGGATGATTCACAATGCCAATTACAATCGGGAAAAACCGGATGGTTTGAAGGTCGGTGGTCATCAGGCATCCTGCGCCTCGCTGGCGACCATCATGACGGCGCTTTATTTTCATATCTTGAAGCCCGAGGACCGGGTCGCGGTTAAACCCCATGCCAGTCCGGTATTCCACGCTATTCAATATCTGTTCGGTAACCAGACCCTTGAGAAGCTGCAAAATTTCCGCGGCTTTGGTGGGGCACAATCCTATCCGTCCCGCACCAAGGATATCGACGATGTTGATTTTTCAACCGGCTCGGTCGGCCTTGGCGTTGCCACAACCGCTTTTGCGTCACTTATTCAGGACTACATCAAGGCGCATAACTGGCAGAACGCACCTGATGAAGGCCGCATGATCGCGCTTGTCGGCGATGCCGAACTTGATGAGGGCAATATCTATGAATGTTTGCTCGAAGGCTGGAAGCAGGGCTTGCGCAATACCTGGTGGGTAATCGACTACAATCGCCACAGCCTCGATGGCATCATCCGCGAAGGGCTGTATGACCGGATTGAAGAAATCTTCAAAGCTTTCGGTTGGGAAGTCGTCACCCTCAAACATGGACGCTTGCAAAAAGCGGCGTTCAAAAAGCCCGGCGGCGCGGCCTTGCGGCGCTGGATCGATGATTGTCCCAACCAATTGTATTCCGCCTTGATGTTTCAAGGAGCGGCGGCGTGGCGCGAGCATATTTTGAATGATCTCGGCGATATAATCGGCGCGCGCCAACTAATTGATAGCTACGACGACAACGAGCTGGAAAAACTGATGGCGAATTTGGGCGGCCATTGCCTGCCCAGCATTATTGAAGAATTTTCAAAAATTGATCACGACCTGCCGGTTTGTTTTATCGCCTATACGGTCAAAGGCTGGGGGTTGCCGCTCGCCGGTCATAAGGACAATCACGCCGGTATCATGACGCCGGAGCAAGTTGCCGAATTACGCATCCGCCGCAATATTCGGGAGGGTTTTGAGTGGGAGCCTTACGAAGGCTTGGCTGAAATTAAAAGCGAGATTAAAGCGCTTGTAGATAATGCGCCTTTCATCGCCAAAGGCAGACGGCGCTACCAGGCTGAGCAAGTGCCGGTCGAAGCCATGCCCGAGATTGAGGGTTCCACTCTATCGACCCAGGAAGGCTTCGGCAAAATACTGAACGAGATTGGCCGTTCCGACACGTCCCTGGCGGAGCGTATCATCACCATGTCGCCGGACGTTACGGTGTCGACCAATGTCGGTCCCTGGGTCAATCGCAAAAAAATATTTGCCCATGAGAAGCACGCCGATATTTTTCAGCAGGAGCACGTGATCAGCGGGCAAAAATGGATATTCGATCCCTCAGGCCAACACATTGAATTGGGCATTGCCGAGAGCAATCTATTCTTATTGTTGGGCGCTGCTGGGTTGTCGCATAGTTTGTTTAATGAGCGTCTGCTGCCAATCGGCACGGTCTATGATCCGTTCATTGCACGCGGCTTGGATTCGCTTAATTACGCCTGTTATCAGGATGCCCGGTTTATGTTGGTGGCAACGCCCTCGGGCGTCACCTTGGCGCCGGAAGGGGGCGCACATCAATCGATTGGCACGCCGCTGATCGGTATGGCGCAAGATGGGCTGGCCTCGTTCGAGCCGGCTTTCGTCGATGAACTGGCCGTCATCATGGGCTGGGGCTTTGAATATATGCAGCGTGATGGTGACGTCGAGCCAGATGAGCAGTCTTGGTTGCGTGAAAAGACCGGCGGCTCGGTTTATCTCAGATGTTCGACCCGGCCTATTGAACAACCTAAGCGGAGCATGACAGAAGAATTGAGAAAATCAATTGTCGATGGCGGCTATTGGCTGCGCCAGCCCGGCCCCAATTGCGAAGTTGTCATTGCCTATCAAGGGGCGGTGGCGCCGGAAGCCATTGCCGCAACAGGCTTGCTCGCCGAAGACCGCAAGGATATAGGGCTGCTGGCGATTACCTCGGCAGATCGCTTGAACGCCGGCTGGAAATCAGTCACTTCCGCCCGGGCCAACGGCAACGCACTCGCTGAATGCCACATCGAAAATCTGCTGCGGAATGTGCCATCAAGTGCGACTTTCATCACCGTTCACGACGCTCATCCGGCGGCGCTGTCCTGGTTGGGTGGGATATATGGCCATCGCGTGCTGCCCTTGGGCGTTGAGCATTTCGGCCAAACCGGCACCATCGACGATCTCTATGAGCATTTCGAAATCGACACCCAAGCCATATTGTCTGCTGCCAACTCGGTTCCAAGAAGCCGGCCGGTGCGCTTTAGCTAGTATTAAATTATATTTATAATACTTCTAAAAAGTTAGACAGGCAGGGCTATTCCTTTAAACTGATTCCACCTTAATTAAAGATAGTATAAATAGGAGCCGTCATGCCCGCACATCCGCGACTACAAGCTTTCAACTTCGAAAAATGGGTTGATGATAATGCCGATCAGCTAAAACCACCAGTCAACAACAAACTCATGCATGCTGGCGTTGATATGATTGTTATGGTCGTTGGCGGTCCCAATACGCGGGTTGATTTTCACGATGATCCGGTCGAGGAATGGTTTCACCAAATTAGAGGCGACATGATGTTGAAGATCGCCGATGAGGACGGCATTTATGATATTACTGTTCGTGAAGGTGAAGTGCTCATGTTGCCGCCACACACCATCCATGCACCGCAACGTCCGCAAGAAGGCTCTGTTGGTATTGTCGTTGAAGCGCCGCGCCAGGAAGGTATGCTCGAAGGTTTTGAATGGTATTGCTTTGACTGCGAAACCCGCGTCCACCGGGTCGAAGTGCCGCTGGGCGGACCACAAGGGATCGTTGATGCCTTACCAAAAATCTATGATGCGTTTTTTGAAGACGAGGAGGCGCGCACCTGCCCCAATTGCGGCACGCTCCATCCCGGTAAAGGCCAGGCGCCGGAGGGCTGGATCCAATTATGAGTGATACTTCTCTTGTCATCGATATGCACACCCATTTCTTTCCCGAAACCTGGCCGGATTTAGCTGAGAAGTTCGGTACGCCGGATTGGCCGTGGATGAAACACCATGGCGATGGTACGGCGATGGTGATGGTCGGCGACAAGGAATTCAGGCCAATCTATTCCGGCTGCTGGGATGTCACCAAGCGTTTGGAGGAAATGAATCAATACGGTGTCGACATCCAGGTTATGTGTTCAACACCGGTGTTGTTTGCGACGACCCGTCCGGTCGATCAGGCCGCTGAGTGTGCGCATATCTTTAATGATGCGGCGCTGGAAATGTGCGGCCGCTCGGGTGGCCGCTTGCTGCCGTTGGCCCAAGTGCCCCTGCAGGATATCGATACGGCTTTTGAAGTGTTAACTCAGGCGATGAAAGACGGCCACCTTGGCGTCCAGATCGGCAACCATGTCGGTGACAAAGATTTGGACGATGAAGGGTTGGTCACATTCCTGCAGCATTGCGCCTCGGAAAACGCCGCTGTCCTGGTTCACCCGTGGGATATGATGGGCGGCAATCGGATGAAGAAATACATGCTGCCGTGGCTGGTTTCAATGGCGGCGGAGACTCAGTTGTCTATATTGTCCCTGATATTGTCAGGTGCTTTCGAGCGCATCGATAAGTCGCTCCGGATTTGCTTTGCTCATGGTGGTGGCAGTTTTGCCTATCTCCTGGGCCGCGTTGATAATGCCTGGCGGGAGCGCGATATCGTCCGCGTTGATTGTCCGAACCTTCCTTCAAGTTACGTCGATCGCTTTTTTGTCGACAGCGCTGTTTTCGATCATGGTGCTTTGGATTTGCTAATCGATGTTATGGGTGAAGAGCGGGTCATGTTTGGTACCGATTATCCGTTCCCGCTTGGCGAGATAAAAATGGGCGAGCTTATCAGAACAGCGCCTAATCTAAATGAACAGACCAAAGCAAAATTGTTGGGTGCAAATGCGCAAAGCTGGCTGGCGACGGATTTAAGCGAACGCTCGGCGGCAGAGTAAGCTTAGGCTGGAAAAACTATCGTATCGAAACATTGGCGTTGGCGCTGCCGGCGTTTGGCGGGTTTCTCCTTTTGATAAATGATTGCCTCGCTGATAATCAGTGAATACAGCAATCTGGTCCGCGTTTCAGCTTCGGACTTGGAAAACTCCATTGCCCTAAATTGAGGTATGAGAAATTTCATGCGCTGATCGTCGATATAAAGCACTGCTTGGGCCGCCTGTTTATTTGTTTTTGCCCAATGACGAATGGCTTGCTCAGCACTGAAGTCAACCACACCGGAATTTGATTCATCGAATAAGGCCAATATTTTATCCTGCGGCAATCCGCCTTTTGCTTCGATGCGGTCAATGATGTCGAATGTTGCTATCCGTTTCCAATGTTCGAGAACCGCGTTCAGAAAGTCAGCACGACCTTTGAAATGCCAGTAAAAGCTGCCTTTAGTTACTTTTAGGCGGTGGCACAATTCGTCAATGCGGAGCGAGCCAACACCCTTCTGTCCGAGCGTCTTAAGGCCGTGGGTTGCCCATTGCTCTTTTCCAAGTCTCTGCTTGACGTTTTTCATGTTGACCATACTAAAAGGTATTGTTTTAAAAGTCCAATTGGGATATACCATACTAAATAGTATGTGCAATTTAATTTCACCTAGGGAAAAAGAAAATGCAGTTTGAAATTCCACGTACAATCTATGCCGAAGAGCATGAAATTTTTCGCGATACCGTAGCGCGCTTCTTAAAAGAAGAAGTCCTGCCGGAATATGAAAAGTGGGAAGACGCCGGGCGGACGCCCCGGGATATCTGGTTGCGTGCCGGTGAAGTTGGGCTCTTGGGCACCAGCACGCCGGAGGAATATGGCGGCATCGGTGGCGATTTTCTTTTTGACTCCATCGTTATTGAAGAGCTCGGCCGCTACGGCGTGGCCGCACCCGCTTGGGATATGCACGCCTATATCATTGCGCCGATTTTGCAGAATTTCTGTAACGAGGAGCAGAAAAAATCCTGGCTGCCGAAGATGGTCACCGGTGAATGGATTTCAGCGATTGGCTTGACAGAGCCTGGTGGCGGCAGTGATCTGAAAGAGATCAAAACCAGCGCCAAACCGGATGGTGACGATTACATCATCAATGGCGCCAAAACCTTTATCACCAATGGCCATATTGCCGATTATGTATTGCTGGCGACTAAAACCGATCCATCACTGGGCGCCAAAGGCGTCTCTATGTTTTGGGTGGATTTATCGCTGCCGGGCGTGAGCCGGGGCAAGAATCTCAAAAAAATCGGCAATAAAGCCCAGGATACGGCAGAGCTCTTTTTCGATGACGTCCGCGTGCCGGCAACCAATCTGGTCGGCGAGCTTAATCAAGGCTGGGCGCTCCTGATGGATGGCTTGGCGCAGGAACGTCTGGTCGTTGCAGTGCGCTCGATCGTTTTGGCCGAAGCGGCGGTCGATCAAACCATTGAATATACCAAGCAGCGCAAAACTTTCGGTCAAACGGTCTTCGATTTCCAAAATACGCAATTTAAGCTGGCGGAAATGACGGCCGATGTTGAAGCCGGGCGGCCGTTTATAGATCGTTGTATTGAGCTCCATGCTCAAGGTGAGTGCTCGATGTATCTGGCAGCCAAGGCAAAGTTGTGGGCGACCGAATTAGCTGATCGCGTGTTAGATGACTGCCTGCAATTGCATGGCGGTTATGGCTATGTCTGGGAGTTTCCAATTGCGCGGGCTTGGGCGGATGCGAGAGTGCATCGAATTTACGCTGGCACAAATGAGGTTATGAAGTACATTATCGCCAAAAATCTCTAATTGGCGGAGCTTTCCACCGTGGCGTCATCGACTATCGCCTCCATCATCAAGCAGGCTTGCGCTGAGAAAGCGAGCGCACCCTTTATTGCCGATGAAAGCCAAAGCCTGACCGGAACCGACCTCTGGCAAAATATCGGCACGGTTGCGGTGCATCTCAACGAGCTTGGACTCACCAAAGGCGATGTGGTTGCTTTTTATTGCGGTAGTTCGGTGCCCCATGCGGTGACGTTCTTTGCCTGCCTGGTCAGCGGTATTATTCCCTGTTGTCTGCATGTGCGAGAAACGCCTGAGCGCAATCGCAAAAATATCGAGTTTATCAAAGCTAAGAAAATTTTTGCTGACCTTGAATTGGTCGAAGAGGCGCAGGCGCTGATCGATGCTAACAACGTTGTCGTTCTTTCAAATGATGTCGCAGTAAGTGAAGTAATACCGAATGCGGATTTAGAGCCCGATGATCCGGCGTTGATTTTAATCTCTTCCGGCACGACGGGGGTGCCCAAATGTATTTTACACAGTCAGGCAACCCTCGCCGCGACAGCTGAATATGGCCCCTTTAGTTACGATTGCTGGGATCATGATGACAGCACCATCGTTATTATGGCGCCGTCCTTTGCCGCCTGGATCCATACGGTGCTGCCGTTTATTTTCATCAAAGGCCGCGTGTTGTTCGGCGCCGGTTTTGATCCGGTGAATTTTTTATCGACACTGGAAAGCGAGAAGATCACCTTGGCGCCGCTGGTGCCGACAGTGTGGCGGATGGTGATGGCGGCCGAGCCGGAACAATATGATCTCTCGCATCTCAAGTCCGCGTTTTATTCAGGCGAGCCCGGCTCGGAAAGCCTCGTCGAAGATTTGCGCACTAAAATCTGCGCGAACGTTATGACTTCTTATTTGGCGTCAGAAGGTGGCTGCGCCTCCGGTGTGATCGCCGGCTCCGATATTTTATCTGTCGAAGGGCAGGCGGCTTCAACCGGCAAGCCGGTAAAAGATGCAAACATTCGGATTATTAATCCAGAAGGTTCGTTTGAGGATGAGCTGCCCGCTGGCGAGATTGGTGAGATCGCGCTTAACAGTGCGTCGATCGCTGCCGGCTATTTCGGTGATCCGGATATGAGCCAGGACAAATTCTCCAATGGCTGGTGGCGGAGCGGTGACCTCGGCTTAATCGATCAGAACGGATTGCTCTATGTCAAAGGCCGGCTCGATAATCGCATCAACACCGGCGGTATCAAGGTCTATGCCGAAGAGGTCGAGGCGGCGCTCTTGAAGCACCCCGCCGTTCAATTGGCGGCGGTGGTGGGCGTTGATGATGAAAAATGGGGCCAGCGCATCGAGGCGCATCTGGTGGCGAGTGAAGCTGTTGACGAGAGCGAGTTGGTGAATTTTTGCCTCGACCAGGAGCTTTTACCCAAGACCCATGTGCCGAAAGCTATTCACTTCCACGATGCTCTGCCGACCGGCCCGACCGGCAAGCTTTACCGGCGCGGTCTGGTTTGACAATTCGAAAATTTAAGCAAAAGATTACCAACGACAAAAACTGGGGAGGAAAGCCATGTCTATTCTGGACGGTCAGCGCGTCATTGCCATCGAAGAACACTATTATGATGATCAGGTCACCAAGCATTTTCAGGGACTTGATGGCAAGCTCGGTGGTTTCATAAAAGATAAAATTCAAGATGTTGGCGAAGGCCGGATCAAGTCGATGGACGAGTGTGGTATTGATGTTCAGGTGCTATCTCATGGTGCTCCCTCAACTCAAAAATTGGATGCGGATTCCGGCCCTGCGGTAGCAACGGCGGCGAACGATCATCTTTACGAAATTTGTCAGGCCAATCCGGATCGGCTGGCAGGATTTGCGGCAATTGCGACGGCTAATCCCAAAGCGGCCGCCGATGAATTAGAGCGCGCAGTCACTAAGCTCGGTATGAAAGGCGCGATGATCCATGGCTTGACGGGGGGTGAACTGTTTATCGATGATAAACAGTTCTGGCCGATTTTTGAACGCGCCGAGGCGCTGGATGTACCGATTTACCTGCATCCTGGCATTCCCCATCAAAAAGTGATCGACGTTTATCTTAAAGACTATATCAAAAAATTCCCGGGATTTTTAAACGCCGGTTGGGGCTTTACGATGGAAACTGCGACAGCTGGTATTCGAATGGTGCTGTCCGGCGTGTTTGAAAAATATCCCAACCTCAAAATCATACTTGGCCATCTGGGCGAGACGTTACCGTTCCTGATGTGGCGCATAGATTTGGCACTTAACCGGCCGGGTAATGACGGTGTGGCGTTTAGAGATATTTTTACATCGCATTTCTACATCACGACGTCAGGTTTTTTCTCGGATCCTGCATTATTACTTTGTATTCAGGAGATGGGCATCGATCGTGTTCTGTTTGCCATCGATTATCCTTTTGTGCCGAATGAACCCGGTCCGAAATGGATGGAAACGATCATGCTCAATGCCGAAGACAAGGCGAAAATCCTGCACGGCAACTCAGAGCGTCTGCTGAGGATGTAGCCGCTTAGGCACCCATGCCTTTCTTTTCTAATTGCTCTAAGGCGTCGGCGGTCTTGGAGAGGTCTTCCAGTCCCAAGCCGCGCAGCACGTTGGGTGCCTTGGTGAACTGAATATCGTCATAGGGGACGACTTCGATACGGTTTCCCCAGGGATCGCGAAAATTAAGGCCGCGTTCAAGCACCTCCACGCCCATTTCTTCCAATGTTGCTCCAATAGACTCACGATTATCGACGACCAAACCAAAGTGCCGTTTGTCGTCAGGTGCTGGAACATCATTGAGACTGAGCTGAATAAATTGATCACCGAGATCGATGAAAGCGTTGGTTTCGCCTTTGCCGCGGAGTGAGAAATCGAAAATCTTGCCATAGAACTCAAGTGCTGCCTCGACGTCGCCGACTTCTAAAACTATGTGATTGATACCCAAAGCTTTCGCTTTTTTCATTTGATCGATACTCCCTTTAACTCAAGCCGGCCTCCTGGCTCATGAATTTAACATCGATGGTGAAACTGCCTTCGTTCATGGTCCAGCCTTCGACCGAGTTCTTGCGGATGCCCGCTTGATGGAAGGGCTCGCTGGCGGCAATTTGCTCAGCATCCTCGCGGGAGTTTGCCCGGATGATTGCCATGCCACTGCCGTCCCAGGCGGTTTCATCGCGCAAAGGTCCAGAAGCAAACATTATGCCGTTCTGCTCGATATCGTGGAGCCATTTGGTGTGGGCATCGAAGGTTTCGCGATGCTTGCCAAAATACTCATCACGCGGATTTTCCATCGGCTCAACCACGCGCATGAATATCAGGTAAAACTGCTTGCCGAGCATGCCGCGTCTGAGCGTTTCTACCGCTGTGTCTGATTCCGACATTACGACCTCCGATAAATTTAGAAATAGGGATGGGGTGGCCCCCAATGGGTGACGAGCGATTCCGATACCGCTGTAAGCGCGGTTGGCGTCGCGGCATCGAGCATATCCATATCAGCGAAATATTCGTGCATCAGCCCCCAGGGATCGAGCCATTGATCAAATATGTTGGAGCCGACAACGTGCCGGCCGATCCCCCAATTGTGTTTGTGATCTGTGGCGGCCATGTAATGACTGGCAATTTGCACCGCTTCCAAATCTTCGACTTCCAGGCCTAAGTGATGGCACCGCGTTTCCGTCATTGCTTTCAAATAAAGTGTATGGTGATCGGTATGTTTCTTGCCCCGATCACAGCGCATGAAGTTTGAGACGATGGTTTCGCCATCGCCGTCGTCGAACATTTTGTCGGAGCTGATAAAACCGAAAAGAGAGCCGTAAAACTCAACACATTCTTCGAATTTCTCAACAAACAGCACAACATGGCCGAGGCGCTTAATTTGACCGGGACCGGACGTAAATTGGGCACGGTTACCGAGGCGCTGGCGATCGCTGCCGGTATTTTGCGGTTGGATGTTTTTAACCGGAATAGGCGATAATTGCTGGATACCAAAGACAATGTCGACACCAAACCCAGCCGGATCGGTGAGACGCACGCGATTGCCGCCACCGGGTTCGTCGATGGCCTCAATAGGGGAGGCACCCTCGGCCTTGGCAATTGTCTCTAAATCTTCTGCCGAGGCTGCCGCCAACGCCATGCCAGTATATCCCGGCTGGCCCTGTTCGTTCAGTTCGGCAATATAACAATGGTGATCGGTATCGCTGCCGCGCATGTAGAGCGCCTTTACCGTCCGGGCTGAGCGCACCAGACCGAGGTTGGTCAAGAATTCTTCCGCCAGATCAAGATCAGGCACGCTGATCCGCGCATACTGAACATCTGTGACTTTGATCATTTCGCGCTCCTGCAAAACTCGGCGCTATAATGGCGCAAATGCGATTTTCGGGCAACGATACTGAGCTCGGCCTCCTAAATTTGCACATCCGGGCATGGTGACGTAGTATCGGATTATTATTTTATACGTCAATAAAATTTAATGGGTCTAACTAAATGCCGAAAATTGATATCAAGCCGAAACGCTTTGCCGAAATACTCGATGCGGCGGCAGAAATATTCGCTGAAAAGGGCTATCACGGGGCAAGTACGACCGATATTGCCGATAAATTGGGGATTAAGCAGGCGGGATTATATTACTATTTTAAGTCCAAAGATTCAGCCCTGGCGGAAGTTTGCCGATTGGGTGTGCAAGGCTATGTCGAGCGGCTAGTCACGATCTCGCAATCGGAGCTTTCCGCCGATCAGAAAATTCGCGCCGCCATTCGAGAGCATTTGCAACCCTTTCACCACATCCGCAATCACGTTCGAGTTTTTCAGTCTGAGCGCCGCTACTTGGCAGGTGAAAATCGCTCGGAGGTGAATAAACTGGCGCGCAAGTATGAACGTGAGTTGCGCCGGCTGTTCGAGGCCGGCGTTGCTGCCGGCGAGTTTCGCCAAAATTTGGATTGCAAGCTTACAACGCTGGCTCTGCTCGGTATGTGTAATTCCGTAACAATTTGGTATGACGGAAAATCAGAAAAACAAATTTTAAAGATCGCCGATAATTACGCCGATATTATTATTGGTGGTGTCGTTAAGTAGGCTATTTCTAGTGCATTGTCAGATGATCTGTTAAGGTAATACTTAAGCTAAGAATGGAGTAATTTTGACGTGACTAATACAGAAGGTAAATCAGGTTTATATAGTCAATCAGATCGGCGAAATGACGATAACCGCCGCCTCGAAGATAAACCAACAGACAATGATAAACGTAAACTTGACGAGCGCCGCCAGCCGGATGATCGGCGCCGGCACTTTGTCAATCTGCTGGGTTCCGGTGATAATTTTTTTGATGACGTTATCGGTTGGCTGTTTCAAAATGGTAATGATGAGTGGTATATCGGGCCAAATGAGAACGAGCCCGAAGAAAGCGAGGTCACTTGCCGGGTTAGTTTTGAAAGTGTGGACAAAATGACCGCCTTTAAAACTTGGCTGGATGAAAAAGACAGCGCGTCGTGATCGTTTCGCCGTTATTACAATCGGCAACAAAATAAAATAGTCCGTTTCTGTCGTATTATTGGTTAGTCTGTTAAGGTGATCGCTAAGTTTGATATGGAGTTATTTTAACGTGGGTCGTAACACAGACAATCAAAGCCTATATGAACAATCAGACCGGCGGGAAGAAGAAATCTCGACAGACAAAGATCAGCGATTGCAAGAGGATCGGCGGGGTAATTTTGTTAATCTCATTAGCCCGGACGAAGAATTCTACAATGAAATGATCAACTGGTTGATAGAAAATGGTGACGATCAGTGGTCCGTTGGATCAAATGACAATGAAGCCGCAGACAGTGAAGTAACCTGCAGAGTTCGATTTGACAGTCCGGAGAAACTCGCCGCCTTCAAAAATTGGCTGGACGATAAATCAAACACCCCTTAATTCTTTATATATGTCTGGTGAGCCTCAAAATTTCCTATTGAGTATGTTCGAAGCTGCCGTCGCGGCGGCGCAGCCTTCTCTTTGCATTCCAAATTATCTGCCGGATCCACCCAAGGGAAAAACGGTGGTTATTGGCGGCGGTAAGGCAAGTGCGGCGATGGCGGCAGCGGTCGAAAAACATTATCCCGGTGAGGTCAGTGGTCTGGTGATTACGCGCTATGATTACGCCATGCCGTGCGACCATATTGAAATCATTGAGGCAGCTCATCCGGTGCCGGACCAGGCTGGCAAGGTGGCGGCGGAAAAGATGCTCCAATTGGTGCAAGGGCTCACGCCGGATGATCTGGTGTTGTGTTTGATCTCGGGCGGCGGCTCGGCGCTGATGGCGCTGCCGGCAGGAAGTATCACGCTTGAGCAAAAACAGGCCGTTAATAAAATGCTCCTAAGGTCCGGTGCAACGATCAATGAAATGAATATTGTGCGGAAACACCTTTCGCAAATTAAAGGGGGCAGGCTGGCCCGCGCTTGCGTTCCGGCGCGGCTTCATACATTGGTGATTTCCGACGTGGTCGGCGATGATCTGTCGGCGATTGCGTCAGGGCCGACCGTGCCGGACCCTTCAACTTATGCCGATGCGCTGGAAGTCACCCGAAAATACACCATGGAGTTGCCGGCCTCGGCGTTGACGGTTTTGCAAAAAGGTGCTGACGAGACACCTAAACCAGGCGATGCGATCTTCGAGAAAAATATCGTAGAGATTATCGCCAGTGGCCGGGACTCGCTGGCCGCCGCCGCCAAGGTCGCCCAAGAGGCTGACATTACGCCGATTGTTCTGGGCGACAGTTTTGAAGGTGAAGCACGCGTAGTAGGCCGCGATATGGCTGAAACTGTACGCGAATATCGAAATCAGGCGCCTTGCGTGTTGCTATCAGGCGGTGAGTTGACCGTGACTGTTACGGGAAACGGCAAAGGCGGGCCGAACACAGAGTTTTTAATGGGATTAGTGGCCGGGCTCGAAGGCGCCGACGGTGTTTATGCGATCTCGTGTGATACCGATGGAGCCGATGGTCTTGTCGATAATGCCGGTGCGATGATCACACCGGATACACTAGATCGAGCAAAGGAAACCGGGCTCGATCCAGAAGCCATGCTTGCCGACAATGATGCCTACAGTTTTTTTGCTGCACTTGGTGATCTGGTAGTCAGCGGTCCGACCCATACCAATGTAAATGATTTCCGGGCAATTCTTATTACGGATTAAGAACTCTTCATTAAATCGAACATTTTATCGCCGAATATTTCCCGTGCATCATCATGCTGTGGCTTGACGGCGTGGACAAACTCGGCAATTTCCTCCGGTGTCAATTCGACGATCTCGCAACCCTCATCTTCGATTACCTTGCGAGACTCAATGGCTTCTTGTTCCGCCTGACCTCGTTGCCATGTAGTGGCGTCCCGCACGGCTTCTTGCATCGCGATCTGAAGCTCTTCCGGCCAACTGGCATAGGTGTCGCGGTGACACATGATACTGCGCGAAATATAGAAATGGTTCGAGAGCGTGTGATAGTGATGATATTTATGGGCGCCATAGGTGACCGTATTGGCGAGCGGATTCTCTTGCGCATCCAAGGAGCCATCGACAATGCCTTCGATGGCTTCGGTGAGATCCATGCGCTTTGGTGTGGCACCCAAGAGCTCAAACGTACGTGCCTGAACGTCGCTCGGCAGCACGCGAATGCTCATGCCGTCAAAATCACTCGGCCTGTGAATGGGCCGCAGTTTGTTCGAGATTTGCCGGAAGCCATTTTCGAAGTAACCTAGAATTTTATAATTGATGCGCTCTTCAGTTTTCTGCGACAAATATTGGCCGAGCGCCCCATTGATCGCGGCCCGCGCCTGCTCGTTGTTTTCAAACAGGAAAGGCAGATCGACAAATCCCAGTTCCGGCACACGATCAGTTAAATAACTCGAGGACTGATAGGTAATGGTCAACAATCCGTGCTCGGTCAGCCACAGGATGTCCTCGCCCTTGTAGCCCAAATCCATGATGTTGTAGACGTATTTAATGTCGACATCATTACCGAATTGTTCCTCCATGCGGTCGCCAATCCTTTTGAGAGATTGGCTAAAAGACGTGGTCGGCGGGCCGTAGCCACCAAGACGGATTTGATACGTGGTGCTCAACAAAAATTCCCCATTTTTATAAATTTGTTCAATAAAATCAGACCATAACGAATGAACGGCTTTATAGCCATATTAATAAATGCCTTTTAGGATTTGCCGTTCCTCGCTATGTAGAGTGTCATTATGTGTGGTTTAACGGCAATTTTCAGTTACGGCGATAATGCGCCAAACGTCGATGAGGCGGAGCTGCTCAGCATGCGCGAAGCGATGATTGCGCGTGGACCCGATGGTGCGGGCAGTTGGCTTTCCGATAATAAGCGCGTTGGCTTAGCCCATCGCCGATTGGCGATCATCGATATCGGGCCCACCGGTGCGCAACCGATGGCGCTAACCGATGATGCGGGCATTATACGTCTGCAGATTACTTATAACGGCGAGATTTATAACTTTAAACAATTGCGCGCCGAGCTGATGGCTGAAGGGCGCAAATTTGCGACCCATTCGGACACTGAAGTTCTGTTACACCTTTATGATCGCGACGGTGTCAATATGCTGCGCCAACTGCGTGGGATGTTTGCCTTTGCGTTGTGGGATGAAACCAGGCAAGGCATGCTGCTGGCGCGCGATCCTTACGGCATCAAGCCGCTCTATTATGCAGATGACGGCGGCACGTTGCGCGTTGCCTCACAAGTGAAAGCTTTGCGGGCGGGGGGTGCGATCTCCAGCACGCCTAATCCAGCTGGTCATGTCGGCTTCTTTACCCTCGGCTACGTCCCTGAGCGCCATACAATGTATCAGGACATTCAAGCGCTGCCGGCTGGCTCCAGTCTGTGGATCGGCAAAGATGGCGGCAAGGTCGAAAATAAGTATTTTGATCTAACTCTGGAAATGGCGGCACTTGAGGCAAATGGTCCTCATGCCTCATCCGAAGAATTACGGGCAGCTTTGACTGAAAGCGTTGAACATCATTTGGTCTCGGACGTGCCGGTCGGTGTATTTCTATCGGCAGGTTTGGATTCTGCGAGCATCATGGCGCTGACCGCCGAAGTTGCCGGCAGTCAAATGGAGACCATGACGCTGCGCTTTGATGAGTTCGCTGATGGGCCGTTGGACGAGTCGCCGCTCGCCGCTGAGATTGCCGCGCTTTACGACACCCGCCATCAAACACGGACGGTCAGGGGCAGCGATTTTCACAGCGATATTGAAAAGCTGTTGGCGGCGATGGACCAGCCGTCAATCGATGGCGTAAATACTTATTTTGTCGCCAAGGAAGCCGCCGCCATGGGGTTAAAAGTTGCCTTGTCGGGATTGGGTGGGGATGAGCTATTTGGCGGCTATGATTCCTTTAAACAAATTCCATCGCTGGTGAGTAGGCTTGGCTGGGTGCCGGGTATTCGAACTTTGGGCGCCGGCTTTCGCGTGTTAAGCGGTCCAGTATTGCGGCATTTAACTTCACCAAAATATGCCTCCGTGTTTGAATATTCAGCCGATTATGGTTCGGCCTATTTATTGCGGCGAGGATTGTTTTTACCCTGGGAGCTGCCGCAGTTTCTCGATACAGATTTGGTGCGCGAAGGTTGGCGGGAGCTCAATTTGCTCAATAATCTCAACCTGACCGTTGCGGGGATTAAAAAACCCAACAATAAAGTCTCTTTGCTAGAAAGTGCGTATTACATGCGAAACCAATTGCTCAGAGATTCCGATTGGGCCGGCATGGCGCATTCATTGGAAATTCGCACGCCATTGGTAGATGCGACATTGTTTACCAAACTTGCGGCGCGCGGGTTTACCAAACAAGATATGGCGCGAAGCCCGGCCACGGCACTGCCGGATAGTGTGCTCAATCGGCCCAAAACCGGGTTTTATATTCCAGTGCGAGAATGGCTCCAAGGTGAGGAGTCTGAAGCCGGTTCTGAACGCGGCGTGCGCGGTTGGGCCAAATCCATCTATCAGGATTTATACGCTGCCTAATTAGTTCGGCAAATGTGATTGTTTGTGCGGCGAACAAGCTTTATCTTTAAGCAAAACTTACAGCACCAGGATAATTTCGATGTCTTTTACCGCACAAATCCCCTATGGGGCTTATTGGTCAACGCCTTTTGCCAAGTGGCAAGGAACGTTGTCGCATCTCCACAGCATTAAATTCGGCGCCCACGTTGCTAAAGCCGAGCTCGCCAAACGCGATATCAGCCCGGAAGTATTTGACTATGCAACGCTGGGATTGACCGTGCCGCAGCACCAATCTTTTCATGGCTTGCCGTGGTTTACCGGCCTGATCGGCGCACCGGATGTTGGCGGCCCGACGATTTCGCAAGTATGCGCAACCGGCGTGCGCTGTATTTTGGATGCGTCGCAATCCGTTGATGCAGAAATGTCTGGTGTCGCACTGGTCGCCACGGTCGACCGGGTTTCCAATGGCCCGCAGCTGTATTATCCGGCGCCAACCGGGATTGGCGGAACCGGCGGACATGAAAACCTCACTGTCGATAACATGCAATGCGATGCGCTCGGTGGGCATTCAATGCTACAGACCGCGGAAAACGTCGCCAAAAAAAGCCAAATCACCACCGAAGAGCAGCATGAAATTGTGCTGCTGCGCCAGCAACAGTATCAAATGGCGCTGGCGGATGATTCAGCTTTCTTAAAAAGATTTATGACCCTGCCGTTTGATGTGCCATCGGCGAATTTCAAAAAAACTGTCGCCACAATGGACGGCGATGAAGGCGTCTTTAAATCCAATCCGGAGAAACTCGCTTCCTTGAAGCCCGTTTTGCCGGACGGCACAGTGACCTATGGCGGACAAACCCATCCGACCGATGGCAATGCCTGCATGATCGTTACGACCCCGGAAAAAGCCCAAGAATTCAGCAGCGATAAAAATATTGTGGTGAAGATTAAGGGCTTTGGCATGGCGCGCGCCGCCAATGGCTACATGCCGGAAGCACCGGTACCCGCCGCTCATCGCGCACTTGAGAGCGCCGGTCTGAAACTTGATGATATTGATGCGATCAAAACTCATAATCCATTTGCCGTCAACGATGCCTATTTCGTCAAAGAAACCGGCTATGACATTAATAAGATGAATAACTATGGCTGCACCCTTGTTTGGGGCCATCCGCAGGCGCCGATGGGTGTTCGCGGTGTCATTGAGTTGATTGAGGAGATGGTTATCAAGGGCGGCGGCAATGCCATGTTTACCGGCTGTGCTGCGGGCGATACCGGCATGGCAGTGGTCATTGAAGTCAGCGACAAATAGCTGATGGGTGGTGCGAAGTGAAAACCAGCGCACCATCATTTGACTACATAATCGTCGGCGCCGGTTCTGCCGGTTGCGTCCTGGCCAATCGCTTAAGCGAAAATCCTGATGCGCGGGTGCTGCTGATCGAAGCCGGGCCCGCCGACCGCGATCCGATGATCAAAATTCCCTTGGTCTGGTTGAAATTTGTGCAAAACAAGCGCCATGACTGGGGCTACGATACCGAGCCTGAACCGCATATGAATGACCGCAAAATCGAATGCGTGCGCGGCAAAGTCCTGGGTGGGTGCTCGTCGATCAATGCGATGACCTATGTGCGGGGTAATCCAGGCGATTACGAACGCTGGAAAAAAGCCGGCCTGGATCATTGGGGTTATGACGACGTGCTGCCATATTTCAAGCGTGGTGAGAGCTGGTCGGGCGGGGAAGATCACTATCGGGGTGCCAATGGCCCCTTTAAAGTTCGTCCGAGCACGTATGAAGATCCGCTGTTTGACGCCTATATGGCAGCGGCTGATCAAATGGGATTGAGCCGGACAACAGACTACAATGGCGAAAATCAGTTCGGCCTCGCGCGCTCCCAGCAAAACATCGTCAATGGCCGCCGCTTCAGCGCC
Organism: uncultured Rhodospirillaceae bacterium; assembly: GCA_913020445.1. Lineage (GTDB taxonomy): Bacteria > Pseudomonadota > Alphaproteobacteria > Rhodospirillales > UBA2165 > TMED23. The sequence goes on from CAJWAR010000027.1 coordinate 38,409, forward strand.
GCCGATGCTTACCTTCGGCCAGCTTTAAAGCGCCCGAACTTGACGCTCAAGCTCAATCAGTTCGTGACAAAATTAGTCATCGAAAACAATCGTGCAATTGGCGTTGAGCTTGCCGGACCAAATGGGCAATTGAAAATCGTCAGGGTTGAGCAGGAAGTTATTGTGGCCACGGGCGCGATTAATTCACCGCATTTACTGATGCTGTCCGGTATTGGGCCAGCTGACCAGTTGCAAAAAAACGGGCTGGATATCGTGGTTGACGCGCCGGACGTCGGTCAAAATCTGCAAGATCACATGTCTGCCGGGGTCGCCTATCACCGCCAACAGCCGGGACCGTTTGTCGCCACGGCGCGCTATGACCGGCTCGCCATAAACATGCTGGGAGCGTATTTTTTCGGTATAGGCTCGGCGACCGATTTTCCGGGTGGCCTCACCGGTTTTACTAAAATCGATCCCGCATCCGATGTGCCCGATATTCAACTGCTGTTCAATGGCGCGCCGGTGAACGCGCATCCTTGGTTTCCATTGATCAAACCCGTATGGCGCGATGGCTTTGGCTGCCGGGCGGTGCTGCTGCATCCTGAAAGCCGGGGCAGTTTGGCATTGGTTTCTGCCGATCCTAAGAAATTGATGCAGCTCCGGCAGAACTTTCTGGCGACCGACAAAGACCGGCGGGTTCTACGTGAAGGATTTAAGCTGTGCCGGGAATTGTCCGAGCAAGCGGTGATGGATGATTACCGCGCCGAAGAATTTTTGCCCGGTGCAGATGTCACTTCAGATGATCAGATCGATGCCCATATTCGAGCGACGGGTATAACGGTCCATCACCCTTCCGGCACGTGCCGCATGGGTAACGATGCGGGCTCGGTGGTTGATCCTGAGTTGAAAGTCAGGGGTGTTGATAATTTACGGGTTGTTGATGCCTCGGTCATGCCCGATCTGATCAGCGGCAATATTCATGCACCTGTTCTCATGATTGCCGAAAAAGCATCTGATTTAATTCAACAGCATCAATAAGTTATTGAATTGCCTTCGATTTGTTGATCGAGTTGATCATTGAGACCTGCATCATCAGCTCGAGCGATTTTTGCGGATCATCCAGAGTCGCTCTAATTTCATCCTGACGCTGTTTTCTGACGGCAGGGTCTTTTTCTTCCAAGTTCTTTTTGTTGCGGATTGATTGCGCCTGGACATATTCAACCGCGATGGGGCGGCGTTGGCGATCGTAGAGATCGAGTAAATCTTCACTGGCGCCGTGGTTCAATATTTGAATGAGTTTCTCCGCTGCGTTAACACCGTCATGGAGGCCGCCATTCATGCCCATGCCACCAAGCGGATTATTGAGATGAGCGGAATCACCGGCCAGCAAGACCCGGCCCTTGCGGTAGGTTTCGGCAACCCGCTGATTAACCGGATAGAGCGTCGAGTGTGAAATGGTGTATTTCTTGTCGGATGGTGCAATGCCTTGAATGCGCGATTCGAGGAAATCCAGATCGAGTATTTCTTCATCTGACATATCCGGTTTTGTCGGGATCATAAAGCGCCACATTTCCGGCGCCCGAATAACCGCGACCCATTCCTCCGGGTCCATAATATAGGCAACCGGGCACATGTCCGGCACAGCCTCGTTGATATCATCAGTCGTGCTGACCACAAGGAACAGCTCTGGAAAGGTGAAGCCGGGAAAATCAATATTGAGAATCTTGCGGGCAAAGCCATTTGAGCCATCACACGCCAGGAAATAGTCAGCGGTGACGGATTGCCGGCCATCTGGCGTCTCATAGTGAACCGTAACCGAAGAATCGTTCTGCTTGAGGTCAGTTGCCCGCGCATTGTATTGAAAATCAACATGTGGATAGTCTGGTAACATATCAGCAATAATGCGGGTGAGTTTGTATTGCTCTGCCTGCAATCGATAGGGATGGTTGGTGTGGTCACTAATTGCCGCCAGATCGAACTCGGCAATGAGCCCGTCAAGGCGATCGCGATATTGAAACTGCGGGGTAATTAATCCTTGGCTGATGAGCGCCGGCGTTACCCCGAGTTTTTCCAGCATGTCGAGCGACGGCGGATGAAAGGTCGAAGCCCGCATATCCAGCAGCAGTTCACTTTCGGCTTCCAACAGCGTAACTTTTATATCGGCTTGGGCCAGCATGAGGGCCGTTGTACAGCCAACCGGGCCAGCGCCGGCGATCACCACATGTCTACTATTCGCCATTGTTACTATTTTTCCTTAGTGCCTTAGCCGGTATTAGTATCTCTCAAACAACCAGCCCTTGCCGACGAATTTGTCGTTAATACCTAAGGCTCGAAGAGAATGCCAGATGGTAGCAACATTGATTGGAATACAGGGTTTTTGAAGCATCTTTTCCAATGTTGGGAAGAGGTCTGAATTGCTCATATTGGTGCCGACTTGAACAATCGCCTCAACATTGTCGCCGTCGAGTTTATTGAGAACGCAGTCGATTACATCGCTTTGCGGCGTATGTGAAATTGAGTTTGCGGTTTCACATTTGAGACCGATATTACTGATAATGTTAAAACCGGATTCTTCGAAAAACCGGAGAACCTGAGCGTCACCAATCGGCTGGTAGGGTGAAACCACCGAAATATTTTTAACATCGAATTTTGCCAACGCCGCCTGCACCGCATTAGCACCCGTGGTAAGGCCCATATCCGGGCCCATGACTTCGCGCAAGCGCTCGACAAATTCAGCATTACCTTCCAGGCCGCCCCAAAAGGTTTCCGCCGACATTCCCATCATAATATAATCGACTTCAGCAGTAAGAATGTCGCGCATCGCCAGCGGAATGGTTGGGCGGATGGCTTCGATAAAGGCCATAAACATATCGTCGCTGGTCAATTCCGGTTGGTTAATCCAAAAACGGGCGAAGTGCCAGGTCACGCCTTCAGGAATAAACCGCTGGCAATCGTATTCGACGCCAGTATTGGTCGACGGAATAACCACGCCAATGCGGCCACGCGAGCCAATCCACGGTTCTTGTGGTTTTGTAAGTTCAATTGATTGATTCATTTAACGTCCTTTTTGAATTCTCCCAAGAGGTGATTGATGCACAGTATTATGAAAAAATTGTCTAACACAATGACTTTTATTCGATTTGCCGCCAGGACGGTAAGTGTATAGATTGGAGCTAATTCTGGTGATATGGAATCCAATATATGACTGAAAATTTTGAAGATATTCGCTCATCTGTGAGGGCTCTTTGTGCCGAATTTCCGGGTGAATATTGGCGCAAACTTGATGCCGAAAAAGCCTATCCGACAGAGTTTGTGAAAACCATGACGGAAGGCGGATTTCTGGGCGTCCTCATTCCGGAAGAATACGATGGCAGTGGGCTGGGTCTGTCTGCGGCAACTGCCATTCTTGAGGAAATTCACCAAAGCGGGTGTAATGCTGCCGCGTGCCATGCCCAGATGTATACCATGGGTACAGTCTTACGCCATGGCAGCGATGCGCAAAAAACAGAATATCTGCCGAAAATTGCCTCCGGGGAATTGCGCTTGCAGGCGTTTGGCGTGACCGAACCGACCAGTGGTACGGATGCCACACGAATTAAAACAACGGCTTTGAAAGACGGTGACGAGTATGTCGTCAATGGCCAGAAAGTTTGGACCTCACGGGTCGAGCACTCGGATTTAATGTTGCTGTTGGCGCGCACCAGCCCGCGTGAAGACAATAAAAAACGTCACGAAGGTATGTCGGTTTTTCTTATTGATATCCGGGAGGCGGTTGATAACGGCCTGACCATTCGGCCCATTCCGACCATGATTAATCATGCGACGACGGAAGTTTTCTTCGATGATCTCCGCATTCCAGCGAGTTCTCTTATTGGTGAAGAAGGCAAAGGCTTCAAATATATTCTGGATGGCATGAACGCCGAGCGTATTCTCATTGCATCGGAATGCATTGGTGATGCTCGCTGGTTTATTGAAAAAGCCTCCAACTATGCGCGTGACCGGAATGTCTTTGGCCGCGCTATTGGTGAAAATCAGGGTGTGCAGTTTCCGATCGCCAAAGCCTATGCGGCAATGGCGGCGGCGGATCTGATGGTTAAAAAAGCCGCTCAAATGTTTGATGCCGGCGAGCCTTGCGGGGCTGAAGCCAATATGGCGAAAATGCTGGCTGCCGATGCGTCGTGGCAGGCGGCTGATATGTGTCTGCAGACCCATGGCGGGTTTGGCTTTGCCGAGGAATATGATGTTGAACGCAAATTTCGCGAAACCCGGCTCTATCAAATTGCACCAATATCGACGAATTTAATTTTGTCCTATCTTGCCGAGCACGTGCTTGATCTTCCCCGGTCATACTAAGATTTTCCGACTATTTCACGACAGTCGGAAATTAACTATTTCTGCTTATTCATGCGTTCCAGAGTTAAGACCACACCGCAAAGTATACCGCCGGCAATTTCAACCAAATAGGCGCTGGCAAACGCTTGCGACGGCAAGAGCAAAGCCAAACCACCGATGATATAGGCAACCCGTTGAATCAACGAGAGTCTCACCGTGAAAAACCCGGTCATGCCGGCAGAGGCGAACCAAATTCCGGCGATGGCAGTGACAAAGACAATGGCGATATCTATCGGCTCTCCAATCATAATCAAATTGGGGGCAATGACAAATAGGAACGGAACAACAAAAGCCGGCCAGCCAAAGCGGCAAGCTGCGACAGCGCAGCCCATTGGGCCGGTTTCGGCAAGCTTGGCTGCGGTAAAAGCGGCCAGCGCTACGGGTGGCGTGATCATCGACATCAGGCCGAAATAAAGCACAAATAAATGGGCCGCAATCGGTTCGACCCCAAGCTCCACCAGTGGCGGTGTCGCCAGCACAGCCAGCAGAAAATAAATTGCTGTTGTCGGCATGCCCATACCAAGGATGATGCAGATGACGGCGGTCAGGCCGAGCAGCAGGAAGAGATTGCCTTCACCGACTTGAACCAGAAGAAAGGTCAGGCCGAAACTTAGACCGGTCGCATCCAATATACCGATAATCATGCCGGCCGTGGCGCCGATGACGAGGATATCAACCGACATCTCGCCAGTCCGGCGCAGACACAAAACAAGAGTCGGCACGGTAAGGTTTTTGCCTTTGTAACGGAACACCATGCCCAGTACGACAATTGATGCAGCGCCAAAAAGGGCTGCCGTTTCCGGTGGCGAGTTTAAAAAGAAAAGGGCGTAGATCAAAACGACAAAGGGGACAATAAAATACCAGCCTTGTTTTAAGACCAGCAGGAAGGCTGGAATTTGGTCTTCGGGAACCGGCTTAATACCTGTTTTCCCGGCTTCCAGATCGGCCTGCAAAAAAACCGCGATGTAATACAACAAAGCCGGCAGAATCGCGGCGAGAATGACTTCCTGATACCTAATTTCCAGCAGCTCCGCCATTAAAAACGCAGCGGCGCCCATGATCGGCGGCATAATCTGTCCGCCCGTGGAGGCAACAGCTTCGATGGCGCCGGCGACGGGGCGCGAATAGCCGCCCTGGCGCATCAGCGGTATGGTAATGACGCCAGTTGAGGCAACGTTCGAAACCGCACTGCCGGAGATTGAGCCAAATAAACCAGATGCGACTACGGCAATTTTGGCCGAACCGCCCCGCGAACGGCCCATGATGGCGGCCGCAATGTCGGTAAAAAATTCAGATCCGCCGGAGCGCAGTAATACTTGGCCCAAAAATATAAAAATGATGACGACGGTGGTGATAATGGTTAGCGGGATGCCTAAAATTCCGGTGGTATCAATGCCGAGGAAAGAGAAAAACGTGTCGGGCTTCATAGCGCGGCCCTGCAACTGGCCAGGGATGAGGTCCGCGAGAAAGCCATAGGCAAAGAAAACTATTAATACCGTAAAAAGTCCCCAACCGGCTGTCCGTCGTAACGTTTCGATTGTGAAAAAAACCAGAATGACTCCGACGATGGTTCCTTCAACCGGACGATAGGCGATATCTTCGAGCAGAACCGGGTAGCGGATGAACATGTAGATGCCAATTGCCAGCCCTAAGGCTGCGGCTATCGCATCATACCAAGGCAAAGTCCCCTGATATCTGGGATGAGCCGGCACATTAAGATAAATAATGGCAAAGGCAATCCCGAGGACCAACACCATGACTTGCTCGGCGATAAGATCGATACCTAGATCAACCGCGACACCGCTGGCCCAAAGCAGGCCGATCGATCCGAGTGTAATACCGAGCCAAGGTGTTAACGCCTGCGCAACCGGTGAAGGTGGCGCAGGCGTCTGTTTACTAGATTCGGTAGGAGTTTTTTCTACCGATTCCAAGTACCTTTTTCCTTATAAAATTTGGCAGCACCTGGGTGGAAATCAAGTCCTTGATCTTTGGACATTTTCTTTGGCGTAAAACTCCGCCACATCGGTGTTGCTGCAACCAAAGCTTTCTTATTTTCATATAGAGCTTTTGTTACCCGGTAGACAACATCGTTTGAAACGTGTTTGCCGGCAAACAACATATAGTCGAAGTGGAAAAGGTTGGTCGGTACTTCGACGCCCGGAATTTTGGGATTTGGCTTAACGGTTCTAATCGTTGCACCCGGCATCATTTTGTCGACCTTGGCTTGAACCGCAGCTGATTTATCGAGTGAGATAAAACGAATACCGCCCGTTTTTTGAGCAATCCGTTTCATAAAGCCCGAACCATAGGCACCGATGGCAAAATCAATTTTCCCTGCCATTAGAGCTTTCCAGCTTGGTACCAGCGCAGAAATCGGAATATTCTTCGTATCCGCTGGGGTCATTGAAGCGGTGGCTAAGGCAGTATTGATTATTTCGTTAAATAGCGGTGCGGCCTTAAAGCCAGAAGGCATACGTGAACCCTTCAAATCAGAGACGGCCTTAAATTTCGAAGGTTTGGCAACCAATGGGCCAACGCGAAATACCATCAGCGTAGAAACAACTTTGATATTTGGATTAGGGCGGCCTTTAGACAAAACCTGGCCTTTTACCGCCCAAGCCGTCTGCATAATATTAGCAGCGCCGAATTCCAGTGAACCGGAATTTACAGCTGGAATATATTTCTGCGTGCCGGCCATTGGCGCCGGGCGCATCTGCATACCGCCGAATTTTGATGCAACGCTCGCAATCGCTGCTGTAACCTGGCTGGTGGCGCCGGTTTTGGTCGTACCGATGCCGACCGTTTGGGCGGCAACCGGACCGGCTGCGAGTGCAGCAATACCGGCAAGTGTTATAACTTTGGTGAAGTTCATCCCTGTTTCCTCCTAGGATTATAGATTGGGTCGTTTAAAAAACTTTTTTAGTCCCAGACAATTCCATCACTCAGCTTCACAAATAAAGGCAAGAATTGAGCGATCACAATTGTTCGATACAAATTACTGTATGTACGATAAAAATGATTACATAGCTTTCCTATAATTTCAAAGACTGATTTTGCATATTAGAATTTGAAATTCAGCATAATAGGTTTTTATTGTACACAATAATCTGGTTCTGGCGTCAAATAATTGCTACCTGTCGAGCCTATTTTAGCTAGTCTTTGCAGACCGATACAATTTTTTTTGGAGAAATTCTCATGACCATAGGCGTCGAAGATCGTGATCCTAAATTAAAAGGGCCCTTGGCGGGTGTTCGCGTGATCGAAATGGGACAACTACTTGCCGGGCCTTTTACGACGTCGCGACTGGCGGATTTTGGTGCTGAAGTGATCAAAGTCGAAACGCCGGGCAAGGGTGATCCGATGCGGGAATGGGGGCACCATCGCTGGGAAGGCAAATGTCTCTGGTGGTCAACATTGGCGAGAAACAAAAAGTCGGTGACTGCCAATCTGCGCGATGAACGGGGTCAGGAGCTGGTTAGGAAATTGGTCGCTGAAGCTGATGTCCTATCGGAAAACTTCAAGCCGGGAACGTTGGAGAAATGGGGGCTCGGTCCGGACGAGCTGCATAAAATCAACCCTGGCCTCATTATCTCGCGAGTTTCGGGATACGGCCAGACCGGGCCGTATTCGGCACGCCCTGGTTTCGCCAGTGTCGGCGAAGCGCTCGGCGGCATGCGCTATATCAACGGCTTTCCCAATCAACCGCCGCCGCGCACAGGTTTGTCGCTCGGCGACACCTTGACCGGTATGTTCGCCGCTCAAGGCATTTTGATGGCGCTCTACTGGCGGGATGCACTGGGTGGCGGTAAAGGCCAGGTGATTGATACGTCAATCGCCGAATCCTGTCTTTCGATGATGGAAAGCGCGCTGCCGGAATATGATAAACTTGGCGTTATTCGGGAACCCAGCGGGACCGGGTTGGCCAATGTCTCACCGTCCAATCTATTTCCGACCAGCGACGGCAAATATGTCATCATTGCCGCCAATATCGACGCTATGTTCAAACGATTGTGTGAAGCCATGGACAAGCCCGAATGGATCGAGGACCCGCGTTTTGTCGATCATAAAGCGCGCGGTGAAAATGCTGAATTGCTGGACGGTCTAATCGGCGAATGGACGGCGACTATGACCACCGCCGAACTAACCGAACATCTTGATAAAAATGGCGTCGTGGTCGGCCCGATCTACACCATCGCCGATGTTGCGGCTGACCCGCATTTCAAAGCGCGCAATATGATCCGCCGCGAAAAAGATGAATTTTTCGGCGAAATTGCGGTGCCGGGCATTGTCCCGATTTTTAGTGAGACCGAAGGCGATATTGGTTGGCTCGGCTCACCCAGCCCTGGCAGTCACAATGCAGAGGTTTATAATGGTGTTCTCGGCATTAGTACGGATGAATTAGCGGAGCTCGAGAAAGATGGCGTTATTTAGGGTCGGGACCCCATTAATCTCATGCAATTCTGTTTAGCCAGGAAGGTTCAAATGCAAGGAAAAAAGCGCAAGGACATGCCAAAGCATATTCGAGCATTTTTGACGCCACATATGGAGCTTCCTGGCCAAACCCGAAGGGCGGGGCTCTTTTTGCGCCGGGCTGTCGTTGTGAAAGGCTTGTGATGATGGGCATCACCGCACCTTCCACGCCTAATCCGGCGGAAAAATGGCTCCCGCAGAAAGGATGATATTAATGAGTCCAGACCCTAGGGTGGAGATATGTGAAGTCGGTCCGCGTGACGGCCTCCAAAGCGAGCCCCGAATTTGGAGTGTCGACGAACGGGTCGAACTTATCGACCGACTTTCAGCAACCGGTGTGCCGCGTATCGAAGCGGTGAGTTTTGTTAATCCCAAACGCGTGCCGCAAATGGCGGATGCGGAAGACGTGATGGCAAAGATTAAACGGCCCGATGGTGTTAGCTTTGCCGGGCTTGGCTTAAACGCAAGAGGCGCCGAGCGCGCCATAGACGCGGGCGTCGATGAAGTGCGCTACGTCGTGGTGGCCAGTGAAACCTTCAATCAACGCAATCAAGGCGCCAGTATTGCTGAAACGCTGGCGGGTTTCACCGAGATTGCTGACAAAGTGACGCAAGCCGGCTTGAAGTTATCCGCTACCATTGCGGCGTCTTTCGGCTGTCCGTTTGAGGGCAAAGTTGAAGCGGTTGAAGTCGCCCGCATCGCCAAGCAATTGGCAGCTGGTGGCTGCGTCGAGATTGGCTTGGCGGATACCATCGGGGCCGGAGTGCCGACCCAAGTAACGGAAATATATGGTGTGGTTCGTGAAGCCGTTGGCCGGGAAATTGGTCTCGGCTTTCATCTCCACAATACGCGCAATACCGGTTTCGCCAATGCCGCGATGGCCGTCGGCGAAGGTGTGCTGTTTCTCGATTCGTCGGTTGGCGGCTTGGGGGGCTGCCCGTTCGCACCAAATGCGACCGGCAATATCGCGACCGAGGATTTGGCCTTTATGTTGCGCAATATGGGCTATGAAACCGGTATCGATATTGACGCCTATATCGGCATTGCCAATTGGGTCGAGAGCTTTTTTGACGCACCGCTGCCGGGCCAGATCATGAAGGCGGGCCTGTTTCCTGAGACTACCGCCTCATAATGGTGAATTTTTTTTCCGCTGATACGTCTTACGGCCAGCGCGCCAAGCTTGGCCTCATCGTGCTGCAGACCAACACGGTCAATGAGGCCGAGTGGCAGGCGATGGTCCCAGATGGTGTCACCCTTCATGTCACCCGCATGCCGCTTCATGAGGACACCTCGAGCGATGAAGGTAAGAAGGCGCTCTACACTGATATTGAACAAGCGACGTCTGATTTGGCCGCAGCCGGTTTGAGCGCCATCGCCTATGGCTGCACGGCCGGCTCGATGGTTGAGCCGCTTGACCAGCTGACAGATTTTATGTCTTCGATTTCCGGCGTGCCCGCGGTAACAACCGCTGGCTCTATCGTTGGCGCATTGCAGGCCTTGAACGCCACTAAGATTTCAATCGCGACGCCCTACCATGACGCCCTTAACGATCACGAAGTAGATTTTCTTAGCGGTAATAATGTGGCGACTTTAAAGATTGCCGGGCTGGGCATCGGCGCCGGCGGGAGCCACGAATATATCCGGATCGCCCAGACGCCGGCGGAGAAAATCAAAAGCCACGTTTTATCGGTCGATCATCCGGACGCCCAGGCGGTTCTGATATCCTGCACTGATTTCCCGACGCTCAATCTTATTACCGAACTGGAAGAGGCGCTCGGCAAGCCGGTGATCACCAGTAATCAAGCGACTCTCTGGGCAGCTTTACGGGCAGCGGGCATTGATGATCGCCTGGAAAATTGCGGACTGTTGCTAAAAAGTCACTAAATTTGAATTAGGTGCCAGGCACCGAATTAATATATGCCATCACGTCATCGGCGGTCATGAGGTCGGCGTATTTTTGCCCCATATCGAACAGATTGGCTTCATGCGGGCCGATCGCCCGGTCACCGACACAATCGGTCACCACCACAGTTTTAAAATTATAGCTCATTGAATCGATCACCGAGGCGCGGATGCAGCCCGATGTCGTGCAGCCGGTAACCAAGACCGTATCAACACCCCGGTTCTGGTACCATTCTGCCAGATCAGTGCCGAAAAAGCCGGAGGGTTGGGTTTTGCGCACGACATATTCGCCATCGATCGGCGTGAGGGCATCAACGATTTGGCTGGCCGGTGCATCTTCCGTAAGATTGACTAAGGAGGGCGCTTTCAAACAAAACACGCCATGGTCCGAACCATCATCGGCATAGACCATGCGGGTTGTGGCAATCGGCAAGTTTTGCGCGCGGGCGAAGGCCAGCAATTCGACTGTCTTATCAATCGCTGACTGAATGTTGCCGCCGCCGAATTGTTCCGGGTCGGCAAAGCCGTTGACAAAATCGACAATTAACAAGGCCGGTTGCTCACCGATGCCGCTTGAATTGCCAAAATTCTGTTTTTCATAAATGTCGAGATCACTCAAGTTAAATTCCAATCCTTAGGTATTCGCCCGTTCCCGCAGGACAAATTTCTGAATTTTACCGGTTGAAGTTTTCGGCAGTTCACCAAAAACAACATGACGCGGGCATTTGAAGTGGGCCAAATTATCGCGGGCAAATTCAATGATTTCTTGTTCGGTCACTTCACCGGCATCCGGTTTAAGCTCGATGAAAGCGCAGGGTGTCTCGCCCCATTTTTCATCATCCTTGGCGACCACCGCAGCAGCCAGCACACCCGGGTGCTGATAGAGCGCGTTTTCAACTTCAATGGACGAGATGTTTTCGCCGCCGGAAATAATAATATCCTTGGAGCGGTCTTTAAGCTGGATATAGCCATCGGGATGCATGACACCGAGATCACCCGAGTGGAACCAGCCGCCGGATAATGACTCTTCAGTCGCCTCCGGGTTTTTAAGGTACCCTTTCATAACATTGTTGCCGCGGAACATCACCTCGCCCATGGTTTCACCATCGGCCGGCACCGGCTCCATGGTTTCCGGATCAATGATATTGAGCTGATCAAGCACGACATAGTTGACGCCTTGGCGGGACTTCATCGCAGCCTGGTCGGTCGCTGGTAGATTGTCCCACTCGTCTTGCCAGGCGCATACCGTCGCTGGTCCGTAGGTTTCCGTCAGCCCATAGGCATGGGTTACATCGAAACCAGCATCGCTCATTGATTGCAGGATGGCGGCTGGCGGTGGTGCTCCGGCGGTCATGACATGAATGGTGTAGTCAAATGGCTTTTGTTCTTCTTCAGGAGCATTAACGATCATACCCAAAACAATTGGTGCGCCACAGAAATGATCGATTTTGTGATCGGCGATGGCATCGAAAATACCTTTAGCATGAACATTGCGCAGACAGACATTTGTCCCAGCGTGGGCGGCAATGGTCCAAGCGAAACACCAGCCATTGCAATGAAACATCGGCAGCGTCCATAGATAAACGGGATGCTGGCTCATATTCCAGGCCATCACATTGCCAATCGCATTTAAATAGGCGCCGCGGTGATGATAGACGACGCCCTTAGGATTGCCGGTCGTGCCGGAAGTGTAATTAAGTGAAATGGCCTGCCACTCATCCTCTGGTAATGACCAGTCAAACTCGGCGCTGCCGCCTGAAATAAAGGCTTCGTAATCCATTTCGCCCAAAAGCTCGCCGCCGTTTGCCAGCTCATCATCGATATCAATGACAATTGGCGTGGCATTGCATTGTTCGAGCGCTTCTTTAACGGTGGGCGAGAACTCCCGGTCGGTGAGGAGTACCTTCGCTTCACCGTGATCGAGAATAAAAGCGATGGTCTCTGCATCAAGCCGGATGTTGAGCGTATTTAGGACAGCTCCGGTCATTGGGACGCCAAAATGCGCTTCGTAGGTTTCCGGTGTATTGGCGCCCATAATCGCGACCGTATCACCCTTACTGATGCCGCGTTTGACAAGCGCATCGGCCAGTTGCCGAGAGCGCGCATATGTTTCTGCCCAGGTGTAGCGCCGCTCGCCATGAATGACGGCTAGGCGGTTGGGATAAACTTTGGCGCTGCGTTCAATAAAACTCAACGGTGACAACGGAACAAAGTTTGCTGCTGCCCGATCGAGTTCTTCATAGGCGTTGGGCATTTAGATTTCCTCGCGGTTTTTTGCCGAATTCGTGGTGAGTTTCCCAGCTTAAAATCTTGCCTAAACATTGCCACAGGGAGAAGCTAGGTTACAAGGACGAAACCTTTCAATTTGGAATGATACCTGTGATGGATTTTAGCCAGGTATCCACCTCGACACCGAATAGCCATCTCGACTAAAAAGTCGTTGATACGAAAAAGAGTTGATTTTGGTATTCTGTTAGGATGTCCACTTTACGCCCGATAGCAGACTTTAATCTGGATGGCTCAAAGAATCTGCTTTTAGCCAGTAGCGGACATTAGCCTTCCGGCACTCCCGCCTTGCGCAGGCCATCAATTAGACGGTTCTGGTCGTCATCAAAAATAAATACTCGACTACGCTCTGCCGTTTTTAGTGAATAATTAGGCATGTTGGATTGTATCTGGTCCACCGCTTGATGGGCTTTCTCAATTTCGTCTAAAAGACCAAAGCTCGCTGCCTTCAACAAAAGGGGGTACATGTGCCCGGGACAGGGGAGAGAGGCGCTAGTCGCCCATTTTTCGGCTTCCGCGAAGTTTGCCAACTGAAAATTGGCAAAGGCGTAGTAGAGGTCAAATTGTTCACGCCAGATGTCACGAGGGCTGAGCCGGATTGCTTGATCAATTTCTGATATTCCCTTGTCTCCTTGTCCGTTAAACGCATGCGCGATACCTAGCAGTGCGCGGGCGTAGGCAAAATTGGGACTGATGTCCAAAGCCTTCCGGGCCGAACCAAGAGCGAGGTCGTTATCCAGGCTGGCGAAGCCAATAAAGACACGCGCGATATAAGCCCAGGGTTCATTGACATCCAGTTGGATGGCGCGGCTAGACGTGGCTGAGGCCGTTTTTAAAGCAGCGCCCATGTCTTCCCATCCTTGAATGGCACGCCACACTGATATCCAAGCGCTATGCCCGTAGGCGCGGGCGTAGCTTGGATCAATTTCGATGGCTCGGTCGAGTAGGTTTGCAGCCGTCGCGCTACTTTCATCTGAAAATTCGCTGATCAACGACACCGCCTGGACAACATAGTCCCATGCATCTAGATGTTCCGGGTCTTTTGATTTTGACCGCTGCCATTCCGCCCGCGTCAGTTCAGGTTCGATTGTGCCGACCACGGTTCCCGTGATCTCGTCCTGAAGATCAAAAATGTCATCCAGATTTCGGTCATACTTTTCCGCCCATAAATGATTTCCTGTTTCGCCATCAATCAGCTGTGCAGAAATCCGAATCCGGTTACCAGATTTGCGAACGCTGCCTTCGAGCACATATCGGACCCCCAGTTCCTTGGCGACCGCCTGAACATCCACCGCCTGCCCCTTGTAGGTGAAAGTCGTGTTCCTGGCGATGACGAAGAACTGGTGAATACGGCTAAGCGCAGTGATAATGTCTTCAGTGATGCCGTCGGAGAAGTATTCTTGTTCCGGATCGCCCGACAAATTGTCAAAAGGAAGAACGGCGATGGAGGGTTTGTCGGAAACGTTAGCGGGTTTGTCGGATAAGGTTGCGGATTTGGCGGCAATACCATCGAGCATTACGATATAGACCCGCACCGGCGTCGAAATATTCTTGACTTTTTGCTCACCCATATCCTCAAAATTTAGATTAAGCTTGTTGTGCACTTGATTATAAACCCCGCCTGAGACGCAAATACCGCCCGCGCCAGCGATCCCTTCCAAGCGCGCCGCGATGTTGACGCCATCGCCGTGGATGTCATTCAGTTCCTCGACGATGTCGCCAAGATTGCCCCATACGGAACAACATCCGCCGATCCTTGGGCGTGTTTTCTGCCCTCTCAGCCAACAATTTCTGCATGGCGATGGCACAGTTTACCGCATCGTTCACCGAGCCAAATTCGGCCAGAAAACCATCACCGGTATGTTTAACAATGTGGCCGGAATAGTCCTTGATATTGGGATCGATGATTTCGAGGCGCGCCGCCTGATTCCACGCAACGATCTCAAGACCGCCGTCAATAATGAAGGCAGCATCAGAGGAATGATTGATTAGATAATGCGAATCAACCAATGGAATCACCCAAAATTAAATATTCCTTACCTTCCGCCTAGCAGAAGTACGCTTTCTCGTCTTTGACCTTGATCAAAGAAATCCGCCATTTCTTAAATTCTCACTTGCCACGGTGGAATAGTACTAATTTCTCACGCAACCAGATGGTCCGCTTTGGGGGGTAAAGTGGACCCATATTCATGGCACTTGAAACGTCCGCTTTTAGCCAAAAGCGGACATGCCAATTCAAATTGAGATTTTAATCAGGTTTAAAATCATAGCGATTCTTGATTACGTTAATTCCACCATCGTGTTGCATAGCTGTGAACGCTTCAC
>CAJWAR010000028.1 GCA_913020445.1 uncultured Rhodospirillaceae bacterium
TGTGTGCTTCGTGTCCTTTGTGGTGCATTAATTACTTCAACACCCTAAGAGGGGACACCTTAGGCGACCGGAGATAAGGACGAAAAAGCGGGGCAAGAAGATGTCCCCGAGAAAAAGGCTAATTATCCGTCAGGGCGAGTTTTAGGCCAAAGGCGGCGAAGGCGCCGGCGAAACTGCGTTGCAGCCATTTGGTGGCGCGCGGTGATGAAGTCACATACGTGCTGACTTTAGCCGCCGCCAGGCCATAGAGAATAAAAATGCCCAAAGTCATCGCCATGAAGATCGCGCTCATGGCGATCATCAGCATTAAGGGATTGGCTTCGTTCGCCGGCACGAATTGCGGCAGGAAGGCCAGAAAGAAAATCGACAACTTAGGATTAAGGATATTAATCAAAAATCCGCTGACGCAGACACGGGTTAAATTTTGTTGGCCCTCCGGCCGGTCGATCTGCAGCTCACCACTGGTCCGCCAAATCCCCCAAGCGAGATAAAACAGATAGGCGACGCCGATAAACTTGAAGGTCTGAAACAGCACCGCGCTGGTATGCAACAACGCAGCGATGCCCAACAGGCTCGCGGCAATATGCGGCAGGATGCCGAGGGTGCAGCCGAACGCGGCGACAACGCTCTCGAGCGGTCCTCGAAACAGCCCGTGCGATAACGTGTAAATGACACCGGTGCCGGGAATCAACACGACGATCAGCGAGGTGATAAAAAAATCCAAATTCATTTGAAAACTATAGCCTAAATAATCTGAGAGTACATAAAATCTAAAATAGTTTTTTGTTGCACCCCCACCCTAACCCTCCCCCCTCAAGGGGGAGGGGAGAAAGGCTGAAAGTTACAACAAATATTTCTTCCCCCCTTTGAGGGGGAGGCCAAGAAAATATTATGGGGTGGGGGGTCCTAATTAATGCTTGGCACCGTTGCGCCGACCAGACTGTCGCGCGTGATGATTTCGGTAAGCTGTTCTTCGCTCCAACCTTCTGTGCCAGCCGGGCGGGCCGGCAGGACGAGGTAGCGCATATCAGCATTACTGTCATGGACGCGGACGGTAACATCGTCCGCAATAATCGTGCCGAATTCCCGGATGACAGAGCGGGGTTCGTTGACCGCGCGGGAGCGATAGGTTTTGCTTTTATACCAATCCGGCGGCAGGCCGAGTATCGTGCGGGGGTAGCAGGAACAGAGCGTGCAAACGATCAGATTGTGCGTGTCGGCAGTGTTCTCGACGACAACCAGCTCAGCATCGGCCATCGGGATGTCGAGCTCGGCCACGGCTTTCGTGCCGTCCGCCAACAGACGTGCTTTGAAATCCGGATCGGTCCAGGCCTTGACGACGATCTTAGCGCCGAGCTCAATGCCGCGCGAATCCATGAAATCGAGACGCTCCTGGACATCACCGGTTTTGACAATTTCCTTTTCAATCACTAATTGCCGGATGGCTTCGACCATCAGCGGGTAGTGATCGGTCTCATCAAAATCATGGCGGCTGTCATCGGCGTAGTTGAGCGGTGAGCCGTCTGCTTTGTGGCCATGATCGTGATCATGTTCATGATCTTCCGGGGAGCTCATGATGGTTCTCCTTCAAGCCAATGCTCATAAAATTCAAGATCCAGGGTATCTTTCGCCGCACCTTCATAGGTGTCCCAAACTTCGGATTGATCGAAGCGCACCCGATAGAGGTGCTTTTTAGGCAGCCCGGCGAACCCATAGGCGCGTTCTTCCGGGTTGATAAAGGCGCCGCAATAGCGCTCAACAATTCCCGTTTTGCCTTTGATATAATCGGGCGTGCGCCGGTGGCCCGGCGGATAGGCAACTGAGATGCGGACAGTGTCACCCGTCTTATATAGCGGCGCGGTAAGCTCGGTAGCGCTCATTCGCCGGCCTCCAATTGAGTTTTAATCTCAGCCATGCGCGCGTTAATTTCATCTTGAGTGAGCAGATTCTTCTCAGCCAGTGAAATGCAAACGGCTTCGACCCAGCGCTCATAATAGGGCTGATCATATTGTTCCTGCGGCAAGCCTTCGAGAGTGCGGCGCATTTCATCGACATTACCGTAGCCTCTGGAGACGAGGGCGCCATAAACCGCCGTGATCATTTTCTGCCAGGGCTCGGCTTCGTGATCACTGGTATCTATCGGCCCGGCCGGCAGACCGCCGATATCGTGCTGTCCGGTCATAATGTATCTCCTACCTGGTTTTTATTTTTATTGTACCGCCTTGAGCGATTAGGTCTATAGTAATGACGCTAGGAGATGGCTATGTCTTCATTCAAGCGCACTGCCTTATTTGGCCTGACGGTTTTCGGCCTGGCCCTTGCCGGGGCCTATTGGGTGCAGAACCATGTGAACCTAGCCACACCAATTGCCCGCCATGCCGGGCTCGAAAATTGTTTCCTCAAAAATTTCAAGCGGGATGCATCCGGCAAGCCCATGGCCCGCCCGGAATTGGCCAGACTCTGCGCATCCACGGTGGCCGACTATCGGGAAAAGCTCACCGCTGATGGCATGGCCGCGGACCAAGCCGCCCGATCATTGGAAACGGTAAGCTTTGGTGTTTACCGGAAAACCTTGAAAATATTCCCGCCCTGTCCGCTGAAGAAAATTCCGAAAAAGAAAGAAATGCGCGGAATTTCTTAACAAAAGTGCGAAGTATCTTTGTGGCACCATCTAATAAATCCAACAAAATCAATAATGTAGGTTTTTGAAGGCCTGTTGTGACTGTATCTGTGATATTTCAGATAGAAAAAAAATTATATTTATAATATTTCTAAATATATAAATAATTGCGGTTTTCCTTGTATAATATTAAAAAAACCTGTAAATATTTAAATTCTAGATATTTCACAGGTCACATATGCTCGATAATTTGACAGATGATAATTCGGTTGAAAACGGCTCCGGTCTTATTCGGGATGGCGTCTATGAGAAAATCCGTGCCGATATTCTCGCCTGCGTGTTGGCCCCGGGCTCACGGGTCTTCGAGAACGATCTCGCCAAACGCTATCATGTCAGTAAATCACCGGTACGCGATGCGCTCTTACGCTTGCAGGAGCAAGGCCTGATCGATGTGCTGCCGCGAAAAGGCTATCTCATCCGCCCGATCTCAATTGGCGACGCCCATGACCTTTATGAAATGCGTTTGTTGCTGGAGAAATCCTGCATCCGCCGCGCCTGTGATGAGGCGAGCGACGAAGAACTTGCGTCACTCGACAAATACCGTTCCGTGGAGAACGGTGATCTCGCCCATTGGGTGACCTATAACAGAGACTTCCACCGCCGCATTGCCGAGCTGTCTGGAAATGCCAGGATGGCGAAGATGGCCCAGGAAGTGATCGATCAGTTTGACCGGTTGACGTTTGTCGGCGTGTCAGCCGCACCTAGTGAAGCGGCATCCGAGAAATTTGTCGCCGAGCATTGTGAGATCATTGATGCGCTGCAGGCGAGAGATCGCTCAACGGTAACCAGCCTGATCAACAAACATATCAGCAAATCTCAAAAACAATTATTTGCGGTGCTCGAAAATCCGCCAATCGTTGAATAACGAATAAAAAGTAACCAGGAATTTTATGAGGAAGGTGATTTTTGAAACCCTTTGATTTTGTTCAGCCGACGACGACCGATGCGGCGCTTGCTGCCTTGGCGGAGCACAGCCCGAATGTGCGCATTCTTTGTGGCGGCACGGATTACGTTGTTGAGCTGAAGCACGGCGAGCAAAGCCCCGGCGTCGTTGTCGATATCTCCCGGCTTGAGGATTTAAAAAGTATCGAGCTTACCGATGCAGGGCTCAGGATCGGTGCCGGCGTGACCCATACCGAGATCATGGCGCACCCGCTCATAGCCGAACACGCCCCGGCGATGATTGAGGCGGCCCATACGGTTGGCGCGGTGCAGACGCGCAACCTCGGCACACTCGGCGGCAACTTAGTCACTTGCGTGCCGTCAATGGATAGCGGGCCGGTATTGCTAGCGCTGGATGCTCAAGTAACTATCTTGGGCCCGAAAGGCAGCCGCCAAATGGATCTATCTGAGTTTTTTGTTGGTGTGCGTAAAACCGCACTTGAGCCCGATGAATTATTATTAGACGTCATTATCCCGACAGAAAATCTCGGTAAGCCGGCCGGCTTCATCAAATTTGGCCTGCGTAAAGGTCAGGCCCTGGCGCTGGTGAATGCCGCCTCAGCTTTCCGGGTCGAAGACGGTAAGTTTAAAGACGTACGAATTGCGCTGGGCGCTGTCGCCCCGGTGGTGATGCGGGCCAGCAAAGCCGAAGCCGTGCTGGAAGGCCAGGCAGTTTCGCAAGACCTCATTGATGAAGCAGCAAAAATTGCCGTCGGTGAAGCAAAGCCAATTGATGATTTCCGCGCTTCCAAAGAATATCGCAATAGTCTCATCGAAGTTGGCACGCGGCGCACGCTGCAAGCCGCATTAGAAGCTGCCAACGGCTAATAAGAGGGAAGAGAGAAATGACAGACGTAACTCTGACAGTAAACGGCGAAGAGCGCACCGCCAGTGTGCCGCCGGAAACCACGCTGCTTAAAATGCTGCGGGAAGATTTAAACCTCACCGGCGCCAAGCTTGGCTGTGACGTTGGCGATTGCGGTGCCTGCACCGTACTGGTTGATGGCATCGCCGTTAATGCGTGCTTGATGCTTGCTGGACAAGCCGACGGTAAAAAAATCGAGACCATCGAAGGCCTTTCAACGCTCGAAGAATATCATCCGATCCAAAAAGCCTTCGAAGAGGTTGCCGCGCTGCAATGCGGTTTCTGCGGTCCGGGCATGATTATGTCGACCAAAGCCCTGATCGATCAAGGTGAGGATTTGAGCAAACAGGAAATCAAAGATGCTTTATCCGGTAATCTCTGCCGCTGCACCGGTTACACCAAAATCATCGATGGTGTGATTGATGCCTATGAAGATATTACCGGCAAAAAAGTGCCGGAAACAAATCCCAGAGAAGCACAAAGTGCAGCCTAAAGGTGAGGGAGCAGAAAAATGGCAGATGACGTAAAACTCAAAGAAAAAACCCAAGAAAAATCAGCGACACTTGAAAGTCTTAGAAAGGCCGATGATGATCTCCGCTTACCCGCCGTGCCGGAGCGCACCATATTTCCGAAAGAAATCGGTGTTGCCGCAGCGCGGGAACAGACCCCGGCGGTTGGTCAGCGGGCGACCCGCCCGGATGGCCGCCTGCACGGCCTGGGTCAAACTAAATATATCGATGACATGTTTTTCCCAGGCATGCTCCATGCCAAGATCAAGCGCGCAGGGATTTCCCATGCCAGGATCAAAAGCATCGACGTAAGTGAAGCCGAGAAAATGCCGGGCGTCATGGCGACTGTGATCGGCAAGGAAATTCCGGTTAACAGCTTTGGCCCTTCCTATCAGGATCAGCCATTGCTGGCCGAAGATATTGTCCGTCATGCCGGTGATGGTGTCGCGGCAGTGGCGGCGGTGACCGAGCAGCAGGCTTTGGACGCGCTTGAGAAAATCAAAATAGAGTATGAAGAGCTGACGCCGGTCTATGATCCGCTCGAAGCGATGAAAGACGATGCCGTCAAAATTCATAACGGTGAAAGCAACGTCTATGCGACCAAGACGATTATGAAAGGCGATGTCGAACAAGGTTTTGAAGACTCCGATCACATCTTTGAGGGCACCTTCACGACCCAGATGGTTGAGCACGTACCAATGGAACCGCATGCGTCTATCGCCGAATGGGACGCCAACGGGCGGGTGACCATTCATACCAGCCTCGGCCGGATTACCTTGGGCCGGGCGGATATCTCGCGCACTCTCGAATTGCCGATCAATCGTATTCGTATTATTGCGACAGTGGTTGGCGGAAATTTTGGCGGTAAAAATGAGATTACCACCGAGCCGATTCTGGCTTTATTGTCTAAAAAAACCGGTCGCCCGGTAAAATCGGTTTATACCCGTGAAGATGAATTTATCTCTTCAACGACGCGCCATCCTTTCATCATGGAATATAAAACCGGCATGTCGAAAGAGGGTAAAATCTTGGCCCGCAAGGTGCGTCTCGTGTGTGACGGTGGGGCGTATTGCTCGTGGTCGGAAACGACGTTGGGTAAAGCCTGCATCCTATCGGCAGGGCCGTACAATATCGATAATCTCCATGTCGATGCCTATGCGGTTTATACCAACAAAACCATGACTGGGGCGATGCGGGGCTTTGGCGCACCGCAAGTCTGCTTCGCTTATGAATCCCATATGGATGATATGGCAAAAGCGCTCGATATTGAACCGGTAGAACTTCGGTTAAGAAACACCTTCCATGAAGGCTCGGCCAGCCCAACCGGACAAGTGCTGGAAGCTGTCGTGGTCAGAGATTCGCTGGAGATGGCGACCGAAAGATTTGGTTGGAAGGAGTGGCAGAAATGAGACATCGCGGAAAAGGCGTCGGCTGCATGTGGTACCCGATCGGGTTCACCGTCCTGGCTAACCCAAGTGCAGCAACAGTTAAAATAAACGAAGACGGCACGGCGACGTTGCTGACCGGCACCGTTGAGACCGGCCAGGGATCGTTGACTGTATTGGGTCAAATTGCGGCGGAAGAACTTGGTATCTCAACCGATGACGTTCATGTCGTCTCAGCCGATACCGATACGACGCCGATGGATACCGGCGCGATTGCCAGCCGAACGACCTATGTCACCGGCAATGCGATCAAATTGGCGGCCGAAAACGCCAAGCAAATTCTGTTTGAAGTTGCCGCCCCAATGCTGGACGTGCGGCCCGATCAATTGGAAGCGGTGGATCGCAAAATTCAGGTTCAGTACTTTCCGCAGCGCTGTCTGCCAATTGCGGATGTTGCGCTGCAAGCACAGTTTGTCATGGGCCGCCCGCCGATCGGTTCTGCGTCTTACAATCCGCCTACTGTCGCGATGGATTCGGAAACCGGCCAAGGTAAGCCGTTCTCGACTTACGTTTATGCGACCCAATGTGCGGAAGTTGAGGTCGATGATGAAACCGGTCAGGTCGACGTTATTTATATGTCAGCCGCCCATGATTGCGGCACGGCGATCAATCCGATGCTGGTTGAAGGTCAGATCGAAGGCGGTATTTCAATGGGTATTGGTTTTGCCCTCCAGGAAGAAATGCTGTTCGATGACAATGGCCAGCAGCTCAATCCGAATTTAACCAATTATATCATGCCAACCAGTTTGGATATGCCGGAGATCGATGTTGATATCGTTGAGAACTTCGATCCAACCGGGCCGTTCGGTGCCAAAGGTGTCGGTGAACCGACAGCTGTGCCGACTGCCGCCGCGATATGTAATGCCATTCACGATGCGGTTGGCGTCAGAATAACTTCCTTGCCCGCGACAGCGGAAAAAGTACTGAAAGCAATTAAAGCGAGAGATGGGGGAGAGCAGAAAGCGCTACCTGCTGCAGAATAAATCTGCGCAGAATGCCGCTCTCTAGATTCAGGAGACTTTCAACGAATTGTCTCTTGAGGGAGGAAGGGGTTGCTCCGGGTTAAGTCTCGCAGCAGCCCCTTTTTTTTAGTTTTTACGAATGTATTTTCCAATAATTTTATGGACAGTTATGAAACTTGAGTAATAGGATATGTATTAATAATTAAAATAATAAATAACTCAGGAAATATTGCGAAATGTCGACTCCATCTTTTCAAATTCGAATAGATTTAGAAATCAATTGCGCGTTCATTCGCCATATCGGCCAAATGGATGTCGCTGATGTGCCTGATTCGTTCGATAAGATTTTAGCCCATCCGAAATTCAGGAAAGGTATTAATATTTTGCGGGATGCCAGCGAAGCTGTTCAACCTGAAGAATATGGCTATAAATATTTCCAAAAAGAATCTCCACAAAGAGTGGGCAAATATGAGCAGGCTTTTGGTAATTGCAAATTGGCATGGGTAATTAGTAATCCGCGTGAATTTGCTATAATCCATCAATTTACGTTATCCCGCCGCATGTCCGAAGATGTCATTGAACGCAGGCCGTTCAAGACCATTGATGCGGCTAAAGAATGGCTGAATATTCCCGAAAATTATGTAATTTCATATTCTGAATGAGAAATTACAAAGTGAATTCAGCAACTTAGAATTTAAAAAATTCTAGCCATTGCTCATTTTAAAGTGTTGTGGCAAAGTTTTGGTAATCTACAAAAAAATATAGCGGTTTACGTTTGAAGGCGCGGAATGGCCCAACATAGTGACATTCTGACCATGTTGAAAGCTGAGTTGGCTGACCAATTCGGCACGACTGGTGTTGACCTATTTAACCAATTAAATGTGAGTGATTGGGGCGCTTTCTTCCGCATTGGTGAACGCTTGGTTTTTGAACAAAATTCGATAATTCTGAAGGCGGGCCAGGTTGGCGATGCCATTTATTTTTTGACCCACGGTCAAGTTCGGATAGAACATAAAATTGATAAAGAAAGGATTCAATTGGCGCTTTTGGATTCCGGCTGTATTTTTGGCGAAATGGCTTTTCTGGATGGCGATGAAGTTAGCGCTGACGTCATTGCCGACAGCCACGTTGAAGTTATCCAGGTGACATATCGCGATCTCGATAATTTAATGGAAGAAGATGGCCAATTTTCTTGCCATTTTTATCAATCCCTTGCGGTGACGTTATCGCGTCGCCTGCGCGCCACCAACAAAATAGTTTCTCAATTCGACTGATTTTATGTGACTGAATTTGACTACATCATCATCGGCGCCGGATCTGCTGGCTGTGTTCTTGCCAATAGATTAAGCGCAGACCCAAACCACAACGTGCTAGTGTTGGAAGCCGGCGGTCCTGACAAAGATTGGCTGATCCACATTCCAATCGGTGTTGGCAAAATTCTGCCCGCCCAAATCTATAATTGGAATTACCTTTCCGCCCCGGAACCCCATGCCGATAACCGCCAAATCTATCATCCGCGCGGCAAAGTTTTGGGTGGTTCATCTTCGATCAATATTATGGCTTATGTGCGCGGTCATGCCGGTGACTATGATCGCTGGCGCCAGATGGGTCTGGATGGATGGGGCTACGATGATGTGCTGCCCTATTTCAAAAAATCTGAAGGCTTTGATGAGGGGGCCGATGACTATCACGGTGGTGACGGCCCGCTCGGCGTTTCGTCGCCTGAAATTGCCGATCCGCTATTTCAGGCCTTTGCCGATGCCGGCCAGGAAGCGGGCTACCCGTTTACCGAAGATTATAACGGTGCCGAGCAGGAAGGCTTCTGCCGTTTTCAATTCACCACGCGTAACGGCAAAAGATCGAGTGCCGCGGTCGCCTTTCTGCATCCAGCGTCAACTCGCAATAATTTAACGATTGCCACCGAGGCCCATGTTACGCGCATTTTGTTTGCGGGCCAGAAAGCAATTGGCATTGAATATCTACAGGGTGGTAAGCTCGTGCAAGTGCTGGCGGCTCGAGAGGTCATTGTCTCGGGGGGAGCCTATAATTCACCGCAGACATTATTGCTATCGGGTATCGGTCCGGCTGATCATTTGCGGGCGATGGGGATCGAGCCCATCATCGATCTCAAAGGCGTTGGCCGAAATTTGCAGGATCATCCTTCAAATGTTTTGCAGTATTCGCGGATCGGAAAATCGCCGTTTCATGAAAACATGCGCTATGACCGGCTGGCGCTGAACATGATCCAGGCTCAGCTTTTCGGCACCGGTTTTGCCACTAAGAATCCAGCGCAGGTGACGGCGTTCTTGAAAAGTGATCCGGTAGTTGAACTGCCCGATGTTCAGCTGTTTTGCCGGGCCGGGCTGGCTGGGGTTAAACCGTGGTTCCCGCTATTTAGCCAAGCATCGCCCGATGGTTTTATGCTGCGGACCTGTCAGCTGCGTCCGGAAAGCCGTGGATTTGTTGAACTTTCTTCTATTGATCCCTTGGCGCCGGCGACAATACAAAATAATTTTCTGGCAACCGAGACCGACCGCCGTGTGCTCAGAGACAGTTTTAAAATGTCCCGGGATATTGTCAGCCAGGCTGCGTTCGATGGTATGCGTGGTGCTGAGCTGGTGCCGGGGGATCAGGTCAAAACAGATGATGAAATAGACGCCTTTGTCCGCCACAACCTCTCAACGGTTTTCCATCCCTTAGGTACCTGCAAGATGGGTATTGATGATATGGCGGTGGTTGATCCTGAACTTAAGGTGCGGGGCGCTGATGGTCTGAGAGTGGTAGATGCGTCCGTAATGCCGGATCTGGTTGGCGGCAATATCAACGCGCCGGTTATCATGATCGCCGAAAAAGCTGCCGATATTATTTTGGCTAGCGCTTAATCTCGAACATCATCAAATAGGTATTTTGCAGCGGGCTGAAATTATCATCCGAAACAAGATAGAGGTAGTTTTTGCCATCACTGCCTTGACGAATATCGATGCCTTCATAATTGTCGAGGGTAAATGGGCTGGCAATCTCAAACACGGTTTGCCCGGTTAGATGCGCATTCGGCTTGATCGACTGAGCGGCTATTTTAATGATGCGGACACTACTGCCGAAGAAAAAAGAAAATTTTCGAAATAGAATATAGACATCGCCATTGGGCGCGGTGGCGGCTCCGGTGGGATGAAAATCCGGTTCTTTTTGCAGCGATATTTTTGACCATTGATCCTGGCGCCAAAGCCAGCCACGAGTGCCGGTATCGGTTTCCAGGTTTTCGGTAATGGCCAGCAGACCGCCGCCCGGTAAATCCGTCAAAGCCTCGATACCGCCATTTTTTGGTGCGTCGTCAATGCCGGGAGGCCGCATAAGCTCAACCACCAGCTCACCGGAATAGGTCAATAATCTATGATTGCGCTCAAAACTGATAACCATGTCACCACCCGGACGTCTGGCGATAGATTCTGAATCGCCATCATAGGCGGTGGGAAATCCTCGACCGCCCAAACCGTGCAGTTCGAAGAACGTCAAATCCTGCAGATTTTTAAGATCACCATTTTCACCATATAACAAAGAGCCTTTGATCTGTGCTCCGCGGTCACTGATGGCAATAAAACGGCTGCGATCTTCCGAAATCGCAAGAGCAGACAATCCGCCAAATCGAGAATGTTCAGATTCGATTTTTAGACCACCCCGATAGATCAAACCGCCAGCCTCGCGTGTCGAAGGGTCGTCTTCGTTAAATTCTACGGCAACGGCTTTAAAATTGATTTCTGCCGCCGACCAGGCAGCAGAAGGCAAGCCGATGGCAGTGGCGGCAAGGCAAAAAATCAGAATGTAGAAGTGCTTGAAATACATACTGGTTCCAAATAACAGGAATACTTACTCTGGTCGTATTGCTATTTGGGGACGATTTGGCCGGAATCAAGGTTTTTCCAGTATTGTCGGGCCCTATTTCTCCACCGGAAAACCGACAATTGAGCCCCATTCGGTCCACGAACCGTCATATATTTTGACGCCCTCATAGCCGAGGATATAAGTCATCGCGGTCCAGGCGAGAGTTGCCCGGTGAGAAAGGCGGCAGTAGCAGACGATTTCATCGACTTTGCTTGGATCGGCGCCGACTCCATCAAATTTGGCTTTCAATTCATCGGCCGACTTAAAGGTATCATCGTCGTTGATCAACTCTTTGAAGAACAAATGCCGAGCGCCCGGAATGCGGCCACCACGTTCGGCGCCATGATCAAACTGACCAAGTTCCATAACCCGTTCGCCGGAATATTCTTCCGGGCTGCGCATATCCAAAAGCAAGCGTCCGTCCTGGCTGAGATTGTCCCGGATATTGTCACGGCCAAGACGCATCCACTCATTGGGTTGCTGAACGATATATTCTACCGGCTCGGTTTCGGGGACGCTGTTGGTGGCCGGACGGTCTTCCGCCAGCCATTTGGTGCGCCCGCCATCAAGCACCAGAAGATTGGGGTGGCCAGCCATGGTCAGCGCCCAAAACGCATAGGTGCCGTATTGCACCGGCTCGCCATAGAGCACCAGCCTGTCTTCATCACTAATGCCGACAGCGCCCAAGCGTTCGGCCAATTGCTCCGGGGTGACGAACTGCCGGTCAGTCTCATGCCAGCATAGATCCTTCCACCAAAAATTTATTGCGCCGGGAATATGGCTTTCGGCATAGCCGGCTTCCTCGCCCTTTTTGGCTGAGACTTCGATGACTTTGATACTTGGGTCCAACAGGCGGTCGGTCAGCCAATCAGTTGATACAATAGGAGATGTCATGAGAGGGGCTCTTTCTTGGTCTATGCCATTTTGACGACGACTTTAATTGCGCCATCGGTTTGATTTTCGGCGTAGCTCATCGCCGTATCTGCTTCTTCCAGCGGAAACGTATGGGTGTGGATCGGTGACGGATCAAAGCGCTTTTGCTCAAGTAAACTGGCAGCGCGTTTGACGGCGGAATTGCCTTCACCGCGAATGCCAAACATGTAGATATTGTTGCTGACGACATAAGCGAGATCGGTCGGAATGAGGTCGTTGGAAAAAGCCGCCAAGCAAACCCGGCCGCCCCGATTGGTCATGTGAATAACCTGATTGACGACTTGCGGCACGCCGGAAGCTTCGACGGTGAAATCAGCGCCTTTGCCATTGGTGAGGCTTCTGACTTTTTCGACGACGTCTTCCGCCATTGGATCAATCAGAATATCCGCGCCGAGGTTTTTGGCCATCTCGCGGCGGTCTTCGCGGGGTTCGGACATGATCACCGGCGCGGCGCCGAGCGCTTTGGCGACGGCGATAAACATCAGGCCGATGGGGCCGGCGCCGGCAACGACGACGCTTTTGCCAGCGACGAGCCCGCCTAAGACATCCAAGCCGTACATCGCCGTTCCCGCCGTGACGGTGAGGGTCGCCACTTCATCGCTCAGATGATCCGGCACCGGCACGAGGGTGTTGATGTTGTTGATGGCATATTCGGCAAAACCGCCATCGGTGGTGAAACCATTGGCGCGGTGGCCTTTGGAACGGTAGCTGTAATTGTGACACGACGTGTACATGCCTTCCCGGCATTTTTGGCAGCGCCCGCAGCCGGCATGAACTTCGACCGCGATACGGTCACCCGGCGACCACTCATCGACGCCGGGGCCAGCTTTGACGACGGTACCCATATATTCATGGCCCATGACGAAATCCTTGTTGAACGGCAATTCGCCTTCGACCATGGCCGGCATGCCGTGATGCAGTACTTCGATATCCGTATGACAGACCGCGATGGCGCCGACTTTTACCAGCACCTCTGCTGGGCCGGGCTCAGGCACCGGCTTTTCGATCATTTTCATCTCGTGCGGGTCGCCCAGAACCCAGGCTTTCATGGTTGCCGGTATGTCGTAAGCGTTACTTGATTGCTTGGCCATCGCCAATCCCCAAACGTCTTGATTATTGTTCTTCTTCAGCAATTATCCTATTGATGAGCAGAAAGTAAATCACATTTGCCTAAATATTTGGTGGATGGCTCATTGGGTGAGATAGGGGTAAGGCGATGGCTAAATTTTCGCGAGATGAAATTAACGCAAGGCTGCGCGCTGAACGGGATGCCGGACGGGCGATCTATAATGCGCTTTGCGGCACCGGCATCACGGCCAAGATGGCAGCGCGCGGTGGCGCTGATCTGATCACCACCCATATTCTTGCCTATTTCCGCATGCAGGGTATGAGCTCGATGGCGGGGTACCTGCCAATCGGTGATGCCAATGCGATCACCATGGAAATTGGTGAGCGTGCACTGTTAAGCGTCGTCAAAGAAACGCCGGTGATTGCCGGCATTCTCTGCCCGGACCCAACCCGCGACATGCACCGCTTTGTCGATCAGCTGGCCGAAGCCGGCTTTGATGGCGTGATGAATTGCCCGACGGTGGCGCTGATCGATGGTAAATTTAGGAGTGACCTCGAAGAAACCGGTATGGGCTATGCGCTGGAAGTCGACGTGCTCGGCTATGCGTCCTCCATCGGTCTGTTCACCAAAGCTTTTTGCACGACACCGGATGAAGCCCTCGCCATGGCTGAAGCAGGCGTTGATAATATCATTGTTCATTATGGTAATTCGTCAGGCGGCACCATCGGCTCATCCACCATCATGAGCGAGGAAGACTCGATAGAGCGCACGGCCAGCGTCATTAATGCGCTCGAAGCCAAACACAGTGATTTGATATTCACCTGCCACGGCGGCGGTATTGAAACACCGGATGATTTCGCCAAGTTCCTCGAAGGCGAGCCACGGCTCGACGGTTATGTCGGTGGCTCCTCGGCTGAGAGATTCCCAATCGAGCAATCCGTGCCCGCCACCACCGAGGGCTTCAAGGCTGTGAAGTTGAAGCGCTGAGCCAAAAGTTAACATTGTAATAAAGCGACCCGGGTCGCTTTATTACATTTGCGCTGTAACCTATTTCGCCGTGATCGGATATTTCGGTGCTTCACCGGCGAGCACTGAGGCGACATCGGTCGCGACTGTGGTTTGCAGATCAAGCAATGCATCTTCTGAATAAAACCCAGTATGCGGTGTCAGCACAACATCATCCCGGCCAAGCAGCGGATTGTCGGCTGACGGCGGTTCTTCCGGCAACACATCCAAGCCGGCACCGGCAATTTCACCCGCATCCAGCGCGGCGGCGAGATCATTAATCTCAACCAGCGGACCACGCGCGGTGTTGATCAGATAGGCCGAGCTTTTCATTTTCTTGAAGGCGTCCATGTTGAACATGTTTTCGGTTTCCGGCGTCAGCGGCGCATGCACCGAAACATAATCCGAGCGGCCCAGCAGATCATCAAGCTCGACTTTCTCAACATTGAGTCGCGAGAAGACATCATCCGGGCAGTAGGGATCGGAGGCGATGATATTGATACCGAAAGCCTGCGCTTTGCCGACTATTTGCTGCGGGATATTGCCAAGGCCGATCAGGCCGAGGGTTTTACCGCGGAAACGGCCAATCGGCACGACCGCCGGCATTTCCCAGCGGCCCTCAGATGCGCGTTTGTTGGCGAACGGAATTTTGCGCGCACAAGCCAGCAGCAAGGCCATCGCATGATCGGAAACCTCATCCAGACAGTAAACCGGCGCATAGCAAACCGTGATGCCTTTTTCGGCCGCCGCGACTAAATCGATGTTATCGACGCCGATGCCAAAGCGGCCGATTACTTTGCAATTGTTCAGACCAGCAATAACTTCGGCATTGATTTGACTGTAAGTGACAAACAAGGCGTCGGCATTGGCGGCAACCGCCAAAATACTGCTGGCCGAGCCATCTTCAGACATCTGAAATTCACCGGCATTGACGCGCGTGAGTGCTTCTTTGGCGAGATCGAGATTCGGAAATACCGAATCAGCGACAGCAATGATTGGATTGGACATAATTCTTCCTCTACCCCTAATGTGAAAAATTCTTGTTACTCTTATATAAGATTATGGCAGGCTGAATAGCATTCGAGTTCCGATCTTGCCAGTTCTTTTTATCGGCATCTCACGTGTAAGTTATTAGCCGACAATTGGCTGGGCGATGATCCAAAGACTGAACATAGTATAGCCGACCATCAGCACAATCATCGGAATTTGACTAACCAGGGCGCGCCCGCGTTCGCCGTAATAATTAAGCGCTTCCGCATGCGCGATGTAGACCGCGACGACGTGCCCGGTGACGATCAGGATCACCGAAAAAAACCAGACAAATTTTGCATTAATCAAGGTGATGTCTGTCTTGTAGCCCGCCGTGCCAAACAAATTCCAGCCATAACCAAATGGATCAGACAATTGCCTGATAACCAACTGCCCTTCGATCGCCAAGAGCGAAATATAGTGAGAGAGGTGGTAAGCAATAGAGATCGGCACAATTGATAAAACGAGAAGGGGGGCAAGTTTTAGCAAGCTCCTGAGGTCATCACCGAGGATAGCAATCTGCCAGATGAATAAGAGATAGACACCGACAAACATCAGCGGGAAAGAAATCAAACCCGACGTATCGACTAAAGAAATACCAAACGTGCCAAGACCGCCACCGGTGACCTCTTGAATGAAATAATAGTATTTGAGCGCGGTTTGTTTGAACAAACCGGTTTCCGTAAAGCCGTCATAAGTGACCGTCGAGAGCAGCAGCAGGACAAAAATCATCAGCGTGAAAGAAGGTTGTTCACCGGAACTTGGGCTGAATCTTAAGCCAAATCCAGGCGGGCGGAGGTTCCACTCTATTTTTTCAGGTTCGGCCTCGTCGGGCACTCTAATTTCGGTAATGGCAAAGCGGGCGAACAAACTGTAGACGACCGAAAAGCACTCACCATATTTAAGCCAAGTCGTGCGACCGTAGATCAACATGCCAAGGAACGTAATCGCGCTATAAATAGTGAGCACCGTTGCGACTTTGCTGGGAGAACTGGCGCCGGACCAATTAATCTCCAGCCAGGCATAGGCGAGGAAGAATATAAATGCCGGCCAATAGCCGAGGGCGCGAGGATAAGCGGCGTTAAACGATAACGGGCCGTTAAAAAATATACTTTTGGCTTTCTCGGCGTAGCTGAATAACGCGTTCCAGGGATTAATCAACGCCCAGAAATTGCCCAGCAAAGAACAGATAAACGCCAACCCGACCCAGGCAATCACCCAGACCATGACGATGGTGGGGTTTTTGAGCGGGCTTTGATGGCCCCAAAAGCCGGTCGCAATAATGAGAATAAACAAACAGGTGAAAACCAGCCGAACCAGGCCGGTTGTCATGGGATGGGCGAGCAGCCGGCCAAGTGGATTATTCAGCAGGTTATAACGCGGATAGAGTCCCGGCGGCGGATTATGACGAATAAAAAATGCCATAACGATAAACGATAGAAAAACCGCTGCGGCTCCACCCCAAATGAACATCCACAGCGGCAGCGGTAAATCATAGCGCTGCCCGAAGGCATGCGCCTCGGCGGGCAGGGGAGATATAATGATTAGGGTGAAAATAATAAAAGCGCATTTATTTAAAGCCCCCCCACCTAACCTCCCCCTCGGAGGGGGGAGGGATTTCTTTTCTGGATGGCAAAATCTGACCAAGTCTCGCTGAGTAGTAGAAGGGACAGTAATGTTTATACAGCTATCCCCCCTCCCCTGGAGGGAGGGGGTTAGGGGGAGGGGGATTTGATTTGGTAATTTTTGCATCAACTACTTCGGATGGACTTCGATATAGAACAACGCGCCGGTGCCGTGGCTGTGTCCTTTTTTCTCACCAAAGCCGTGCGATGTCACGGGAAACCGGCCGGTTGCTTTGGCATAAAATTTCATGGTCAGCGTTTCTCCCGGCGTCACTGTCTTCTCAATGTCATAGCCATGCAAATGCAGTTTTACTTTCTCATCGGTCCGCCATTTGAGCTCAACTTGATCGCCCTGCTTAAATCGAATGGTTTGTTTGCCCTGAACTTTACGATGGCTGATGGTGATCGTATGAACTGATGTATTTTGGGCCCACGCTTTCCCAGCAAGTTTAACGGTATCGAGTGTTTGGAAAGTAACTGCCGTCAAGAAGGTCAAAATGACGTATTTCGAATATCTCATATTTCTCACGACGTAATTGTAAGTTCTCATTTCAACATCTATAACCGTTAAAACGCAACTGATCGACCCAAATATCGGTGATAATGCGTATTTTAGGTCTTATATAAGACTCAGTTCTTGACACCGCACGATCAATGAATATAGGTTGCGCACTCTTATATAAGACTTAACAATAAGCCACGACTTAAATCAGGGGATCTTAATGAAACAAATCAATGTAGGCGTCATCGGGACCGGCTGGTGTGGTGGTATTCGCGCCAATACCTGTGCCGCCAGCGCGCTGGTGAAAGATCTTCACATCGCAGAAATCAGCCCGGAGCGTCTTCAAGAAGTTAAGAAACTAACCGATCCTGTATCGGCGACAACCGATTACAAGGAACTTCTGCAAAACGATGACATTGATGCCTATTTTATTTCAGCGACCCCTGAAGACATTCATTATCCGATTGCCAAGGATTGCATCCTAGCCGGCAAACATGTGTTTCTTGAGAAACCATTATCACTCACCTTGGCCGAAGCCGATGAGCTGGTCGATTTGGCCGAGCAGAATGGCGTTAAATTTACCATCGGGTATTCCCAGCGTTTCAATCCGAAATTCGCCTACGTAAAAAAGAGCCTCAGTGACGGCACGCTGGGCAAACCGGTTGCCGCTGTCGTAAGCCGTCATATTACGCGCGGTCTTGGCACCAAAATCGGTGGCCGTATTAAGCTTTCGCCGGCCGCGATGGAAGCAACTCATGATTTGGATTTCCTGCTCTGGTGTCTGGAGCCGGCTAAACCGATCCGGGTTTATTCTCAATCCGCTTATGGCGCGATGAAAGATGTCACCGGTCTTGAAGATGCACAATGGACGATGGTGACACTCGATAACGGTGTTGTGCTGACGATTGGCGCCGGCTGGACGATGCCGCCCGGTCATCCCAATTTTTCCGGCACTTGGATCGAGTTCACCGGCACTGAGGGTATGCTGATCATTGATGACACCCACAGAGATGTGATTTTAAATACCATGAAAAATGGTATTCGCTTGCCAATGTCATCGATGCCGGGTGAGCAAGTGGAACATGTCTTTGCCGGACCAATGCAAAATGAAGGTGTTCATTTCCTGGAAGCCGTTGCTATGGACCGTCCGGTTATGGTGACGCCGAGGCAGGCCCGCCAGGTGATGGAAGTATATATGGCAGCTGATTTATCAGTTGAGCGGAATGAACCTGTCACTCTGCCATTAAACTCTAATGACATGTCATCACTTCGAATTCCGAGCTAAAAGAAAACTGGACCTGGATTTATGGATCAAGTTGTAAAAAAGAAGTTTAATTTTAACACTGTTTCAGCGATCTTTTTTATCGCCTTGGCAATCATTCTATATTTGATCATACCAAGTCAGATTGATAAGCCGTTGATCCAATTGTCTTTCGGACAATTCAATCTGCCGCCCGAGCTATTCCCTCAAATCGTCGCTGGCTGCATGTTGGTGCTCGGTGTCTGGTTTTTTTATAAAAGCTTTTCGCTTGAGCAAACCAACGATTTGTTCGGGTTAGATAAAGAGGCACTCATCAATGTTACGTTAACACTGATAATGATGGCAATTTACGTGCCACTAATGGTTAATCTCGGCTTCGTTGTTGGTAGTGCCATTTTAATTATCGCCATGTCGACTTATTTCGGCAACCGCAATTATTATGCTGCCGTGTTAATTGGAATATTCTTGCCAATGCTGATGTTTGTAACTTTTCGGCGCCTGTTGTTGGTGGAACTTCCACCATTCCCGATTGATATTTATCCGTTGACCAACTGGTCACTCATATAGCCCACCAGAAAATGTCGGGTGATACAGAGAATTTTGGAGTTTAGAACCTAAATGTTTGAATCATTTATCGAAGGTATCGGCCTAGCACTTCGCGTGGATACGATGCTTTATATGTCGGGTGGGTTGTTTCTCGGCATGTTCGTCGGTGCGCTGCCGGGCTTTACGACCTTGATGGCGATGGCGATCCTATTGCCGATCTCGTTTTTCCTTGATCCATTATTGGGCATTCCATTTTTAATCGGCGTCTACAAAGGCGGGATCTATGGTGGCTCTATCCCGGCCATATTGGTATCGATGCCGGGAACCGGGGCAGCCGTGGCGACAACCTTTGACGGGCCCGCGCTAACGAAAAAAGGTCAGGCTCGAAAAGCTTTAGAGATGGCCCTGTTCTCATCGGTTACCGGTGATCTTACCAGCGATATTATTACCATTGCCCTGATCGGCCCAATCGCTGCGGTGGCGTTGCTGTTAGGGCCGCCTGAGTTGGCAGCGATTTTGTTGCTGGCCCTGATCGTGATTTCGGCGACGTCAAGCGGCGTTTTTGTCAAAGGCCTGTTGATGCTGGTCATTGGTTTGTTCTTTGGCATGATCGGCCAGGACCCTATCGGCGCGCTGTCGCGCTTTTCCTTCGGCATAATCGAGATCGAGTCTGGCATTCCGCTCTTGCCAATGCTGATTGGTGTTTTTGCGTTGCCGGAAATATTCGTCAATATTGAAAAGCGCGCCTCGGCGTTTATCAAAGCCGAAGATCTCAAAATTAGAGGTGATCGACTGACCTGGTCGGAGTTTAAAAGCTGTGGCCGCACCATTGCGCGCTCGACCATGATCGGCACATCGATCGGTATGATCCCGGGCGTTGGTCAGGTGGTTGCCGCCTTCATGGGGTATGCAGCGGCTAAAAGCGCATCGACCCATCCAGAGACTTTTGGCGAGGGTGAGATTGAGGGCATTGCGGCGGCGGAAGCTGCCAATAATGCGGTGAATGGACCAACTTTGGTGCCGTTGCTGACGCTTGGTATTCCGGGGGACAATCTGACGGTTATTCTGGTCGGTGCTTTCATCGCCCAAGGAATGCGACCAGGTCCGCTATTGATGGAAGAACAGGCGCCGCTGGTTTTCGCCATTTTGGTGGCAATGGTGCTCGCGAATATTTTGTTCCTCGGCATTGGTTACGTTTGTATTCCGTTTTTTGCCAAAGTGGTGACGATCCGAAAATCCTTTTTGCTGCCCTTAACTCTGGTCTTTGCCTTTGCCGGCACCTGGGTGTTTCGGGCGCAGCCGTTTGATTTGGGTGTTTTGGTGTTCTTTGGCGCGTTTGGTTATATCGCCAAGAAACTGCATTTTGATGTTACGCCAATGGCCATGGGCTTTATTCTCGGGCCAACGCTCGAATATTCGTTTGGCCAAAGCGTCACACTTTCAAGCGGAAATCTCCTTCCCTATATGCTGTTTGAACGGCCTATCACCGGCGTTATTTTCGCCATTACGCCAATCGTGACGTACCTGATGTGGCGCCGTTCGGCACGATTGAGAAAGCAATTCGGGACCGAAGAATGATGATTTAAAGAAAGTTCTAGTACCGAACAAATCCCTGAATTTCTTGGGAAAATAGCGGTATTAGGACTTGACGAAGGCTTTACCCCTGATGTCTTATATAAGAGTCAATAAGGGGATTGAAGACGCTCTTTAAGCCGATAGGTTTTGGGGCAGTAAATTTAAACCTACTACAGAGAGGAAAGAAAATGCGGATACGCAATTTAACCAAACTTCTTCTGGGGGCAGTTCTTGCTTTGGGCTTGTCGATTGACGACGTTAAAGCTGAATATCCAGAAAAACCGATTACACTTGTGCTACCTGTTGGTGCTGGCGGATCACACGATCGTAACGCTCGTGTCTTCACCAGTGTTATTCCAACCTATCTCGGCAACGCCATCATCGTTAAATTGATGCCAGGCGCTTCCGGTCAAACCGGTACAGCTAATGTCGCCCGTGCAAAACCGGACGGCTATACCTTGCTGTTCACGCACAACTATTTTGATCAACTGCAAAAGCATGTCAAAAAATTGCCGTATAATACCGACAAAGATTTTATCACCGTTGGTAAATTGAATTCCGGTAATTTCTCCGTCATCGTTCATGGCAACAGCCCATACAAATCCTGGGGTCAGCTGGTTGCCTTTGCAAAGAAAAATCCTGGTAAGTTGAAATTTGCTCATTCCGGTAACTGGGGTGCAACCCATGCTCCGGCATTGCAGCTTTTCACCGAAGCCGGTATCGCCAAAAGCATCGTTATGGTGCCTTATAAAGGCGGCGGACCTTCTATGCGTGGTTTCCTGGCTCGCGAAGCTGATTTCACCATGCAGTTCAAATCAACGATCTTGGGTCAAAAAGGTAAAGTCCGGGTGCTTATCAGTGCCGGTACCAAAACTGCCTTCAAAGGCGTGCCGACCTTTAAAGACCTTGGCTACACCTCAGACATCGGTTTGATGCACCGCGTTATTATGGCGCCGCGCAATATTCCAGCTGATCGTCTTGCCAAACTCCGGGGCGCATTACTCAAAGTGCAAAAAGACAAAACCTACAAACGCCTGATTAAAGCCATCGGTGAAATTACCGATTATGTTGATGGTGCTGCTTACGAAAAACAGCGCCCAGCACAAAGCAAAGCTTATAAAGCTATGATCTCGGGCTTGATGAAAAAATAATCATCAGACTTTATATTTAAGAATTAATGGCACCTTCGGCAACGGGGGTGCCATTTTCTTTTTGGGCGTGTAGTCTTGAAAAAACAAATGGGGGAATGGGGCGTGTCTGATCTATCGTTTCGGTTCGGCGGTTATCAAAATCCAACATCGATACTCAATCGTTCCGGTGCAGCGTTGGGCGAGGCGCTTAAGGCGCGCCTGGGAGAGGATATCGGCTACGTTCTGGATGGTGATATCACTCAATTGGGTCACAAGACCGGCGTTCTAATCACCTTGACCGAAAGTGGTGAGCTGACGTTCTGCTATATGTCGACGAATTATTTTTCCTCCGAATTGCCGATGGTGAGCGTGCTCGATTTGCCGTTTACCTATAATGATAGGGAAAAGGAGCACGCTATGCTTGATGGCGAGTTGGGGAATCGCGTGCGCGCTGGTATTGAGGGGGCGCATCCTGATTTAAAAATTCTCCATTTCTGGGATAACGGCTACCGGCATTTCTCTAACCGTGTGCGGCCGATCCGGGAGCCCAAAGACTGTGAAGGCATTCGCACCCGTACCTTGCCGAGCGAGTTTCAAGGCCGCATCTATCGCCGTCTGGGATTTGAGCCGGTGATGATGAACATCAAACAGTTTATTGCCGAAATTGAAACCGGCGACCTCGATGGTCAGGACAACCCGCTGACCAATATCTACCATTTCAATGTTCACAAATACCATCGCTACATTACGCTGACGGGCCATATACTGGGCGTCTGTGGGCTTTATGTGAACCGGGCGCGCTATGAAGGCTGGCCGGATGACGTGCGGGCCGCGGTTGACGGGGCGGCGCTGGAGGCGACCAAAATTCAACGCACTCTGGCCGCCGAGGAAGACATCGAATTGCTTAAAAAATTCGACCCGGCAGAAAATGAAATCACTCACTTAACCGATGACGAGCGGCAGAAATTCATTGACGCGGTGATGCCGATCATCGACGAACAACGCGCCATCATCGGCGATGAGTTGGTGGATCTGGCGCTTGGTTAATAAGCTACTTTTTCTTTTTTCGTTTCTTTTTACCATCCAGCTTCTCCAGATCCGGATAAAGCC
The DNA here is from genome assembly GCA_913020445.1 of uncultured Rhodospirillaceae bacterium. Classification (GTDB taxonomy): domain Bacteria; phylum Pseudomonadota; class Alphaproteobacteria; order Rhodospirillales; family UBA2165; genus TMED23. Next base: position 23,068 of record CAJWAR010000028.1, read on the forward strand.
GGGTGAAGTCGTCTTCGGCGCGGCCTTGTTTGATCGCTTCTTGGATATAGGCGTAGGTATCGCGCCCGATATTGACCGTTGCGCCGAGCTTGTCGGCGAGCGCAATAGCCATGCCGACATCTTTGTTGAGATTGTAGACCCGAGAGCGGCCATCCCAGGTTTCAGACAAAATGTGATCGGGAAAGCGGCGCTCCGAGATAAAGCTCCGGGCATTACCATTGTTAAAAACTTCGATCAAATCTTCGAGTTCAATGCCGGCGCGCCGACCCAAGTGAGCTGCTTCTGAAAGTGCGAAAAAATTGGTGTGGGTGATCATGTTGTGAACCACCTTCATAGTGTGACCGGTACCGCTTTTACCCAAATAGATGAGCTTTTTGGCGACCGGCGCGAGCAATGGTGCTGTGCGTTTATAAACTTTCGCATCACCACCGATCATCAACGTCATGGTGCCCTTATCAGCTCCTTGAGCGCCACCACCAGTCATACCGGCATCCATATAAGTGACGCCTTTTTTGGCCGCCCGGCGGGCCAGCTTTTTGGTGTAGACCGGATCAGAGGTGGTGAAATCATACAGCACCAGCCCGCGTTTGGGCTTGGCGAGCATACTGTCTTTACCTTTCATCATGGCGTCGATCTCGGGCGAGCCGGGCACGACAAAAATTATCATCGCACATTTTCGCGCCATTTCTTGCGGCTCAGTGATGGTGGCTTTTTTGGCAAAAGCGTCGCGGGCGGCTTCGGCGGTATCCCAGACAAACACATCATGGCCGGCTTTGATTAGATTTTTGGCGATCCCCCGGCCCATATTGCCGAGGCCGATAACGCCTATTTTCTTAGGCTTCATTTTGGCACTTTTTTCAACTTTAGAACTCATTTTTCTTTTTCGCATCCTTAGGCCGTTCGAAATTAGCGGCGCGTTCCATCGCCGCACAGACGGCGGCGGCGTCTTCATCAAAATGACCTTGGGCGATCGCCGCATAATAGCTTTGCAGCGCGACATGATAGATTGGTGTTGGCACCTGCATCTTGTGAGCATGGTCAGAAATAAACCGGGAATCCTTAATCGGCACCGAGAAATTCATGCCTTCATGGTCGTAATTGTTATTGGCCATCATCGCACCCCGGACCTCAAACATTGACGAGCTTGAGCCCGAGCCACTGATAACGCTATGGATCATCTCAGGGTCCAGGCCGGACTTCATGCCGAGAACCATCACTTCGGCGGCGACACTGTTATGCACGAGATTGAGAATATTGGCGCAGAACTTCATCTTCATACCGCTGCCGAACTCGCCAACATAAAACGTTCGGCTGGCAAAGCCTTGGATAACATCTTCGACTTCTTTGTAAGCCGCTTCATTGCCGCTGCCAAAGGCGGTTAGCTGTTTTTTTACTGCCAAGACGCGATTGCCGCTGACCGGGCAATCGAGCATGCGTTTCCCCACCGCATCCATCAAAGCTTTGGCTCTTTCTTTTTCGTCGACCGGGAAGGTGCTGGTCTCAATAACGATCTGATCAGCTTTGTCGGCTTTATCGATACCGTCCTCGCCGCCATAGACGTCCAGCAAGACTTCAATCGTTGGCAGGCAGGTGACCACCACGTCAGCTCGCTCCGCTGCATCCTTGGGCGAGGTGGCGGCCTGCATACCCAGCTTGCCAAGTTCTTCCAGAATATCGGTTCGGACATCATAACCGATAACGTCAAAGCCGCTCTCGATCAAATTTGGCACCATGGCGGAGCCCAAGACTCCGAGGCCGATATAGCCGATTGTTTTGTTCATAATGCTAGTCCTTTATCATCACCCCCACCCCTCCCTCCCCCATCAAGGGGGAGGGGGATGGCACTATTATTTCCTCCCCCTTGATGGGGGAGGATTAAGGTGGGGGTGAATTAGTCAAATGGTTAAAAAACATGATTACCCACGTTCGGCGACATAGCGGTAGTTGCTGGTATCGCAATGGCTGACCCGCCATTCGACTGGACTGTTATCGAGCATTTTGGCGATGCGGTCAATTTCCAGCAGCGGTGCACCCTCTTTTATGTCGAGCAGTTCCGCTTCTTCGGCCGAGGCGCTGACGGCTTTCAGATGTTCTTCCGCTTTGGCGACGGTGACACCATAAGCAGACTGATAAAACCGAAATAGGTTATTGGGCGGCTCGACATCGGTGCCAAAACCCGGAAAATGCTCCAATGGCAGGGAAATTGTTTCAACGATTGCCGGCGCGTTATTAAAAAATCGAAGGCGCCGGAACTGAACGATCATTTCGCCCTGACTGAGCTGGAGTTTTTCAGCTTCTTCCGGGGTCGGCATTTTTTCTTCGCAAGACAGAATATTACTTTCCGGCAAAAGCCTGGTGCCATCATTACCGACAATACTGAAATAGAGAAATAACGCCCGGCGCTCGGTGTGCTCGGAGACAAAGGTGCCGAGGCCCTGCCGCCGATAGAGCAAATTCTCGGTCACCATATCGTTAAGGGCTTTCCGCACCGTGCCCTGGCTGACATCAAGCTCGGCCGCCAGTTGCATTTCGCTCGGCAGCGCGTCGCCTGGTTTCCAAACGTTATCAATCAGGCGTTGGCGAATAATATTGTCGACTTTTTGATAAAGCGTTTGGCCTTTCTTTGCCTTAACTGCTTTGTTCGAATTTGCGGCTGAAGCCGATGCTTTTTGTGCCATGCTAACCTGCTTTTTGTTGGTTATCACTGTGAGTGCAACGCATTCTATACTCTTATATAAGACATTGCGATACCTGTTGATATTAGTATGCTAAGCGGCAAGGCGAAACAGTCAATTTGCAGCAATAATAAGCAGGGAATGTAGAATGTCAGAAACCAAGATTTTTAAAATTGATGACGCGCCGACCCACGAACGCGGTGATGGCGTCATCACAACCGTCCTGGTTACCAATGAAAAATGTGGATCTCGCATCACATCGGGATTAACCAGCTTTCCGATCGGTAAAGAAGTCCCCATTCACTGCCATAATTGTGATGAACAAGTCGTGCTGTTGGAAGGTGAGTGTAACGTCGAAATCGAAGGTGAACTGACTCCGGTGAAGCCAATGGACACAACGTATATTAAAGCAGGTATGTACCATCGATTCGTCAATATAGGCGACACCCGTGCGGTCATTCTATGGACCTATGATTCAGCTAATGTCACCCGGACGTTTCAGGCCACCGGCAAGACCGTCGAGCACCTGTCTGGCGAAGACGTCGTCACACCGCAATAAAAAGCGCAAAAGGGGGATTTATGACTGAAGTGCGACGCTTTTCCGGCACGGATATCGCAGATTTTTGTCACCGTACTTTGATGGCGGCAGAAATGCCGAGCGCGGATGCGCGCATCGTTGCCGATCTGATGGCCGATGCGGATGTCAACGGCTCCGATGGCCACGGCGTGTTTCGTTTGCCCGGCTACATCCGCCGCATTAAAGAAGGCGGGCTTAATCTGACGCCAAATATCCGCGTTGAAAAAGAGAAAAGTGGCATGGCACTGGTTGATGGTGACAATGCGCAAGGCCATCTGGTGATGCGCTACTGTGCTGAGCTGGCTACCAAAAAAGCTAAAGACAGCGGCGTCGCATGGGTTGGCTCTCATGCCAGCAACCATGCCGGACCTGCCGCGCTCTATGCCAAAATTCCAATGGCGGCGGATATGATCGGTCTCTATGTCGCCATCGGCAATGCCAATCATCTGCCGCCCTGGGGCGGCACAGAAATGCTCCTCAGCACCAACCCCATCGCAATTGCCGTACCGGGTATGGAGGAGCCAGCGATTGTGCTCGATATGGCAACGACCGTGGCGGCCTACGGTAAAGTTAAAACAGCAGCGCAACGCGGTGAAGAAATGCCCGAAGGCTGGATGATCGACCGTCAAGGCCAGCCGCTCACCGATCCGACCAAATCCGAAGATGGATTTTTACTGCCGATTGGCGGGCCCAAAGGCTACGGTTTGGCGCTCATGTTTGGCTTGCTCGCCGGCACCCTTAATGGTGCGGCGTTTGGCAAAGATGTTGTTGATTTCAATGCCGATTTTCAAACGCCGACCAATACCGGGCAATTTATTGTCGCCATTGATATCGCCGCCTTTGCCGATGTCGAGACGTTTAAGCGCAATATTGATAATATTTACCGGACAATGAAAGCCTCACCGACGCTCCCCGGTTATGACGAGGTCCTGCTGCCTGGTGAGCAAAGCCACAAAAAACGTCAGGACCGTGAGGCCAACGGCGTTCCGATACACGACGGGCTTTTGGAGGCATTGGCCAAAACGGCGGGTGATCTTGGTGTTGAGGCATTGGGGTAGAAGTTGAACCACAGAGCGGCTGCGCCGCCAGCCTGGGCAGTTAAGAGTACATGGCCCCTTACTTAAAATTATATGTCGCTACGACGTGCGGGACATGGTAAATATTTATTCTTACCGGGTTGTATTTTTTAACCTGCCTAAACAGGACCATTGTACATGGCAAAAGATACCGAAAATGATACGGAAGACGATCAAGAGCCTTTCGAAAATCAGCCATCCGATCTTGACGAGTTAACGCATGCAGAACTGAGACTGATGTATGAAAAAGCGTCGGATGCTGTACTCTTCGCCAAGAGAATTCAATGGCTGGCTGTAGGCGGATCGGTATTAGTCTTTGGCGGTTTTACAGCCTTTGCCGTACTCACCAGACTTAGAAGTTCGTTCGCCACTTTGTTCGGAATAACGACCATACTGCTGACCTGTGGCGTCATTTTAGTTCTGCTCATGTACCAGTTTTGGCAGTTCAATGAAATCTCCCGGATCGTTAAAATTGAGGAACAATTCTCGACCCTTTACAGAAAGATCCGCGACGTTAGTTCCCGGCGTGAGGGGACCGTTCAGCGCTACACACTGCTATTTTTCATGTGTGCAATGGTGATATTGGCCGCGGCGATTGCCTTGTTTGTTCTCAAATAGTCGTATTAGTTCACCGACTGTCAGACGCGAGGTAAGCGCCGGGCGACTGAGGGGCTAAGGAGAGCTTACTTATAGAATTCCTCCGGATCGATCGGTAGTTCGACTTCTTCGCCGCGTTTAGCAGACAAATCCATCGCCATCGTGCAGAGCAGGTTCGAATGGCCTTCGGCAGCGGTCGCGTGCGGGGTTGGCGTGCCCATCATGATGCGGGTGAACCAGCCGATGGTCTCTTCCCGCATCGGACCATAGAGCTGATCGTTCCAAAGATCGCCTGGCGGATAAGAGGTTAAAAAGTCGACATGGCGTTCCGGCGCTTCGTAGCCGCCCGAAATATAGCCGCCCGGCAGATTATGGTTGGTTGCCAGCACGAGATCGCGGTGGGTGTCTTCGATATCGATGATACCCTCCGTGCCGACAATACCAATCTCCAGGCCATAGACCGTGCCCGGCCAAACTTCGGGCAAAGCCCAGCAGATGTTCATTGAAAAGATCGTGCCGTCATCCATGGTAAAGATGCCGAAGGTCGAATCTTTGGTGCCCCACTCGTTGAGCACTTTATCGACCGACTTGGCGTAGACTGAAACCGGTTTCTTGCCTTCCATCAGCCACATCGACATATCGAGCGAGTGGGTCCCGGAGACTACCATCGGCGTCAGATTATGACGCGCATTGGTTTTAGCAATAGTGGCAATCGGCACCATGCGGTTCATAAAAGCTCGCGTTGTTACTGTATGAACATCACCGATCTGGCCATTTTGCAGACGCTCCTTAACGGTCAGAAAGCGGCGGCGAAAGCGCTGGGTGTAGCCAACACAAGCATCAAGCCCGGCAGCTGTAATCGCATTTAATATCTGCATCGATTCGCGGGCTTCAGTCGCCAGTGGTTTTTCGATGAACAGCTTATGGCCCTCCTCGACCGCCAGCAACGTCGGTTCGGTGTGTTTATTTTCATCCGTAATGATCATGACGGCGTTAACTTCGGGCCGTTTGATCAACTCGCTGAAATCATTGGTGTAAAAATCTGCGTTGGTGTCTGCAGCGAGCTGCTTGCCGAGATCATCATTGATATCGCAGAGACCGAGCCATTTGACACCCGGATATTCACGCGCATATTTGGCTCGGATGCGGCCGATGGTGCCGCAGCCAACAATGGCCAGGCCAATTTCATCTACTGTGTCCATATTAATTTCAGACATTTATTACCCCTTAATGGTCTTAAATTCGTTTTGTTGTTGTGGATTTAAATTAACGTCGATGCAGCTTTTTAAGCTTTAAAAAGCCTATCGTAAAGCCGCTAAAAGTTTTGCAAATCGTCTTCGTCTTCCCGCTGCTGGTAAGCGTCAATGGCGGCCTCGACAGCGGCATTATTGTCCATCGCCCAATCTCGCAATGCATCAAGTGCGACAACCAATGAATCGCCCAAAGGCGTTAAACAGTATTCCACCTTGGGCGGAATGATGGGAAAGACTTCCCGTTCGATCAATCCGTAGGATTCAAGCTCGCGCAGGGTTTGGGTCAGAACTTTTGGTGAAATATTACCGATCTCGCGGCGTAGTACCGATGGCCGCAGGCGCCGGCCGCTTAAGCGCCGGACCACCAGCACATTCCATTTGTTCGACATGCGCACCAGCATTTTTTGAAAGGGCCGCGATTCTTCAAGCGCGCGAATTTCTTCTGCTGGCAGGTTTTTGTATTCAGCCTTTGGGGGCATCGAATGAAATTCCTATTTTAAAACCAACCATTTAGTGCGTATGAGAGTAATATGTTAGTACTTCTCAAAATTATAGCGTGCAGCTATAAAGGAAGGAAGCAGGTTTTTTAGAATTAAAATCACAACAAGTTGAAGGGCCTGTACCGAATAAGCGTGATACAGAATGAGTTGATAAAACGCCCCTAAAAAAAATAGCTGTAAAGGCAGTTGGGGATTATTTGAGGTTTTACTTTTGTTTCTAAAAAATCTCGGGACATGACATGGGAGAATATTCATGACTAAAATTCGTAACCTATCTATGGCTCTTGTTGCTGCTGCCGCTTTCACTGTGGCTGGAGCAAGTTCTCACGCCGCGGACATTAAAGTCGGCGCTGCGAGTAACGTTGGCGGCATGATCGTCTTTGTTGCTCAAGGTAAAGGCTTCTTTGCCAAACACGGACTAAATGCAAAAGTTGTTGTTCGTAATACTGGCTCTGCCCTGACAAAATCTTTGCGGGCCGGTGAAATTGATTTTGCCCCAGCTGCTTTCACCAATTTGCCGGTGGCGCTTGAAAAAGGCATCAAATTGCGCGGCGTGGTTGGCTATCTCGGTGGTCACTTTAATGCGCCGGCCAGTGACACCAATGTCGGTATCATTGCACGGCCTGGAACCGGTATTAGTTCGGTTAAAGATCTCAAAGGCAAAAAAGTCGGCGTTGCTTTTGGCACGACCGGTGATTTGTATCTTCAGGAAGTTCTCAAAAAGAACGGCTTGTCTAAAAATGATCTGAAGCGGATCAACGTCCGTCCGCCAAGTCATGTTTCGACATTGGATTCTGGTGGTGTGGACGCGATGGTCCTGTGGGAACCAAATGTAACCAAAGCTTTGGACAAAGTTAAAGGTTCTAAGCTCATCCTGCGCGGCGGCGGTCATGTATGTTTCTGCGCCGGCATGCACGGACAACCAGATGTTGTTTATAAAGATCGCAAGCGGACCCAGGCCTTTGTTGATGCCATGGCTGAAGCTGCCCACTATCTGCGCGATCCTAAAAATGCCAAGGAAGTAGCTGAAATCGGCTCGCGTTATGTCCGCGGTATGAATGCCGACTTGGTTGCTCGTACCACCAAACACGTCATCTACGATGCGCGGATTGGCGGCGGCACGGCAGCAGCTTTTAAAGCTTCGGTAAAATTGCTGATTGCTCAGAAGAAAATGAAAAAACCATATGATCCGGCAAAATATCTTGATACGTCTTTCATCGATAGCACGATCAAGCGCCATCCAGAATGGTTCTCGGATATGAAATAAGCTCAATAAATAGAGCAAATACGTGAAAGGGTGCGGCATTCGTGTCGCACCCGCACTACCAAGTACAATAAATATCCAGGAAAGTTTTATGCCTGCAAAACTGGTCGTTGAGGGCCTGACCCATCACTATCCAGATGAATATACCGGTGAATCGGTACACGCGCTGGAAAAAATCAATCTTGAAGTTCAAGAAGGCGAATTGGTTACGGTTGTCGGGCCAAGCGGCTGCGGTAAATCGACGCTGTTGAATATATTGGCCGGGCTGCTGCCGTACCGGGAAGGCGTCGCCTCGGTGGATGGCATTCAAATCTCCGGTCCCGGCTCTGATCGCGGCGTGGTGTTTCAAGAACATGCCATTTTACCGTGGCGATCCGTCGCCAAAAATATCGGCCATGGCCTGGAATTGAAGGGCATGGTGAAAGAGGAGCGTGAAGCGCGCGTGCAGGACTTTGTTGAGTTGGTAGGGCTCAGCGGGTTTGAGGATAAATATCCGCATGAGCTATCAGGCGGTATGAAGCAACGCTGTGCGGTGGCGCGTACACTTTGCGCCGATCCGGTCATCATGTTGATGGATGAACCATTTGCCGCAGTTGATGCGCAGACCCGGATAACATTGCAGGAAGAATTGAACCGCATCGCCATTGCCACCAAAAAAACCATTATGTTCATTACCCACGCGGTCGATGAAGCCGCCTTTCTGGGTGACCGGTGTTTCGTCTTTTCGGCCCGGCCGGGCCGGCTCAAGGCCATAGTCGATATCAACATCGCCCGCGAGCGCCGGATCTGGGCCGACATGAATGCCGATGATGAGTTTGTCCGCGCGCGCGATGAGATTTTGCGCTTGGTACGCGAGGAGGTCTCTGTTGCTGTCGAGGAATAATCTCAATCGATTTTCTGCTTTTTGGCGTCATTTTCCGGCCGCCAATGCGATCAATTTGACGCTCATCATCATCGGTATAATGCTGATTTGGTTAGTGATTTCCAGCACCATTGAAAATCCAGCGCGCTATTTGCCGTCACCGATTGTCGTCGTGCTGTCATCGGTCGATATGATTTATAAAGGCCTGCTGCCAAGTTATTTTGGTGATACCATAACCCGTCTGGTGGTCGGTAGCGCGATCGGCTTAACGCTTGGCATTCCGTTTGGCCTGCTGCTTGGGCTCAATCGGACAGTCGCCGACATGTTTTATCCGTTGATGAATTTTTTCCAATCGGTTTCCGGTATCGCAATTTTCCCGATCGTCGTCGTGTGGTGGGGAAATAGTGATAAAACCGTGCTGGCGGTTATTCTTTATACCAGCTTTTTCCCCATTGCCTTTACCGTGCTCTCCGGCGTGCGTGAGGTACCGCTGAGATATATTCATGCGGCGAGAACTTTGGGCGCGACGCGCTATCAAATTATCCGTGACGTCTTGCTGCCGGGCTCGATGCCGCATATTGCCACTGGCTCCCGACTTAGCATCGGCTTTGCTTGGCGGGCCGTGATTGCCGGTGAAATGCTGGCCGGCCGGGAAGGCCTAGGCTGGATGATATTCACCGGTCAGGATGCGGATAAAACCGCCGAAGTCATCCTCGGTATGGTGATGATCGGGGTGTCCTGGATTGTCCTCGATCATTATCTATTGCGGCCTTTTGAGGCGGATACCATTGAAAGATGGGGGCTGGTGCAACGATGAATGTTTTAGCCACCGCCTCGATTGCCGTGCAGCGCCGCCTTGGTCGCCAACGCATTCGCAAATTCCTGTTAGGTTCAATCCCCTTTATCGTGATGATTTCAGCATGGCATATGAACACTGTTTTTGAATGGCTGCCGCCGGTTTTCATTCCAGCGATCGGCGAAGTCTGGGATGCGTTCTTTATCTTGCAGGAAGATTGCGTGGGCTTTGGCGCAGCACTCATGCTGGATAATTCGTGTCTGATGTCGACCCACATTCTGTCAAGCCTCGGCCGCGTGATTTTGGCCGCCGTCATCGGCCTGCCCTTTGGTATCGCCTTCGGTATTTTGGCCGGTATGAGCCGCCCGATCTCCAAAATTCTTGAGCCGATCGGTATCTTTGCCAATTCAATTTCGGGCATTGCTTGGATACCTTTAGCCATTGTCTGGTTTGGCGTCGGCTGGATGACGACCCTTTTTATCATGCTCAATACGATTTTCTGGCTGATGTTTTTCAACTCAATGCTGGGGGTGAGGGGTGTCGCCCGGGTCTATGAGCAAAGTGTGCTAACCATGGGCGGCAGCCGGTTGGACGTGATCCTCCACGTCTATCTGCCGGGTGCTATGCCGAGTATTATATCGGGCATGCGAATGAGCATGGGATTTGGCTGGCGCGCACTTATCGCGGCGGAAATGATTGGCGGCGATAGCGGTCTCGGCTTTATGATTTTCTCTTCGGCCGAAGAGTTTAAGATTGAAGAAGTGTTCCTCGGCGTGATTATTATATCCATCATATTCCTGGCAACCGATCACTATCTGCTGAAGCCATTGGAGAAATGGACGATCCATCGCTGGGGTCTTGTCTGGAAGCCGACCTAAATGACTGCGATTATAAATTCAGACACTATTATGATCAGACAAAGACGCTGGCATCATCGCCGCGATGTCAGATTTGTGCTGGCTGTTGCGGCATTTTTAATTTTGTTTTATGGCTGGGGTTTTTTTTACGGGCCCTCTCGCATCAGTGACAAATTGGCTGCTGAGATTGGCAAAAGTGATGCGCCGGTGGATTTGGTCATTACGTCAAAATTTCCGGCGGAAGAGTTTCATCTCGGTATTTTTCAGGAAGTCGGCACAATCCGCGGTAATGAAGGCAATGAAACCTTTCTATACCGGGTAAAGCCTGAAGATGTGCGTATGCTCGCGCGTAAATACTGGATTGATAAAATCAGCCTCGCACCGCCCCTGAAGCGGTGACAAAACCAAATTCGTTATACGATACCCTGACTGCGCAAGCTCTCGATCTCAGCCTGATCAATGCCGAGCAGCTCGGTTAACACATTATCCGTATCAGCGCCGAGGAGCGGTGGCGCTTGACCGGCCCGGGCCGGGGTCTCAGAGAATGTATACGGCACCCCTAGCATCTTTAGGGTACCGATGGTCGGATGGTCACGCTCAACGACCATATCGTGGGCTTGGGATTGCGCGCTCTCCAAGGCTTCATCGACGGCATTGATCTTACTGCACGGAATGCCGTCCGCCTCGAACAGTTTAATCCATTCGTCAGCCGATTTATCCGCCATCGATTCGTTGATGGCGAGCTCGAGCGCAACTCGATTTTCGACCCGGCTGGCGTTGGTTTTATAGTCGTCGCTCGCCGCCCATTCAGCGTGACCGAGGCTGGCGGCAAGGCGGGCAAATTGGGTGTTGTTGCCGACGGCAATGGCGATGTCACCGTCTTTAGTCGTGAAATCACGATAGGGCACAATGCTCGCATGCGCATTGCCGAAGCGCCCCGGACGTTTACCGTTAACCAGATAATTCGAGCCGATATTAACCAGCATAGAAAGACTGGTGTTGAACAGCGAAAGCTCAATTCTCTGGCCTTTGCCGGTGGTGTGGCGGGCATTGAGGGCTGCTAGAATGCACATGGCGGCATTTTGACCGGTGCAGACATCAACAATAGCGACGCCATATTTTGCCGGCCCGCGATCAATATTGCCGGTGATGCTCATTAGCCCGCTTTCGGCTTGTAAGATAAAGTCATAGCCGGGCAACCCGGCCTTAGGACCCTTGCCGCCATAGCCCGTGATCTGGCATTGAACGACGCGCGGCGCCTGATCCGTGTACCAGTCTTCAGTGAAGCCCCATTTCTCCATCGTGCCGGTTTTGAAATTGTCGATAACGACATCAGATTTCTTAATCAGGTCGCGTAGAATTTCCTGGCCCTGCTCATTTTTCAGATCAAGCGTGACGCTTTTTTTGCTGCGATTTGCGCCTAAGAAATAGGCGGCTTGTCCGTCAATAAAGGGTGGTCCCCAGCTCCGCGTATCATCACCTTTAACGGGTTGTTCAATTTTGAGAATTTCTGCGCCCATATCACCTAAATTCATGGTGCAGATTGGACCAGCTAAGATGCGGGTGAGATCAATCACGCGGATGCCGGTAAGCGGGCCGTTGGGTAAGTTTGTTTCGGTCATATTACCTTCCCAGGTATCTTTTTTGGAATTTTTGATAGCTCGCAATATCGTCGATATCGTCCAGTTGTTCGAGCAGTTTTATACGGGAGTTATATTTTTTATCGGCTTCAATATTGCCGATGGTATCTTTCATTGTATGTGCGCTCGACCATCGAATATTGTTAAAAACGTCGAGAATTCGAGGCCGTCTTTTAAAACCGATCAGCCAGTAGCCGCCATCGCTAGCCGGACCAAGCACGGCGTCATGATCACCCAGAGCTTTAAAAGCACGCGCCACCCGCTCGCTATTGATATCCGGCAGATCAGTGCCGATAAAGACTACCGGACCCGGCGCCAGATCACGGTGGATGTGGCCCAGCCGGTCACCAAGATCACCTCCCCCTTGCGGCAAACGGGCAAGCTTCGGTAATGACCAGCCAAAACCCGATAGAGCGTGCCGGTCCGGGGTAACCGCCAAATAAGTTTGCCAGCGGGTGTCACGGGTTAAGGGGCGAATGGTTCGGTCTGTCATTTGGCGATAGATACGACGCGCTTCAACCTCACCGACATCGGCAGCAAGCCGGCTTTTGACCGTGCCAAGGCGCGGCGCTTTGGCAAAAATAACGAGGTGTTGGGTGAGGCTCATTGATAGATGCGTCCGATCAATTTTGGCGGCAGCCCGGCAAAATAAAGTGACAGGCAGGTTGCGTTCTTCAACGACCGCAGGACATAGCCGGTTTTTTGATAGCGGATGGCCGAGGTGATGGCGGCATGTTCAAGATATTCAATATTGCGCCGGCCGATGCGCCGGACAATATCGACATCTTCAAACAAGGGCAGGCCTTTAAAGCCACCAATCTGATCATAGTGCTGGCGCGAGATCAGCAAGCCCTGGTCGCCATAGGGCAGGCCCAGCAAACGGCACCGCCATTCGACGATTTTTTCCAGCCGGCGGGCAGCAGGTTTAGGATCGTCCAAAGTAAATTTAAAAACACCGGCGCAGGGTGACATCACCGGGTCGGTAATAAATTCACCAATTGTCTTTTGCCACAGCTTATCCAATAGCGTGTCGGCATGGAGAAACAACAGCCAAGGATGTGCCGCGAGGTTCGCTCCGGCGGCTAATTGGGAGCCGCGTCCTTTTGGCGCGTCGATAACAATTGCGCCAAGCTGCTTGGCAATCGCCTGTGTTTCATCCGTCGAGCCGCCATCACTGACAATGATCTGCGTCGCTATCTCAGAGGTCTCAAGCGCCGTTAAGGTCTGCTCAAGGGCCACTGCTGCGTTCAATGTTGGGATTATAATGCTTAGCATGGCGAGACTATACTGGGCTTGATCTAATGGGGCCATTGCAATTGCGATAACAAATGTGTATGTTCTTGTTATGTTCTATATAATTGGCTTGGATATAGGTTTGTGAGGGAAGCGATCCCGGAGCAAGCACGCAAAGGTAGGGGAGCCGTTGGTAATCCGGCGGGCCGCTTTGAGCAAACGGAAAGAGTTGCCGTTGATGACGGCTGGTGGGTACCTGAAGATGACGATTTGACGCGTAATCTCCAAACCAAAATCCGGCCCGATGCGGCACGGAGCGTCATCACCCGCAACCAGTCACCCGACATTCCGTTCGATCGTTCGGTCAACCCTTATCGCGGCTGTGAACATGGCTGTGTCTATTGTTTCGCCCGGCCGTCCCACGCCTTCTTGGATTTATCACCAGGACTCGATTTTGAGACCAGGATATTTTTTAAAGAACACGCTGCGAGTTTGCTGGAAAAAGAGCTGCGAAAGCCGAATTACACACCGGCACCCATGGCCTTGGGCGTCAACACGGATTGCTATCAGCCGGCTGAGCGCGACCTTAAGATTACCCGGTCTATTCTTGAAGTGCTGCAAGCGTTTAATCATCCGTTTTCTATTATTACCAAGTCAGCTGGAATTTTGCGCGATCTCGATATCTTAACCGCGATGGCGAAACGCAATCTCGTCCATGTTATGATTTCGGTGACAACTTTGGATCGCGACCTTGCCGGCAAGATGGAACCCCGGGCAGCAACGCCGGACCGCCGGCTTAAAACCATGCAGGCGCTTAATGAGGCGGGCGTGCCAACAGGTGTTTTAGCCTCACCGATGATCCCCGGGCTCAATGATAATGAAATTGAGAACATTTTGGACGCCTGCGCGGAGGCTGGGGCTGTGCAGGCGGCTTATCTGTTGCTGCGTTTACCCTACGAGCTGAAAGATATGTTTAACGATTGGCTTGAGGCACATTATCCGGATCGCGCCCGCCATGTTCTCAGTCTTATCCGGCAATGCCGCTCCGGTAATTTGAACAATTCAGAATTTGGTCAACGGTTCACCGGGGAGGGACCTTACGCTGAGATTATCCGGCGGCGTTTTCATGTTGCCCAAAAGAAACTCAGCATTCCTGAACGCGTACTTGATCTTGATTGTTCACAATTTGAAGCGCCTTTGGCGAACGGTGATCAAATGGGTTTGTTCTGAGAAATTGGTCCTGTTTTCAGGCTTGTTTTTCAGCAGGGCTCGTGTTCCTTTACACCTATGATCAAAGTTTATGGGCTCTAAAGACCCGGCTGGAGAACAATAATGAGAACGGATTTAGAAAGAGACGATTTTATCGCTTTGTTGGAAAAACTTAAAAGCGATGACGAGGCAGATGTTTTGGCGGCGGCCCGCGACATCAATGCCAAGATGACGGTCGCCGGTGTCAATTGGGATGATTTGCTGATGTCTCAGGATGATGTGGTGGCGGAATCAGACCACAGCTACGATGAAGATGAAGAAGACGAAGATGACGAAGAATCTGGGGCCGAAGACGACGGTGGCGATGATGATGAATTGAACCCGCTCAGCGCTGAAGAAAAAGCGGAGGCCTCAAGCTTGATTGCCGCCATCCGTAATATGGAGATTTCCGATCTCACCAAAGATGAGCTTGAAGAATATGAAGATGATCTTGAACACGGCGAGTTCGAGCAGATGGATTTACGCTATTTAAGAGCGCTCAAAACCCGGCTGTCGGCTTAAGTTAAATGCCGGCGGGTCCGATTTACCACATCTGCCGGGCGGATGAATGGGCGGCGGCAGAAACCACCGGCGGCTATAGCGGCTCATCGCAAGATCAGGCAGATGGGTTTATTCATTTTTCAAGTAGGGCGCAGGTGATCGAAAGTGCGGCCAAGCACCGCGCCGGTCAGGATGGCCTGGTCTTGCTCGAGGTCGATCAGGGATTGCTTGGCGACGCGCTCAAATGGGAGCCCGCCCGCAATGACATGTTGTTTCCCCATTTCTATGGCGCGCTGCCGGTTACGGCGGTGCTGAGAACTTGTCCGCTGGCGCTCGACGCCGCTGGTATGCATATATTCCCGGAGAACTGGGGCTTGGGATGAACGTTGCCAAATTTTAATTTTGAAAATCGCCTGATTGATAAAGGCTACAACCGCATCGCCGGGATTGATGAGGCGGGCCGTGGGCCGTGGGCCGGACCGGTGGTCGCTGGCGCGGTTATTCTTAATCTTGAAAATACCAGCGACATGCTGCGGGTTGGGTTGGATGATTCAAAAAAACTCTCTGGGTCAAAGCGGGAAGCCTTGTTTGAAGCGCTCCAGCAAAATGTTGAATGTGGCGTTGGTATTGCCAGTGTCGAGGAAATTGATCAGCTCAATATATTGCAAGCGACTTTTCTGGCAATGACGCGCGCCGTGGAAAGCCTGCCGAGCGCCCCTGAGTTCGCCTTGGTGGATGGTAACAAATTACCGCCTTTATCGTGCCCGGCCGAGGCCATTGTTAAAGGCGATTCCAGATCGCTCTCTATCGCTGCGGCGTCGATCATTGCTAAGGTTACGCGGGATCGTTTGATGGCGGAGCTAAGCGAATTGCACCCCGGATATGCCTGGGAAAAAAATATGGGCTATGGCACAAAAGCGCATCAAGCAGGCTTGGAACGGCTCGGTGTTACCGAACACCACCGAAAAAGTTATAAACCCATAATCAATATCTTGAGTCGCGAAGAATCCTGACTCCCATATGTTGTAGTTTGTGATCACTGCTAAGTCCCCCCTAAACTATTGATTCTAAATAAAACTTGACGTCGAATCGCCAAAGATTCAGTATGCGCGAGTTATGGCAGGCCACAAAACTTTAAAACTTAATCAGATTCTCGAAGGCGATAGCGTCGAGATGATGAAGACGCTCCCGAACGCATCAGTTGACGTGATTTTCGCGGACCCCCCTTACAATCTTCAATTAGCGGGTGAGCTGTTGCGTCCCAACAATTCCAAAGTCGATGCCGTCGACGATGAATGGGATCAGTTCGAAAGCTTTGCCGCTTACGACAAATTTTCCCGTTCCTGGCTCACCGAAGCACGGCGCGTGCTCAAGGAAACCGGCACGCTCTGGGTGATCGGCAGTTACCACAATATTTTCCGCATTGGTACGGCGCTTCAGGATATGGGCTTTTGGATGCTCAATGACGTGATCTGGCGTAAAACCAATCCGATGCCGAATTTTCGCGGCAAACGCTTCACCAATGCGCATGAAACGCTAATCTGGTGCTCCAAAGGCAAGGGTGCCAAATATCGCTTCAACTACGAAGCCATGAAAGCGTTGAATGAAGATGTGCAGATGCGTTCCGATTGGCTGTTGCCGATCTGCAATGGCGGTGAGCGTATTAAGAATGAAAAAGACGGTAAAAAAGCGCATCCGACCCAAAAGCCGGAATCTCTGCTTCACCGTGTGATCCTGTCATCGACGGAACCGGGTGACGTAGTGTTGGACCCGTTCTTTGGCACCGGCACGACCGGCGCCGTCGCCAAAAAGCTCGGCCGCAATTACATTGGTGTTGAGCGCGATAAAGATTACATCGCCGTCGCCAAAAAGCGCCTCTCTCAGATTACTGGACCTGTCGACGAAAGCCTGATGACAACGCCGTCTAAAAAGAAAGAGCCACGCATCCCATTTGGCTGGCTGGTTGAACGCGGACTGTTGGAGCCCGGCACTGTATTAAGCGATACCCGCAAACGTCATACCGCCAAAGTGCGCGCCGATGGCTCAATCATCAGCTCGGATCATCGCGGTTCGATCCACCGGGTCGGCGCCTTGGTGCAGGATGCGCCAGCCTGTAACGGCTGGACGTTCTGGCATTTGGACGTTGAAGGTAAGATGATGCCGATCGATGTCCTCCGCCAGCAATTGCGGGCGGAGCTGCATTAAGCGGATTGAAGCCTAGCGCGTTGGTTGGGGCACATCGCCGGAATAATCATAGAATCCACGACTTGATTTACGGCCGAGCCAACCGGCTTCAACATATTTGACCAAGAGCGGACAAGGGCGGTATTTGGTATCAGCCAAGCCGTCATGCAGCACTTGCATAACCGATAAACACGTGTCCAAACCGATAAAGTCGGCGAGCTCCAACGGTCCCATCGGATGGTGGGCGCCAAGCTTCATTGCGGTGTCAATCGCATCAACCGAACCAACGCCTTCATAAAGAGTATAGACCGCTTCATTGATCATCGGCATCAATATCCGATTGACGATAAAGGCCGGAAAATCCTCGGCGCTGACGGGTGTTTTGTTAAGGCTGGAAGTGAAATCTCTTATTGTTTCAAATGTTTCAGGTTCCGTCGCGATGCCACGAATGAGCTCGATCAACTCCATTAACGGTGCCGGGTTCATGAAGTGGATACCCATGAAACGGCCCGGTCGGTCGGTCTCGGCGGCTAGTCGTGTGATAGAAATGGAAGACGTGTTGGTCGCCAAGATGGCGTCTTCTTTTAAAATTGGACAAACTTGAGCGTAAATCGCTTTTTTAATTTCTTCGTTCTCAGTCGCTGCTTCGATAATCAGATCGCAATCGCCTAATGAATCAAAAGATGTGTCCGTTGAAATTTTGGCCATCGCTGCCTTTTTATCTGCATCAGATATTTTGCCACGCGAGACCAGCCGGCCTAAATTTTTATCGATTCCATCAATAGCCCTTTCCAAGGCAGCGTCATCAATATCAACGAGATTCACATCATAGCTGGAGGCGGCACAGACATGAGCAATACCTAGACCCATTTGGCCTGCGCCAATAACACCGATATTTTTTATTTCAATGCTCATATTATTTGACCGCTTTTCATTATCAATATTAGTGATTCTGTTCATTAATTTTATTCTCTCATTTTTCGAGTTCAATTTCCAGTTCAGGGACTGCTTTGAAGAGGTCTGCAACCAGACCATAATCGGCAACCTGGAAAATAGGGGCTTCCTCATCTTTGTTGATTGCAACAATGACTTTACTGTCTTTCATGCCAGCCAAATGTTGGATGGCGCCGGATATACCGACGGCGATATACAAGTCCGGTGCAACGATTTTACCGGTTTGACCGACTTGATAGTCGTTGGAGACAAAGCCGGAATCAACCGCTGCCCGTGAAGCACCAACTGCAGCGCCCAATATATCAGCAACTTTTTCCAACATCGCAAAGTGTTCACCATCCTGCATGCCCCGGCCACCGGAAATTATGATCTTCGCCTGCGTCAATTCCGGGCGATCCGATTTGGTCAGCTCGGTGCCGACAAATTCAGATAGGCCGGGATTCTCGGATGCCTCGATGGTCGTAATCTCGGCGGTATTGTCACCAGCGACCGCAGCTTCAAAGGCCGTCGCCCGGACGGTAATAAACTTGATGGCATCGCTCGACTGAACCGTGGCGATCGCGTTACCGGCATAGATCGGGCGTTCAAACGTGTCGGCATCTTGAATGGCGGTAATTTCGGAAATTTGCTGGACATCCAGTAGGGCGGCTACCCGTGGCAGTAAGTTTTTGCCGAAAGTCGTCGCCGAAGCCAGAATATGGGTATAGTCGCCCGCTATACCAATGACTAAGGGAGTTAATACTTCTGCCAGTGGATTGGCGTATAGGGCGTCGTCGGCAACCAATACTTTGGCGATGCCGTTAAGTTTGGCGGCTTCTTCAGCGACGCTTCCGCAGTCACTGCCGGCAATCAATATTGTCACATCACCAAGCTCTGCGGCGGCGGTGATAGTGTTAAATGTCGCACCTTTGAGGGCGGCATTATCGTGATCAGCTATAACCAGAACTGTCATTTTGCGTCCTCCTTTATATGACCTTGGCTTCGTTTTTTAGTTTGTCGACCAATTCGGCAACGTCTTCGACAATGACACCTGCTTCCCGTGATGATGGCTCGGTCACTTTCAATGTCGCCAAGCGGGCAGAGATATCAACCCCGAGATCAGCCGGCGAAGACTCATCGATCGGCTTTTTCTTAGCTTTCATAATATTTGGCAAGGAAGCATAGCGTGGAGTATTGAGACGCAAATCGGTGGTCACAACGGCTGGCATGTTAATCTGAATGGTTTCAAGCCCACCATCGATCTCACGCGTGACTTTGGCTTTGCCATCCGCAACCTCAAGCTCAGAGGCGAAGGTGCCTTGTGACCAGCCTACCAGGGCTGCCAACATCTGGCCGGTTTGATTGCTGTCATCATCAATTGCCTGTTTGCCGAGGACCACCAAATCCGGATTTTCTTTCTCGATGAGGGCCTTTAGAAGCTTAGCCACGGCAAGCGGCTCAACTTCGTCATCCGTTTCAACATGAATGCCGCGGTCGGCACCCATTGCCAGCGCGGTGCGGATGGTTTCCTGGGCCTGTTTAGGTCCAATCGAAACGGCGATCAGCTCTTCGGCACTGCCGTTTTCGCGGAGGCGGACGCCTTCTTCGACGGCGATTTCATCAAACGGGTTCATCGACATTTTAACGTTGGTTGTCTCGACACCAGTCTCATCCGATTTGACCCGGATTTTGACATTGTAATCAATTACGCGCTTAATCGCGACAAGGACTTTCATTCGATTTCCTATGATATTGGTTACTGAATCAAATAAATCGGTATTTGAATTCCGATTTGACGCGAAACATATGAATTCGCTAATGCTCTGTCAATCACAGAGGTCAAGTTATGTCAATTAATGTCTTCAATAGGTTAGTGATTTTTGCCGGGCTGCCACAGCAAATCAGCGGTACCATTGTCATTCAGATGCCTAGCCAAGACGAACAAATGATCAGACAAGCGATTTAAATAGATCAGACTGAGCTGGTTTATTTCGGCTTTTTCAGCCAGTTCGCTGACTAATCTTTCCGCCCGCCGGGTCACCGTCCTGGCGACATGCAGATGAGCAGCACTTGCCTTACCCCCCGGTAAAACAAAGGAATTCAATGGCGACAAAGCTTCGTTCATTTGGTCAATTTCTTGCTCTAGACGATCGATTTGATTTTGTACGATTCGCAAATCATTTGACTGTTCTTGCCCTTGTTCATGTTCTCGCACGGGCCGCGCTAAATCAGCGCCCAAATCAAACAGATCGTTTTGCAGGCGCCCGAGCATGGCATCAACATCATCGGTAGTATGCAATCGGGCGACACCGATATGGGCGTTTGCCTCGTCTACCGTACCATAGGCCGCGACCCGTAAATCATGCTTGGTGACCCGGCTGCCATCGCTGAGCGACGTCTCTCCCTGATCGCCGCCGGTGGTATAAATTTTGTCTAATTTTACCATGTTTTATCCCTAATTTGGGGCAAGGGCCGACGAAAATATCATAATTAGGAACAATATGATGACAATTCCCTGTAGGATAACCCGCGCCCGCATCATTTTATTTCTGAATCTCGGCGAAAATTTTTTGTCGCTCGCCATGCTGAATATGCCGGTGAATAGGACGATCGCAGTGGCAATAACCGCGATCAGGAGCAGCGTTGGCACCATGTTCAAAAAGGTGCTCATTGATTACACCTTCAATCCGGTTGTTCTTTTGGTTCTTCGCCGGGCAATAATACCGGAATTAAATAAGTTGTGTCGGATTCTTCCTTTGGCGCGCGCGGATTCTCCACTTCGGGTTTAAGGGTCTGGGTCAAATAGAGGACGACGCCGCGTCGATAATCTT
This sequence comes from uncultured Rhodospirillaceae bacterium, assembly GCA_913020445.1. Classification (GTDB taxonomy): domain Bacteria; phylum Pseudomonadota; class Alphaproteobacteria; order Rhodospirillales; family UBA2165; genus TMED23. Next base: position 44,095 of record CAJWAR010000028.1, read on the forward strand.
CGAGTACCGGTGACCAGGATATATAAAGCTTACCGTTGATCTCAAACTGCGTGACGTCATCATTATCCAGAAGCTCATTGATAGATCTCGCCAAGTTGGGTGTTTCTCCAACATATACCCAAGCAGGTTTAACGCCGCCATGCCAAACAATATAAACTCCTCCAACATCCCGAATATTGGCACTTTCGGGGTCAAATGAGAGCAATCTATTGAAAGTGCCAGAAGTCGATTTCGCCCATTTAGGATCTATCGGATTAGTAATTTTTGGCGGTTTATTTTTTTTATCTCCAAATAGTGCCATGCTAGAAAACTCTCTGTTTCAATTATTGTTCAGTTTGACGGATATAATATTATTACCGCCACTGGTTAACAAAAGTTCACGTTAATCCAGATTAAAGGAATTTCACCAATGTTAGCGAAAAACTCAAGCATTTTTGCTGAATGTTAACCTTTCGCCGTTAAATAGTTTAACGTTGAAAATTAAATGAGAAACTAACAATAAATCGGTGGGCCATCTATAACGAATAACCAATATATTTGTAATCAACTCATTGACCAGGCAGTCGCCGAAATCAAAGGCAAATGCTTCCCATTTTGATGGCGATAGGGCAATGACTTTATTGGTTCCGCGGTGTATGGTCTGTCTTGGAATTCCATTCAGGAGGACGAAATGTTCTTTGATCAAATTAAAGAAGTAGAGCAAAGTATTAAACAATTGCAAAAAGATCTCATCGCCATAGGCGAAGGTGTTGACGGACATTACGATCAATTAGACGATATTGCTGCTCATGTTATTGCCTTAGAAGCCATCATGATCGAAGTGATGAAAAAAACCGAAGTTGATGCCGACGCGGTAAAAGCCTGGATCGTCGCAGCGACTGAGGGCAGCACCGGTCAAGAAGGCGGTAGCACAAAAGCGCAAGTTATCGTCGACAATCTTCTACAAGGTGATCCGGTACCGGAAAGAAAAGATTAAATTGAAGCGTATATTGGCGGAAAAAGCGCTGGCCTGTTGAGTCGGCGTTTTTTTATGCCCGATTCACACTAGCCGCATTTTGAATAAGCGCAGCTGGTACAGGTGTCGCAGCCTTCTTGGCGGGTCAAGCTGGCTTGACCACATTTGGGACATTGACGGAATCTGACATCCGGGGCCTCCAATGATTCTTGCCCCGGCGATAAATTAACCACCTGAGGCTTGGCAATTATGTCGTCTTCTTCCAATGATCCAGGCACCTTGATAAAACCAATCGTGATCATATGTTCTTCCAAAACTTCACCGATTGCCGCCAGCAGCGACGGCACGTATCGCCCTTTCATCCATTGACCGCCGCGTGGGTCAAACACGGCTTTAAGTTCATCGACGACAAATGAAACGTCGCCGCCACGCCGGAAGACGGCAGAAATCATGCGGGTCAGCGCCACTGACCAGGCAAAATGTTCGGTATTTTTTGAATTGATAAAGACTTCGAAAGGCCGCTGGCGGCGACCGTCCATAACATCATTGACTGTTATGTAGAGTGCATGATCGCTTTCCGGCCATTGAATTTTATAAGTTGAACCCTTGAGGGCTTCGGGCCGGTCGAGAGGTTGGGTTAAATAAAGCAAGCTGCCGCTGTCACCGAGATCTTTGGGCTTGGCGTTGGCGCCGGCGGTCGCTTTTTTGGGTGCTTCCAAGGGCAGTTCGGCTTGATCATTGGCGGCTTCGCGTTTTTCTTTTGTCGCTTTGGTTTCAAGCACGGCGCCGGTGACCTCGTTGGGCCGGTAGGTCGTACAGCCTTTGCAGCCGAGCTCATAGGCTTGCACATAAATATCCTTAAATTCGTCAAACGAGATATCTTCCGGGCAGTTGATGGTTTTGGAAATCGAGCTATCGATAAATTTCTGCACGGCGGCTTGCATGACCAAATGATCTTTGGGCGACAGTCCTTGGGCATCGACAAAGGCAGCGGGCAGCGGCATGTCCTCACCATTGAGACGCCGGAACAAGCGGTAGGCGTAATCAGTGACTTCCTCATCGCGCCGGCTGCCATCCGGCATCAGGACATGGCGCGTATAGGCAAAACTAAACACCGGCTCCAAACCAGAAGAGACGTTATCGGCAAATAACGAAATGGTGCCGGTTGGCGCTACTGACGTCAGCAAAGCGTTACGCATACCGTGCGCTTCGATGGCGGCTCTGACATCTTCATCAATATTTTTAAGCGCTTCGCTGGCGAGATAGGCGGCTTTGTCGAAAAGGGGAAATACGCCTTTTTCTTTGGCCAGGTCGGTCGATGTTAAATAGGCCGAGCGCTGAATGGTTTTCAGCCAAGTTTCGCTCAAGCGAACTGCTTCAGCCGAGCCATAACGGGCATTGCACATGATTAAAGCATCGGCAAGACCAGTTATGCCCAAGCCAATGCGGCGTTTGGCTTTTGCTTCCTGTTCTTGTTCGGGCAACGGAAAGCGGGAGACATCAATGGTGTTATCCATCATCCGCACCGCTGTCGTAACGATTTCAGCCAATTCCTGAATATCCAGGCTCGCTTGATCGGTGAAGGGATCACTGACGAAGCGCGATAAATTGATCGAACCCAGCAGACACGCGCCATAGGGCGGCAATGGTTGTTCACCGCAGGGATTGGTGACGTGAATGGTTTCACAATAAGAGATTGGATTGAGCCGGTTGATGCGGTCGATGAAAATGACGCCGGGCTCGGCATAGGCAAAGGTAGCCCGCATGATTTTTTCCCACAATTCGCGGGCTGGTAGACTGCGATAGACAGTGCCGTTAAAGACCAACTCCCAGGTTGCATCTTCTTTGACCGCCTGCATGAAATCATCGCTCACCAGAACAGATAAATTAAACATCCGGAGCCGCCCCGGCTCCTGCTTGGCATCGATAAAACTTTCAATATCGGGGTGATCGCAGCGCATGACCGCCATCATCGCGCCGCGCCTGGAACCTGCACTCATGATGGTCCGGCACATCGCATCCCAGACATCCATAAAAGACAACGGGCCGGATGCATCCGCGCCAACGCCTTTGACGGCGGCGCCTTTCGGTCGCAAGGTTGAAAAATCATAGCCGATGCCGCCGCCTTGCTGCATCGTTAAGGCCGCTTCCCGCAAGCTTTCAAATATGCCCGACATGTCGTCGGGGATATCACCCATGACAAAGCAGTTGAACAGAGTCACATCACGTTCAGTGCCGGCGCCCGATAAAATGCGCCCAGCCGGCAGAAAGCGGAAATCAGACAGCGCCTGATAAAAACTTTCCCGATAGGCCTCAGGATTGGTTTCAGCAGCAGCCAAAGCCGTACCGACACGGCGAAAGGTGTCGTCAATCGTTTTGTCGATTGCTTCGCCGTCAGCGCTCTTAAAGCGGTATTTCATATCCCAGATTTGCTGGGAAATCGCGGCAATTGACGCCATTTTGTACTTCTTTCCTAAACCGGACTGAATTTTGGCAAATTTTCGGGCGCTCAGTGTAGCGTTATACTCTGTTTACATCAACATATTTGTTCTTGATTTGTTTCCACGTAATTCAAAATTCATCCCCGGTTTTATACAATTGTAACTCATTGATACTAAGTAGTTAATCAGGTTTTGGGCAGGTTTCACAGCTAGCTGGTGAGGAGAATACGGGGAAAACTACAGACTTGGAGAAAGCTAATATTGATCAATTATGAGGGGTTTTCAGGGTATGTTCTAATAGGTATAGGCAGCTGTTTTTTTAAAGAGCAAAAGACCAATTCGAATGGCATAATATGTCGGTCACGACTTCATTGGCTTTTCCTTTTCATCGGTATCGCGAGTAAATAATTTTAAGAGCTGCCATGGCTTATCGGTACTTTATTGATCCGAGTGTAAATTGTGTATTCATTCGCCATACGGACGAATATTTTCCTGAAAAACGCTCAATGGCAGACGCGATTTTAGGACAGTAATAATTGATTGCCAATAGCTAGATGCAAACATTGGACGTTCGGTAAAATAGCCATCTTAAATTAACCCAAAACATATACATGGATGTCAAAACACGCTAGGAAGCTTAATGACCTTTTTTGCTGATGCCTCCCTTAACATATTATTCGCGAACATCGCTTCATCATTTAGGAATAAAATTTGCCTCTCAATTTGAAATCATTTCGCGACCCGGATGCAAAATTATTCGAATCAGAATTCGAAATGATTCGAGCAGTTGATGCTGAGTACGGAAAATTTCTCCTTGATTTTATGACAAGCACTTCGTTTCAAATGTTTGAAGATAAAATAGTTGAAACGACACCATATGAAAATATTGAAAGACAAGAAATATATGAATATTCGATAGATAATTTTGAAGACAAAATATTTTTCAAGCATAAAAAATTTACTTTTCCGAGTTACCCATACGAATGGCCGGCAGAAATGTTGTATGCAGCAGGTAATCTAACAATCGAGTTAGCCGAAGGCACAATAAGTGATGGCGTTGGGCTTAAAGATGCGACGCCATTCAACATACTTTTCGAAGGACCCAAACCGATATTCATTGATTTAGCATCATTTGAACAGCGCCATCCGTGCGACCAAATTTGGTTTCCAGAAGGTCAGTTTTTAAGAAATTTTATTTATCCGTTGCTGGTATCCAAATTATTTCAGATGCCCATAAATGACATCTTCATTAACCATCGTGATGGATTAACGCCTGATTACGTTTATCGGATGTTGTCAGTTCTTAAAAAACTAAACCCATTTATATTTGGCACAATAACATTATCCATGTGGGCAGAAAAAATAGCTCGTCGTAAAACCAACTTGCACGAATTTAAAATGGCTAAGAATCCCCAATTGGCTGCGTTTATTTTGCAAAGGCTTTATTCTCGATTGAGAAAAAAATTGGCGCGTCTAAAACCTGCGGATTTGAGTGAATCTTTTTGGTCGGGATATATGACCAACCATTTAAGTTACAATGCTGACGATTTTGAGAAAAAAGAAGAAATCGTCGAAACTGTCATCAAGGATTTCAAACCAGATAAAGTTCTGGATATCGGTTGTAATGTCGGTAATTTTAGTTGTATTGCGGCTCGGGCCGGTGCGTCGGTGGTGGCGATTGATACCGATGAGAGATCAATCGGAAGATTGTGGAGTTTAGCAAATCGTGATCGTTTAAATATACTTCCGCTCGTTGTTGATTTAATAAATCCGACACCAGCCCTCGGGTGGCGAAACAAAGAAAATGACAGCTTTTTGTCACGTGCCGACAGAAAATTTGATTTCACAATTATGCTAGCAGTAGTGCATCATCTCTTGATTGATGGCGGTATCGAGATCAGTGAAATTCTTAGCCTGGTTCGTAATATTACGACAAAATCGTTGCTTATCGAATATATAGACCCTTCGGATGAAATGTTTCAAAAACTCCTCAAGGGTCGGGGACAACTTTATGCAAAATTCAACAAAGATGTGTTTTTAACTGAGCTAAAAAAAGTATTTCCAAATGTTCGTGAAATATCGTTTCTAAAAGATGGCCGGAGAGTTATATATTTAGCCCAAGTGTAAAGCTATACACTAGGGTTTACTCGTTCTCCGACTTTGATTTTGTACCAATCTTTTTTGAAAAAAGAGACTGAAGCCATTGGCGAAAGGAACGGATGTAAAATAAGACACCGACAATCGCAGCACCAATAATTTGCAGGAGAAACGAGCCACTTCCAGGATCGATATATGCAGATGCCGGAAGCGTCGTAGAAAAATAAATAACTGTACCGACAATAAATATGAATAAAATTGATCGGATCATTTTAGGTATTTCTCAGTACTTGCGCCTCTTTTAATGAAATCTGCAATATCTTGGTAATTCTTAATTCGCCCCACAATCATCGCTTCTACCAGTGATTTAGTTATAGCTGTATTGAAAGCACTATCATATTTAAGGCCTTGTTTCAGCCCTGGTAGCAAAACAATAAAAGGCACCCGAAAATCAGTTATACCGTCCCATTTTCCTTTGGCGCGTCTCCAATGGTGATCTGATGATATTATAACTGCAGTTCGGGCTGCCACGCTTGATTCTAAAATACTATCCATCATTTCTTTCAATAAGACATCAGCCAAAGCCATATTATCAAAATAATTTTCAGGCACTTCACTTGCGTAGATATAGTTTTTTAATTTTCGATCAAAAACGTATGGCGTGTGTGGCACCATCCAATGTGCATAAACCAAATCGAGCTTTGGATTTACAAAATACTCTTTCGTCATTTGTAAAAATGTTCGGTAACGCGAGCCGGGATCAAATTTTTGGGGAGCAACTCGGCGATTTACGATCGGGATAAATGCTAGAAACCTGGTTGCAAAATTTGGAATATATTGTAATGCGTTGTTGATCGCGGGGGGCCATTTTTTATTAACCGACATTTCCCAAGTAATCTCCAAACTCGGTACGAGTATACAAAATCACACCAT
>CAJWAR010000029.1 GCA_913020445.1 uncultured Rhodospirillaceae bacterium
TTACTAATGGCATTAGCCGAAAACATCGAACTTCATGAAATTGCCGATCTCATTGAGTTTTCCGAGGAAGACCGGATTCGCAAGAAACTCGTTCAATCCAAAGGTGCGGTATGCGAAATCGTCTGTTATACACCAGGGCAACTTACGGTGCTGCATCAGCACCCCATGCAAGACGAAATTTTCTATATCGTCTAGGGCACCGGGACGATAACCTTCGAAGACCGCGACGATATTCCGGTTAAGCAAAGCAGTGTCGTTTTCGTTCCAGTTGGCACTCTCCATGGTATCGCCACCAACGATACCGACCGTTTGGTCGTCATGTTCACCAAGGGGCCGGGCGTTACCGGCAAGGCGGCCAAGGGCTTCATGCTCGGCGAATAACCCTTCGGCGGTTTCTGTCGCCTTCACCCTCGCATTTCCTCGTAGGCCATCGGAGTCGATCACTCCAAGGACGTGTTCCCCTACACATGTTTTTTTATGTCTGCTCTGGGTCAGAAACAGACACAATCCAACTCAGCCAAAAGAGTCCGCTTTCGGGGGTAAAGCGGATGCTATTTAGCGCCCTTGGTTTAGGCAGCTTTTAACCAAGTGCGGACGGTTCGATCAAATCTTAGATTGCGGCGAGCAGGTCGTTTATGGAGCACGGGCAGTCCGCTTGCGTTGATGATCGCCAACGGTTCTGGTGAAATCTCGCCTATCAGAACGACGACCGGCAGGTCCTCGCCGAACACCGCCGGCAAATCGCGGATCACGTCAAGACCCGTATAGCCATATGGCAATCCGTAATCGACCAGGACGAGGTCGGGTCGGCGCGGGCAAGCCTCAGCAAGATTCATAATTTCGCTCGCCGGGTCACCTTCAAACGTTGTTGTCACTGTCTCGCATCCGAGCGATTGCAGAAGCAGTTCTAGGCCGCCGAGGACGGCGGGCTCGTCGTCGATCACAACCACCAACTTGCCGGTCGCCTCAACCAAGCTCGGGTCCGGTTTGTTCACGATGGTGGATGGTATCGTGGTGCCGCACCGGATTATCGCTGCTTTGCAATACTGAAGTAATAAACTTCAAGTCCTCCTCCGCTATTTTATTACGTCCTGCCACCTCGCGGGCACACATAATTTTACCATCAGCAGCGTTTTCATTGACGGCGCGGAACTTGTACTCACTCTCGCGCACGGTCGGGTATTAATTCCCAATACGCCTGGAGTATAAATAGACCACTTACCCGGTCACCAAACCTGCATTGCGGGCCCAGCGATATTTCGCACCAAGTACTTCGACCGGCATTTCTGTGGTGTAGGGGTATGAAACTATTCCCCGTTCATACAGATATTCAGAGGCCTCCTCGACTTCGGTATCACCAACGAGCGAGGCTACTATAGGTTTATCGATGCCTTTGCCCCTGAACTCTTCGACAACTTCGGCTGTTAATTTAGCGAAGACCATGGGCGGTGTTATGATCGTATGCCAATAACCGAGGATTAGAGAATGAATGCGATCATCTTCTAGACCGAGACGAATCGTATTCTGATACGTGGCCGGCGGCTCACCACCGGTAATATCAACCGGGTTACCAGCAGCCCCAAAAGGCGGGATAAATTTACGGAATGCCGTATCCAGATCATCGGGCATTGCCATCAAGGTCAGACCTTCGTCAAAGCACGCATCAGACAAGAGAACACCCGATCCGCCAGCGCCGGTTATGATAAGAATATTCTCACCCTTCGGCGTCGGCAGAACCTGCAAGCCACGTGAGTATTCCAGCATGGAACGCAAGCTCGGCGCACGAATGACACCCGACTGTCTCAAGACATCATCATAAATCTTATCATTGCCGGCCAGCGCGCCGGTGTGCGATGCGGCCGCTTTTGAGCCGTACGCGGTGCGGCCGGCTTTGAGCATGATTACCGGTTTTTTCTTCGACACCCGGTCAGCCACTTCTGCAAAGGCCCGTCCGTCTTTCAGGTCTTCCGCATGCATCGCGATAACTTGAGTTTCCGGATCATTCTCGAAATAGATCAGCAGATCATCTTCATCAAGATCGGATTTGTTGCCCAAGCCGACGATAGCCGACACACCCATTTTACTCGAACGGCTAAAGCCAATAATAGACATGCCGACACCACCACTCTGGGATGACAACGCTACCTTGCCCTGGACATCATAAGCGGTGCAGAACGTCGCACACAGATTCTCGGGGGTGTAATAGAACCCATAGATATTGGGTCCCATTATGCGCACACCGTGCTTACGAGCGACGCCGACCAATTCTTCCTGTAATTCATGTTCGCCCACTTCGCCAAATCCCGACGGAATCATAATTGCCCCCGAGATACCTTTCTGGCCGACTTCATCCATCGCACCGGCGCAGAATTTAGACGGAATAGCAAATACCGCTAGATCAACATCACCCTCAATATCCAGCACGCTTTTGTAGACTTTCTTACCTAATATTTCGTCGGCTTTTGGGTGCACAGGATAGATTTCACCTTTATAGCCTCCATTAATTAGGTTCTTCATCACCGAGTTGCCGATTTTGCCGTCTTCTGCTGATGCCCCTATGACAGCCACGGATCGTGGATGAAACACCTTGGCCATCGCATCTTTTATCTCATCGTCAGATGGCCGGAAAATTTCCGGCTGCGGTGAAAAATCAACGGTGATCAAAGCATCGACCGCAATAGCCCTGTCTTTTGTCGCGAAAACTGGATTGAGGTCCATCTCCTGAATCTCAGGAAACTCCGATATCAGATTTGAAACATTGGTGATAATGTCGGCGATGGCGTTTTTGTTGACAGGGTCAGCACCCCGGATGCCATTTAGCACCTCGGCGGCATCTATGCTTTCCAGCATTGAAAGCGCCTGATCTTTTTTTGCCGGCGCCAGCCGGAAGGTAATGTCTTTCAATACTTCGACCAAAATACCGCCAAGCCCAAAGGCGACCAATTTGCCGAAACTTGGATCGGTCACGGCACCGACAATCACTTCCTGCCCATCAGACGGCAGCATTTGTTGGACTTGAACGCCGGCAACATCCGCATCCGCTTTGTAGCTTTTCGCATTGGCAATGATTTCATCATAGGCCGCCGTTGCTTCTTCAGCACTGGCAACACCAATTTTGACACCCCCGGCCTCGGTCTTATGGAGAATATCAGCCGATACAATTTTCATGACCACAGGATAGCCGATGCCATCGGCCACACTCGCAGCGTCCGCTGAGGATGTTGCCAGACCTTCGCTTGGCAGTGGAATGCCATAAGCATCACAGACTTTCTTGGCTTCGGGTGCCGTAAGTGCACTCCGGCCGTCGGACTTAACTTGGTCGAGGACCGCACGAACTATCGATGAATCGTTTGCCATAAAAATTATCTCCCTTTTTCCGACTGATGCGGAATTTTGTTAATGTTTTCTACTTCCCAACCGCGCCGGAAGCGTGAATTTCTTTAATTTCCTCATCAGAGTAGTTCAGAACGTCACTGAGGATTTCATCGGTATGCTCGCCGAGCAAGGGCGACCGCAAGACTTCGGATGGCGAGTCAGATAACTTGACTGGGTTGCCGACGGATAGGTATTTGCCGCGGGTCGGATGATCAACCTCGACAACTGTACCGGTATCGCGCAATGACTGTTCCGCAGCTATTTCTTTCATCGACAAGATTGGTCCAACCGGGATATTCAACGGATTACAGATTTCCATGACTTCAAACTTAGTCTTAGTTACTGTCCAGTCTTCAATGGCACCGAACATTTCATTGAGCCGAGGCAGTCTGGCTTTCGGCGTTGCAAAGTCAGGATCATCCTTCCACTCAGGTTTACCAATAACGTCGCAAATATTTTTCCACGCGGCAGCCTGAGTAATGAAATAAGTATAAGAGTCGGGATCGGTTTCCCAACCTTTACATTTGAGGATACGCCCCGGTTGGCCGCCGCCCGAATCGTTGCCGGCGCGGGGAACCGCCTCACCGAACGGAATGTCTTCGCCGTACTGGGAATATTCGGTCAACGGTCCTCTTTCGATCCGTTGCTGATCACGCAGTTTCACCCGGCAAAGGTTCAAGACGCCATCCTGCATTGCCGCCGTTACCCGCTGCCCCTTGCCGGACTTTTCTCTCTGGAATAATGCCGTGACAATGCCAAAGGCAAGATGAAGACCGGTTCCCGAATCGCCGATCTGCGCACCCGTTACTGTCGGAAGCTCACCAACAAAGCCGGTTGTCGAGGCCGCGCCGCCCGCACATTGAGCGACATTTTCGTACACTTTGCAGTCTGCATAAGGCCCCGGACCGAATCCCTTAATCGAAGCCATGATCATACGTGGATTCAGTTCCTGGATTCGTTCCCACGAAAATCCCATGCGATCAAGGGCGCCGGGGGCAAAATTCTCGACCAGAACATCACAGGTTTTTACCAGTCGTTCCAGCACCGTCTTGCCGGTCTCTTCTTTGCCGTTAAGCTCTATCGAGCGTTTATTATGATTAAGCATGGTGAAATAGAGCGAGTCGACATCCGGGATGTCGCGCAGTTGTCCGCGGGTGGCATCGCCGACGCCGGGACGCTCTACTTTAATGACATCCGCGCCAAACCAAGCCAACAGCTGAGTACAGGTTGGGCCCGATTGCACATGAGTAAAATCGAGTATCTTAATTCCTTCTAACGCTTTCATATTTATTTCCCCGAGTTTAAATTATTTGGACATCTTTATTTTTTGGCGACAACGCTTTGCGGATTGAGATTACCTATACGGCCGCTTTCGGTGCCAGCAGCTTCATCAATCACCGCATTCACCAAGGTTGGCTTGCCAGATTCCAGCGCTGCATTCACCGCCTCTTTCAGCCCATCCGGTGAGGTCGCGTTAATTCCGACGCCGCCAAACGCCTCCATCATTTTGTCATAGCGCGCTTCCTTGACGAATACTGTTGTCGCAACGTCCGAACCACCTGATGGATTGACGTCGGTACCACGATAAATGCCGCCGTTATTGAAGACCACCACGCATATCGGCAAGTCATATCTGCAGATCGTTTCGATCTCCATGCCAGAGAACCCAAAGGCGCTATCGCCTTCGATAGCCACCACCGGCATACCGGTCTCAACTGCGGCAGCTATAGCTGTTCCCATGCCAACGCCCATGACGCCCCAGGTACCGACATCCAGCCTTTTACGAGGCTGGTACATATCAATAATGCTGCGCGCAAAATCGAGTGTATTGGCACCTTCATTTACGAGTATCACTTCGGGACGTTCTTTAATGATCGTGCGCAGGGTCCCGAGCGCACCGTGATAATCCATCGGGATATTATTGTTTTGTAACCTTGGCGCCATGCGCTCAACGTTGGTTTCCACTTTATCTTTGACCGTATCGGTCCATGCGGCTGGCGGTGGCGCCCACTTCTTGCCCATGCCTTCAAGCATAGCCTGGACACAAGAGCCTATATCGCCGACCACCGGCGCCGCGATCTCGACATTGCTGTCCATTTCTCTAGGTTCAATATCGATATGGACAAACTTCTTAGGGCTTTCGCCCCAGGCTTTGCCCTTGCCATGCGATAGCAGCCAGTTAAGCCGGGTACCGATCAACATCACGACATCAGATTCCTTCAACACCAGCGAGCGAGCAGCACCCGCTGATTGAGGGTGCGTATCCGGCAACAGACCCTTGGCCATACTCATCGGCAGGTACGGTATACCGCTTTGTTCAACCAGTGCTCGGATTGCCTCATCGACCTGGGCATAGGCGGCTCCTTTACCAAGGATAATCAGGGGTCGTTCAGCTCCTTTGAGAACATCAAGGGCACGCGCTATGGATTCCGGTGCCGGTAACTGGCGTGGCGCCGCATCGATAACTTTTACCAGCGATTGCTCACCCGCATCTGCATCCATAACCTGCGCAAATAGTTTTGCCGGCAGATCGAGATAGACCCCTCCCGGGCGCCCCGAAACTGCAGCGCGGATGGCCCGCGCAATGCCAATGCCGATGTCTTCAGCATGTAATATGCGATAGGCCGCCTTACACAGTGGTTTAGCGATGGCGAGCTGGTCCATTTCCTCATAGTCGCCTTGCTGCAAATCAACAATCTCGCGTTCGGAAGAACCACTTATAAGAATCATCGGAAAGCAATTAGTGGTAGCATGCGCCAGCGCCGTCAGCCCATTGAGAAAACCGGGGGCGGAAACGGTCATGCAAATACCGGGTTTTTGGGTCAAATAACCGGCAATAGCCGCCGCGTACCCAGCATTCTGTTCATGCCGGAACGACAGTACTCGCATCCCGGTCGCCTGCATGTAACGACCGAGATCCGTTATCGGGATACCCGGCACGTTGTAAATTGTATTGATGTCGTTGAGCCTAAGCGCATCAATAACGAGATGAAACCCATCTGTCAGCGAGCCTGCTTCTTCTGTGTCTTGTGCCATTGGTATCTCCCTTGGGACAATCGCCGTAGGTTAAAATTTTTGAGCTAAGGTGTTTTGCGCAGGCGTATCTGCCGCAGTGGTAGATGTGGGAGTTTTTGACTTTGTCGACATATTTAATCTCTTTCATTTGATCAGCACATATTAGAGCATGATTGACGGCCAGCAACATAATGCCCAATAATTAGACCATTCTGGTATGCCACATATCAGCGCACATCATGAAACACCCTACTACGGGGGACGAATTCGTTAAAGTGGGGCGTAACGGTCAGACGGAATTCGCAGATAGAATGCTAGGCCGCCCCTTGGGTGTCGGCGGCATTATCGTCACCATCGTCATCATCCATGCTCAAATCTAGATAGCGTTCAACATGCGCCCGAAGATTAAGCGTATGTTCGCGAACCAGCGCTTCAGCCCGTTCTGTATCGCGAGCCTCAAGCGCTTTGATGATATGGCTGTGGTCAACAACAGATCGAACAGCTCGATCGTCCTCACCAATCGTACGGGCTCGAATTGCGCGAACATGCATGAACAGTTCGGCGGCAGTGTCTTCCAATATCTTACATTTGCTAAGTTTCAAAATTCGCTGATGGAATTCAATATTGGCATCCGAATATTCATCAAGGTTAGCAGGCACTTCCCTATCTTCATATTTTCCAACGAGTTCCCTTAACGTCCCAATCTCGGCATCGCTGGCTTCCAATGTGATAAGCCTCGCTGCCATGCTCTCCAAAGCAGCCCACAGCGTAATCATATCAAGAATTTCCAATTTTGATTTGCGTAGCAGGAATACGCCGCGCCTGGGATACGTGCGAACCAGACCTTCATGTTCGAGTCGCGCCAGCGCCTCGCGCAATGGCGTACGACTAATACCGAATTGCCGTGACATCTCTCTTTCATCGAGCCGAAGTTGGGCATCTTTGTGGTATATATTCATCTGCTCGATTGCGGCCTTAAGCGCCTTATAGGTTCGCTCTTTAAGCGTCGCGCTTTGGTCAATCGGTGTGACTTTAAGTTTAAGAAGCGTCATTTTCAGCTGGACCGTTTTATAGAAAAGATAGATTAACCCGATACTGCACTGGCAGGTTAACGATCACAATCCAAAAGTTCATCACGAGACTTAGGCACCCAACCAACGTCAATCCTCCGGCGGCTCTTCAACATATACTTTCACCAGTTCCTCGACATTGTTGATGCCGGTGTAGCAAAACACCAAAAAGCCAGGCTCATCGAGCAAATTATAGGCGCCGTGGATTTCACCCCGTGGGATGTAGACAAAATCGCCGGCCTTGAAATCCAGTTCCTGGAGATCATCATCCGGCCCGATCAAAAGTTTGTCATGGCCGGTGATCTTGTACATCGAGAGGTCCCCATTGACGTGGTAGTGGCGGTAATTGCGTCCACCGGGCGGGATGATCGAGGTGCCCATCACCATGCCGGCATCCTTTACGGTTTCATCGTTAATGCCAAAGCCGGTGACCAGCGACGGCGCGTATTCCAGATCTTCTCTTGGTTCACGTACTAAGACAGTTTTCATTTTACTTCCCCCATTTAAATAAACGCCGCGGGCTGCCAATTAGCCGGGCGGCTTCTCAACAAAAGTGCGGTTTAGATCAGCCAAGCGCTCAACGCCGACATAGGTGAATATTATCGTCGCCGTCTCGGCTGCGGTATTTTCCAGCGCGAATATTTCGCCGCGCTCAACATAGATGAAATCTTTATCTTCGAAAGTATCGGTATCAGCATCATGGCCCGGACCGGTAATCAGCTTGCCCGATCCCTGCACCACAAATAACGCCAAATCAGCATTGATATTAAATTGGCTGCGGCTGCGCATACCGGGCTCAATGTGAAAGCGGCCCATCATCATGCCGGGCGCTGGTGCGACATCGCCAGTCACGCCAAGCTCGGCCAGCACCGGCGGCAGCAGGTTTAATTCTTCGAGCGGTTTTTTGACATTAACCAGCATGACGCATCACCCCTGCTCTTCCGCATCAACCGGCGGCTGCCATTGCGGTTCCATAAAGACGATACCGGCATCGGCGAGCGAGTTTACGCCGGGATAAACGAACACCAATTCATTGGCCTCACCGGAACCGATGGCGCCGTGAATTTCGCCGGGTGGAATATAATTGAAATTGCCCTCACCGAAGGAGACTTCAGTGATGTCGTGATCGGGCCCGCACAGCATGGTGTCATTGCCTTTGATCTTGCACTGACCGGCGCCGCTATGAGGATGATAATGCCGCTGATTTTGCATGTCGGGACCGGAGCGAGTGTAGCCCATGACCAGACTGGCATTCGGCACCGTCTCTTTGGTGATGCCGTAAAATATCTCGCAGGGCGGCTCAGCCTTGGTATTGGCCAGCAAATCCTTAAATCGAATGATCGTTGCCATAGATTCCCCCTTTTTTATTAACAGTAGGCCAAGTGCCACCAGCTAGACATTGATTTAGCTCAATTAGGTATTTGCGGCGTTAAAGGTGAATTTTGCTCAAATACCGTTCGGAACGGGCGCCCATATAGGTAATGCCGCTGGCATTTACACCAAGATTGACCATCAGCTTGGCGAGCTCGATTGAAGCGGTATAGCCTTCCAGCACCGGCACATCGAAGCCACGCGCTTTGAGGCCATCGCGGATATGGGGCTGCAGGAAGAACGTCATCGAGCAGCCGAGCGTGATCACTTCGGCGCCGTCTTCGACAATCGCCGCTTCGGCTTGATCAATGGCGCGCTCAACAGCGATGGATTTTTCACCTCTGGCGGCGGCTTCACATTGCGCCGTTAAGGTATCCGGATCAGTGTCTCCCGGCCGCGGCAGACTATAGCCAATGCCCCGGATCGAGCGGCAGCGGCCTTGCAATTGGTGGGTGCGGACGAGGTCGCGGTAATAGACGTTATGGACGCCTTCAATATCGATGATCGAAAAACTGTCGCCCAAAATCGTCGCCAAATACATTTGTGAAAAAGCGTTGGCGGTAACGACAACGCCGTGCGCACGGCCGATCTCACGGGATTCCATGAAGCCGGGCTCGCCACCGCCCAACAGAATGGCGGCATTGTACTTGCCCGATTCACAAGCTTCGCGAACGCACTCAATCCTGGCCGTCGCGGCATAAGCAAATTCTTCCCGGGTTTCCACCGACCAATTGCCATAGGGCGGCTCAGCACCTGGGTGAAGATCCCATTCAACGTCTTCCAAATGCTTTAAAACGAAATCACTGTTGAGTAAGCGTTGGACTTTCGGCGCATCCGCCGGTTCCGAGTAAGCCGGGACGGTAAATTGGTCCTGGTCCGGCAGATGGAACGGCGGGATCAATATAAATTTAAATTTGGATTCGGTGCTCATCTAACTTCCCCAATTTTTGTTTTTGTAAAGTCGGCTCATCAAGCCTGTCTCGTTCGCGCCATGAAATATCAGGCGCACCCTTTCAGTTCAAACGAATTTGTACCAGCGTCTCACCATGTGAGCCAGTTCAACAGCCAGCCTATGCCGCCACTTCTTTACCGATTTCGGCGATGATATTTCTCACCCAGCGATGGGCTGGTGAGTGATGGGTCCGATTGTTCCAGAATTGATAGAGCGAGACTCCGGTTTCGAACGGACTCGGTAATATTTTAAGGTTAGCGGGCAATAGTCTGCCCAAGATTGAGGGCAACGTTAATATTAAATCCGTGCCTTCGATGGTGCGATGCAGATCGCCCGAGCTTGGCATTTCGACGACAATATCTAAAACCACGCCCTGGGCTTCAATTTCATCACTGTAAAGTGCCCGCCAGTCACCCTCATAAGTGACCGCCACATGTTTGCATTTGCCGTATTGTTCCAAGGTCAGCTGCTTGCCAATTATTGAATTATTAGAATCCGCCACAATGACGTAGCTATCATCCAGCAGTTTTTGCTGATACAAATTTTCAAAACTGGCCTGAATCGGCGACAAAAAAATATCACACTCGCCACGGTTCAATTGGCCATGGCCCTGCACCATAGACTGCAAAATCATCAATTTCATGCCAGGGGCTTCTGACTGAATTCGACGAATAAGCGGTGGCAACAACACCGAACGTTCAAAGTGATTGCAAGAGATCGTAATGACTTCTTCTGATAAGGCTGGGTCAAAATCGGGCGAGCGTGCCAATTCAGCCATTTGATCAAGCAATTCTTCAACCCCGGTAATAATTTCGCGGCAGCGCAGGGTGGGATCAACACCCCGGCCTGCGCGCACAAACAACGGATCACCAAAGGCAGCCCGCAACCGGTCAATCGTATAACTGACCGAAGATTGATTTTGTCCGAGCTTGGTGGCAGCGGCGGAAAGCGAGCCAAGCTCATAGACCAATTTCAGAACCTGAAGCGCCTTGAAATCGAGATTTGAATAATCAGATTTTTCCATAGGACATATTAAATCTATCTGATTGTTCAATTCAACGACCTTTTAATTTTGCGACTTCGATCAGCTAATAACTACCCCCGTGATGGAGCTTTTGCTTTAACTTCAAAAGCCAGTGCTGAATCGAGCGGCGGAGTACCGGAATATCGAGCGCGATCAAAAGCAGGCCGACGGGTATCATCCAAAAGCCGAGGATCGGCAGGAAGCCGAACATACCGCCGATGATCAACAGGATACCGGCCAACGTCCGGAGGCCGGGTTTTATTTTACGCCAGCCGTAATAGTTCGCCTGACGCAGCGCCCGCAGGATGGAGATTTGCCAGTTTGGGGGTTGTTTTTGCACTAGGATTGATTCGGGATGAGTGACTGAAGATCTTCGTCAGTAGGAAAGCGCCCCTCGCTCTTTTTCGAAAAAACGAGTTCGCCGTCCAAGGTTATTTCAAACACCCCGCCTCCGCCGGCCACCAAATCGATATCGGCGTTATGGAGTTCGTTCAGTTGGTCCCTCACACGGAGGGCGCGCGGTTCATAGTTTCAATGAGCACAATATTCGATTGATATCTTCAAAATGTGATGTCCGTTCAAGTTATTTGATCCAGATAATATTATTTTGCCTGAAAATTTGCCAATTCAAGGCTTTTGTACCATATATCTGTCTATTAGTTGGTCTCAGTAGGTGGGTAATGCGTTTCGTGTTAAAATGGCTCGCGAAAATTAATCAATACAGGTTTGAACTTTGCAGAAAATAAAAAGCATAAAAGGTTTTGTCGGTGGCGCGCTTCTCGGGGCCGCATTAATGCTGTCCTCGGCGGCCTATGCGCAGTCTGGTAGCACCTCAACGGCGCAATTGACGCAACGTCTATTTTCTGCAGTTGCCGCTAACAATCTTGCCGAAGTCCGCTCAAGCATAACAGCCGGCGCGAATATTACGGCGGTGAACCAAAATGGCCAGACCGCAGCCGGTCTTGCGATCGAAAAAGGCTATTTCAATATCGCTCATTATATTCTGGGCATCCGAAACCAGCGCACGGCGTTGGATGAAGATGACCGGAGGCGGTCGCCCGTAGCGCCGCTGGGAACCCCGCAAGCACCCGTGATCAATGTCCCAAAACAGCCAGGCCCCACGCCACCCCCAATTACTCCAATTGTCACTCCGCCGCCTCCGGTTCAACCAACACCACCGCCTCAGACGGTTAAGCAATGGCCCGCAGATAAGCCTAACCCATTTGCCCCAAATACCCAGGTAAACTCAATACCGATTGTCGGCACACCAAAAAAACCGACGGTTCAACCTGAGCTACCGGCCCAACCCGTGAGGTCAAAAATTAGTGAGAAAACGCCTGAAAACGCGCCTTTGAAAATTGCCAATTCGCCGCCGCCTGCGGTAACGGCAAAACCGACACCGATTAAGCCACTCGCCAATGAAACCGTGACCAATGGCCCGGTGAGTAAGGATAAAGGAATGATCGATCGTATGGTCGATGGGGTAACTGGGGTCTTTAAATCGGATAAATCAGCAACGCCAGCTGAGCCAGTCGAATCGACTGTTCGACAGACAAAAGAACAAAGTAAAGATGATCAGGATGACGGCTTCATTGATCGGATGTGGAATAGCATAACTAATATATTCTAGCTGAGCTTCACGTTAGCCGGTGGCGATATAATCGCGCAACATGTTGCCTTCCGCCTCGAGTTCTTCAACCCGGTTTTTCACGACGTCGCCAATACTGATAACGCCAACGAGTTTGCCATCATCTAAAATGGGCAGGTGACGAATACGGCTTTTTGTCATTTCCTGCATAAGATCATCAATATGATCATCCAAACCATGCGTAATGACGTTCTTGGTCATCAATTCATCTACTTTTTTATCGAGAATGCCGGAACCGTGCTGAGCCAGACCACGAACGACATCGCGTTCAGAAATAATACCATCAACCGCACCTGCTTGATCCATTACAACGACGGCGCCAATCCGCTTTTCTGCTAACAGTTCAGAAACTTCTTTTACCGAAATATCCTTCGAGACGGTAAAGACTTCGTGACCTTTTTCTTTGAGTATTTGAGATACAATCATAACCAGACTCCTGTCGATGTTGACTAATCCCCCCCAAATTAGACTCCCCAGGCCTTTACAATATACTTTAAATCTAATTTAAGTCATATGGCTTATTTAACGCTGGCCTGATCGCGAAATATTGTTGAAAATAGCTAAGTTACCCTATTTCTCCAATGGGATGGCCCTGGAAAATAGAATTATACTAAATTATTTAGAAAAAAAATAATGTAAAAATTAATAAGGATAAATTGGACTCTTGCGACTGGACCACAATTAGCATGGCGAAACCAAATTTTGAAACAACTAGACTGGTGGTTGCCGATCCCGGCGGCCAGATTCGCGATGAAATAAGAAGCGTGCTTCATCATGAAGGTTTTCGCGATATCGCGCTCGTCGAAAAGGTCGCCGAAGTTGAAGATTTAGTGGCGCAAGGACAAGTTGATCTGTTGATTGCCGATTATGAATTTCCACGCGGTGATATGAGCGATCTGGTCCGCCGGATTCGTCACCATGAAGTTGGCGACAATCCTTTTATCGTTATTATTATGATGGCGCATGATCCTGAAAAAGAAGAAATAATGCGCATCATTGATACCGGTTCTGATGATTTGATATTAAAACCCATAACTGCAGGCGCCTTGGTCAAGCGGGTGAATTTTCTGGTCAGCCAGCGCAAAGATTTTGTTGTAACGGCGGACTATATTGGTCCGACACGAAGGACGGGCACGCGCGAGGGGGAATCGGTGATACAGGAATTAGAAGTGCCCAACCCGGTTAAACGCAGTGCGCTTGGACAAACTACCGGATCAAACTTTCAGAAAGAAATTGATGAATTTGCCGGTATTATTAATGAACAAAAAGTGGAGCGAAACGCTTTTCAAATTTCTTTTTTGGTGGATACAATTGTACCGCTTTATGTTGATGGCAGAGCCATCTCTGATACCAAAATGCAGCTGGATCGTTTAAAATATGTGTCGGAAGATATTGGCCGTCGTATGAAAGACACTAAATACGACAATGTAAGTGAATTATGCACTTCAATCTTAGACGTAGTAAATAACATCTGCAAAAAACCAAAAAAGCCAGAAAAAAAGGATCTGCAATTGCTGCCCAAATTGGCCCAAGCCATTGACGTCGCCTTTTCTGCCGACCCAGGTGACGCTGATATTGCTCAAAGTATTTCTGATTCTGTCAGACGCCGCGATACCTAGAGCATTTTCCAATCAAAATCGATCATTTGACCGATCGCCACTCAGCAATTGGGCTGTTTTTCGACAAAGCCCCAGCCATAGGTTTTGTCTTTGCCGGGCTTGCCGAGATCAGCTACGGAACCTTTTAGAATATTGCGGAGCGATGCCGGGCTTTTGCTTGCGCCTTTGGCAATTTCTAACCCCAGTAAAGCTGTGACATAAGGCGTGGCGAAAGAGGTGCCGCTTTGATACTTGCCGCCACCCGGCACGGCGGTCCATAGACGCACACCAGGGGCCGCGAATTCAATGTAGTCACCCGTATTGGCTTTATTATAAATTTTGCGATAACGCCCAACGGCAGTAACCGCTAAAACCTGACTATAAGCAGCAGGATAGGCCGGTTTGTCAGAGCGACCCCAGTTACCAACCGCGGCGACCATAACGAGCCCCTTTTTGCGCGCCGCTTTAAAGGCTTTATTGACCGCCCGGTTATTGGTCCCGGCGATGCTTAAATTGACCACATGCACTTTCTGCTGAGCCATCCAGTTGAGACCTTTAAGCAGCGCAATAACGTTGCCGACTTTTTTGCCGATTTTATTGATTTCAAACATATTGGCGGCCTTTAGCTCGGCCCCCGGCAACAATCCTCCCCAGCCTTTTACCCCAGGTTTGCCGACCAAAATCGCCGCCACAGCAGTGCCATGATGGGATGGCCCTTGCTTGCGGTTACGACTATGAAACGACCTAAATTCTATATTTTGCCCGATCAATGCTGGGTGCTTTAGATCAACGCCCGAATCGATCATTCCTAAGCGTACACCGCGACCACAGGTCACCGGAATGTTTTTCCAGCCAATCGCCGCCCGTGCCCGACTGTCCGTGCTACTGGCCCGACGTTTGCGCAATTGATCTGCAGCGCTACCCGTGTCGGGGCCGCGGCGGCGGCGCGACTGTGACGGGTCAAATTGATGATTGGCATCAACGACCAAGCCGGGAAAGCGGCCCAATAATGTTCGTCTGGCAGATCGAACCGTTTGCCCCGAAGGCACCCGTAAGCGCACGACCGTGATTCCAAGATCGCCTAAATTGACTGATTCAATGACAGTAAAGCCAATACCACGGACCAAATTCGCAAAATCCTTCGGTGGATCGACAACCACGACTTCACCATCTTCATAACTATTTTCCGGATCGAAAGTACTGAAATTTGTTGGTGCAGCTCGCTTTTTCGCCAAAACTTCTAAGCGCTTTTTATTTAACTTTGCTTTTCCGGAGGTGGCGCCGGATGTTGCTGCTTCCGGTGGCGTGGTATCTTTCTTGCTGAAAAATACGATCCCCCCCCATGCGGCAGCGGCAAGAACAATCGATATAACTAAAAATATGAGAACTCTTACCAAGGCAAATCACCTAGAAATTCGGACAGATATGGTTGCGTCGAACCCAAATTACGACAATTTTCCCACGGAGCCAGCTCAACCTCAACAGATAATTAGCCGGCAAAAGGCAGTTTTTTCAGATCAATGATGATAACGCAGCAATCAAGAGAAGGCAGGTAATATTAAAAAGATTGAGACTTTTCAAGCCGTTCGGGTGGGGGCGCCACCATCTTGGGAATTTTTTTTTGGGTCCAGAATTATCAACTCAAGCCTAACATCAGATAATTTAGCGTTGATATCAGCTAGTTCGACCATGATTTGGGATTTGAATTCAGGAAAATCCACCGTCTCGGATTTAATTATTTAAATTCGCTCAGTCAAATTTCTAATACCATTAATACAATCATCAATAGATTTCTGGGCTGAATTTGTATAAAGCTCTGCATGCTGGCGAATTTTTGATTCTATATTCTGTTTTGTGTCAGCGGCCAAATATACGGCCACTAAGCCAACAAAAATTGCTAATATACTGAGAATCAAGGACATATTAGGGTCACCAAGTTCTTATGTGTTGCCTGTTGTTCCATATAGTATTCACCAGCACTTTTTTTAAGGCCTATGGCAAATTAAAACTGGTTTAAATTGGGGCAAAACTTGACGAATCACTTAGATGCAACGATTATTAGATTATCTACCGAATACAAATAGACCGAGATACGTTCAAAATGGAAGCAGCGCTTCAAAATTCAAATAATCAGGAAGAAGCCCTCCATATCGCGGAGACTGAAATTCGTGATCTAAAGGAAACGATTCAGGCACTCAGAACAGAACTTGAACAATATAAATTCAATCAGGAAGATGCTATACAAAATGCCGTCTCGGCAGGCGCCAGCGAAAATGCGCAATTGCGAGGAACTGCCGCAGCATTGCGCGACGAACTTGAAAAGTTAAAATTTGAAAAAGATGAGGCCGTCCAGCAAGCGGTCTCTGATGCCAATATTGAACTGGCACAGTTGCGGGAAACTATTCAACAACTGCGTGACGAAATGGAACGCATGAAATTCAATTTTGAAGATGATCGACAGGAAACGGAACGTGAGACCCGTGACGAAAAAATTCACCTCCAAAATACCATTGTGTCACTAAGGAAAGAGTTGGAAAAACTAGATGGCAAATAGTTCGAATGATTCGCCAGCGCTTCGGGCCGATGCAGGTAGTTCCAGCCGCAGCTCTGGGGGAACAGCAAAGATCAGCAAAAGCAAAAAACCGGCAGGCAAGAAATCCAGCACGCGGAAGCATTTGGAAATCGAGAAGAAACTGCACCGCGCCGAGTTACTGCTGAGCGTATCCCGCCAAGTCGCCGGGTTCGAGACGCTCGGTGAAGTCCTCAGCAAAGTCGTTGAAATTACCACCGACGAAACCAAATCCGAACGCGGCACACTATTCCTCAATGACCCCGATACCGGTGAGCTTTACTCAAGGGTAGCTCAAGGTGAGTTGGTCAGAGAAATTCGCGTGTTAAATGATAGCGGCATCGCCGGTGCAGTTTTTACGGCAAATGAAGGACTTATCATTCATGATGCCTATTCCGATAGTCGCTTCAATCGAACGGTCGACCAGACAACCGGTTTTACAACGAAAAGTATTTTGTGTGTTCCGGTTCGAACTGTCTCCGGCGAAGTCATTGGCGTGGTCCAGGCGCTGAACAAGAAAAAAGGCAAGTTCACCAAAGATGATCTAAACCTATTGGAAGCATTGTCGACCCAGGCAGCCGTGGCGCTTCAAAGCACCCAGCAAGTTGAACGCATGCGTAAATCCCGCCTCCAGGAAATGGAATTTCTTGATGTCGTCTCAGACGTCACCTCTGAAATCGAACTCGATAAATTGCTGGCCAAAGTGATGGGTGAAGCGACCCGCATGTTGAAAGCCGACCGTTCGACGCTTTTCCTCAATGATGATAAAACCGACGAACTATTTTCTCGTGTTGCCATGGGCGATTCGATCGGTGAAATCCGCCTGCCCAATCATCTCGGTATCGCTGGCGCCGTCTTTACCTCAGGCCAAACCGTCAACATCCCGCACGCCTATGCTGATCTAAGATTCAACCCGTCCTTCGACAAGCAGACCGGCTACTTTACGCGCTCGATCCTGTGTGTGCCGGTGGTCAACAAAGATAGCAAAGTGATTGGCGTGACCCAAGTCCTCAATAAGCGTGGTGGACCATTTACCGATGAGGACGAGCAACGTCTCAAAGCCTTTACCGCGCAGGTTTCTATCGGCCTCGAAAACGCCAAGCTCTTCGACGATGTCCAAAACATGAAGAACTATAACGAAGGCATGCTCGAAAGCATGTCGAACGGCGTTATTACTTTGGACGAAGATGGTAAGATCGTAACCTGTAACGCCGCCGGTCATCGCATTATGGGCATCGAAGATGATGACATCGTCGGCCAATTAGCAGAAGAATATTTCACCGGAAAAAATCAGTGGGTCATGGACAAAATATCGCGGATCGCCGAGACCCACGAAGTTGACGTCACCATGGATGCAGAAATGGTGTTTAACGAAGAATCGTTGTCAGTTAATACAACGATCTTACCGCTGATCAGTGCTGAAGATGATAAGCCGCTTGGCACCATGATCATGATCGAAGATATCAGTTCTGAAAAACGCATGAAATCGACAATGTCGCGCTATATGGATCCGGGTATTGCCGACCAGTTGCTCGAAGGCGGTGAAGATATCCTGGGTGGTCAGGATGCAACAGCGACGATCCTGTTCTCTGATGTGCGAGGCTTTACAACGCTAACCGAAACACTGGGCGCCCAAGGCACGGTTACCCTGCTCAACGATTATTTCACCATCATGGTGGATTGCATAACCGCCGAAGAAGGCATGCTCGATAAATTTATTGGCGATGCCATAATGGCGGCCTTTGGCGTGCCGATCTCCCATGACGACGATGAAGATCGCGCCGTCCGGGCGTCAATCAACATGCTGACCAGTCTCGATGAATGGAACGTCGAGCGCGAGGCAGCTGGCCAGCCGCCGGTTAAAATGGGCATTGGTCTCAATACCGACAAAGTCGTTTCCGGTAACATCGGCTCCCCGAAGCGGATGGATTACACCATGATTGGTGATGGCGTGAACTTGGCGGCTCGTCTCGAAAGTGCCTGCAAACAATATGCTGCGCAACTTTTGATTAGTGAATACACTGTTGCCAAGCTCAGAGGTACGTATCGCATGCGCGATATCGATGATGTGATTGTCAAAGGTAAGACCAAACCTGTTTGCGTTTTTGAGGTCTTAGATTTCCATTCAGACGAAACTTTTCCAAACTTGATGGAAGTCGTCAATTATTTCAATGAAGGCCGCAAACATTACAAAGCCGGCGACTGGGACAAAGCGATCACGAGCTTTGGCGAATCCCTCGCCCTGCACCCTGAAGACAAGCTTTCAGATATTTATATCACGCGCTGCAAAGAGATGAAAAAAAATCCCCCCAAGGATTGGGATGGCGTATTGAAGCTCGAATCAAAATAGAGTTTGGCGCCATAGCCTAGGTCTTGCGCCATCAACTTTTAAATCAAACACCCCTAAAATCTCGATAAAATCGCAGTTTCCTCGGGATATCTGTGTGCACAGCATGTTGATATGGACAATTTCTTGTGGATATCTCTAAATATTGTCTATAAATCGTATTGAGTCGCAATATATTGTGATAAAGTTGCATAAATTAGTATTTGTGCGACTAACTTTGAGGTTGCGACTGTCAGGCCAAACACTGGTTGGAGACATTGTCGAATTGAGGGTTTTAAGTAAGTTTGCTCAAACCATCCTGAGGGGTTTTATTCCGTTTAGCGTATTGATGCTTTTGAGCGTTGCCCCGGCACGCGCACAAACTTTGGAACAAGCGCTTTCCACCCTCGTTAACGACCACCCGCAAGTTAAATCCGCCGTGAAAGTTGTTGCCTCCAGCCGCGAGGAAATATCGAAAGCGGCGGCAGCATTTTTGCCGACTGTGAATGTCACGTCGGATTATGGCCCCGAACAAATTGACAACCCGGCTGAGCGTGCTCAAGCCGACGGTAAAATATGGTCACGTTCCAAACAATCCGCCAGCCTGTCGGTGACGCAAAACCTCTTTGAAGGTTTTGGTGCAACCTCGGCCACCCGCACCGCGCGGCTCAACAAACTGGTCAGTGAATCGACGCTTGAGACCACCAGCCAAAATACCATGATGGAAGGCATTTCAGCTTATATTGATGTGCTTCGCCAAATTCAATTAGTTGAACTGGCGGCGCAAAATGAAGAGACCATTCAAATCCAATTAAATCTCGAAGATGAACGGGTGCAAAAAGGCTCCGGTATCGCCGTCGACGTACTGCAGGCCAAATCCCGGCTGCAACTTGCCAAGGAACGCCGGGTTCGTTTTGAAGGTGATCTTGAGAACGCTTTTTCTCGCTATACCCAGGTGTTCAACATAGCACCGGATATCGATAAAATGGTTGAACCCATACCGAAAGCCGATCTTCTACCCGATTCCTTAGGAGCTGCGGTCGATATCGCCCTCGCTGAGAATCCGCAAGTATTGAACAGTGATCGTCAAGTCGCGGTCGCCCGTGAACGCAAACGCACGGTGCGCGCCGAACTGTATCCAAGAGTTGATTTTGTCAGCACTTGGAATTACGAGAAACACGCCGGCGGCACGCTTGGCACACGGCGCGATGCGTCGTTTATCCTGCAGGCAAATTGGGATTTGTTTACCGGCCTGACGTCACGCGCAAATATTGCCCAAGCTTCGTTTGATTACTCGGCGAGCCGGGACATTTATGAATTTGCCGTCCGCAAGGTGATTGAAGGGGCTCGCATCTCGTGGCAAAACCTGCATACCGCTCGGGAGCGTTTGAAACAACTTGAAAATGCCGTGAATATCGCCTCTGAGGTGTTTGATTCCCGAAAAAAGCTCCGCGCCGCCGGTAAAGAAACCGTCATCAACGTGCTCGATGCCGAAAGTGAAATCACCAATGCCCGTATTAATTTCGCCACCGCCTCCTTCGCCGAGCGCGAATCCGTTTATGCACTACTGCTGTCGATGGGCCGGATGGTCATGGGTGAATTGGAAAGCTCCGCTCAAGGCGCCGGTGATACCCTGCCACGCTAGACCTTAATTATGTTTCGGTATTTGTCAAAATTCGCAGTGCAGTTCCCAAAACAGTGTTAATTCGGTGCCAGGCACTTAATTAGCTATTTGGTCGTAGCGATGAAGATGCCGTCCCAATCGTCGCCCGGCGGTTCGGCTTCGTAAGCTTTGATCCGGCTTTCGTAGAGATCACACAGCACATCCAGCCTGAACCGTTCGCCCTTGGTGCGGAGTTCCACGAGAAGACTTTTGGCTTCCTCCCATTGCTGTGATGTATAGGCATTGAGCATCGCTTCATCGATTTCTTTGATTTTGATAAACTCAGGATCTTTGGCCAATTCCTCGTCGCCCATCAAGGCATAAACCAATAAGCCAACCGTCTTGCCCTTGACCTGAATATTATCGAGCCGCAAGGTGGCAAACTCCGGCACCTGTTCGTGGGTGTTGGGGCCAATCACAATATCCACACCATAGGTCTTTGACTGTCCTTCTAAGCGCGCTGCGGTGTTAACGGTATCACCCAGCACCGAGTAGTCCATGCGCTGCGCCGTACCCATATTGCCAACCACCGCCTCACCGGAGTTCAAACCAAGCCCAACTTTCAAATCGAGGTGTTTACGTCCCTCTTCCTTGGCCTCTTGTTCCAGGCGTTCATTCAAGGGCGCCATCGCCGCTACCATTTCCAAGGCCGACCGGCAGCCATCTTCGGCATGCTTCTCATCGTCCATCGGCGCATTCCAAAACGCCATGATGCAATCGCCCATATATTTATCGACGGTTCCCTGGCGCGCCAAAATAATATCCGTCAGCGGCGTCAGTAGTTTGTTGATCAGTACAGTTAGCCCCTCGGCATCAAACAATTCCGAGATCGAGGTAAAACCGCGAACGTCGCAGAACAATAATGTCATATCGCGCTTGGTGCCGCCCAATGATAGAAGGCTCGGGTCTTCGACGACCTGCTCCACCATCGCCGGCGAGAGGTATTTCGAAAACGCATCACGGGTTTGGCGGCGTTGGGCTTCTTCGGCCGCATAGCTGGTGTAGGTCAAGGTCACATAAAGCAATAGGATCGCCATGATCGCAAAAGCCGCATCAAGAATAACCTGCTGTTCAACGAATAAATACCACGATGTTGCGCCTGCTCCACCGGCTATGGCCAGGAACATCAACAACGTCCATTTAGCACCGATCCACGGCACAAAAATAATGATTAAAATCCCGCCAACGATGGCAATTGCCATCTCCGCCGCATCGGCAAAGCCGGGTCGGGATAGAAACGATTTCGTCAGCACCGATTCGATAAGCTGAGCATGGACTTCCACTCCCGGGATGAACCGTTCCCTTGGAATGGTCTTGATATCAAACAATCCAATGGCTGAGGTGCCGACAATGGCCAGCTTGCCGCGTATTGCTTTCGGATCAACCGTGCCGGCCAGAACATCTTTTGCCGAAACATATTTCTTTTTGTCCATCTTAGTAAAATAAGGCCACATTCGGCCAATGCGGTCGGTTGGCACTTTGATCTGCTTGTTGATGGCCACATCAATGATGCCGGCCGGGCCACCTTTGGTCACGACTCCGC
The DNA here is from genome assembly GCA_913020445.1 of uncultured Rhodospirillaceae bacterium. GTDB lineage: Bacteria > Pseudomonadota > Alphaproteobacteria > Rhodospirillales > UBA2165 > TMED23. Next base: position 22,155 of record CAJWAR010000029.1, read on the forward strand.
TACGTCCTGCCGCCACCCGCATGATTTCCACCGAAAGCGTTGGATAGAGCCGTTTGCCATTTTTAAAAAATGCCGGTACCCGGCGGACGATACCATCCGGCTCAGGCACCAGACTGAGAATTCCGTGACCACCGGCAAAACGCTCGATGGCATCAACATTTCTTAGCAGACCCGGAAATGTCGGCGCCCAGGCTTGTGGTTTTGGCGCGCCTTTGAGTTGGCGCTCGAAGACACGCGAACGCAGCGGTTTTCGCCCCTCTTATACTTTTTCGTTATTCAAGCCCGCTTGCCCAACAACGACCCGCCGGGCCGCCCGTATTAGCTTGCCAAATATTGCATCATTACTCGGCAGCGCCGCCAATTTCTTTTTCATCTCGACATCAAGACCAACCAAACTGGCAACGACATTTTCGCCGTTCATGCGATCCGGCTCGGCAAACACGATATCAAAGCCGACCACGCCAACACCCATGCGGAAAAGATTTTGCACCAATTGGGCGACAATGTTTCTCGGCCACGGCCATTGGCCGATTTCCTGTTGGCTCTCGTCATCAAGATCAATAATCACCACCGGGCTATTCGGCAAAAGTTCGCGCGGTTTTATCTGCTGATATAAATCGAAGGTTTTGAGACGTAATAATTCAAGTGGCCCTGGATCCCACCACCGGACAAACATAAAAGCGGCCAACAAAACAATGGCGATCCACCGTGCTTTGCCGACTTTCGGCAGATGCAGTCGCTGGCGAATCGAAATCGAATTTTCACTGTCAGCCACTTAAAAAACTCCACGGGAGGCATATTTTCGCCGCATTATTAATTTACCACATAACTTCACCCACTAGAGAGACAGGCGTCAAGGGCTAATCCACTGAAATTTGGGTGATATTTCCATGTTGCAAACTGGCAAAGCTTCTCCAGACCTGCGTATACTTGTTATAATCTACACTTGATTAAATTGAGCGATTGCGCGACACCAAAACATAACTGTTAATCGTTGAGAGGTTATATGGCTGACGAAAAGCCGCACCGATCCTGGCTGAGGGAATTTTTGCGCCCCATGCGCAAAACTTTCATCGAAATGCTGGTGATGTCGGTCTTCGTTAATCTCATTGCTCTGGTGGTGCCGGTTTTTACCATGCAGGTCTATGACCGCGTTATCTTTAGCAATGGCATCAGCACATTGTGAGGATTGGTGATCGGGGTCGCCCTGGTTATTGTATTTGATTATGTCATTAAGCAATCCCGCTCGCGCATAATGCAAACCGTCGCCCTGCGCGTCGATGTCGAAATCGGCCGTAGCTTATTTGATAAAGTGACCTCACTGCCGTTGGATATGTTGGAATCAAGAGCGTCGGGATTTTGGCAGGCGCTGTTCCGCGACGTCGACATGATCCGCAATACGCTTTCCGGCGCTCCGGCCATCCTGCTAGCTGACCTGCCTTTCACCTTTGTCTTTTTAGGCATTATCTGGATCATCGCCGAGCCGCTGGTGCCGGTGTTGGCCGTTATCTGGTGTCTTTATATATTCATCGCCTGGCGTTCCTCAGCGGTTATGAATAGCGCCAATCAGGATGAACGTGAATCAACCCAGAGCCGTGACCAAATCATCAGCGAAATGATCAACGGCCGAACCACGATTAAAGCGCTTGGCCTGGAACGCACAATGCGTCCGATGTGGGAATTGGCGCACGCCGAAAATATTGAAAACGCCTCAACCCGCGGCAGCAAAACGGACAGCTTCTCAAATTTTGGCGGCATATTATCGGTCGCCACCACCGTCGCTATGACCACCGTCGGCGCGATATTTATTATCGCCGGCGAGCTGACCATGGGCTCACTGATCGCCACCAATATGCTGAGCGGAAGACTGCTGGGACCGCTCAATCAATTGGTTGGCACGTGGCGAATTTACTCTTCCTTCGGCAAAGCTGTTGAACGGCTGGGTGAGGTATTTGGCGCCGAATCCGATCGCATGATACCGGAAATCGAAATCGACCGCCCGCGCGGCGAGATTGCCATGGAAGATGTCACTTTCGCCTATTCGGAAGAAGCCGCCAATGTGGTCGATGGCATAAAAATCGGTATTCGGTCGGGCGGCTTACACGCTGTGGTCGGGCGCAACGGTTGCGGCAAAACCACCATGATCAAGTTGATGCAGGGCCTATACAAACCCAAATCCGGCAGAGTTATGCTCGATGGCGCCGATATAATCCAATTCAGCCGCGATCAATTGGTCAGCTGGATCGGCTATGTGCCGCAGGAAACAGTGCTGTTTGCCGGCTCGGTGCGGGATAATATTGCGTTTGGAAATCCGACCGCCAATGATGACCAGATCATATCAGCCGCGACGGCTGCTGGGGTGCATAAATTTATCATTGATTTACCTGATGGGTATGGCTCGGAAATTGGTGAAGCCGGCCAGCGCTTGTCAGGTGGCCAACGCCAACGTATTGCGATTGCCCGCGCGCTGGTGAGTGATCCTGTTGTGCTATTGCTCGATGAACCGTCAAGCAACCTGGATCGCCAAGCTGAAGAAGAACTGAGAGACACTTTGAAAGACCTGGCCGAGGAACACACCGTTATTCTGGTGTCACATAGCCCGGTGCTGTTGCAAGGCTGTGACAATTTGATTGCGCTCGACCGTGGTAAAATTGCCCTCGCCGGTCCCGCCAAGGAAATCCTGCCGCGGCTCTTCGGCGCGGGTAAGAAAAAAGCCCCAGATAAACCTGCCGATGAAGCGGAAGATAAATCTGAAGATCAGTCTGCTAAACCATCTGGAATTCCGAAACCAGGTGATAAACCTTCCGGCATACCTAAACCAGGTGATAAACCTTCCGGAATACCTAAACCAGGTGACCAACCGGCAGGTAGTCCTGCTGGCATTCCGAAACCTGACGCCGCAAAAGGTGGCATTCCCCGCCCGGCTAAGCGTGCGGCACCGGCCAAAGCAGCGGCCCCGGCGGGTGGTGGCATTCCAAAACCGGTAAAACGAGCAGCGCCGGCTAAGGCGGCGGCTCCGGCTCAACCAGCAAAACGAGCAGCGCCTGCGAAACCAGCGGCAGCAAATTTGGCCGGGCAATCAAAAGCCGAAAAGCTATTCAAAGCAAAAGCTCCCAAAGATGGAGACAATAAAATCAAACAAGCAGAAACTTCTGGCACAGTTTTGCCAAATTCTACTGATATAGAAATTGAACCTGAAACCACGATTGCAACGGTTTCCTCAAGTTCAGATAAATAACAGTGACTGGTAACTGTTTGAGTTTGCTACGGGATTAAAAAGATGGATCGCCTCGACACTTTAATTGAAACTCACCCGCTGCCAACGTGGCGTCCGGTGGCGTATACAATCATCGTCTTAATTAGCGGCGCATTAACGTGGGCGTTTTTTGCCGAGCTCGACGAAGTGACGGTTGCCGAAGGCACGGTGGTGCCAAAGGGTGATCTGAAAGTCATCCAGCATTTGGAAGGCGGTATTATTAAAAGTATCAGCGTGCGCGAAGGCAGCGCGGTTAAAACCGGGCAGATTCTATTGGAACTGGACCGCGCTTCTTCGGGCTTGAATAAAGAGGAACTCATTGTCCGCTTGGATAGCCAGATCGTTTTACAAGCACGGCTTGAGGCCGAAGCGACCGGCGCGAAGCCAATCTTTCCGGATGAAGTAAGAAGACGTCATCCGCGACTATTGTCAGCCCAGCAAAAGACCTTCGATGCGCGCCAGCGAGAACTTCGCTCGACATTAAGCGTACTCAGCAATCAAATCCGCCAACGCGAACTTGAAGTTGCCGAACTCGTTTCAAAAAAACGCTCTGCCGACCGCAACTTAAATCTGGCCAAAGAGCGGCTCAAAGATTCGGCCGAACTGTTGAAGCAAAAACTGGTGCCGCGGATGGAGCACCTCAAGCTCGAAGCTGAAGTTGAAGATCTTGAAAGTGAATCATCTACTTTAAGTACGGCGATCCCCCGCACCAAAGCCGGTGTCGACGAGGCTAAAGTCCGGCAAACAGAAACCAAGGATCGCTTTAGCCGGGAAGCCCGCGATGAACTTGGCAACATCGAAGAAACCATTGCGCGTCTCAAAGAAGAACTCACTGTGGCCGGTGAGCGGGGTGCCCGGCTTGAGGTCAAAAGCCCAATTGACGGTATTGTTAAGAACGTGCGCTATTCGACAACGGGAGGTGTGGTAAAGCCTGGCGAGCCAATCATGGAAATCGTTCCCACTGGTGAGAAATTAATCATTGATGCCAAGCTTAACCCGATTGATCGCGGCTTTGTTCAGACTGGCCAGCCGGCGCGGGTGAAAATCTCAACCTACAATTTTGTCCAATATGGCGCTTTGGATGGTGTGGTAACACTTGTCGCCGCAGATTCCACCGAAGATCCTGATACCGGCCCGTTTTTCCAGGTCCAGGTTGAAACCGACAAAACTTATCTCGGCGCAAAGGAAGGCGATTTACCGATTTCTGCCGGTATGCTGGCAACCGTTGACATTCATACCGGTACAAAGACAGTGATCGATTTTCTGATAAAACCGGTTCTTAAAATGAAAGCTGAGGCTTTTCGCGAAAGATAGAAATCGGCTTACAACAGGTGAATTTGCATAACATATTGCTTTTTAATAAGGATTCGGTTTATTCATCAATAGTAGCCGGTGTATAAATCATACGGATAGCAATAAAATTTAAACCATTTGTGTTGATATACTAACTTAACGTGAGTGGGATATTGGGCTAATTATATCGGGGGTCTTAAATGTCGATAGGAACCATCCTCGGTTTCATCATTGGAATAGGATTGTTTATTGGTGCAATTGCAGTTGCCACCGATGATTTCCTGGTATTTTTAAACCTCCCCAGTCTGGTCATGGTTGTTGGCGGCACCTTGGCATCTTCTTTTATCTCATATGAAGCACGTTACGTTCTACTGTCGCTGAAAATGATCTACCGGATTGTTTTCGCCCCACAAGTTAGCCGCAACTTGTTGAAATCAGAAGTTGGCCGTGTGATTCGCTGGGGCTACACGGTGCAGAAGTCAGGCCTTCCCGCCCTTGAAGCCGAAGCCAGCAAATTAAAACGCACCGATCGATTTATGGCCTTTGGCGTCGATATGGTCATTAGTGGTTATACCGGCGAAGAAGTTCGCGATATTTTGAACACCACCATCGAGACATCGTTCGGCCGCAATACCGTTCAGGCAAACATCTTAAAAACCATGGGCGCTATATCGCCTGCCTTCGGCATGATCGGAACCCTGGTCGGTCTGGTCATTATGCTGGGCAATTTGAGTGATCCGGAAAATCTCGGGCCCGCATTAGCCGTGGCATTGGTGACGACGCTTTATGGTGTGCTGTTTGCCCGCTTGCTGTTCATACCGGTAGCGACGAAAATTCAGCAACGCGAAGAGATCGTACGGTTTAGAAATTATCTGGTAGCTGAGGGACTTTCGCTGCTCGCTGAGCGCCGTTCTCCCCGCTACATTCAAGATAAAATGAACAGCTTTCTGGACCCGGCAATTCATTTCAACATCGACAAAATGAAAAAATAAAATTTACGACTAGGTGAGAAATTAACCATGTCAGTGCCTCCAGCACCCAAAACAGACGATGCTTCAGAAGATTGGCTTGTCACCTATGCCGACGCCATAACCCTGTTGATGGCCTTCTTCGTGCTGTTCTTTTCGTTCTCCAAAGTTGATCTGGAGATTTACGATCAAGTTGCGGCTGGCCTCAACGAAAATATGGCCAGCAAGGAGCGTAAAGACGACAAAAATGAACTAGAAGAAGATTTGCGCGATATCCTGATCCAGGAAGGCGCCGAGGAAGCCGTTAAAGTCGGCACCGATGCGGACGGTAGCATCACTCTGGAATTGGATGGCGGCGCCTTCTTTAAGCCGGGCTCCGCCGATCTGACCGATCAAGCAGTGCCGGTATTAAAAAGCATTTACGAAGAACTGGCGTCACCGATCTATCACAGCTTCAATATATCTATCGAAGGACATACCGACGATGATCCGATCAGCTCGCTAAAATTTCCCTCCAACTGGGAATTATCATCCGGCAGAGCATCGACGGTGGTGCGTTTCATGATCACCGAGGGCATGACGCGGACGCGTCTCAAAGCAACTGGTTATGCGGACACAAGGCCGAAATTTCCTAATCGGGACGCTCAGGGTGCACCGATTATTGACAATATGGTCGCCAATCGGCGTGTCGTGCTGCGCATCAATCGCAAGCCGATTTATCAAAAAGTTAAAATTCCGCAATTCCGCCGTAAAAAACGCGACGGCAAGAAAACAAAATCAATTAAATAACGGAGATTTTTTTGATGCCATAGAACTGGCATTCAGGCGGGCAAAATTACTCGACAATAAAATCCATATTTTCCTGAATAACGAAAGTACCGTCCCATTCACGGGCGGCATCTTCGGCGAGCTTATCCATAAATACATCATCATGTTCCGGGTCATGATGAAAAATACCCAGCCGTTTCGCACCAGCCATTTTACAGAGCTTGACGCCTTCTTGCCAAGTTGAATGCCCCCAGCCAATTCGGCTTGGGAATTCCTCCTCGGTATAGGTGGCATCATAGATCACCAGATCGGCGCCTTCGATAAGGCGCAATACATTTTCATCTGGCTCGCCCGGCACGTGTTCGGTATCCGTTATCAGGCACATGGATTTGCCTTTATAATCAACACGATATCCAGTGGCATCATTTGGATGATGCAGCAATGCTGTACTCACTTTGACGCCTGGGCTTTCGCCAATATCCAATTCGTCGCCCGCCTTGAAATCCGTAAATGTCATTTGAGATTGCATCGCCTCGAGCGGGATCGGAAACATCGGGTTTTCCATCTGCGCTTCGAAGACATTTTTAATGCCGCCCTTATCAATCATATGGCCGGCCATAATATCGAACTTTCGATTGGGATCAAAAGCCGGCGCGAAGAAAGGAAATCCGTTAATGTGATCCCAATGAGTATGGGTCAGCAACATGTAGCAATGCTCCATGTTAGTTTTCATCAGTTGCTGACCAAGACTTCGAATGCCGGTGCCACAGTCGAGTAATATCGTCTGATCTCCAACTTCGACTTCGAGACTGGTGGTATTACCACCATATTTCAGGTGAGTTGGTGCCGGACAGGCAATACTCCCCCGACATCCCCATATTTTTACTCTAATTGACATTCAATATTTTTTCCCACACAGAGCGATTTGAGGCCTTTTGCCTTTTGACATGCCATAATTGAAGTGCATTGTAAATCATTCGTAATAGTTGACACCTAAACTAATGTACCGCTTCTAATTTATCTATGAGCGTTATCACTCAACTCAATTTTTGTCCCAACATTCAAATTTAACAATTCCGCTGCTCGTCCTTTATTAGCGGCGATTTCAACCAAACCATTTGAATTCACAAACCAAAATGCTTGTCCCTTTGACACGCTTGAAAATGTAAGAGCTTTATTTAAGTAAACATGATTTACCCGTAATGCAATTGACGGTTTTACGAAGTATTCTCGCATCCCCGTAATCGCATTGCCGTAATGATCAATATAAATGACTTCGGCCAAATTATCCGGCCACTTATCCTGCCTCTGCCACTCGATTGAACGCTCTATGCCCGGTTTATCATCACCATTGGCAATCATCGCCGCCACCGGAGCAAAAATATCACGCCCGTGAAAACTAGCTGAAACAGTATCAGGCGGCCAATCGATTTCCCAAATTTTTGCCGTAGGATTGGCGCCTCGTAACACCATCTCGAATAACCCATTACCTGGACCGACAAAATATTTTCCCTCCGCCTCAATGATCACGCCAGGCCTTTCACCGCCGACACCAGGATCAACAACACAGACAAAGATCGAGCCCCTCGGAAAAGCCTCTGCATAGGCAGCCAATAAATAGGCGGCGGCCATTGGGTTCTGGCACGGTGCATCGGAAAATAAGTCAATAATCGGCACTTCAGGCGCTATTTCGATCAATTTTGCCTTCATTTGACCGATGTATGGACCGGTGGCGCCGAAATCTGTGAAAAGAACAAACATAAGCGTAGGGTAAAGCAGGATTCTGAGCATATCAAAGCGTTTTATCTGACAATTAACCCTTTAATTTCAATAGTTAAGGGGTAAAATTGTCTCAGAAACGCCAAATTTATCGCTCTGTGGGCGTGACGAATTGATCTTTATCCCGTATTATAGCTTCGAAATAAGTCACGAGGCGTAAAATCCGTCTCATTTTCCGGTAGCCAAAGAACTTGCCACCGGGATGGACCACAATAGGCCCCTCCTGATACGTCCGTTATATGGGCGCATTACTTTGGATGGTTTTAACGGCGGATCGGCGGTTCATGGGAACTGTCCCTTTTTTTACGGGATTGAACAGAGCCATTTTCCAGGCCTTATTGCCGAAAAGAGCCGCCGTAATTTCGGAGGAACGACGGCCTTGACCCAATTTGGCACTCGAATTTTTCGGGTAAAATTGGGGAGTTTGGGGAGATAAATGTGACTGGCGGGTGATTGCAAGGGCGGATTTGTCCTGCTATCAACACGCTCTTTTTGAAGTGGAATAACGCGTACGAGGGACTATGGGTAAGTTTGGGCAGCCAAAAAAACAAGGGTTATATAATCCCAGTAAGGAACACGATTCATGCGGTGTTGGCTTTGTCGCCAACATCAAGAACCGCAAGAGCCATGAAGTTATCCAACAGGGTTTAACGGTGCTTGGCAATTTAACGCATCGCGGCGCCGCCGGTGCGGACCCTCTGGCCGGTGATGGCGCCGGTATTTTGATTCAAATCCCAGATCGTTTTTTGCGTGAGGAATGTGATGAGCTTGGCATCACCTTACCCCAAGAAGGTGATTACGGCGTCGGCATGATATTTTTGCCACAGGATGAAAAGGCGCGCGCCGATTGCGAAAAAGCGATTGAAGACCTCGTAAGCAAAGAAGGACAGGCTGTTCTGGGTTGGCGTGATTTACCCACCGATAATTCCTGGCTCAGTGATTCAGTACGCGAAATGGAGCCTTTCATTCGGCAAATATTTATCAGCAAAGGCGATAATTGCGCCGACAATAATGCCTTCGAAAGTAAGCTCTTTGTTATTCGTAAACAGGCTCACCATACCGTTGCAGCCAATAATATGGCTCGCGAAGAAGCGTATTACGTACCGACAATGTCTTCCCGCACAATTTGCTATAAGGGCATGATGCTGGCTGACCGGGTCGGCGAATATTATACGGATTTAAAAGATGACCGCTTCGAATCGGCGCTGGCACTCGTACACCAGCGCTTCTCGACCAACACCTTCCCATCTTGGGAATTGGCACAGCCGTTCCGCTATTTGTGCCACAATGGCGAAATAAATACGCTGCGCGGCAATATCAATTGGATGGCGGCCCGCCGCCATAATATGAGCTCAGATTTTCTCGGTGATGACCTCGACAAGTTGTGGCCTTTGATCGGCGATGGTAATTCAGATTCGGCGACTTTTGATAATGCGCTCGAACTCCTCGTTGCGGGGGGGTATTCCCTATCGCACGCCATGATGCTGATGATTCCCGAAGCCTGGAATGATAATCCGCTGATGGATGAAGGACGCCGGGCGTTTTACGAATATAACGCAGCTCTCATGGAGCCATGGGATGGCCCCGCCGCTGTCGCCTTTACTGATGGCCGCCAAATCGGCGCGACCTTAGACCGCAACGGCCTCCGTCCGGCACGCTATATCGTTACCGATGATGATCTTTGCATCATGGGCTCTGAAGTTGGCGTGCTGGATATTCCAGATGAAAAAATCGTCAAGAAGTGGCGACTGCAGCCTGGTAAGATGTTCTTGATTGATCTCGAAGAAGGCCGGATTATCGACGATGCTGAGCTAAAAGACAGCCTGTCAAGTGCCTACCCGTTTCAGGATTGGCTCGATGAAACGCAGATTCGCTTGGAGGACCTGCCAGCTGATGTCGAGCCGATGCCGCTCAACCATCAGACCTTGCTGGATCGTCAACAGGCTTTTGGCTACACCCAGGAAGATTTAAAATTCTTTTTACTACCGATGGCAACCAGCGGTCAGGACCCAATTGGCTCGATGGGGCGTGATATCCCCCAAGCGGTGCTGTCTGATCGCCCGAAAATGTTGTTCGATTACTTCAAGCAGGCGTTTGCCCAAGTGACCAACCCGCCGATCGACCCAATTCGTGAGGAATTGGTGATGTCTTTGGTATCTTTGATCGGACCGCGGCCGAATCTTTTGGATTTGGAGACCGGCGGCAAACATATGCGCTTAGAAGTACGCCAGCCAATTTTGTCAAATGTCGATCTGGAGAAAATCCGTCATATTGATAGCCGTAACGGTTCTTTCCGCTCGGTAACTCTGAGCATGTGTTATGCCGCCTCAGAAGGTGCCGGCGGCATGAAAGCCGCGCTCGAGCAGCTCTGCAACGAAGCCCAGGAAAAAGTTCTTGAAGGGCAAAATATTCTGATTTTGTCGGATCGCGACGTAAATGCGGATCAAGTGGCGATCCCGTCTTTGTTGGCAACAGCAGCCGTGCATCATCACCTAATCCGGGAGGGTTTACGAACCGAATCGGGGCTGGTGGTTGAAACCGGTGAAGCCCGCCAAGTGCATGATTTTTGCTTACTGGCCGGTTACGGCGCCGAAGCAATTAATCCCTATTTGGCCTTTGACACGATCACCGATGCCCGCGATCAATTACCGGACGATTTATCGATCTCCGAGGCGCATACCCGCTACATTAAGGCGGCCGATAAAGGCATCCTTAAAGTGATGTCAAAAATGGGCATTTCGACCTATCAAAGCTATTGCGGCGCGCAGATTTTTGATGCCATCGGCTTGCGTGACGAATTTGTTGAAGCCTATTTCACCAATACTGCCTCAGCGATTGAAGGCATCGGCCTCGCAGAGGTCGCTCAGGAAACGGTTACCCGCCACGAGCTCGCCTTCGGCAACTCGCCGATATTGGAAGAAGCTTTGGATGTTGGTGGTGAAATGGCCTATCGCATCCGCGGCGAAGAGCATATGTGGACGCCGGAGACAATATCTAAGCTGCAACATTCCGCGCGCGGTAACTCGCAGGAACTTTATAACAATTATGCCGCGGCGATGAATGACCATTCGCGCAAACTGAAAAACCTGCGCGGTCTGTTTGAGTTTGATTTTGACGGCAATGACAGTATTGCACTGGATGAAGTCGAACCGGCGGCTGAAATTGTCAAACGTTTCGTCACCGGCGCCATGTCGTTCGGCTCAATCTCTTTTGAGGCGCACACCAATCTCGCCATTGCGATGAACCGGATTGGCGGCAAGTCAAATACCGGTGAAGGTGGTGAGGAGCCCGAACGCTACGTACCACTCTCAAGTGGTGATTCGATGCGTTCAGCCATTAAGCAAGTAGCGTCAGGCCGCTTTGGTGTAACCGTCGAGTATCTTCGGAACGCCGATGAAATTCAGATCAAAATGGCACAAGGCGCGAAACCCGGTGAAGGAGGCCAGCTGCCAGGGCATAAAGTTGATGAAACGATTGCCCGTGTGCGCCACTCAACGCCCGGCGTCGGCCTAATCTCGCCACCACCACACCATGATATTTATTCGATTGAGGATTTAGCCCAGCTTATCCACGATCTAAAGAACGTAAATCCGAAAGCCCGCATTAGTGTGAAACTGGTCTCGATCGTTGGTGTCGGCACAATTGCTGCGGGTGTCTCCAAAGCCCATGCAGATCACGTGCTGATCTCCGGCATGGATGGCGGCACAGGTGCCAGCCCGATTACGTCGGTGATGAATGCCGGCTCGGCGTGGGAAATTGGCCTCGCTGAAACCCACCAAACACTGGTCTTAAACAAGCTCCGCGGTCGTATTTGCGTACAGGCCGATGGTGGTATTCGCACCGGTCGGGATGTTGCTGTTGCGGCCCTCTTGGGCGCCGATGAATACGGTATTGCCACTGCTGCTCTGATCGCTTCCGGCTGTCTGATGATGCGGAAATGTCATCTCAACACCTGCCCGGTTGGCATCGCGACGCAAGACGCGGAACTGCGCAAGAAATTCAAAGGCAAGCCGGAGCATGTGGTGAATTATATGTTCTTTGTTGCCGAAGAAATGCGCCAAATTATGGCTGAGCTGGGCATACGCACCGTCAATGAAATGATTGGGCGTTCTGATCTCTTGCAGATGAACAAAGCGATCGATCATTGGAAAGCCAATGGCCTCGACCTCTCACGCATCCTCTACAAACCGGATATGGGCCCGGATGTCGCCGTCTATCATTCTGAAGATCAGGATCACGGCCTCGATAGAGCGCTTGATAACAAACTAATTGAAGAAGCTAAACCGGCGCTTGAAACCGGTCAGGCAGTTAAAATTGAAACCGATGTCGCCAATATCAATCGGACCGTGGGTGCCATGCTGTCCGGCGAAATCGCGGAGAAATATGGCCAGGCTGGGTTACCGGATGACACCATTTATATCAAAGCCAAAGGATCGGGTGGTCAAAGCTTCGGTGCGTTCCTTTCCAAAGGCGTCAGTATCGAACTTGAGGGTGATGCCAATGATTATATTGGTAAAGGCCTGAGCGGTGGCCGCTTAGTGGTCTACCCGCCAAAGGTTTCGACGTTTAAAGCCGAAGCAAACATCGTCATCGGTAATGTGGCACTGTATGGCGCGATCGAAGGCGAATGTTATTTCCGGGGCGTTGCCGGCGAGCGTTTTGCCGTCCGTAACTCCGGCGCGACGGCCGTCGTCGAAGGTGTTGGCGATCATTGCTGCGAATATATGACGGGCGGTGTTGTTGTCGTGCTTGGTGAAACGGGTCGCAACTTTGCGGCTGGCATGAGCGGCGGCATTGCCTATGTCCTCAACGAATCACATGATTTCGACATTCGCTGCAATATGGCGATGGTCGATCTCGAACCGATCAGCGACGAAGATCGTATGCTGGAAGATCATGGCCATCAACGCGGCGATCTCGAAACTCATGGCCGGGTCGACATTATGAGCGACATGACCGGCTATGATGCGCTGCGTTTACGTAAATTAATTGAAAATCACATGCACTATACCGATAGCGATAGGGCACGGGAGATTCTCGACAATTGGGATGATTACCTGCCGAAATTTGTCAAAGTTATGCCTGTTGATTACCGCCGGGCGCTGCAGGAGATGCAGGCGCGGGCTGATGAAGAAGCCGAACCGTCAGAAATCGGCGTTGCGGTAGGAGACTGATCATGGGCAAGGCTACTGGATTTATGGAGTTTGAGCCGCGCGACCGTACCTATCGTCCACCGGAAGAACGCGTCAAACATTACAACGAATTCGTTATACCCTTAAGCGAGAAACAACTATCCCGCCAAGGTGCGCGGTGCATGGATTGCGGCATTCCGTATTGCCACAATGGCTGCCCGGTCAATAATATTATTCCCGATTGGAATGATTTGGTATATCGCGGCAAATTCAGAGAAGCCATTGAGGTGCTGCATTCCACCAACAACTTCCCGGAATTTACCGGCCGTATTTGCCCGGCCCCGTGTCAGGAATCCTGCACGCTTAATTTGGAAGATCAGCCGGTCACCATTAAGACAATCGAGTGCGCTGTTATTGATAAAGCTTGGGAAAAGGGTTGGGTAAAGCCACAACTCCCAGAGCACAAATCGGGTAAAAAAGTCGCTGTCATTGGCGCTGGACCTGCCGGTATGGCAGCCGCCCAACAGCTCGCCCGCGCCGGTCACGATGTAACCCTGTTTGAGAAAAATGCCAAAATCGGCGGCCTACTGCGCTACGGCATACCTGATTTTAAAATGGAAAAGCATCTCATCGACCGCCGTCAGGTTCAAATGGAGCAAGAAGGCGTCACCGTGCGAACCAACACCAATATCGGTGTTGATGTGACAACCGATGAGCTCGATAAAGAGTTCGATGCTATTGTTCTTGCGGGCGGCGCGGAAGCCCCGCGTGACCTGCCGGTGCCTGGCCGGGAAACCAATGGCGTTCACTTTGCGATGGATTTTTTAGTTCAGCAAAATCGCCGGGTATCGGGCGAAGATTTAAGTGATGTCGAAGAAATTTCGGCAAAAGATAAAAATGTTGTCGTCATTGGTGGTGGTGATACCGGTTCTGACTGTGTCGGCACCTCCTTCCGTCAAGGCGCAGCCAGCGTCACTCAGCTGGAAATCATGCCGCAACCACCTGAGAAAGAGAATAAGCGCCTGACTTGGCCGGATTGGCCAACGAAAATGCGCACCTCCACCTCCCATGAAGAAGGTGCTCAACGCGACTGGTCGATCACAACCAAGAACTTCATTGATGCCAATGGCAGCGTCACGGGCATGCAAACGGTCCGCGTTGATTGGCAAAATGATAAAAATGGTAGCATGCAAATGGTTGAAGTCGATGGTTCTGCCGACAGTTTACCGGCCGATTTGGTGCTGCTCGCCATGGGCTTTATTCATCCTACTCATGAAGGCTTGATCGATGATCTAAAAGTCGAACTTGATGACCGCGGCAATGTCAAAGCCAATACGGAAGACTACCAGACGTCGCAGCCGAAAGTCTTTGCTGCCGGTGATATACGACGTGGCCAGTCATTGGTTGTTTGGGCCATCCGGGAAGGCCGCCAGTGCGCGCGTGCCGTCGATGAGTTTCTGATGGGAAGTACCGAACTCCCGCGCTAACCAGCGGAGATCAAATTGGCTGACAGCACCAGTAAACCTAAGCTCCTTTTCGTCACCGAAAAATGGGCGGAATGTAATCCCCAGGCATCGCTGTCGAATGTTCATCACAATTTTATCAACTCTCTCGCGGCGAGTGATTTAGCTGACTGGCAAGCCTTTCACTATGATGAAGTTGCCGTGCAAACCGGTGAGCGCGCTGATGGGGCGTTGATCAAGCAGTGCCAGGACTGGCGTCCGGATATTATTTTTTTTCGGCAGGTGCCTGGCACTGATCTCAACCCGAAGCCGGATACATTTGCGACCCTTAAAGATAAAATACCGGTAACCGTATTTTCCCAGCATTGCGACACTTTTGATGAGCGCGCGATGGAACGTATCGCGGTTTATTATGATCAGGTTGATGTCAACGTCGTCATTGATTGCTACTCCGTCTATCCACAATTTTTCGGCGACAGTTCGAGATTTCTCGATACCTGGACGCCGCAGGACCCTGCCCTTTTTCATAGCCAGTCCGGTGACCGGCCGATTGCCGTCAGCTTTGCCGGCAGCACCGATTATTACCCTGACCGCAAAGCGGCGCTAAATTCGCTCCAACAGACCGGATTGCCGATGCATGTAGCGGGCGGCTTTGGCGACACTCATTTGCCGATTGAGGACTATGCCGCCCTGCTCCAGCAATCGAAAATCACCCTCAATTTTTCAACAATTTCCGGGCTTGATCAGATTAAACAATGCAAAGGACGGACGATGGAGGCTTTATTTTCAGGCTGTCTGTTGCTGGAGGAAGCCAGCCCGGAAACGCGCAAATGGCTGACGCCGGATGTTCATTATGTTGAGTTTGAAACCGCGGCCGAACTTGAGGATAAAATCACCTATTTTTTGGCGCATGACCAGGAGCGAGAGAAAATCGCTGCCGCGGGGCATGATTTCGCCCTAGCGAATTATGCGGCAGAACATTTCTGGCAGAAAATATTACAGAGGGCTTTATGATGCCGGCATCATGTCACGGTAGCTGGTCAGTAGTTCTTTAAACTTCGCCGCAACCTTTTTGCCTGCAACAGCATGTGGGGCATCTTCGTCTTCACTTTGCCCCGGATATTCTTCGAGCAATTTATAGCTATCCCGTTCGGTTATTCGATCCCACCAGGCTTGCACGTGAGGGCGATCTTCGAGCCATAGATCGAGCAACCGTAATAGATCAAGCACTTTGATAAACGGCCCATGGGTCGTTTCCACGAGACTGATCGCATCCCCCATAATCCAGGGTCGTCCGTCAGATAGAGTTTTTTCAGCCTTGGCAAAAATCCTTTCCCAAGCGCCGACGGCTCGCAGGACATAGGGAGAGTCCAGTCCTTCCCGGATACAGGATTGTTGACGATGAATGCGGTCAATATCGGTCACCTGCTTCCAGCGCGCCTCCATTTTTTCGATCGGCACCGCCAGCCGAAACTTAGTGACAAAATTGATTGACGCCGTCGCTTGATAGCCAGATTCGTCGCAATCTTTTATCCATTCCTCTAGATACGCACGTTCAACCGGATCGGCGGGAATCAGGGCGGGATCATCTTTGAGCCCGTCAATGTAGCGGCAAATAATGGAAGATTCCCGGATAACTCTCCCATCGTGGACCAGCGTCGGCACCTGTGATTTAGGGTTGAGTTTTTGGTATTCCGGCGTGAACTGATCCCCATCCATCAAGACGATTTTGTGCGCTACCCAATCATCGATACCTTTTTCAGCCAAGGTCATCACTGCACGATTGGAACAAATTGAATC
The DNA here is from genome assembly GCA_913020445.1 of uncultured Rhodospirillaceae bacterium. GTDB lineage: Bacteria > Pseudomonadota > Alphaproteobacteria > Rhodospirillales > UBA2165 > TMED23. The sequence continues at coordinate 38,614 of CAJWAR010000029.1, forward strand.
CGCTTCTTCCAAATAATAAAGTTCGAGCATCACCTTCCCCCTATTCTTACAAGCGGAGCTAAATCTCGGCTTCGCTGACTTTCGATACTTTGCAAAGTAGAGCGCGGAGTTGATAAGTACCCATTTGCGGATCAAACGGCGGCTCGACACTGGTCAGCACATTGGCATTTGATTTCCATACACCATATTCAGGCGCCGGGTCTTCCGGGAACCACCAGCCAAATTCAGTGTTAATGACACGGGGGTCAATACCTTCCGTCAGCTTGGCGCGTTGGCGAATTTTGCCCCGGCTGTTTTCAATCCACATCCAGTCACCATCGGTGATGCTATGTTTGGCCGCAGTAGTCGGGTGAATTTCAGCGATTGGCTCGCGGGCACCTTTACGACACGAATCGATTTGGCGTCCTTCGGAATTAAAGAAAAATGGGATGCGCCCGCCGGTGGTTAATATCAGCGGATAGTGCTTGGCCATTTCCGGCTGTGAAACCGGGCTTTCCGGTGGTTCAGAGTAAAAGGGCAGCGGATCATAGCCCATTTCCTCGAACCGCACGGAATACAGCTCCAGCTTGCCGGTCGGTGTCTTAAATCCGTCGGTCTCATATTTGCGGTATTTCATTGGCACTTCATAAAAGCCGACTTTTTTCAAATCTTCGAAGGTAAGACCCGTGCCGCCCGCCGCCATCTGCAGCTCATAGACTTCCTCAGGGGTTTCGGTGCCAACATCAAGATTGAGCCGCCGCGCCAGTTCAGAGAAAATTTCCTCATCCGATTTGCATTCATAGGTCCTGATCGCCTGCTGGTTGGCGCAGATGACATTGCCGGCAATGGTCGGCAATCCGGCGACCTCGTTGATCTCAGGCCAAAAAGCAGCGGGCAATACAATATCTGCGAGTTCCGCTGTCGGCGTCATAAACAAATCCGCATTGACGATGAAATCGAGGTTTATCAGTGATTCATAAACGAGCTTGCTGTTGCCATAGGTCGTCAGCGTATTGTTGCCGAAGATCAGAAAGGCTTTAACCGGATAAGGTTCACCCGTTCGCATCGCTTGCAGAACGGTTGGGATATGGGCCGCCGGCAGCGCTGCTCCCTCACCGCACAACATTTTGAAATGCTCAAAGCCGAGACGTTTGGCGTTTTGTTCTTCTGATAAATTATCGATGTTGCTCGGCACCGGCCCCAACCCATGCATACCCATAACCCAGCCGCCTGGCACATCAATATTGCCGGTGATCGAGGGAATGATCGCGACCGCCCGAACGGTTTGGATGCAATTAGGCGTTTGCTCCAGCGCGACCCCCCACTCCATCAACGCCGGTTTGATCGTTGCCAACATACGGGCGGCTTCGCGGATTTTATCAGCCGGCACCCAGGTTATTTCTTCCGCCCATTCCGGCGTCATATCTTTAACGCGGACCGCCAACTCGTCATAGCCATGGGTATAATTATCGACGAACTCTTTATCCTGCAGCTCTTCTTCGATGATCACATGGATCATCGCCAATGCCAGCGCATCGTCGGTACCAGGTCGGAGTTGCAGCCATAGATCAGCCTTTTTGGCCAAATAGGTTTCGCGGGGGTCAACTACGATAGTTTTTGAACTGGCTTTGAGGCCATCCCTTGCATTGAAACGAGTTTCCCCGTCAGGACCCGAATTCAGCGGCTGGTGGCCCCAAAAACAGATAACTTCCGCTGTAATATCGCTGAGAAAATCACTGACCGGAAGGTCGCCCATGGTTTGAGTACAGGCATTGACGCGCGGGTGAAAGCATTGGGCAAAGCCGGGTTCGCTCCAATTGGGGCTGCCGAAAGAATAGGCAAAGCGCGAGACCCAGCGAATATGATGACGCCCGGTGCCGGTACCGAGGTGAACCGCCTCAGCGCCGTATTCATTTTTGGTTTGAGTTAGTTTTTCGGCAATCTCATCCAGTGCATCATCCCAGGAGATGCGCTGCCAATCGCCTGAGCCTCGCTCGCCTTTGCGCCGCATCGGATATTTAAGCCGGTCAGGGTGATAGACCATTTCTTTGGCAGCATTGCCAATGGGACAAAGGCGGCCCTGGTTAAATGGGCTATCAGGATCGCCTTCGACTTTCACCAGCACATCATCTTTAACATGCAGTAAGGTTCCGCACCCGCCATGACAACTCCGGCACACACTTTTGAGAATTTGCGTGTCCTGGCTCGACGTTTGGGATTTCGGCTCAACGACTTGATCCATAAGGCCTCGCTGTTGGTGTAAATCTGATTTAATTACCAATCAGATTTATAATGTAAGAATTATAAAAAGGCGACCACATGGCGCCAAAATCAATCCGGTTGAGAAACGACCTAGGTGACGACCACTTAGCAAGGAACAAACTAATGAATAATATTTAAAAGTAACGGTGCAATATTCAGGAGTTTTATTTCATCAAAAGTCAGAACTTGTGATTATGATATGGGCATTGCCAAATTATTCGAGATATCTCTTGAATAATATTTTAAACGATCACCATAACTGTAGAGGAGCCCGTTTATAAGTGATGCCTAATTACTTTTAAGCTCTTATATTTAAAGCGATTAATAGTATTATTTATTGCTGCGTTCATCAAAAGTTTTACACATCACAAAAATTAGCATTTTGACGAAAATTAGCGGAAATGGGAGATTAATCACCCTATAATTATTGGTTGGAATCTTATTTTGTTACTGCTTTACAATGAGTTGCGACCACACTCTCATAAATGGATTTGAATCAAACCCTTTCCCGGCAATTGCCAGACTTTATACGGCGAAACTTATCGACAGACTTATCCACAACCAATTTGGTTTGATTTGTTGTGCATATGTCACATAAATTCTAACTATATTTTCTGCACTTAGAGAAACTATTGAGATCATTGAATTTTTTGCCAAAGAGCCGATCAAATTCGCAAATGAAGTTTGCCGCAAACATCGCGATCAGGTAAATCTATACCAATAGGTTATATAAAATTCAGCAATACAAAGGGGAGTAATAATGTCAGGTGAAATGATCAATATTGCCGCCACAGATGGTGCCAGCTTTAATGCCTATTGTGCCAAACCGGCAAGCGGAAGTGGACCAGGAATTGTCATGATCCAGGAAATTTTCGGCATCACGGATTGGATTAAAAAAATCGCTGATCGCTACGCCGAACAAGGTTATGTGGTGGTGGCACCCGATATGTTCTGGCGTTTTGACCCCGACTTCGTCGCCGATCCCAGCAAGCCGGAAGAACTTGAGAAAGCTTTTAGCTATTTGCAGACGGTTGACCATGACAAGGCGGTCGATGATATGGCAACGTCTTTGGCAGCGGTCAAAGCAATGCCCGAATGCAACGGCAAAGTTGGCGTCACCGGTTTTTGCCTCGGCGGTACGTTCACTTATCTCGCCGCCGCCCGGTTGGAAATAGATGCCGCCGTCGCCTATTACGGCACGCAAATCCATGAATATCTGGACGAAGGCAAAAACGTCACCTGCCCGATGATCTTCCATATGGGTGAGCAAGACGATACTTTCTCGGTTGAAGACCGCAACAAGATCCATGGCGCCCTGATCGGCAAGGAAAATGTTTCGATCTACATGTATGACGCGGGTCACGCTTTTGCCAATTCAGACCGGCCCGATGCCCATAACTTGGCGGCGGCAGAGGCTGCGCATGAGCGAAGTTTTAAGCTCTTTGATACACTTCTATAACAAGGAACATATAATTCATGACTGATTCTGCTCGGGGAGCAAGTGTGGGCCCCCTGTCCGGCCTGCGAGTTTTTGATCTTACCCGCGTTTTAGCAGGTCCGAGCTGCGTGCAAATACTCGGCGATCTTGGTGCCGATGTGATTAAAGTTGAGCGCCCAGGTCTGGGCGACGATACACGCAAGTTTGGCCCTCCCTTCGTCAAAGACCCGGCGGGCAACGAAACCACGGAATCCGGATACTATCTCACCGCCAACCGCAACAAGCGCTCGATCAGCCTCGACCTCACCAGTAAGGAAGGTCAGGCGCTGGCCAGAAAAATGATCGCTAAATGCGATATCCTGGTGGAGAACTTTAAGGTCGGTAATCTGGCGAAATACGGCTTGAGCTATGACGACCTCAAGGATGAGTTTCCAAGCCTCGTCTATTGCTCAATCACCGGCTTTGGCCAAACCGGTCCGATGGCGACCCAGCCCGGCTATGATTTCATGGCCCAGGGCATGAGCGGTATGATGAGCATCACCGGCGAGAAAGGCGGTGAGCCGCAACGGGTCGGCGTGCCGATTGCCGACCTCACAGCGGGCCTCTGGGCGGCTATTTCGATCAATGCAGCGCTGCGCCACCGGGAAGTAACGGGTGAAGGCCAGCAGGTCGACATATCGCTCCTGGACACCCAGGTTTCAACGCTCTCTATACAGGGGCTGAATTATTTGACCTCCGGCGAAGTACCGGGATTGCTCGGCAATGCGCACCCCAATATCGTGCCCTATCAGGTGTTCCCGACGGCCGACGGTAATGTCATCATCTCGGTCGGCAATGACGCCCAATTTGAGCGCTTTTGCGACTTTATCGAACGCTCCGAACTGGCAACCGATGAGCGCTTTAAGACCAATGATATGCGGGTGCGTAATCGCGATGAGCTGACGGAAATACTCAATGCGGTCACGGTTCAAAAATCCTCTGACTATTGGCTCGAAGGTCTAGATGAGATCAAAATCGCCAGCGGGCCGATCAATCGCATCGACCAGGTGTTTGCCGATCCGCAAGTCCAGGCCCGTGAGATGGAGATTGAGATGGATCACCCGGCCGCCGGCGATAAGCCGGTACGCATGATCGGTAGCCCGATCAAGATGTCCGCCACCCCGGTGAGCTATCGCCGCACACCGCCGATGCTGGGAGAGCATACGGAGGAAGTGCTGGAAGAATTGCTCGACATCAGTGCAGAAGACTGTGCGGCGCTTAGAGATAAGGGCGTGATTTAGGCAATTAGGTATCATCTGCCGGATCACTGAACAATATGGTATTGTTCCGGTCGTGAACTAGATCTTAGGTCGGCCTTTTTTACCTGGGTTGCGAGAGGCCCTTATTTCATCTTGGCGAGCACCCGCTCCAGTTCTCTACGCCGCAGGTAGTACCGGCCGTGACCACCTCTGCCGCCACCCAGTGAGAATACTTGCTTGCCGTTCTTATCGTAGATAAAAGCGGCCGGAATGCTGAGGACAGTGCCGAAATCCTTGGAAACGGCTTTGGTGCCCAACACAACTTTGATGCTTGGGTCGACAACGCGCAAAAAACGCTTCATTCGTGACGGCGACAGACCGGTCAAATCTTCGATCCAATTAACCGCAATTATGTTTTACATTGTCCGGCCCATTTTCTTTGATGAAATCACGGAAGCCCCGCATCTCTGAGGCGCAAGGCGGGCACCAGCTGGCGAAAAAAGTCACCAGAACGGGTCGGCCATTGAAGGTGGATGCATCCACCGGCGTTCCTCTAATGGCTTTTAGCTTCATGAGGTTGACCTTGATTTCGGGTGTAAGCTGTTTGGTACCTCTTGCGTCAGCGCCTGAGCTGACGAAGAGAGGCAGCAACAACGATACAACGAAAAGTATCAATCGATTTATTTTCATTATTTTAACCCTACGTAATTGCAATCAAGCTTGATGCCAACTTATTAAATCAGCGACGAAAATCACAATCACGATTGGATCAATATTTGTTGATAGTATCTTACCGCCTGGGTTTGATTTAGGGTACCTCCGGTAGTACTGGGAGGGGATGCAGATCGACACCAAGAAAAAAGTTCTACTTGATCGCCGCCCTGATAGGCTTCAGTTATTTCCAGGCGCGGAATATCGAATATTCCAATAAAGGAGACGAACGTGGTTCAACTTATTGAAAGCGACATTCAAACCAAGGAAGTTCTAGACTGGAAAGGACTTCACTTGTTTCATTTTGCCGCCTCGTCCTGTTCACAAAAGACCCGGGTTTGTCTCAATCTGAAAAACATTGAATGGGAGTCGCACCATCTAGATTTAGGGGCGGGTGAAAATTACACCGAGTATTATCTGGGCATCAATCCGCGGGGGCTGGTGCCGACCTTGGTGCATGACGGCGAGGTACATATCGAAAGCAACGATATTCTCACCCTGCTGGACGAACGATTTCCTGAGGTTAAGCTGATACCACCGGGTATGGAAGGACAAGTGGCCAAATTGCTCCACCACGAGGATGATCTTCACCTGGATTTGCGCACCCTCACCTTCCGCTTTACTCAGCCGCGCGGCAAGGAGCCACGCTCAAAAGAGACGCTCAAGAATTACCGGGAAAGAGGGTCCGGCACGGTGCGTGGCGAGCGCGATGCCCATAAAGACGTCGAACTCAAGTTTTGGGAAACGGCAGCGGATACTGGCATCTCCGATGACGCTGTCCGGATTTCCACCGGCAGATTTAAGGCAGCGCTTGATGAATTGAGTGAACGTTTGCAAAACAGCAAGAATTTGCTCGGCGATGATATTACTGTGCTTGATATCGCCTGGGTTATCTACGTCAACCGGCTGGTCCGCTGTGGCTATCCGCTCGAGCGGTTGCATCCAAAAGTACACGATTGGTTTTGGCCGCTGCGCAATAGCCCGGAGTTTGACAAGGAAATGCAAGTCCCGCCCGAGGTTCAAAAAGCAGTCGACGAACGCCACGAAGAACAGCGCAAGACAGGAACAACATTAGCGGATGTCGCTGGGCTTTGATTTAAAGGTAGTTGTTGCGAACGCTTGCGAATCCGGTACCGGTTACCGGATTCGCAATTAGACCGAGTTGTTGCGAGTCCGGTAACCGGTACCTCGGAATAAAATTCTACTTTTTCTTCTTTTTGTCTTTCTTTGGATCTTTAAGCACGTCGCTGTGTTTGCGGCTCATATAGCGGTATTTGTGCGCTGGCAATTGGTAGACCCATTTAGATACAACGGCGTTGATTGCCGCCGCTTCTTTTTTGACTTTGTCGCTGGCGCCATCAGACGTGCGCGCGGCAAGCTCGGCCCAGAACTCTTCACCGTTGTTAAGCTCAATCATTTTGACATCGACGATCAAACCATCATTCGTTTTGATCTCCGTCTTAATGGTTTTATCGGCGGGAAACTTCTTCTCGCCCTTAGCCATGACATCTTCAAGCTCCAGCTTATCCAAGCCGTCTCCCATATTATCGATGTCTGACTGATACTCGACGACCCGGTCAGCCGGCATATTGTCAATTTTGAACTTTTCTTTACCAGCCCGGCTGACAATCATTTGCTGACCATCCGGATGAATGACCGCAACGTTCTGAATACGTTTACCAGCAATATTTAGAAACTCCGGCTTCACCCATTTATTGATCGTACCAGGGATATCGAGACGGCCCGAGGCCAGCCAGGACTGCGCATCACCGGGTTTTCGGATATAGCGGCCGACATTAGAAGGACCGGCCACGTCAGCATTAACCTTGCCGACAATCAGCTTGGCGAGATCGCCCGATTTACCCTTAACCGTCAGCAAAATTGATTTCGTTTTATCGCCATTCAGGTCTTCAACTTGGAGACGCGCATAAAGCTTTGGCTTTTTGGTCTTGGCTTCTCTGAGACGAAGCTCAGACAAGCCGAGTAAAAGTTCGCTCATAACTTCGTTGGAAGCGACATAGTTTTGGCGGTCGGCCATCACCCATTTATCACCTTCGCGCTTGACGGTAATGGTTTTTTTGGCGTCCTGAACAATAATTTCGGTGACACCTTTAGCCTGATCGGCAAAGCCCGGCAGCAAAAGTTTGTCTTCCAGGCCAACTTTGTGGACGGAATAGCGCGACGCCACAGAAAAACCTGCCGCCACGACGACAATTGCTGTAATGGCTGTAAATCCGATAAATGTTTTGGGATTCATAACAATCAATACTCCGTAATTTTAATCATGCGCCTGCTGCTTGTAGCGCCGGCGACGCAGGACCGCCAAAACAAGCGCCACAATCGCAATTATGATCGGCATGGTCCAAATGTTGAGAATTTTGAGCTGGGTATCCAGCTGCTCAATATCTTTCCTTAGCGCCAACTGTACGTCGCGTAATTGTTTCCGCACCGTTAGCATTTCACCGCGAAATTGCTTGAACGCTTTTTGCTGCGTCGAGGTTAAAATAATTTTGCCTTTGCCCTTCCCTTCGACGTTCAGACCCTGCAACTTACCTTGAAGCTCTTTTAACTTGCTGGAGAGCTGCTGCTCGGTTTTGCGGTACTTATCTTCGGCCAAGTTTTTAATGTCTTGGATGGTGTGGAAAGGTTTAACCGACAATCCCCGGCTCCTGAGTGAAATCAGCGCCTGACTGCCACCGAGATTTTCCAGGGAATTCACCAGGAAATCAGCATTGTTGGATACCGGTGTCGAGATTTTCTGACCAAAGAAATCCTGCTGCTGCACCCAGAAGCGCGAGGTCAGCAGATCACTGTCCGCCATCACGATCATATTCAAATCCGATTTGGATTCACCTAAATGCGGCGGCAGTTTGACGGGCTTTTTGTCGTCATCTTTTTTCTTAGCGTCTTTTTTGGGCTTAGGTGGTCCGTCCGGGAAAGCCGATTTCACTTTGCCGCTAAACCGCGCCGCGATGGTGAAACTTTTATTTTCTGATTTAAATTGTTTGAGAATGGCTTCTGGATTGATCTGACCCCGGACAAACTTTGCATCAATTCGCTGGGAAATTTTGCTGGTCTGCAAAAGAGGTATCATTTTTACGCTGGCGTCTTTTTTAAGCGCCAATGTGCCTGCACTCGCCAAGGAGATCGCCGTCAATTGGCCGGTGACAACATCATCGTCGTTTAAGGCGCGTTTATCGTAAATACCCCAGGAGAGGTAATCTGCAATCACGTCCCTGCCGTTGACGGGCGCTTGCACCCGGATAGCGCGGGTGCGGTCACCAACAAATTTATCCTCATTATAATCGATGCCCCAAACGTCAAAGAGCTTTTTAAGCTCGGACGAGCCGGCGCCGGGAGGTGCCTGCGGTGTCATCCGCGCGGTTTCATTTTGTGGATCAAGGAAGACCAATAGACGGCCGCCGCGCATAACGAATTGATCAACAGCATACATAAGGTCGTCTTCGAGAATTTTGGGATGCACCATCAATAAGACGTCGATATCGTCATCGATTTTCTTGGCCGCGGAGTCAATTGACTTAACTTCAAAGAACTGCGTGACCTGTTGCATAATCGGCCACGGTTTGTATTGCAGCATCGGATCAGCTTCGATCAACAGCGAGGTAATCAGGCCGATTTTTTTCTTCTTGGGCTGGGCTAATTCAAAGACCAGACGGGTCAGATCGTATTCCAGAAACTGTTCCCGCTGCGGATTGAAGAACGCGATGTTTTTGCGGTCATCCGTCGAGTTGACAGCGGCCATGCCAAAGTAGCCGAGCTCACCTGATTGATCGAGTGGCACACCTTGGATGCCAAACTTCACCGCTTCATCCTCTTCGACGGAGAAAGAAACCGGATTGATGACTTTAAGATTGATCTTACCGCCGGAAATCACCTGGAAATGCTCGAGCAGTTCGCGCACCCGCTTAAAATAATTGCCGTGGGGCGGACTAATTTCACCGAATGTCGGTGAATAATAAAGCCGGAAGGTGATCGGCTCATCTATCGTCTTGATGACTTCTTTGGTGCCCTCCGACAGGGTGTAGAGTTTATTCTCCGTCAAATCCAGCTGCGCGCTCTGGATTTCCAGCGACGACCAAATATTGACGAAAAATAGAAATATGGCTGCGACAACCAGTCCGGCAATCGTCAGTTTTTTGCGATCCATGTTTTCTAATGCTTGCATGGTTCTAACCTCACGATCCTCTGGTTAAATCAATGACGGCGGCGTTGACGTAAAGAAATACGCCAATGATCGAGCCGAAGAAAACGACATCTCTCAGGTCAATCACACCGCGGACAATTGTATTGAAATGGGTTAAAAAGCTCATCGAAGCCAAGGCTTCAAGAACGAATGATGGCGCCCAGCCCTGGAAGAAAGATTGCACGAGCTCAACCCCGCTCATCAGGAATAAGAAGCAGACAACCGCCGTTAGGATAAAGGCAATCACCTGGTTCTTGGTGACGGCAGAAAGGCAGGAGCCAATTGCGAGATAGCCACCGGCCATCACTAGACTGCCAAGGTAGCTGGCGATAATTACGCCATTATCCGGCGTGCCGAGATAATTGACCGTGATCCAAAGCGGAAAGGTCAACATCAAGGCAATGGCAATAAAGGCCCAGGCGGCCAGGAACTTACCGATCACCACAACCCAGGTCGGCGTCGGTAAAGTTAACAGCAATTCCACCGTCCCGGTCTTGCGTTCTTCCGCCCACAGCCGCATGGAAATAGCTGGGATCAAGAAGAGATAGAGCCACGGGTGAAAACTGAAAAATGAAGCTAAATCTGCCTGACCGCGTTCAAAAAAGGCACCCATAAAAAACGTGAGCGCGCCGCTCATGGCCAGGAAAATAACGATAAAGACATAGGCGAGGGGCGTATTAAAATATGCACCCAACTCTCTTTTAATAATGACCCAACAATTATGCATTGTCCGGTAGTCTCCCTAAAAAATTCTAATTAATGAGTGTGAGCTGGCGGAAAACGTCGTCCAAGTTGCCACTTGGCGACTGTTCCTTCAATTTTGCCGGGGAATTGTCAAAGACTATTTTGCCTTCGGCAATGATAACGGCCCGCGTGCAAACAGCCTCGACCTCTTCGAGTATATGCGTTGAGATGACGATGGCTTTATCGGCTGCCATTTCTTTTATGAGTTCGCGAACTTGATGTTTTTGGTTTGGATCGAGTCCATCAGTTGGCTCATCAAGGATCAACACGTCGGGGTCATGCAAGATGGCCTGGGCAAATCCGACCCGGCGTTTAAAACCTTTTGACAACGTATCGATGGGCTGGTTCATCACCGGGCGCAATTGCAGTTTCTCAATGGCGTAGGCAACTTGTTTTTGCTTAGCTTCGCCGGAAAGACCCCTAATTTCAGCAATGAAGTTTAAAAAACTGGCGGCCGTCATATCACCGTAAAGCGGTGCACCTTCGGGCAAATAGCCGATTTTGGTCTTCGCCTCGAGCGGATGAATTTCAACATCAAATCCACAGACGGCAGCTTTTCCGTGAGTAATCGGCAGATAGCCCGTCACCATTTTCATCGTTGTAGATTTGCCGGCGCCGTTCGGACCCAAAAAGCCCAACACTTCGCCTTTTTTGACATCAAAAGAAATATTATCGACGGCCCGCAGCGGCCCAAAATCTTTGGTCAGCCCATCGATTGAAATCATGGTATCGCCTGTCGTCATCCCAGATTCTTCCCCATAATACTTTGTGTCTCGTTTATAATTTCAAGCCACATAATTTTGTAATCTACCCCAAAGCTCAAATAACTTTCGGACAATATTTCGTGTAGTAAACGTGAGCGATAAAGAGGGGGAGCCGCTCTGTCAATCCCAAGTCTTGGATAACGCACACGGCTCCCATCTTTATTCGTTCGAACAGCCTTACATCATGCCGCCCATACCGCCCATGCCGCCCATATCAGGCATGGCCGGCGCA
>CAJWAR010000030.1 GCA_913020445.1 uncultured Rhodospirillaceae bacterium
ATGTCCGCTTTTGGCTAAAAGCGGACGTTTAGCCCACCTACCAAAAGAGTCCGCTATACACCCGAAAGCGGACATTGAATGCGCAACCCCAAAGAGTCCGCTATTAGCCATAAGCGGACATTCGGGATGGCTAATCCTTCCGGTAATCTGGGCTTCATTGGCGTGAACAGCTCGTTCCAAAACTATTTGGTATACATTCGGTAGTCGGTTTATCATACAAATGAGTTGCATTTAAGGTTTTGACGTCATTTGAATCCCGAATAAAGTAACATCTAATCGAAAACTCTCCTCGCGTGGTTTAGGGGGTACTCGGAAATGGAAACGGTGGGGCAGACCCTCGACATTGCATGGATTCTCGTTTGCGCGGCCCTTGTCATGCTGATGCAGGCCGGCTTCTCCTGCCTGGAGAGCGGCTTGGTTCGGAGCAAAAACAGCATCAACGTAGCAGCTAAGAACTTCGCTGATTTCTGTCTTTCCTCCGTCGTCTTCTGGATATTTGGTTTCGGCTTAATGTTCGGCGCAACGGCGGGTGGGTTGTTCGGGTTATCGGGTTTCTTTTTCGGTGAAGCAGCGTCTCCCTTTTTAATGGCATTTTTTATTTTCCAACTGGGGTTCTGCGGAACGGCAACAACGATCGTCTCGGGCGCGGTCTCGGAACGCATGCGGTTTGGTGGCTATCTTGTGGTCGCGACCATAATATCAGGCGTCATTTATCCTTTTATCGGTCATTGGGTATGGGGTAGCGCCGCGGGATCCAAGCCGGGTGGGTGGTTGGAGCAAATGGGCTTCATCGATTTCGCTGGCTCGACGGTGGTCCATTCCGTGGGCGGTTGGATCTCCCTAGCGGCGATCATCATTATTGGCCCGCGCATCGGCCGTTTTGGTGAGAACGCAATGCCGATTCGCGGTCATGACCTGCCCTTCGTGACCCTGGGCGTATTCCTGTTGTGGTTTGGTTGGTTCGGTTTTAATGGCGGCAGCACTCTGGGCCTGACTCCCGACGTGCCGAAGATCATCGTCAATACGACCGTGTCAGGCGCTTTCGGCGGCATCGTCGCGCTGGCCTTGACTTGGCGGCTGGAGGGCCGGCCCGACGTCACCATGATCATGAACGGATCACTGGCGGGGCTCGTCGGGATCACGGCCTCGGCCCACATCATGAATCCGTTGGCGGCCGTCGCCATCGGCTCGATCGCAGCTGTGGTTATGTACTTCGTCACCCGGCTGCTCGAGCGGTTCGAGATCGATGATGTCGTCGGTGCCGTGCCGGTACATCTGGGTGCCGGAATATGGGGCACTTTGGCGGTTGCGATATTTGCCGATCCAAAGAGTTGGGGCAGCGGATTGGGACGCTGGGATCAATTTGTCGTCCAGGCCACCGGCGTCGGTGCGACCTTCGTTTGGGCGTTCGGCCTCGGATTTTCCCTTTTGTGGCTGGTCAACCGATGGGTTCCTCTGCGTATCGATCCCAGAGGCGAACTGATCGGCCTAAATGTTGCCGAGCACGGCGCCAGCACAGAAATTCTCGACCTGCTTACTGCGATGGACCGCCAGCGACAGACTAATGATTTTTCGCAACCCATCGCCGTCGAGCCGCACACGGAAATCGGTCAGATAGCACAGCAATACAATAATGTTCTCGCCAACAAACGCCCCCGCATTAACAGCGTAATCGGGAGCAGGGCAAGTAAGAGTACCTCGATAGCAAACAGCCGGCCGATTATATTAAACTCAATCACGTAGGTCATCGGAATGAGCAAGGCCGCTAAATCAAGAAATGTATTTTGCGTATAGCTTCGTTTGATGAGCGGAAATGCCGTGCCGCTCCACGGTATTTCATCAGTGGAGAGAGGGGCGTCATATAAATATTTGTTGTTACTGTACACGATCGAAAGCTACTTCAAGTTGAACCTACTTCCGATATGGGGATTTTGCTCGAAATTCCCATGTTTTTATGGGGAATCAGTGATTATTTTCCAATCTTTTCATAGAGTTCTGCCAAATTATCGCCGTAGGAGGACTGTAAATAGGCTGAGGCGACCAGTTCTTTGTTTTTTTTGCCAATTTCCTTCACTTTTTCAGGATTCTGGATGGCTTCACGAATGGCCGCGGATGTTGCTTCCACATCACCAGCCGGCACTACGGCGCCATGAATTTGATCTTCAGCAATGGAGCCACAATTGGGCGTCGTGATGACGTAGCAACCGCAAGCCAAAGCCTCAAACAAAACGCGTGCTGACCCTTCGGCGAAAGTCGGGAAAATAAAAAGCCCTACTTCAGTTAATTTCTCAGCCAATTCATCGCGCGAAAGATTGCCGCCGTAATGGACTCTCTCATCGGCAAAAAATTCGCTGTATTTAGATTTAAAGCTCGGTTCCACTGGCCCATATAATTCCAGCTGCCACGGCAGATCATATAATTGCCGAAAGGCGGACACCAAAACATCGGCGCCTTTGCGGGCGCCAAAATACCCGGCAAAAACAAAAGTCGTAATTTCTGAAATTTTCTTTTCTACGCTTTCTTTTGCCGGCAGGCCGCGGACAAAGCTATCGTCAATTCCCAGATATACCGTATGAACAATATTCTGATCCCATCCCATATGCAGGAAGCTTTTTTTGACAAAATCCGAGTTAACGACAACATGGTCCGCTTGCTCAATATCGCTTTTGATATATCGCCACAACAGATCGATTGATCCGCTATGACCGGGTTCGGGCCAGTGGCCCTGATTGTCAACAAAGTAGTCGAGCAAGTCCGGATGGATGATGGAATGATCACACAAGGCCACCATGCCAAGCTGCTTGGCAATTTTTACCGATTTGCCACCATAGCCAGCGCGGTAATGATAAATTTTTGCCGATGAATATTTGCCGGCAATTAGACGAGCTGCCCAATTGCTATACCGAATAAACGCAAAACGAATAAGCCAATCATTAAAACTTTTAAGCGGAAGCGTTTCAAAGCGCCGCAAATATATACCAATTTGCGCCAATACTTCAGGCAGAAACACCGGGTTAGCTTTTCCAGCCAAGTCAGGTTCTTCACGTGACAACAGCCGGTTAATTTTAAGATTCTGCCCGAGACCGACGCCGTTCAAAAATGATTTAAGCTTTTCGGTCGGGTAGGCACCGGTTAATAAGGCCGCAAGATTGCCGCGCCGGTGAGACTCCACCGCTGCATTTTTCATATGAAAATGGCTAAATCCGTTTGAGATAATTATCACGATATTTAACCATCAGTTATGGTGGAAAAATTTCATATGCCACCGCCAAGCGTCTTCAATTTGTATGCCAATGTCGGCCCGAACCGGCCGCCAGCCAAGGATCTCTTCGGCCAGAGTTGAACCGCTAACCAATTCGGCTGGATCGCCCGCCCGGCGATCAGCTTCTTCGATTTTGATCGGACGTCCGATGACTTTTTCCGTCGTTTCAATGACCTCGCGAACCGAGAAACCTTGATTGTTACCAAGATTTAGAAACTGGTTTTCGCCGCCTTCTTGCAAATATTTTAATGCCAGCACATGAGCTTCTGCCAAATCCGTGACATGGATATAATCCCGAATGCAAGTGCCATCTGGCGTCTCGTAATCGGTGCCAAATATCTGGATTTTGTCGCGCCGGCCGGCAGCCACGTCGAGCACCAGCGGAATGAGATGGGTCTCCGGATCATGCGCCTCACCGATCTCGGCCTCCGGATCACCACCCGCAGCATTGAAATACCGTAATGAGGCAAAGCGCAAATTATAATCCGGCCCATATGCCCGGCTGTAATCTGCCATCATTTGTTCGGCAATAAATTTACTCATGCCATAGGGATTTATCGGTATCTGGGGGTGGCTTTCATCAATTGGAATGGTTTCAGGTATTCCGTAAGTTGCGCAGGTGCTCGAAAAAACCAAATGCGGAACCCCATGATCGCGCATTGTATCCAATAAAGTCATCGTCCCTATGACATTGTTATTGTAATAAATATCGGGTTTTTCAACGGATTCTCCAACATAGGACTTGGCGGCAAAATGCATGACTGCAGCCGGTTGGTGCCGCTTAAATATCTGGCTTAGTTTCTCGCCGTCGCGGACATCGCATTCTTCCAGTTCACCCCACTGCACAGCCCAATCAAACCCGGTCGAAAGATTGTCGACGACAACCGGTGTAAACCCCGAATTTGCCAACATCTTACAGGCATGACTGCCGATATAACCTGCGCCGCCGGTGACCAGTACGGTATTTGCGTTTGATGACAATTCTCTTCCGATCACCTAAATGTGCGTAATTCCAGAATGAAAGACTATTTTTAATATCGTGTATGATACTAAATTTTCAATGATTTCAATAGGGTGATGACCTATTTTTCAAATATGATTTAACTTGATCAAATAAGAATAAGGGTGGTTTGATCACTTCAACAAATAGCCGGCCCGGCCTTTCCTCGATAAAAGATAGAACACTTCCGATCGTATAGATGGCTAACACTATTTCGATGGCCAGTAAGGCTATCGCCGCTCCACTGATACCAACCGACACGATCAACGGATAAGCCAAACCGATGAATAAAATATTTGTCACGACATACATTATGGCCAGATTTTGGTGGCGATTGGTGGCGTAGAGGATGCTCAGGCTCCCCCACCACAGTGCATTAACCAATGCCACCAGCAATAAACCAATGAAAAGAGGATTATTCACTTGTATTTTACCGACGGTCCATAGGTCGACGATCAAATCTCCAAATAGCGCAAGAAAAAGTACCATCAATGCCGCAATCCAAATCGATGACTGAAGTGTCCGGCAATGGATTTTTCGTAATAGTTCCGTATTTTCTTGGCCAAATGCCCGAGATATTTCCGGTCGAACGCTCAAATTTATGGCATTTACGAATTGTACGATAAGCCGGGAAAGAGTACGCAAAGACGAATATATGGCCACCGCAGATGGTCCGGCCACGGCGCCAACAATCAATATCGAGCCTTGCAGATTAAAAAAATTACCGAGCGGAAATCCCATAAAAGCTACCGACGGCCGCCACAGCGACTTAATTGTTTCTCGTTGGGCCCGCCGATAGCCAATAGAAAGCCAGGCAACTTTTTTACGTAAGACTTGCCGCATCGCCAGATAGCCAACCATGCGTCCTGACATGAACGCACCAGCGGCAAGCACCGGACCCCCGCCGAAAATAATAACACCCGCTAATAATCCGAATTCCAGAAGCCGAATTGAACCAAGGCACAAGGTGCCAAGTCCATAATGGCCTTCGCAGGTGAAGCCGGCGTGGAGGATTGAAGTTTGAAGTCCACTGATGACCTGCAAACTTAGAAATATCAACACAAATTGAATTTCACCCGGTTCAATTTGGCTGAAGTTGAACCACCTGCCAATCGGCATCGAAAAAACCAAGATTAAAATTATGGCCAGTAGAAGCGTGGACATAATGCTAATGAGCAGACCAACTGAATGGAAAATAGTTGTCGCTTCTTCGCGCTTGCCGCTACCTGCCATCATTGCCATTTCATTGGTCGCGGCGGTGGCGAAACCAACATCACTTAGCGCCAGATAGGCCGGTATCGCGAAAAGAATTAACCATTCGCCATAAAGATTGGCGCCCCAAAAATACAGGAATAGAGGCACGCCCGAAAGCTGGATAACCACAGCGATAATCTGAGACAGGGCATTTGCCGCCAGACCACCAGTTAAACGACGATGTAGGGATCCCGTCATTTTGCCATCAATACAACTTTATTGATTTTCAGGCAGCACATCGCCGGACGTTGACGGATCAGCATATTTGGCGACAACCAGCAATTCAATACCATCCAATGCCTCATCTGAATTCGCGTCTTGCAACGGTTTATCGTGTGGCCAGCTGTTATATTGGAGCGAAAAACCAAATTCAGTGAGTGCTTTATTGAAGAAAGATTTATCCAAAGCCAACACATGCTTTTCGCTGATGTGGTGTCCCCATTTGGTTCCCATTCTGCGCGCATCCTCACCGCCAGCGTTGGGAACGAAGATGAACAACGTGCCGTCTCTCTTCAACAGCCTTTGGAAGGTTTCAAATGCGTCATGGAGATTTGACACATGTTCTAAAACATGACGCGTGTAAATAACATCGAAGCTGTTATCCGGTAATGCATCGATTTGGCTAAACTCATCGACTATTTCCACGCCCAATTTTTCGCGGCCAAATTTGGCCCGTGGTTTTGAGATTTCAAAACCTGTCACATCGTAGCCTAATTTAGCGAACTGAAATCCTGCATACCCCCAAGAGCATCCATAATCTAATATTTTTCCTTTGTTACTGTTTGCCATGACAATCGAGATATTTCGGGAAAAGTCGAGATCAGTACCGGAAAAATTCGTCTCAAGGAGATGCGCTATTTCATCCGTCCCTGGTATATCTGTCGTCATGCCTTCGGAATAGTCAGACTGGTAGTACTCGATGCTGACATCACTATCGTCTTTTGGATATCGAAACATCAGCGAACAGGCGTTGCAACGCCGTAATTCCAACAGAATTTTTTTGCGGGCCAAAAATTCAGTTTTTTCGGACCGACAATACGGACAGTTGCGATCCTGCCCTTGGGCGAGACGCTTTAGCGTGCTTAGCAAAAATCCGGCACGAGCCGAAAATCTATTTCTTTTTGCCATCCAGCAAACCAATCCTACCGTTTACAAATCCAACCAATTTTATATCGTTATTGTTCCGCGCGCATTCGTTGCTCTTCTGCTACCGTTAATTTTTGCAGCAAGAATTGGACTTCATCAATACCGCCGATTAGGTGGCTTAAATATTGATCCGTCAAACGTATTGATTTGTTCAATATCTTCTCTGCTATACGGCGTACCAAAGACCTCGGCCCGGTAAAGTCGATCGATAATGCCACACCGATCGATACCGTCCTAAACATGGGTAAATTTGGATTGTAGCCGTGACTCAGACTCATCGCACTGTTCATGCCGTAAACCGAGTAGTGTTCCCATCCTACCGCCTGCAAGCCACTAAAATGCGGGACGCGGATAAATAACATCCCCCCGGGTTTCAGCGACCGGTTAACATTGCAGAGCACTTTATCACGGTCGGCCGGATAAAAATGCTCTACCACATGCGACATATAAACCAGATCAAATTGGTTTTCGTCAAATGGCCAGGACTGGGATACATCAGCAACGAAATCGGCACCGTATTCGGGACCGAAATCAATGGTTGTTAAATGGTCCTGATCGCGGCCTCCAAAAGGTAACGGTCCGGCGCCAATATCAAGAATATCAATGCCTTGGTCAGGAAAAAGTTCGATCAGCTCAGATCGATTCCAACATCGCCGGTAATTGCGCAAAGGAAGCGACAGGCTAGCACGCGTGTTTTGCCCGGCGACATTGACTTTAAACTCGGTCATATCCATTTATCGTATCGTTCTTAGGTTTAAGGTTTTGTCAGATACGCGTTATTAATTCATTAATAAGCGTTCTTACCGCCAAAACATACGGCAAACGTCATCGAAATTATTTTCATATCCAGGATAAATGACCAATTGTCGATGTAGTTCAGATCAAATTGGACACGTCGCTGCATTTTATCCAAGGTATCGGTTTCTCCCCGGAAGCCATTGACCTGCGCCCAGCCTGTGATGCCGGGCTTCACTTTGTGCCGTCCCAAATATTGGTCAATTATTTTTGAATATTGCGTATTGTGGTCGACCGCATGAGGCCGTGGTCCAACCAAAGACATCTCCCCTTTGACAACATTAATCAGCTGCGGCAATTCATCGAGACTGGTGCGGCGCAAAAATTTACCCACGCGGGTAATCCGAGGATCGTCTTTGGTCGCTTGTTTCACGGTGGTTTCGGCGCTGTTTTCCACCCGCATCGAGCGGAATTTATAAATTGAGAACTCATCATTGTGAAAGCCTAACCTTTTTTGCCGGAAAAAAGCGGGCCCCGTGCTTTCCAGGCGAATGGCGACGGCGATCAGGCCAAAAACCGGCAAGGCGAGGATTAGAAACAGTACGCCCAGTATACGGTCTTCAATATATTTAATAAAACTGCTCCAGCCCGAAATTGGCCGCTCAATTACGCGGATCAAAGTCGTGTCATGCATTCGCATGGCGCCGAGATCGGGAAATTGAAAGCCAAACGCTCCCGGACTCAAGGCAACATCACAATGGTGGGATTTCAATTGCTCTAGCATTGCCGGCAAATCTTGGTGTTGCCAGGGCATCGCCAAGATGACCTGCTGAACAGTCGTGTGATAGAAATAGGTAGCAAGCTGATCCATATTTCCAAGTACCGGCACCCGGCCAATGGCATCCATCTCGCCACTATCATCGATTAAAAAGGCACCAAGAATATTAACGTTATCATCCGTGCCAAGCTGCAATCTGGCTAATAGTTCCTCGCAATAGTCACGCGTGCCGACGACCACTAGATTGCTCGTCAATACGCCGGTTTCACTCCACTGTTTCATCTTTGCCAGCAAAATGATGCGAATAATACCAAGCGTGACAAAACTGGAGGTCAGCCATAAAAATACCCAGACACGTGAAAAATTGGTCGATGTCTTGGTGAAAAAGGCGATTAGTACGACTGTAATAACGACCCAGAACCAGCCTTTGCCGATATTCCAAAGATAGGTGCCGAAACCGCCCTGCATATTTGAATAAGCACCAACGAACTGCATGTAATTTAAAGTCAAAACGCTGGTGAACGCCAGCGCCACGATATAAATCTGCGGTAAATCGAAACTGGAGTGCCGGGCATAGTAGGATGCCATTCCGGTGAGGACCACAGCGAGGAAATCTGAAGCACGAACAAAACCCCACGATATTTTACGAATATCATGGGGCGAATAGGCGCGCCGCTCGGCGCTGCGGCGATCAATATCCTTATATCCGGCATTGTCACGTCGCCGGTTTTTGATCGAGCGCCGATCACCGATCGAACGGTTGCCTGGCAACGGGGCCTCTTTATGTTCTTGATATAACTTCACGTTTCAATAATTCGCTTATGGCTACGACAATGACCACTAATTGTTGTCGAAAAACCTAACATTTAGTTGTGTTTAGTGGTTTTCAGCATATGGGGATAAATCCGTCATATTCAATTCGAAAATACGTTTTTTTTACAAAAAATTACGATGAAACGTCTGGTTTATTGGCGCCGGAATGCACATATAACTTGTTATATATTAGCCATAGCGACAGGAAAAAAATTGAGATTTCTGCCCATATTATTTGTCTTGATGATGTTGATCGTCGTTTTATCGCCATTGCCATTTGGCTCAAATCGGCCCTGGGCGTGGAGCGCCACGGCGCTGGCGACGGGCACAATGTTGTTTTATTGGGGCATGGGCACGACGCTAAAGAATTATGGTTTGGCACTTTCATCCCAGCGAATTTTATTGGTAGCGGTACCGTTTTCGCTGGTTTTAATTTGGATTGGCATTCAGCTCGTATCTTTTAGCCCCAGTGCATGGCATAACCCGATTTGGCAGCAAGTTAATGGCGTCGGTGGTTTGGAAGTTTCCGGGCTCATCAGTATCAACGCCTACGAAACAGCGACGGCATTTATGCGTTTACTTACCTATGGCGGCGTCTTCTGGGTCGCGCTGAATTTGTGCCG
The DNA here is from genome assembly GCA_913020445.1 of uncultured Rhodospirillaceae bacterium. Taxonomy (GTDB): domain Bacteria; phylum Pseudomonadota; class Alphaproteobacteria; order Rhodospirillales; family UBA2165; genus TMED23. The sequence continues at coordinate 9,612 of CAJWAR010000030.1, forward strand.
GGCACCGCACCGGGCCTATAACGCCTTGTTGATTTTTTCATTAGCAGGATTTTTATATGCCGTATATGGCCTCGTCGTCGAATTCAACGACACGAATTCCATACTGTGGTTCAAAAAATGGGCTTATGAAAATGATCTGACCAGTATTTTTGTCAATCGAAACAATTACGCTACCTATGCGGGGTTGGGCCTTGTCGTTACTCTGGGATTGCTATTTCATGAATTTAGGTTGGTTATGTCGGACCGTTTGGATGCGCGCCGGTCAATATTATTTATTTTTGAATCCCTTAGCCTGCGTCTCGCCTTCCTAATCATTGCGACACCGACATTTGTCACGGCTCTGCTACTCACTCATTCCCGCGCTGGGCTGGCCAGCACAATTGTCGGCGTAACCGTGCTTTGTATTGCCAGCGCCTTCACCAAAATAGCCCATCGAACGCGATCACTTGTATTAAGTCTATTGGTTGCCGGCGTTGGCGGGGCATTATTTACGCTGGGCGGTCAAGCGGTTAGTGACCGCATGTCTCAATTGGACAATTCTATCGGCGATCGAATGGACTACTATCAGCTGGTCGTTGATAAAATTACTGAATTTCCCTTTACCGGTGTTGGCTATGGTAATTTTTTAGCCGCATCATGGAGCATCCGAGATCAGAATATAGCCGTGTTTTGGGATAAAGCGCACAATAGCTATTTGGAATCTGCTTTGGAACTGGGTATTCCGGCGGCGCTTATTCTGGTGCTGACGATTGCGATAATCGGAATAGTTTGTATCCGAGGGATTTTTCAACGAAATCGAGACGAAATTTACTCGGCTATCGGTATCGCGGCGATCGCTTTAGTGGGCGTTCACTCGCTGGTTGATTTCAGTGTCCAAATACCTGCTGTTGCGATCGGCTTCTCGCTGATCCTCGGCGTCGCTTACAGTCAGGCCTGGAACTCTAAAACCTAATCTATTTTAACTTCAGCACCGGATTTCCATCAGCATCGGCTAAACTCTGCACCAGTTTGGTTGAGCGGGTGCGGGTTATAATGCGTACCAGTCGGGCACGATCCAGACGTGCGGCGACGTCTATTTGTTGGATAAACTTTGCCTTATTTTCCGCTGCTAAGTCATGCCATATTGTTAAGGCGAGACCGAGCCGGGAAAAAACCAGACGCGGTTCGTATTTGCCGTTTTCAAGGGATCTAATTAGGGCGTATTCGACCGCAGGTGATGATTTTGTTAAAATATTTTCAACAAATGCTAATTGTGCCCAGGTGAAAGGATTGGTAGGCGCCCTAACGGCGCTTTCCATCAAGACAAATTTTGCTTTGATAATATATTCATGACCTTTGGCGCTTTTGTATCCCTTTAAACGCGCTTGCTGGATGTGCGATAGCCCGATATCCCGCCAAATACGGCCATCATCAATCCACTGCAGAGCAGAATCGCGGTAGCTAATATCAGTATCAAGATTTGCCCGTGATTTAGCGTTAAGAGAAATGTTGCTGGCGACCGGCTTTTCAAGCGGCAGCAGTATTATCGCCCCCATTAAGCGTGGTAGGGCCAGGATCATTAAAATTAGCCCGATACCAAATGACACTATTGAGGCGACGCGCAGCAATCCCCTTCCTCCATCGATAAACTTTAGTCCATAACCAAATTGAGCGTTAAACCACCTAGGAACTCTGCTGATAACTGCCATAATAATAGCCGCCGCTTGAATATCCATATTTTTGATGTTTGCGAAGATCTACCTGAGTCATGGTCACGCCGACAAAATTCGTGCCGAGGTCGACGAGGCTCTTAATGCCGGACAAAACCGCATCCTTCGGTACGCCATCCCATTTAACCAGATAAAGCGTTTGGGTCGCCAGCCGGCTTAGAACCTTTGGATCAGATACCGCCAATATCGACGGCGTATCAAGCAGGATAAAGTCATAATGCAGTTTTAATGCCGCAACGAGATTTTCCATGCCTTGTGAGCGCAACAAATCTAACGGATTACCGCGGTAGACTTTTGATGGAATTAAATGAGCGCCGGAATGTTTATCAACGGTGACGACATCCTCTAAGTTAGCCTCGTTATTAAGTAAATCTACGATATTTTTATCGTTTCTTACTTTGGCGGCACGATGAATGCTGGGACGGCGCAAATCACAATCAACAATCACAACCTTTTGTCCTGACATCGCGGCAACGCGGGCCAATGACAAGGTAGTAATCGTTTTACCTTCCGACGGCAGCGAAGACGTCACGCAAAGCACTTTGCTTTCTTCCGTTCGATCATTGACAAAAATCCAGGTGTGGAGGCTGCGAATGGCTTCGGTAAATAGTGATTTATCAAAAATATTTACTTCGGCATAAGATTCTTTCCGGGCGACGAATTTATCAAATGGTATCATGCCAAGCGCCGGCACACCGCTTGCCTGCTCAATTTCGTCTGGCGTTTTAAAGCGATTGTCCAACCGGCTCCGGATAAACACCAACATCAAACCAAGGAAAAGGGATGCGCCTCCGCCAAGACCATAGAAAATATTTTTACGCGGATAGGACGGTGAGGTCGGCACCGTCGCGGCTGATATTATCCTGGCATCCGCTTCTTGTATTTCATCACGATTACTAACTTCTTTGAAACGGCCCAAAAAGGCCTCGTAAATTTGCCGGTTGGCTTTGGCTTCTCTTTGCAGTTCACGCAACTTGACGTCTGACTGGTTCTGACGCGACACCTGACGTTGGAGATCTTTCAAACTGCTCCTGAGGCTTGTTTCCCGTGCTTTCGCCACCTCAACTTCACTTTTAAGGCCTTCAACAATCTTTCGAATCTCAGAATTTATACGTTTTTGAATCGACGAGACTTCGGCCATAATTTTGATCATTTTCGGATGTACATTTTCATAACGTGCCGAAAGTTCAGATGCCCGACCGAGCAGTTTGGTTTCCTCTTTGCGCAAATTTACAATGGCACGTGATTCAAAAACTTCCGCCGCCGAACCAGTTTTATCTCCTTGCGCCATCAAATTTCGCGCCACTCGATAACGTGCTACGGCTTCGGAACGCTTTGTTTGAGCGATAATCACTTGCGAATTTATTTCCGCAAGCTGCTGGGTGCTGACGGTGCTGGAGTTTCCTTGAGCGGCGGATGATTTAGCGCGATATAGTTCAACCGATTTTTCTGCTGCCAAAACCCGTGCGCGTAAATCAATAATTCGAGAATTCAGCCATTTATTGGCGCGCTGAGAGGCATCTGTTTTCGCATCCAACTGGCTTTCTAAATATTGCTCACTCAGGCTATTGGCTACGTCCGCGGCGAGTTTAGGGTTTTCTGAAGTAAAGGCGATGTCGATAACCAGGGATCGTCCAACGGTGTTTACTTGAAGACGGCCTAACACAATGTCAATCGCTTGCTCTTTCAATGCGCTGTTACTTAAACTGCGAGATGGACCATCTATTGCTTTAGCCGCCACTACAGGTTTTGCAATCCGATTTGGGTTTTTGAAGCTATCTGGAATTTTGTTCAATTGCGGCATTAATCGTTTGCTGCCGGTGGCGCCGGTGGCAACGTCATTTTTCTCTAATACATAAGTCCACAAAGATTCTGCTAGGCTTGAATCGCCAAAATTGAAAGTGTCGAGGATAGCGATGCCTTTTCGCGCCATCTGCACCGATAAATCTTCTGGGGCAGGATTTGGTGGAATGTTTGAAATTGCAGATTCAGATTTTGCTTTGTCGCGATCTGACGTAAATCGTTCCGCCAGCGCCGAATAAGCACTTACAAGTTGGGAAAGGATACTATTGTCGTCACCGGCGGGCAGGTTACTTTTCACTTGAGAAAAGGCGCCGGGCCGATCGAGATGAAGTTTTTCGACGACGCGTTTAACCAGTTTGCGGGAACGAATAACTTCAACTTCGGTTTGCACAATCGCCGCATCAAGGTTCATGTTTGACAAAACATCGTCGACGTCAACAACTTGAAGTTTACGGCTGTTTATCATCACTGAGGCGGACGCGGTATATCTTGGAATAAGCTGTTGTACGATCAATACAGTCAGCGACATCACGATGATAAAGCTGAAAAGTATCAATAACTTGCCGCGCCAAAGAGTACTGAAGAGAGCCCTGATGGATATCTCTTCGGGGCGCTGGCGTGTCCGTTCATTCTCGGCAAATAAAATTCGCCGGTCTGAGGAGGATTCACGGCGCTGGCCTTCGCGGCGCTCTAAACCTTCAAATTTACCCGTATAGATTCGCCGATCACCGTCAGCGCGGCGATAGTCCTTTCGTCTATCTAGGTTAAATTGAGTAACAGCCATGGTTGGTTTTTGGGTCCATTAAAGTGAAAATAGAGCTATAAGCGACTGGTTAGAGCTAAAAAAAGCGCTCCTTGATGGTGATGATATCGCCCGGGAGAATGGTTGTTTCCGCCGTAACTTTTTGTTCGCGGCCAGAAGAATCGCTTGCCCGTTTGATAAAGATGTCGTCCTTGTCTGCACGATACGTATAGCCACCTGCCATCGCGACCGCATTCAAAACAGAAATACCTGAAACGTAAGGGTAATTTCCGGGTTTTTTGATTTCTCCCAAAATGTAAAATGGCCGGTAATTAAGGACTTCGACTGTGACTTGGGGAGCTTTCAAATATTTTCGCAGTTTCTGGCCAATTCTTGCTTCCAGGACCGGTACAGTCGCATTTCGGGCGCCGACTTTGCCAATGAGCGGAATTGAGACATTGCCTGAACCATCCAACTCAAAATTGCCCGAAAGCTCTTTTTCGCCAAAAACCGTAATTTTCAACTTGTCACCCGAACCAAGTTTATATTCGGCCGGTTCGCTTTGCGCCACGGCAATAGCCGGCCGGTTCAGCGCGATCACGACCGTAAATACAAACAAAATTCCTAAAACTAGCTTTGGCATCATTTCACATGGTTACATATTGATATTCGGCAGAAACAAATTTTCCACTCGGGTTAACTTTCTAGATAATCACAAACCCCATATTTTCAACAGTTTTGTCGGTTTTTGGGCCAAATAGGAGTTTGCCTAACTTACCGGTAAAATCAAAATTGAAGGCCCAATGTAAACATCATTTTTAATTCCGTATATTCGCCGACATCCTGACTGGAATCTTTGCGCAAAAAGTCAAGCTGAAAGCCAGCGTAATAATTACGATTTAACAGGTATTTCGTTTCGAATTTCGCAGATTTGGTTTTATCTTCTTTAGTACCGCCATTCGATTTATCAAACGAATAGGAACCTGATAGCGAAACAATAAAATTTCTCAATAATTCGTGATCGACACCGGCGCTGAACTTTGTATTCGTTGTGCTGGCAACATCGCGCGTGGTCGTTTCTTTGATGCCACGCGTTATGCCAGCGGTGATCGTTGTCAGTGGCGTTGTATTCCAGGTGATATCTGCGCCTAAGGATGCTTCATTGACATCATTGAAGGCAGGATTGTCGTAAAATTGCCAGATATAACCGGCTGATACTTCGCCTTTAATCAACGAGGTAATATCGATTTCTGAGCCAACGGAAAGGTCGTATCCGGTGGCATCTCGATTGATACCATCATCGTCAAACGCGTCGGCGTAGTCGATAATTTTATATTTCAATTCCGAGAAGACAGTGTATTCCGGTGACGTTTCCAAGCCGATTCTAATGGATGACAGGTATTCAGTTTGATCCCGGTCGTCGTGATTGATGGTCGATCCCGTCACTGACGTGACATCACTGAAGTCTGAAATAGTGATACCTGATTTCAAATCCAAATTTATCTTGGCTAATTTGTAGCTCAGTCCGACACCGCCGGTGGTTTCAAATGTCTCACCGGGTTCTTTACCATCGGCTTCGTCTGGTGCACCGCGCATTTCATGACCAGCGTCAACGGACCCATTTAAATCCAATTTGAGCGCGCGAAGCACGTCGATTTTAAGGTCGAAATCAGCGCCTACATCTTCATAATTTTCCGTCGAATTAGATAAATATCGGCCAACTTCCGCTTTCGCTGTGGCCTTAAAAGTGTGGCTGCTGGCATCTGATTTAATATCTAATGAGGGCACAATTACAGTTATAAAATCCGCCTCAACATTACTATCTTTAGAGTAAACGTTCGAGTTGTAGGTTTCCTTAAGATCAATTTTGGGGAAGAGTTGAAAGGCTCCTACGCGTCCACCGATGGCATCGAATTCGGGTCTCGGGCGGCCTTTGACCGGTCCCGTCGGATCGGCAGCTTGAGCGTGCACACTATTATCGATTAATGGAAATAATCCTAAATTACCTATGAAAATCAATACCATAGGGACAGGTTTCCCGATCAAGGAGAGCCATCGCGGAAGCGATTTTTTAGCCATAAATGACGGATTTTTTTGCTCGTGGTTCATGTTGATTTTGCTGCCAGCACTTATCTAATAATTATACTTGAAGTTAATATTGGGAGGCAGGTTCTTAAATCCAAGGTTTTGCTGCCATATTTCGTGTAACGGCAGGTAATGAAATGTGAATAAATTCAATTATTTATGTTAGCCGCGTTTCAACCGCCAACTGATTTGAGTAATCACAGATAAGTGTAGGCGATTGGAAATCGACGCTGGACAGAATATTAAGGTCGGCTAATTGGGACTAACGGAGCTATCTGATTCCGGCTCTTCAGATTTGGCGATCTCTTCATCAAGTGCTTGTTCAATCATTGTTGTATCGACTACGGCAGCGAGTTCTGCGTCGACTTCGGTTGAATCTTCCGCCGCGGCTTCAACGATAGCTTCTTCGGCACCTTCGGCAACGATTTCAACAACTGCGGTTTCATCGATATCTGAAGTACTGGCAGCTTCCGTAACGCCAGCCAGCACGCCTTCGGTTGATGCAATGACCAATTCTGCCGCCTCTTCAGAATCACCATCACTGGCGGAGATTGCACCACTGACCGCCCCGGAGGTCGTTGCCTGAACCAGCTCGGCGGCTTCGTCAGACCCTTCCGCAACACTTAATACCGCCTCGACCGAGGCGGCGGCGATTTCTTTGACCAGATTAGCAGAATCGTCGGTCGATTCAGCCGCCACTTCGACCGCCGTTGACACAATATCTTTGACCATGTCCGCCCCGCCACCATCTCCCGCCGAACTTTCAACGGCGGACTCAACAGCAGAAGAAACAATATCTTTAACTAAATCCCGGGAGTCTCCGGCATCACCGCCCGAACTGGTCGCTACTTCAATCGCCGCCGAGACGATGTCTGTGACCAAATCAGCTCCGCCACCGCTGTCTGACGGGGCACTTTCAACCGCAGTTTTAACCGCCACGGAAACAATATCCTTGACGAGTTCCTGGGCGCCACCACCACCGGAATCAGTCGCCGATTCAACCGCCGCCGCGACGATGTCTTTAACCAGATCACCGCCACCACCACCGCTATCACTCGCAATGACCGTTTTAACCGCCGTTGCGACCATAACCTGGACTAAATCTTGTGAACTATTGCCACCCTGCTCAGAGATTTTAGCGACGACTTCAGATACCAGCGCGCTGGCAATATCCGGATTTTTGGCAATTGCCTCCTCCATCATCAACTGTGCTAATTCAGGGTTGGATTCAGACTGGGTGGCAATCAAAGCAGCCAGCTCTTCCGGGCTGAGTGCTGACAGATCAATTGGTTTTTTGCCTTTAGATAAAGATTTTGAGCCAACATTTAACGACGGAGTTGAGCTCTGCGCAAATGAAGCCGAATTGCTGGTTATCAAGCCAACAATCAGCAGTAGTCCGGCAAAAATACTCAAAGGTTTCATATATCACCAAACGGAAACGGCGCCCCGTTAAACCAATTTCACGATCGTCTATCCTATTACATTTATGCTCTAAAAGTGGTGATTTTTTGCCAAATTTCAATAGATATTAGGTCGCAAAAAATCACTATTTTCGGATAATCAGTGTTTAATCAACCGGAGACTGCTTTAACCTGTTGAGTGTGAACGCTGACGTAGAAATTAAAGCTGGAATTTGGCGTAAAATGCACCATTTATAGAACACTAGGAGATTCTATCGGTATACCATAATGTATTGCCGGGAAAACTTTGGAGGAAACAGCGTTTAACCACAGGCCAGTCCAAGAATGAGATGGCAGGGTAGACGCATATTGGTGTTGAAATGCATTTATTTCACGCTCTTTTTTCTTATCGGGGGCGCATGGACAGACGTGCGCTGTGGCTTAAAACTATATTTCCGTCTGCGCTATTAATTTTTCTGATTAATTTGTTGCCCGCCGCCATGAGTTTTCGCTCTGTTGCTGCTTTTGCCGGCTATGGCTTGGTCTTTTGGATACTTACCGCCGGTTTTGCCAAGCGACTTCATGACCGTGATCACGCTGGTTCCTTTCAATTACTATTCGTGTTACCGGTCATCGGCCTTTACGCATCATTGCAAATATTTGGTAACCACCCTTGGATCGCTGCTTGGGGTTTTGCTGCCAGCGTCATTGGAGTTTGGATATTTGCTGAAGCCGGCTTTATTCGCGGCAGTTTGGGCCATAACAGATTTGGTGAAGATCCGATGCTTTACCGGACGAGCAGAGGTCGCAATGATATAAAGTGGGACGACAATACTGATGATACCGAACCGGCCGAGGCTGAACCTGAGCGGCCGGACCCGGCACTTAATATAGCTGCTCACCAACCAGCTCCCGTCGCGCCGGGCCATTCAATTGATGCACCCGAAACGATATTGGATGACTGGCTGACCGGTGATGAACCTGAAATTATTAGATCGACAGCCGCTACTTTTGCCCAATTTAACGAGCAACAATCTGATCACAAAAACCGACCTGATCCATCACCGGAACATAAATTTCAGCCGCCTCGGCAAGCGCTGCCGAAATTTGATCTTGACCAACCACCTAAACCATCGCCACCGCCACCGTCACCATCGATGTCACCCTCATTGTCTGATCCTGATTTCGACGCATCTCCTCATGATCCCGGCAAAATTAAGAGGAAAGTTGATTTCGCTGATACAGCGGCGGTTGCGACCAAGCCGGTCATCGACCGGAACCGACCTAGCCAATCGGAGAATTACCCGGAAACGGATCGCTTTTTGGTTAAGCTGAGGGAACATGCTACGGATCGACCTGCCCATCTGCATTATCTTCAAACAGTTGCGCAGCAAGGCGACAATTGGGCTAAAATGGAAGTGGCGGCAACCTGGCTCTCATCTGAAGACGTTACTCAAACTCAATCTGATCAGGCCATAAACTATTTGCGCGAATTGGCAGATGCGCGGCAAAGTTACCTCGGCGTTGAAAACGAAGCCGGTTACTTCTTAGGCGAAATTTATCGGATCGGTCTGCGCTATGTGAAGCCGAACGAAGATTTAAGTCAAAAGTACTATATCCGTGCCGTCGCTCTCGGTCACAAAGATGCGACCAGCGCCTTGGCATCGCTGATTTCTAATTCAAACTTTGACGACATCAATTCAATAGCTCACCGGTTACTCGAAACCGCGGCCTCGGATAATGAAACCGCGTCGGCGTTGGTGCAATTAATTGATACTGATTGGAGCATTACTTTTTTTGAAAGCGTGCCGATATTTCTGCGGTCGATGGTGGATCAAGGAAACGTTATAGCGGCCAAACATTTGGGTCGTCTTATGCTAGAGCAGGGTGAGGTGGAACAAGGCGCCCATATTTTGGCCCGGGCTGACAAAATTGATACGCCCACCATTGATAAGATTATGTCGATTGTAAACGACGGTAGTGCCGAGGACGAAGTGGTGAACAACCTAATTTCGCTCATCCAGAAACAAGCAGATCACGGGAATTCCTATGCGCATTATCAAATGGCCCTGGCTTATAATCATGGCCTTGGCGTGCCGCAAGATGATCTCATGGCCTACGTTCATATCAACGTTACCGCCGCTCAAGTTTATGGCCGAGAACGGGATGAACTTGTTGATTTACGCGATAGAATTAAGGAAACTTTGAGCAGTGCAGATATTTCAAGAGCCAACGAAATCCTGCGTCACAAGTATCAAATCTAGTTTCTTGTATTGAAATATACTCTCTCCGCCAATCGCGATAAATCGCTTGAACCTGTTATTGGCGACATCTGAAAAATATTGAAATATTTAAATAATTGAAAAGGTCCGACGCAGTGGCCAAATGTATAATTAGTTTACGAAAAAACTATTTTTACGGAGCGGCAGATGGGTGATTTGAGGCATGGGATACGTTTTAAAACTCCACGTAGAGCCAACGTTTTTGAGCATTGGTTGAGCGAAAATTGTACCGGCAATGTAGAATTGGTAGTGGAAGATTTTTCGATTGAAGGCGTGGAAAAAAAACTAGCGGTTTTTTTCGAAAAGCAATTGGATATGCAAGCTTTCAAGAAAGCCTATAGCACAATTTAGCGATGGATATTTTTGGTGACTGGAATGGTAATCCTTATGCAACGTGCACCTCGCGGGGGATAACCTATGAATATTTCGCCTAATCCAGCTACCGAAGCAATTCCGAGTGAGTTTCTTATCAAAGTTACCAGTGACAATATTGAAAGAAAATTGGTTTCCCTAACCTCTTCGATTGCGGTTATCGGTGGGCTGAATAATAAAATTGAAATTGGTGAAATGGTTAAATTTATTTTTTATGTCACACTTTTGGAAAAAAATGTTCCCGTGTATGTCAATGGAAACGCCGTTAAACGGAACGGTGATGAAGTTACGTTTGAGTACGATGCGCCAGTAAAGTCGTGGCCTAAAATTTTAGAAGCATTGTCCGTCACCGGATAAAATCCTCGATTGCCAAAGGAGATGTTGCGGGTTGACCCAGTCGTTCTTGGGTGGCCCCCGCAAAATCCTTTACGAACTTTAACTTTTTCGCCAGCTAAGCTTGTCGCCCCATTTATCCAGGGTCTTGGCGACAATCTCAGGATCGTCGACGAGGCGCGGCGGTTCTTCACCCCAAAACTCATACTCTTCCGTGCAGAGCGTGGCGTCGATACCCATTTGGGTTTGCCAGCCTTTTTCGCGTAATGATACCGCCGGATCGAGCCATTGGCCGGCGCGGCGGGGGCTTATGGTGACGTCGCGATCGGCGCGGACGTGGGTGGACAGCGCCCAGTGTACATCGGTGTAATCCCAAATATCGACATTCTTATCGACAACAATGACGTGTTTGTAGCGAGCATAGGTGGCGCCCCAAACCGCGTCCATGACTTGCTGCGGATGTCCTGGGAATAATTTATCGATCTTGACGATGGCCTCAAAGCTGACGTTGCAGCGCATGTCGAGGACGCCAGGCACCAGACTTTTAACTGTCTTAAAAGCCTCGGCTTGAGAAGATTTGCCGTTTACCAGCGTGCTTTCTGAAGGTTCCCATTGTTCGCGGGCGCCGAGGAAGATCGGCTTCTTGCGGTGGGTGATCCGCCGGACTTCAAATACTGGATTGGAGCGGGCCTCGCCATAAAATCCGGTATACTCGCCAAAGCCGCCTTCGATTTCCCGGTGATGGGGTTTGATGACGCCCTCGAAAACAAACTCACTGGTCGCCGGTACCGGGATGCCATCGGCGCCGCTGGCCACCATGTCGATGGCTTCGCCGCGCAGCGCACCGCCGATATGAAATTCATCAATGCCGGGCGGCGTACGGGTCGCACCCATAATGAAGACAACCGGATCATATCCGGTAACCACTGCCATTGGCATTTCTTCATCCACACTTTCATATTCCATATAGTGCTGGCGGCCATGGGTGTATTCCGGCGCGCCCCAGCCGAGGGTATTTTTGGATAATGTATGCATCCGGTAGATGCCGGCGTTAAGGACGCCGTCATTGCGGCCTCGCGTGATGGAGATTCCCAAAGTGCCGGGAAATTCGCCGGCGTCATATTGATGCCATACCGTGTTGCAGATTTTGTGCAGGTCAATGTCGTCGCCTTCAATGACTTCTTCTTGGCAGGGTCCGCTGTCGACCATGCGTGGTGGTATGTAAGTTTCCGTTCGCTTCAGCCATTCCTCGTTGTAATCGCTCCATTTATCGATACCGAGGGAAAACAGATAGCGTTCATCTTCACCTAAGAGATTGGTCGCCATAGGGTAATCAGCCCCCTTAATATTCTCGAACAAAAGCGCTGGTGCGCGGTCTTGGAGAGCGATTCTTGTGAGGCCGTTAATCTCCCAAGTCGGATCAACCTCTTCACTGATGCGGATCAATTGACCGCGTTCTTCGAGGGCATCCATAAACTCCCTCATATCGTACCAATTTGCTTTACCCATTGTTTTGCTTCCTCCTGTTTGAACCGTTGGGGCGAGGATCGCCTTCGATTCAATTGCGTTGACGTTGCTGGTTTCGATGCGTTGGCGAAAATTTTCGGCGAACTCTTCGCCGAGACTCTTAGCCTTCTTTTTCATCACGCCGAGTCCAAATTTACCGAGCCGGCCGGTGATCGAAACCTCCGAACTATAATAAACTTCCGTGCCATCACTTGACGGCGATAATCTCAATATATTGTCGGCGGTAACTTTGCTGGCTTTCGAGCCTTCTTCACCGCGTGTCACCGACAAAACTTCCGATGGTGGTGTTTCCTTGGTTACTTCCACTTCAAAATTAAACGCTGCCTTGATCGGGCCGACGGCAACTTTGACTTTGGCTTTGTACTTATCAGGGCCAACGACCTCGATGTCGCTTAAGCCCGGCACGCAAGGACCAACTTCTTCCGGATCGGTGATAAATCGCCACACAGTTTCAGGCGATTCCGGTACGTTAAATGTCTCTTCGATTTTCATTTTAACCTATGTGATACCTAAAACTTTTTAGTGGTTCAGAATTTCTGACATTTGCATAACCATAATTTTGGCGTGGTTAACGTTGACAGAGTACGAAAATTCTGTCAATAAAGAATGACGTTCTTTTATGAAAAAATACGGTTTTGATCAATATATGAAACCGATAATAATAACTAAAACCGGAAATAACCGGATCGATATATGGCAGGATACGGCAGGATATGATTGGGCGCTTCAATCGACTGTCAATGCGGTAGGGAGGCAAACACATGACCGAAGCGCGGTATTTTGAACCCGAAACTGTTGATGAGGTGGTAGCTCTACTGGCCGCTGATGAAGACGCTAAATGTGTTGCCGGTGGTGCCAGTCTCGTGGCGATGATGAATGCGCGCCTGGTCGAACCGTCGCAGCTGATCAGTTTACGCCATGTCGAAGAACTGCAAAAAATTGAATTGAACGAAGATGGCTGGCTGCAAATCGGCGCCTTGGTTCGCCATTGCGATGTCGTTATTGCCGCCGAGCTTACGGAAGGTAATCAAGTTTTAAGCCAAGCTGCCGGGCTGATTGCCAATCCGGTTATCCGCGATATGGGAACGATTGGCGGCTCGGTTGGACATTTTGATCCGGCTGCGGATTATCCGGTTGCTTTGGCAGCACTTGGTGCTGAAATCGAGATTGCCGGTGCAAATGGCCGCCGCTCGGTACCGGCAGGTGAATTCTTTATCGATTGGTATGAGACAGCGCTGGCGCCAAGTGATCTGATAACCAGTATTCGCGTGCCGCCGGCGCCGGTCGGCAGTGCTGGAATATATGAAAAATTGGCCAAGGTGCAGGGCGATATGGGCATTGCCATGGTCGCCGTAGTGATGGCAATGGCGGGTGATGCGATCAATTATCTGGCGGTAAGCGTCGGCGGCTGTGGACCGACGCCGATCCGCCTGCCCGACGCGGAGCAAGCATTGATCGGCGGCAGTGTTGACGACGCGGCACTTCAAGATTTTAGCAACAAACTAGTGGCGGCGAGCGATCCGGTTGATGATGTTCGCGCTTCGGCGGCTTACCGCAAGGTATTAATCCCGCGCTTTGTCGCGCAAGCAATTGACAAAGCAAAAGCAAAATTGGGAGAAGCATCTTGAGTTCAAGCGAAACCATTGCCTTAAAGCTCAACGGTGAAGTTCGTGAGGCCGCGGCCGGCCCAACCACCACATTGCTTGAAGTTATCCGCGATCAATTAGGTCTGACCGGTGCCAAAAAGGGTTGTAACCAAGGCGTTTGCGGCGCCTGCACGGTGCTGATTGACGACAAGTTAGCGCGCGCCTGCCTGTCGCTGGCGGTCAATAGTGTGGGTCAGGATATAACTACCATAGAAGGTTTAACCGAGAACGGCGAGCCTTCGCCGCTGCAACAATCATTTGTCGATAATGGCGCCGTCCAGTGTGGCTTCTGCACCTCCGGCATGATTGTCTCCTCCCACGCCCTGTTGCAAGCCAATCCACAGCCGAGCATCGACGACGTCCGCGATGGCTTATCGGGCAATGTATGCCGTTGTTCCGGTTACCGGAAAATCATCGACGCCGTCCGCGGCGTGGCGGGAGATTGAGCCATGGCGTCAGAAAAAACGACCAACGAAATGTATCAAGTCGGCAAATCCATTCCCAAGGTTGATGCCCGGGAAAAAGTGCTGGGCCGGGCGCAATATATTGCCGATCTCACCCGGCCGAACATGCTGTTTGGGGCGATGCTGCAAAGCCCCTATGCCCATGCAAAGATAATTTCCTATGATACTGCGGCAGCTGAAGAAGTTCCGGGCGTCAAATTCGTGCTCACCGGTGATGATTTTGGCGACCATAAAATGGGGCCGTTCATTAAAGACGAGGGTGCCATCGCCAAAGGTAAAGTCCGTTATATGGGCGAGCCGGTCGCCTGCGTCGCTGCCGAGGATGAGGCAACCGCCCGCGCTGCCGCACTATTGATCGATGTCGAATATGAAGAGCTGCCGGCGGTACTGTCACCGGAAGCAGCACTTGAGCCGGGCGCGGCCGTGTTGCACGAAGACCTCGCAGATTATTTCAAGGTGTTTGAAGCCATCGCTGAAGACAATTTAATGTCCTATACGGAAATCTCCGAAGGCGATGTTGATACGGCTTGGGACGAGTGCGATCTGATTGTCGAAAATACCTACGAGACCCAGGCGCAAAATCATCTGTCGCTGGAGCCTTGCGGCGCCCTGGCCGAAGTTGAGCCGGACGGTCTCATCAATCTGTGGTCGGCCAATCAGTCGGTGTTCCGGGTGCAGGCTAATGTCTGCGAGGCCTTAGGCCTGCCAATGTCGCGGGTGCGCTCGATGACGCCCAAAGTCGGCGCCGGGTTTGGCAATAAAATGGAAGCTCATATCCAGCCACTTTGTGTTGCGCTGGCGTTGGCGACCAAGCGGCCGGTCAAGATGATCCTGTCGCGGGAAGAGGATTTCGAAACCGTTCGCGCCCGCCATCCTTTTAAGATCCGCTATAAAACCGGGGTCAAAAATGACGGCACCTTTGTCGCCCGCGAGGTTGAATTATTATTGGATGGTGGGGCGTTTGCTGATGACAGCCCCGGCGTGCTCGGCAACGCTGCCCTGATGTCGATGGGGCCGTATCATTTCCCGAACGCCAAGGCCTTCGGCAAAGTCGCCTATACCAACCATTTGCGGTTTGCCGCGTTCCGCGGCTTCGGCAATCCCCAGGTGACGTTTGCCGGTGAAGCCCAAATTGATGAAATCGCCGACAAACTTGGCATCGACCCCATCGATTTACGCCTTAAAAACATGTTGGGCAAAGGCGAAAAATGGTTCGGCGGGCAAAAAGTCGACTCTAACGGATTGCAGGAATGCCTGGAAAAGGTTAGGGCGAGCTCGGACTGGGATAACCGGCGCAAAAATTCCGGTGAGAATGGTGTCGGCGTTTCGGCGGCGGGGCATATCAGCGGCTTGCTCGCTACCGGCGCGATTGTCCGCATGCTTGAAGACGGTACCTTTGTGCTCAATACCGGCGCCACCGATATTGGTCAGGGCTCCGACACCGTGTTGACGCAGATTTGCGCCGAATCTCTACAAATTCCGATTGAAAATATTCGCACTGCCGCCCCGGATACGGATGGCTCACCTTATAATTGGGGCACCACGGCAAGCCGGGTGACCTATACGACAGGCCGTGCTGTGGTCGGTGCCGCCGAAGATGCGGTGCGTCAGATTAAGGATTATGCAGCGATACTGCTGGAAAGCCCCGCCGATGATCTGGAACTTCGCGAAGGCGGTATGGTCGGCATTAAAGGCGCCAATAAAGAGGTCTCCTTTTTTGAGATTGCCGCGATGACCCATTGGGGCGTCGGCGGGCCGATTGTCGGTTCACATACACTGGTGTTTGATCAGCCGACCATTGATCCCAAAATTGCGGTGGCGAAAGGCATGCCGTTTACCAATATCGGTGTGTTCACCTTTGCGGCGATGGTTTCTGAAGTGGCGATTGACAAAGTCACCGGCAAGGCTTCAGCGGAGGGAGCCTGGTATGCCGTCGATGTCGGCCAGGCGATCAATCCGGGACTGGTCGAAGGCCAGGTCGATGGCGGCTATGCGCAAGGCCTCGGCTACGCCTTGTTCGAGGAAATGGTGTGGGATGATGGCCGCCTCGCCAATCCGACGTTGATGGATTACAAGGCCCCCGGCACGGCGGAAGTCCCTTACGAGATTGATACGACGATTGTCGAGCATCCGGAACCGGATGGACCGTTTGGCGCTAAAGGCGTCGGTGAAATCACTTTGGTGACGGTGCCGGCTTCAATCGCTAATGCGATCACCCATGCGAGTGGCGTACGGCTGCGCAAGCTGCCATTATCGCCGGAACGGGTACTCAACGGCTTAATTGAAAACGAAAATACTTAAAAAAAATAAAACAATCTATCTAACAGGAGGAGCACTAAAATGTTGAAACGTCTACTTACTGCATCCCTTGTCATTGTTGGGATGTTTGGATTACTTGGGCCTGCCCATGCGGCTGACCCGGTAAAAATTGGATTTTCGATTCCAAAAACCGGCCTTTTTGCACCGGCTGGACCCTCACAATTAAATGCCTATTTGGTATGGCAGAAAATGGTCAACGACAAAGGGGGCCTGGATATCGGTGGCAAAGGCCGCCGCAAAATTGAATTTGTCCAATATGATGACAAATCCGATCCAGCCCAGGCCGTTAAAATTTATGAAAAATTGATCACCAGCGACAAAGTTGATTTGGTTATGGCGCCCTGGGGCACCCAGCACCACTTTGCCATTGCGCCGGTTGTCGAGCGTCATAAGTTTCCGCTGATCGGCAACACCGCAGCTTCAGTTGCGTTGCGTAAAGTGAAGCCTGGTTATCTCTGGTTTACGACGCCGATGATGCCGGACAATCTGGCCAAAGAAATGACCGCCATGTTGAAGTCGCGGGGCGTTAAGTCCGTGGCGATTATGTACAATTTGCTGCAATTTGCTTCTGAAAACATCCAGTTTCTAAAACCAGCCCTTGCCAAAGCCGGCATTACGGTAAAATTCGAAGCTAAGTATCCGCCGGACATTAAAGACATGACCGGCATGCTGACTAAGATAAAGGGCGCGAATCCGGATGCGGTTCTGGTCCACTCCTATCCTGGCGATTCCATTCTCTATATGAACCAGGCGCGGGAAGTCGGCATCAATGCTAAAACCCAATATGTCATGGTTGGCCCGGCTATCGGTTTCTTCCGCGGCATGTTTAAAAGCAATCTGGACGGCATCGTTACCATGGCTGCCTGGACTCCCGGCCTGAAAAATACGACGGGTTCGCAAGAGTTCTATAATGCTTACAAGAAAATGTTCAAAGGCCACGAGCCGGATTATCTCGATTCAGTTGAGGTTTTTGTTTCAGCTCAAATCTTGGAACAAGCCATTGCTAAGGTTGGCTTGAACCGCGAAAAAATCCGCCAAGCCGTTAACACCATGACCTTTGATACGATCTACGGCAAAATTAAATTTGACGGCGTGCAAAATAGCATTACGCCGGCTGGTTTTGCCCAAATCCAAAAAGGTAAAATTGAAGTTGTTTGGCCAAAGCAACGGGCAACGTCAGCCGTTGTCGATAAAGGCGCTTGGGCTAAATAGGAGTTGTCATCTATAGTTTGGGTTTCCTGCAACTGCGGGAAACCCATTCTTTTTGGATTTAAGTAGAGGTGGCACTTTAACCTTGGATATTCTGCTTTCACCTCAATTACTGGCGGCTGCCCTCATTACCGGGGTGCTCTATGCGTTGATATCGCTTGGCCTTAATCTAATTTATGGCACCATGCGATTGTTGAATGTGGCGCATGGCGATCTTGTCATGATCGGCGCCTATATCGCTTTCATCGTTTTTTCTCTCTTCAATGTCGGCCCGCTCGTCTCTATGTTTGGGGCGGCAGTAATTTGTGGCGGCTTGGGTTGGTTCGCTTACAAAAGTATCTTTCAAAACCTGCTCTCCAACAGTCAAATACTGGCCCGGCTGGAAGAAAATTCACTGCTCTTGTTCTTCGGTATTTCCGTCGTCGTGCAAAATCTGGTCATTTTATTTTTTACCGCCGACCGGCAAGGCTACGAATATCTCAGTGCAATTGTAGAGATTGGTGATGTGCGTCTAACCGGGGCGCGTCTCGCCGTGCTCATCGTCGGTTCGGTAATTTCTATCGCCGCGGTCTTGTATCTGCGCTTTAGCCTGTTTGGATTGGCGATGAACGCGTTGATACAAAATCGGGATGCCAGCGCCGTTGTCGGCATTAATGTTGACCGCGTGCAGATGTTCAGTTTGATCATTGGCTTTGGCATCACTGGCCTGGCCGGCGCCTTGATCAGCGTGCTGGAGCCGATTACGCCGGTGATGGGCTTTCCGTATACGATGTCGGCCTTCGTCGTTATTATTCTGGGCGGCCTCGGCAATCTGTGGGGAGGTTTTCTCGCTGGTCTGCTGCTGGGGATGCTGGAGATTTTTGGTGTCGCGATAACGGGTCCCGAGTGGCGCTCGGTTTTGGTCTACGGCATCTTCATCGGCATTTTAATTTTTCGTCCTCAGGGCCTGCTGGGTCGCGGAAAGATTGCCCGATGAACAATTCTTCCAACAGCTTAAGATTTATCGGCATTGGCGCTGTTATCGCTATCTTCGGTGGCTTATCCGGTTTTGCCAGCGAATATATGCTGGGCATCGGCTTTACGTTATTCATGTATATCGCCCTGGCCCAAAGCTGGGTTATTTTGTCCGGCATGACGGGTTATATTTCGCTCGGCCATGTCGTGTTTTTTGGCTCCGGTGCTTATGTTTTTGTGTTGATGTGGGGACTGGTTCCGGTTTGGCTGGGTGTCGCTTTGTCAGGTTTGGTGGTGGGCATCGGCGCGCTCATTATCGGCTATCCGGTGTTGCGGGTGCGGGGACCCTATTTTGTTATTCTGTCCTTTGGTCTGGCGGAACTGGTGAAGAACCTGGTGCTCATCAATGAAGCGCGGATGTATATGTCGTTACGCCCGGTTTTTGGCGCCCCCTCTTTAGCCCAGTTATATATTGCGATGTTGGTGCTGGCGGTTGCGGCAACCGGATTGACCTATTGGGTCAGGCGCTCACGGTTTGGCGCCGGGCTGCGGTCGATCAGAGAAGACGAGTGGGCGGCTGAGACCATCGGTATTCCGGTGGCGCGCCTCAAGCTAATTGCCTTTGCGCTATCGGGCATTGTCCCGGCAATGGTCGGTGCTATTTTCATTATGCGCTCTGGTATTTTTCAGCCCGGCGATGCGTTCAATCCAATCGTTTCCTTTACCATCGTGACAATGGCGATTATCGGCGGCAGTGATGATGCGCCGGGACCTTTATTGGGTGTTGGGTTCCTGGTGATCCTGCAAGAATTGCTGTGGGCGAATTGGCCCGAAATTTACATGATTATTTTGGGCATTTTGCTCATAAGTTTTGTCCTGTTTGCCCCGAGTGGGATTTACGGCTGGCTCAGCGCAAATATATCAAGGAGCAAGAAAAATGCTGCTTGAGATTAATGATATCAGCAAATCCTTTGGCGGGCTGACTGCCTTACAGGACATAACTTTCTCGGTTGAGGAAGGTGAGACGCTGGGCGTCATGGGCGCCAACGGGGCGGGCAAGACGACGCTGTTTAGCTTGATCGCCGGCCACGCAAAACTCAGCCGCGGCACTATTTTATTGGCCGGCCAGCAGATAGATGGCCTGCGCCCGGATCAAATTAGTGCCTTGGGCGTTGCTCGAACTTATCAAATTGTCCGGCCTTTCCGGGGTTTGACGGTTTTAGAAAATGTTGCCGCCGGCGCACTCTACGGCTCGCATCAGGAAAAATCGATGGCCAAAGCAAACCAGATGGCGCATGAAATTTTAACCGATGTTGGGCTCGATGATCGCGCCAATCAACCTGCCGGCAGCCTCACTTTAGCTGGCTTCAAGCGCCTTGAGCTGGCGAAGGCCTTGGCGACCGGCCCTAAACTCCTGCTGCTCGATGAGGTGATGGCGGGTCTCACGCCCAATGAGGTTAACGAAGCCATCGGCATCATCGAAACCTGCAAACAAAAATATAATTTTACGGTTATTGTTATCGAGCATGTGATGAAAGCCTTGATGCGCATGTGCGAACGTATCGTCGTCATCCATCATGGCGAGATGATCGCTGTCGGCCCGCCGGAGGAGATTGCCCAGGATGAGGCGGTTATCCAAGCTTATTTGGGAGCAGAAAAATGAGCAAAGCTCTGCTTCAAGTGACCGATTTAAGTGCGGCTTACGGCCAGGTACTCGCTTTAAGAGATTTCTCGTGCCAGGTCGAAGAAGGCAAGATCACGGCATTGGTCGGCAGTAATGGCGCCGGCAAGACAACTTTTTTGCGCAGCCTATCGGGTTTGCTGCCAGTGCAACAGGGGAGCATCGATTTTGATGGTGGCGATATTACCTATGAGCCGAGCGATCAGCGCGTCGAAGCCGGTCTTGCCCTAGTGCCGGAAGGGCGTCTGATATTCCCTGATTTCACGGTTGAGCAGAATTTGAAAATTGGCGCAATTTCAAAACGCGCCCGGGATGATTTGGCAGAAGGTTTGGAATACGCTTACGCGCTGTTCCCCAAACTTGAACAACGGCGTCATCAGCTTGGCGGCACATTATCGGGCGGTGAGCAACAGATGTTGGCAGTTGCGCGTGGCCTCATGGCCCGTCCCCGTCTGTTGATGCTTGATGAGCCAACCTTGGGACTGGCACCGCTGATCGCCGATGCAATTTTCGACATGATGACACAACTTAAAGAGACCGGTCTGACGCTGCTCATTGTCGAGCAGGATGTAAACCGGACATTGCAAATTGCCGATTATGCCTATGTGCTTGAAAACGGTACTGGCGTTATGGCGGGGGCGGCGCAGGATATCCTGGCAGACCCTAAAGTCCGTGAGAGTTATCTCGGTATTTGAGGCTCACTTAAAGCGACATCTGCGCGCACGCCGCTTTGACAATGGCGCTGTCGGCCCGACCAAACAGATTACCGACATCGAAGTGATTGCAGTTCTCGAGAATAAGCGAATTGCAAAGGTTTCCAGCTTTTTGCCATGCTGTGGCGAAGGCCTCGCCTTGACGCTGAAACTCAGCAAGTTCGCCATCACCCCAACAGACCAGGATCGGTGGGCCATTATGTGGGATATGCTTTAAGGGGTTGCTGCGGTCCGCTGATGCTTGATCGAGATTGAGATACTCATTTCTGGCGCTTAAACGCACCGGCTCCAGATCATAGGGACCGCTCGCCAAGACAGCTCCTTTAATCACATCTTCCGGCAATCCGAACGAGTCACGCCAGCCATCTGCCAGGATCGTTGCAGCGAGATGGGCACCGGATGAAATGCCGGATAAAAAAATCCAGTCCTGATCGCCCTTAAAGGTGTTGGCATTGTTCCAAACCCACTTTAGTGCGAGGCGTACCTGCCCGACGATGTCTTCCAAGGCGTATTCAGGTGCGAGACCAAAATTCAAGGTGATAAAGATCGCGCCAGCATCGACAAATGGCGGAGCATGATAGGAAACATGTTCTTTATCCATTCGACGCCAAGCGCCGCCATGCAGGTGGACATGAATGGGTGCCAAGTCTTGCTTGCATGAGAATATATCCAAGAGTTCAACTTCACCGGGGCCATAGGCAATGTCCAATTTGCAGTCGAGTTTCTCCCGTGCTTCGGCACCCGCTTTGTTCCAATGCTCCATATAAGGTGACAAATCCGGCACCAATGTCGCTTGATTATATTGGGCATCGAGTTCTGCCTGGGTGTAGTTCAGGTAAATCATAATTCTTAAACTTTTAACTTCTGCCGTTTGCGCAACATTTTATCGGCTAATTTGGGCGCCGTGCCGGGTTTGCTCCAGGGGCAGACGGCGAGACAGATGGCGCAACTTTTATTTTCGTTGAAATAGTATATGCATTTGTCGAAGTCGGTGTACCATTTGGAATCGCCCCGGACCAATTGCTTATCCTCGGTGATGGCGTCGGGCGGACACGCTTTGATGCAAACCTGGCAGCTCTGGCAAAAATCCTCCGAGCCGAAATCGATGGCTTCATCGGCAATCAGCGGCAGGTCGGTCATGATACCGGCGAGGCGGAAATTAGAGCCATATTCCCGGCTGATCATGGAGCCGTGTTTGCCCAGTTGACCGATGCCGGCTTGAATTGCCGCCGGGATCAACAGCACGGGTCCCGAGGCAGGACCGCAATGGGGATGAGCGTCCCAGCCTCGTTGTCTGATCCAGCCGGCGACCGTCTTGGCGATTTTGGCGCCCCGGCTGTATTGCGCCATAGTCTCGACGGATGTGGTGACACTGGGTGCTTGAGCCAGTTTGTCGAAATCCATCTGCATGGCGACAATGATAATATTCTGATAGTCGAGATCGCTATTCTCAAACAGCCACTCTGGCTGCATTTTGGCGATGCCGACCAATTCGGCACTGGCTTCCAGGGCAACTTTTTTCACTTTGGCGGTCCATTCCCCGGCGGTCGCCTGTTCTTTTTTGGCAGCGATATCAGGCAACGGCAGGGCGTCGATTTCATAGGCGGCGCGTCTTGCTTCGGCGGCGCGCTCGCTATTATTTTGCGAGTAAAACCAAAGCTGCATTTTGCCATGCTCGATGGTGTCCGGATCGTGCCAATAAATTCGGGTCGGTTGCCGATGGACGGCTTCCCCAACGCCGTTGATTTCCCGGCCGGAAATATCAGGCGCCAGTTTCAGCTGTTCCGGGTTTGGTTGAAAAGAATTCTTTGGCGCCATGGCATTCTGCTTTTACGAAGAAGAATCGACGGTGTCCGAAATGAATACCATATTGCACAGCAAATTGATGATCGCATCGACCCGGCGCGAGGGCCCGTTTAGCGCGTAGTTGATAACAAAGCCGTCATGGGCCATGAAAAGAAAGTGGGTCATAATGTTATCGGCAAGGCCTTCTTTAAACGATTCCGGTGTGGCATTGCGGATGATCTCAGATATTTTTTCCTCTGATCTCAAAAGCAGATCGCGGGTATAAATCTCGTCTGATTTTCGGGTGACAATGGCTTGCATGAAGTTATTGGCGAAGCAATTGGTATCGGCCGGCAGGTCGCTGAAAAGATATTTAAGCAGATAACGCAATCTTTCTTTAGGCGCTTTGATTTTATCGGTTTCCCGCGCGACAAAATCAATCCGCTCGTCGAGCCAAGGTTCGTATATGGCAAACAATACATCGAGTTTGGAATCGTAGTAATTGTAAATATTTGACATGGTAACAGAGGCGTTACGGGCAATGTCCGCGAGGGTTGTGTTAGAATAACCCTGCTTGGTAAATAGCTCGGTTGCACTATCTAAAATTGCATCACGCACTGACGTTTTTTTTACTTGGGCCATCCGGCACCTAACCATATTATAATTGTTAAAGCCAAACCGAATCTATCTGTTGACTTTTTCCATAGTAATAGAGAATACTATTCTTTATTGATCAAGGCTATAATAAAAAAAATAATACTATTGATGTTCTGGGAGAGGAATAATTGGCTACTAACGTGGAACTGCTAACCGTACGCAATATGTCGAAGCGGTTTTATGGCACGCAGGCGCTGGATGATGTGTCATTTAATTTAGCGGCGGGTGAAGTTCATACGGTGGTTGGCGAAAATGGCGCCGGAAAATCGACCCTCATTCGAATTCTTGGAGGAATCCACGAAAAAGACTCCGGTGAAATAACCATCGAAGGCACGCCATCCGAATTCACCAATCCGCGTGAAGCTTTGGATGCCGGTATCGTTATTATCCCCCAGGAAATGCAATTGGTGTTGGATGCGACGGTCGCCGAAAATGTTATGCTTGGCGAAATACCATCGAAAAAATGGCTCGGCTTTATTCCGATGCTCGATCGGCGTCGTCTGCGAGAGCAAGCTGGTGAAGCGCTAAGAAAGCTAAACTACCATGGTTCACTCGATATTTCTGTCAGTCGCCTAACCTTTGCCGAACGGCAATTGGTGGTGATTGCCAAGGCACTGCTTCATCAGGCGAAGATATTCATTCTTGATGAACCGACGGCTTCATTGGAGCAGCGCGAAGCGGAGCGTCTATTCGAAATCGTGCATTCTCTGAAGGAGCAACAGGTCGGTATTATCTATGTATCCCATCGGCTTGATGAAATTGTCGAACTTTCAGACAAATGCACGACTTTACGGGATGGCAAAGTTGTCGATGTTTCGACGCGTGGTCATATTGAGAAAGAAAATATTATCCGTTTGATGACCGGGCGTGATTTGGCCGAATTGCACCAGCCTCATAAACTTGAATTCGGTGAGACATTGATTGAACATGACAACGCGCTTTCCTTGCGCCGTGGTGAAGTGCTTGGCCTGGCCGGTTTGCTTGGCAGCGGTACCACCGACTATTTGCGCAATCTTTTCGGTGCCGGCGAGGAAGCGGTCGCAATGAAGTTGTCAGGTAATGAAGTTCAGCTCAAAAACCCTATTGCGGCGATCAAGCATGGTATTGGTATGGTGCCTGGCGAACGGCGGAATGCCTTGATCTACGATTTGTCAGTACGCGACAACATCGTATTACCCCATTTGCCAGAAGTTTCAAAAGGCTGGCGTCTTGATTCAAAACAGATCGATAAACTCGTTGCTGATCTTATTGAGGCTTTGGATATCCGACCGCGTGATCCAAAAAAACTGGTGCGGTTTCTTTCCGGAGGTAATCAGCAGAAAGTGATATTTGCGCGCTGGCTGATCGGCAATTTCAAAGTGCTGCTGCTCGACGAACCCACTCATGGCATTGATGTCGGCGCCAAGGTGCGCATTCACCGCCTAATGAGGGAATTTACCGAACGTGGCGGCGGCGTCTTGTTTGCTTCCTCTGAAATGAATGAAGTGGTCAATATGAGCGATAATATTATTGCCATGCGCCAAGGTGAAATCATTGCCACAATGTCCCGCGAAACTGGCGAATATAGTGAAGGTTATTTGAGGGAAGCTCTGGGCGGATGACGACATCTAACGAAAATCAAACCGCGGCCATCGTGGCCTTGCCCGAAGAAAACGAAAAACGGTTTACCGTGGTCGCCATTTTGGATCAGATGCCGTTGGTTGCCCTGGTGGTGCTGTGTTTAGTTACAGCGATCCTTTCCGATCGTTTTCTATCGCCGATTAATCTGACAAATATTTTATTGCAGGCATCGGTAATGGCGATAGTTGCCATGGGGATGACCTATGTCATTATTTCCGGTGGCTTTGATTTGTCGGTTGGCTCCATTGTCGCCTTATCCGGCTGCGTTTCTGCCTGGGTTATGTTGGAAACCAATGTGCCCTTGGGGATTATCGCCGGGATTGCGGTCGGCGGCGCTGTTGGCTACCTCAATGGTTACATTGTGTCACATTTGAAGGTAAATCCATTTATCGCCACGCTCGGCATGATGGTTATTGTGCGTGGCATTGTGTTGTTGATTACCGACGGTCGTCCGATTTATGGCGAGGATGGTCTGCCGGAAATATTTCTTGAACTTGGCAGTGGCCGGTTTTTGGGCATTCACTACCTGATCTGGGTACCGGTTATTTTGTTCATCATTTTTAATTGGCTGTTGCATATGACGGCTTATGGCCGCCGATTATTTGCCACTGGCGGTAATCGTGAAGCTGCTTTTCTGGCTGGCATTCAGGTTAAGCGCGTGGTGACGTCGGCTTACGTGTGGTGCGGAATACTTGGAGGAGTTGCCGGCGTTATGCTGGCGTCGCGCTTGCAATCAGGCCAGCCGACAGCCGGAGAATTTTACGAATTGACGTCAATTGCTGCCGTTGTACTTGGCGGTGCCGCGCTGCATGGCGGTGTCGGCAAACTTTATAAAAGTATGATTGGTGTGTTCATCATGATGGTACTAGCGAACAGCCTGAATTTATTGAACGTGCATTCATACTGGCAACGTGTGGCCGTCGGTCTGGTGATTATCGCCGCCGCCGCCGCTGATCAGATTAAATCCAGACGAAATTAACCAGGGAACGAAAACCATAAAAATACGATAAGAATTTATTCAACCCAAACAACAGGCACTATCGCTTTAACAGGAGGAATATTATGAAAAAGTTACTCGTTCTCATTATTGGATTGGCGGCTATTTTAATGACATCGCCGGCGGTGCAAGCGGCTGGCAAAACAATTGGTGTCGCCTTAGCCTCGGACACCAATCCATTTTACATTGTGATGCGCAAAGGCATCGAAATTCAGGCGAAAAAATTGGGCTGGAAAGTCCGCATTGTTACCGCCAATGAAGATGTAAATAAGCAGGTTAACGGTGTTATGGATTTGGTTGCCCAAAAAGTCGACGGCATCTTGATCTCACCAATTGATGCCGTTGCGACAGGAGCCGCTTATAAAGCCGCTCACGATGCGGGTATTCCAATCATATCGATTGCTCGTGGTTCTAAATCCAAATATCAAACTTTGTTCGTGGCCATGGATTCCAAGCAAATCGGTCGCGATATCGGCGATTGGGCTGCTAACAAAGCGGGCAATAAAGGTAATGTCGCCATGATTTCAGGTCCTCCCGGTTCCAACGTCTTTAAGGATTTGGCGGACGGATTTAAGGAAGCTATTGCCAAACAATCGGGCATGAAAATTGTCTATGAGCAGACTGGTGGTTTGACCCGTGAGCGCGGTCTCAATCAGGCTGAAGATATCTTGGTTGCTCACCCCGGCGTTAAAGTAATTTACGCCGGCAATGATGAGATTGCTATGGGTGCTGGCCAGGCGGTCGCAACCGCCGGTAAGAAAGCCAATATTATCATCACCGGTCTCAATGGTGTCCCACCCGCGCTTAAGGCGGTTATGAAGGGCAGCATCGACATGACAGTCGTCGTCAGCCCGATGGTTTGGGGTAAATTAGGCACCAACATTATGAACGATTATCTTTCCGGCAAGAAGCATAAACAGAAAATTTTCATCAAACACATCATCGCGACCAAAGGCACGGCTGCAAAATATCTGCCGCCAAAACGGAAAAAATAACCGCTCGTTTGATTGTGAGACTAATCGGCCAGCGGAACAGTTTATGGTAATTCCGCTGGCCGCTACCGAATTCACATTCGGTTGCTAAAAAAAGCAAAAAAATTCGATTTTTTGCCAAGAAGTATTTGACATAACCGCCCAAAAGAGAATAACGTTCATTATTAAAAAAGAACGTTGTTCTTTTATGTGGTTCAACGGTTGAGGATGGTCGAAATCGATTTCAGGCGCCGTCAACCAAGAAATAAATAAGTAGGGAGAAATTAATCATGGGTGAAAAGCAATGGGTAGTCGGTACCGATATCGGCGGCACCTTCACCGATGTTATTTGCATCAATATGGAAACCGGAGAGCAACGGCTCGGCAAGGTGGCGTCAACACCGCCGACGTTTTTTGATGGCGTGATCAATGGTTTGAAGCGGGCTGGCATTTCGGGCGACGAAGTGTTGTCTTTCCGTCATGGTGCGACGGTTTCAACCAACGCCATCTTGGAGCGCAAAGGCGTTCAGACGGCCCTGATCACGACCGAAGGTTTCCGCGATGTCTTGGGCGGTGGCCGAGCGGAACGAATTTCCGCCTTCGAACTGGATTGGGATCCACCCGAAATTATTATTCCCCGGCGCAACGTCATGCCGGTGCGGGAACGCGTCGGACCCTATGGTGACGTGCTCACGGAAATTAACGAAGAAGACGTTCTATTGGCGGCGCGCAAATGTAAAAAGCGCGGCATTGAATCGATCGCCGTGGTTTATATGGATTCCTTTATGAACCCGGTGCACGAATTACGTACCCGTGAAATTTTGGAAAAAGAGCTACCCGATGTGGATGTCACGTTGAGCCACGAAGTGTTGCCCCAGATGCTGGAGTTTGAGCGCACCTGTACGACCGTGCTGAACGCTTATATTTCACCGATCCTTAAAAATTATCTCGGTGGTTTGGCCAAGCGTCTCAAAGAAGATTGGGGCTATGACGGCCCGCTGCTGATCACGACCTCCGGCGGTGGTGTTATCGGCATGGATGAAGCGGTTAAATTTCCGGCCAAAACCTTCCACTCTTCACCGGTGTCCGGTGCGGTGGGCATGGCCGGTTATATCGGTTCCTTGGCCAATTTTGATAACGTTATTGCTTTCGAGACCGGCGGCACGACCAACAATGTGTCGATGATTTATGAAGGTTCACCCGCCATTACCCACGAATGGAAAATCTTGTGGAATGTACCGTGCTGTCTGCCTTCGGTGGATACGGTCTATATCGGCTCCGGTGGTGGCAGCATCAGCTGGGTCGATAATGGCGGTATTCTCAACGTTGGCCCGCAAAGTATGGGCGCCGTGCCGGGACCAGCTTGTTATGGTCAAGGGGGTGATGAAGCCACCAACACTGACAGCCAAATTGTGCTGGGCCGGATTGATCCGGAATACTTCCTCGGCGGCGAAATGAAGGTCGATGGTGATCTCTCGTTCAAAGCCGTGCAGGAGAAAGTCGGCGATCACTATGGCTGGTCTGTCCAGGAAGCCGCCGCCAACACTTATATGGTTGCGCTTAGTGCGTTGATGATGGCGATGCGGATTCAAACCGTTTCCAGGGGCTGGGACCCGCGTGAATTCGCCATCGTGCCTTATGGTGGGGGTGGTGCATTATATGCCTGTGATCTGGCCCGAGAGATTGGTTCAACCACGGTCGTGGTGCCACCCCTACCGGGCTATGCTTCGGCGTTTGGCGCCATCCGGGTTGATGTGAAGCATGAGTTCACGACGCCAATCCATCAAACCGAAGAAGAGTTGGATTTTGATGAACTCAACAAAGAAGTTCAAAATCTGGTCGATAAATCTCACAAGATTTTAACCAAGGAAGGTATCGAAGAAGACATGGCCTCGGTCGAGTGTTTTGTCGATGTTAAATATTTCTCGCAAAGCCGCTTCTTTACTGTTGATATGCCGGACGGCAAACTTAAGGACTTGAAGGCGATTAGTCAGAATTTCATGGATGATATGGAAGCTGAGTATGGCTACAGCCTGCCGGAAGGCTACGCCCCTATTGAAGTTGTCAATTTGCGGGTGGTCGCCAAAGGCGAGATCATAAAACCAAATCTGCCGGAAATTGAAAAAGGTGGTAAGCTGGCGACAAAAGCAACCCGCCAAGTGTGGTTTAAGGATCATGATTTCCTTGAAGCTGATATTTATGAACGTGGCGAATTGCCGCCAGGGGCTGAATTCAGTGGCCCGGCGGTTATTGAACAGCCGGATACCACAACTGTTATGCCGCCGGGAACGCATTGTACCGTCGACAAATATGGCAATCTTGTCATCAAAGTAGATCAATAGGGAGGCTAAAATGGCTGGTAAAACAGAAGTCGACGTAAAGGAAAAATTGTCGAACATTGAAGGTCTTCAGATGGATCTGATTACCTTCGAAGTATTGCGCAACGCCTTTGTGGCAGCATGCTACGAAGCGTCAACAACGATTGAGCGGATCGCTTATCATCCGGTGATCGGTATGGGCCGTGACCGCTCCAACGCCTTGCTGACCAAGGATGCGCGTTTGGTCGCGCATGGTCATACTGATGCGGCTGCTCACTATGCATCCTTTGAGCCGTCGGTGCAGGAACTATTCAAAGATATCCCCAAGGATACGATGAATGAGGGGGATACTTATATATTCAGTGATCCTTATCGTACCGGTTCCCACGTCAATGATGTGCGTATGATCCGACCGATTTTCTATAAAGGTGAAATCGTCTCTTTTTCGTGCACCGTCATTCACTGGGCGGATATGGGTGGCCCGATGCCGGGCACATTTAATCCGGAAGCAACCACCTGCTATGCGGAAGGTATCCGTATTCCACCGATCCGCTTGTTTAAAAACAATGAGCTCGACGAAGAACTGTTCAGCATGATCGAGATCAATATTCGTGGTGCGGTGGAACGCCGGGCCGATATGAAGGCGCAATTCGAAGCCGCCCGATTAATCGATCGCCGGGTTGTTGAGCTTTGCGAAAAATACGGTGTCGAAACTCTGTTCCAAGCTTATGAAGAGCAGTTCAACTACTCCGAACGGATGATGCTGTCGGAACTGGAATCTTTGCCCGATGGTGAATGGGAGTTCGAAGATTTCGGTGACCAGGACGTCATGGCCGAAGGCAAACCACCCATCCGGGTTCATTGCAAGCTGACTAAAGTCGGTTCCAAGCTGTCCTTCGACTGGACCGATTCCGATCCCCAGCCAAAAGCCTCTTGGGGCGGCAGCCGGGCGACCTTGATCGGCGGCAACTATCTTGGTTTCATGATTTGCTTTCCGCAATTGTTCCCGCTTAATCATGGCATTATCCGTAATCTGGAAATCGTCTCAAAACCGGGTACCTGCGTCGATGTGGTCTTCCCGGCACCGACGACCGGCTATTGCTCGGGTGCCTTTGATAAAATCGAAGCTGTTACTATCGCCTGCCTCGCCGGCGTGATGGCCAAAGATCAGCCGTGGCGGGTGTACCCTGCTGCGGTCAGTCTGACCAATCTGTGCATGGGCGGCTACAACCCACGGACCAAGAAAGACTTTATCCAATATACGTGGGCTGTTGGCGGTGAGAATGCGCGGACTTTTAAAGACGGTAAGTCCTTGATATTTATGAGGTTTTGTAATGCGCGAACCATTCCGCAGGAACTTGAAGAACGCTGGTTCCCGGTCATCTTCGACCGCTATGAAGCGCGGCCCGACAGTTGCGGGCATGGCTTCCGGCGCGGTGGTTTTGGCCTGATCCGTGAATTGGTAATCCAAACCGACATTGTTATGACCATTCATGGTGACCGTGAGATCCATACGCCGTTTGGTATCTCCGGCGGCCTCAATGGCGGCGGCTCGACCTTGATTGTCAATAAAGGTACTCCTGATGAGTTTGATGCCGGTATGTATGCGACCGGTGTAAAACTCAAGAAGGGCGATAAAATCTTTTATGGCTCATCCGGCGGCGGCGGTTTTGGTGATCCTTTGGACCGTGAACCGAAATTGGTGCTGGAAGATGTCATTGATGAATGGCTGACCATCGAGGCTGCTGAAGAATATTATGGCGTGGTTATCGAAGAGGTCGATGCTGAAGCAGCTGATTTCCGGATCAATGAAGAGAAGACCAAAAAGGCGCAGGCGGCATTGCGTAAGAAAGGCTTCAAGGAAGGAACCGGCGCCTTCCAGGTCAATCCGCTTGGTAAAGACATCAAGCCGGAACGTATTCCGTCGGAAGAAGAGGTCCGCTCCCATTTGGCGATCTCTCGTCCGCCAGGCTGGTAATTAATAGGCTGGTAAATTTATTAACTGACAGGACCAACAGTTAATTGTTATCGCGGATGCTCAGCTTTATATTTTTAAGCTCGGTGTCCGCGATTTCGTTTGAACAGTGATTTAGTGAGGGGAGGACACGGTGTCCGACGCGCTGCCTAAAGTTTATGAAACCGTTGTGCATATGCTGGCTGCCGCTGGCGAGCATGCCGGCGAATCTTGCGCTCTAAGTTTTGAGGGGCGGGATCTCACATATACCCAATATCTTCGCTCCGTCGGTGGATTTGCCAGCGAGCTGGTCGAGTTGGGCGTTAGGGGCGGACGGGTTGCCCTGGTCTGTGGCAATTCAATGGAAATGGCGATCGCTTTATTCGCTGTCCATGCCGCGGGTGCGCAAGCCGTGCCGATTAACCCGATCTACACGGCCCGGGAAATGACCCATATTTTAGAAGATTCTGATCCGACGGTGGTCGTTTATGATGATGAAACCGCCATCGTCGTCGAGCCTTTGCTTAAAGAGCTTGGTATCTCCGAAGGCATACTGGTGGGCGGCAATGGAGGCCGTTTGCTCGATAGTTGGCGGGATGATGATACGGCCAAGCTCCCTGAGCCACTACCCGGCCCGGATGATTTCGCCACCTTGCAATATACCGGCGGCACCACTGGTCTCCCCAAAGGGGTCAATATCACGCACGGCCAGATGTCAGTGAACCTCAGTCAGCGCGAAGCTTTTCTGCCGACCCGGCCCGATGATGAGACCGTGATCTGTATCATGCCGCTGTTTCATGTCTTTGCCAGTTCGATGTGTCTCCATTTGACGGCCTATTGCCGGGGGCGGTTGGTTATATTGGCGCGTTACCGGCCAGATGTTGTGCTGGATACCATTGAGAACGAAAAAATCACCCGCCTGCCGGCCGGACCGACGGTCTTTAACGGCTTGATGGGTTTCAAAGGTTTTGCCGACCGGAATTTTTCTTCCCTGGTGACCGCTTATTCCGGCTCGGCGCCGCTGCCCGAGGAAACGCTAAAACGCTGGGAGGAATTAACCGGCTGTCCGATTCTCGAGGGTTATGGTCAAAGTGAAGCGGGACCGGTCTTAACCTATGTGGCTGAAGGTGATGTCTTGAAACCGGGTTCGGTCGGCAGAGCGATCCCCGAGACCGAAATTCAAATTGTTGATACCGATACCGGCACTAAAATTTTAGCGCCGGGTGAACAAGGCGAGATACGCGCGCGCGGACCGCAGATCATGTCGGGCTATCGCAACCGGCCGGAAGAAACGGCAGAAGCCTTGCGGGATGGCTGGCTCTATACCGGCGATATCGGTGAGCTAGATGATGAGGGCATTCTCTATATCCGTGACCGCAAAAAGGACATGGCGATTGTCGGCGGCTATAACGTTTATCCGCGTGAGATCGATGAAGTGCTCTATGCCCATCCAGCGGTGCTGGAAGCTGCCGCCGTCGGTGTGCCGGACGACTACCGTGGTGAAGTGATCCGGGCTTTGGTGGTGATCAAACCGGGTGAGCTCGTCACCGAGGAAGCGTTGCTGGTTTACTGTCAGGAGAATCTGGCTAAATACAAAGTGCCGGCGATGATCAATATCGTCGACGATATCCCTAAAACGACGGTCGGCAAAATCGACAAGAAGGCCTTAAGGGAACTCGCCGCAGGCTAAGTTAAGTTTACCAGTTTACTATGCCAGGCGCGGGAAGACGTTACGGACATTATCCTCGAAGATTTGCTTCTTTTCGCTCGCGTCCAGCCAGTCAATGGCATCGACATAACGCTTGGTGTCGTCATAATTGAACCCGGTCTCGGGATCGATACCACGCACCGCACCGACCATCTCTGAAGCAAACAAAATATTTTTAGTCGGAATGACTTTGGTCAGCAGATCGATACCGGCCTGATGATAAACGCAAGTATCGAAAAAGACGTTATCGAGCAGCAGCTCATCCAAAGGCGGGCGGCCCATATCCTGGGCGAGACCCCGGTAGCGGCCCCAGTGGTACGGCACCGCACCACCGCCATGAGGTATGATGAATTTCAGTTTGGGAAAATCCTTAAACAAGTCAGAAGTTAGAAACTGCATGAAGGCCGAGGTATCGGCGTTCATATAATGCGCCCCGGTAAAATGGAAATTGGGATTGCAGGACGCACTGACATGGACCATGCCGGGGACGTTAAGTTCTTCCATTTTTTCCCACAGCGGATACCACCACTTATCAAACAGCGGCGGGTCGGTCCAATAGCCGCCGGACGGGTCCGGATTGACATTACAGCCGATGAAACCGAGCTCATTTATGCAGCGCTCCAGTTCGGGGATGCAATTGGCGGGCGGCACGCCCGGCGATTGCGGTAACTGGCAAACGCCGACAAAATTATTGGGATAGAGATCAACCACGCGCTTGATCATATCATTGCAGGCGATCGACCAATATTCGCTGATGGCGGCATCGCCGATATGATGACCCATGCCGGAGGCGCGGGGCGAGAATATTGTCAGATCAGTACCGCGCTCGCTTTGTAATTTAAGCTGAGCATTTTCGACGGAATCGCGAATCTGATCATCAGAGACATTTATATCGGCCAGCACGGGCGGATGATCGTGACTTTCCAGCCCGGCAATTTGGCTATCCCGATAGTCCTGCAGCTCTTTTGGGGAGGTCGTGTAGTGACCATGACAATCAATAATCATTTTAGTCTCATCCTATAGCCGATACTTTCGGCATAATTTCGGTTCTAAATAATTCGAGCGAGCGCATGGCATCTTCATGGGCCATGTTACCGAAATAAAATTGGCAGTTCATCAGATTAATTCCTAATTCCTTGACTTGGCGTTCAATTTCAGTTGCGACGAACTCGGGATCGCCGACGATATCGGTGCCAGCGTCTATGGCTTTCTGAATATCGGATACCACGCCCCGCGCAAAGGCCGGGCCATCAACTTTATTTTCGACCCACAACTTAACCAAACTGGCATGCCAGCGGTCGTAGGCTGGGCTGGCGATTTTCATCGCGTCTTCCTTAGTGTCAGCTACCACAATGTGGCGGTTGATGCCAATCGCCGTGCCGCCCGGGAAATCCGTGGCCGGGCCTAACGGACTTCCGCGTTCGGCTAAACCTGCTTTATAGTTATCGATACACGCTTTGCCCGCCTCCAGTGATCCCAAGGTGACAAAATTATAACCACCTTGACCAATAATCTTAGCGACCTCTGGGTTTGAGGAGGGGTACCAGATTGGTGGATGGGGATCTTGCAGCGGGCGCAATTCCATCGGCACATCTTTATATTGAAAATGCTTGCCGTCATGATCCAAAAAATCGTGGGTTAAGCCGTATTTAACCGCTTCCAGCGCATCCAAAAATATCTCTACTGAAGAAGCGGGATCGAC
The DNA here is from genome assembly GCA_913020445.1 of uncultured Rhodospirillaceae bacterium. GTDB lineage: Bacteria > Pseudomonadota > Alphaproteobacteria > Rhodospirillales > UBA2165 > TMED23. The sequence continues at coordinate 44,563 of CAJWAR010000030.1, forward strand.
TTTGTGAAAATTAAGCTCGAAGGGAGACACACCGCGGCCAACTCCAACATCCAAGCGGCCATGGGACAAGTGATCCAAGATCGATATTTCTTCGATCAAACGCAGCGGGGAATAGAGCGGCAATAGATAAACCAGCGGGCCCAGCCGGATGGTTGAAGTAGCGTTGGCGACAGCGCCTAAATAAACCCCCGGTACCGGCACTAAATTCAGCGGAGTCGCGTGGTGTTCGGCGACGTGGTAGCTGTAGAAACCAGCTGCCTCAACCGCTTTTACATATTCCAGTCTTTTATCCAATAGATCGCTGAGTACTAAATCTGAGCGGTCGACATGATCAAATATGCCAAATTTCATGTGTTTAAATTCCCCTGGTAAACGTCAATTTAAATCAAGCATCAGCTACCGGGACCGCATCAATTAGAATAAAAGCGATGCGGCATGGCTCGGTCCCCCGGTTGACCCAGGCATGGTTGTTGCCGCGTTGAACGACGACATCACCGGCTTCGAGATGGACCTCATCTTCGTCAACAAACATATCGATTTCGCCGCTCATAATAATTGCATAATCAACCGAATGGGTCATATGCATGCCGGGATGGCGGGCGTCATCATGTTGCTCAGCGCCGACACTGGCCAGATATTCAAGTTCCTCGGATGCCCCTTCTTCGCCTTCCGGGGCAAATTCAACGATCCTGAATATGGAACCGTTAGGCGGCGGCGGGATACCGATTTCCTGATCGGCGGTGTCGGCAGTGCCGGCATTGCTGGCGGGTGCGCTATCGGTCACCCACAATAGAGTGGATTCAATAGTGCTGGTTGGCTGGTGGACATTAGCGGCGTCACCATCTGATAAGATAACTGCTTTGCCATTTTCATCATGTCCGGCAACTACTCGACGAATCCCCATAATCTATGTCCTCCTGTTTAGCCGCCAGTTTTTTTTAAAATTCCCGGCAGATCAAGTCTTTTCATCAGTTTGAGTAGCCTTTAAGGCGAGTCTAAATCAGCTATTCCGCCGGTGTATGGGGGTATTCGTCCGGCCAAATTCGCCGTCCGGCATGGGGCCCGTGCGGCCCGTGTATGACATATTCAAGCACATGGCGGCCTTGCCAATTTTCATCACGATCAGCAGCAACAAAGCGTGGCTCAAAGCTGTCTTCCTCTTCATCCATTGAGGTAAACTCCCAGAGCACACCATGTTTGGGCCAACCTGCCAACGACAGCATTTTTCGTCCTTGAATCATACCGCGCGTCACGGACAATCTCGGAAATCGTTCCTGGCGATACCATCTTGCGAGTTCCAGTTCATCCTCCGGCGTGACTGTATTATAATTACCAATTTGCATTGCCGGTGGGGCACCGCTACCGGAAGGCAGGGCGCGGCGTTCCGGTCCCGGCACCGATTCTTCTTCGATAAAAACCGCCTGGCGGTAGTTTTCGCGCTGGCTGAGCTGATCTATATGTTTGGCTTCCAGGGTTTCGATAACATTGTTCTTTTGGAAATAGACACTAGCCGTCGGTGCTGCGGTCAAGACAACATAGTCGCGGCCCGGTGCGACGATCGGATCATCAGTCTCTTGCTTGCGCGGATCACCCTTACCCTTGGGACGCACGATGGCGTAATTGCCAACCCAGCTGATACCGGTTTGCGCCTGCAATTCCGGCAAATAAGTGCCATGAAACCAGTCGATGAACGCGCCTTTGTTCCCATCGTCGATATCAAACCATTCGGCTCGCAGTACATCCGCCATTTAGTTGCCCCCTGTGTTTTTATAATTTCTCCCTGAAATCCCGCCAAGCCGCGACCCCGGCATCATGCCCGTCACCGAAAAAGCCATCCAGAAAATCGAGTATCTCATCCACTTCATTTTCGTCGGCGAGAGTAAAAAACGTACTGACGTCACCGCTGTAACTGAAGCTCTCTTTTATTTCGGTGAGCGCCCATTCCAATCCCAGCATTTCTTCGTCATCGTCATCAAGTCTAACCAAATTGGTGACGACATTTTTTTCCAGAGTTAATTCGTATCGCGCCAAATCTATTCTCCATACCTAAATAAATCAGTCATTGGATTATTCGCTGGTCGAATAATATTCCGGATCATCAGGGACTGCCCATTCAGTCGACATCGCTTTCACCATGGCGTCGGAATAATCTTCATCAAGCTTAACGACCGGCTCGTGGCTAACTTCGATACTGCCATTCAATTTTTTGAGCACAATATTCTTGAGCCAATTTTCATCATCCCGATCAGGATGCTCGATGCGGTACGAGCCGCCGAAATAGCCGCCGCGGCTTTCGGTGCGCTCCAGCGACGCCGTGCCCAACAACCGGCAAAGCGTGATCTGGCCTTCGGCTTCGATGGCTTGGCGAATTTTTGTGGCCGTTTCTTTGTCATCTTCGCCGCCGGCCGAAATATTCTGGATCATATTTTTTTCGATATCGGTAAGTTCGGAGAACGCCGTGTTGATACCCGCCTCTGAACGCGCTGTATTTAGATGGGTGCCGGCGATGTTGCGGATTTTATCCAGAATATCCGCCGGATCAGCGCCGTCTTCACTGGCGATCCAAGCAGACAATTTGTTTTTAACCGCATCGATATCGGCTGGCTTGATTTCGGTGTGGTTACTCAGCTTGCCGGCGTAGTCGACTGCTTCAAGTGCGCCCAAAGCGCCAAACACCAGACAATCCGACAGCGCCGAGCCGCCAAATCGGCTGGCCCCGTGGGAGCCGCCCGTTGCCTCACCGGCGGCAAAGAGACCGGGCACATTGGTTTCGCCTTTTTCATTTATTTTTATACCGCCAACCAGATCGTGGGGATAACAGATGAGCTCAATCGGATCATTTAGCAGATCGACCTTACCGCGCATCGCCAGCTCCCACATGCGGCCATATTTTGGATGGTCCTTAAATTTATCGTCGACCTCGGAAATATCAAAAATGATACCACCATGAGCACCGCCGCCGCCGTTGAGAATTTCCTCACCGATACGGCGCGTCAGTTCTTCCATCGTCAGCTTGGTGGCGCCCGTCTCGGGATAGCGCTGATAAAAAAATTCTTCACCCTTATTATTGAGCAACTTGGCGCCCGCTTCATTGATCAACCCATTGATAAAGGCGGCAAACACAAATTTCACCTGTAATGCCTTGGGGTGAACCGGGGTTGGCAGATAATGGCCAAACTCCATGCCCACCATTTCGGCGCCGGCATCGAACGCAATGGCATAGCCTTCACCGGTTGCCGCGCCGACATTGTCACCGACCGGGTACATCGCGCCGTAGCCGCCAGTGGTCATTATTACTGCTTTCGCCTGAATGATATAAAGCTCACCCGACCGGTAATTAAATCCCCAGGCACCGGAAACCGTATCGCCGTCTTTGAATATGCCGCCGACAATCGTGTGGCTGAGCACATCGATACCCAGCTCCTGGCTTTTATCCGAGAGGCATTTCATCAAATATTTGCCGGTCGACCAATGATGATGGACCATCCGTGGATAAGAATGACCTTCCCAGGGGCGCTGACTGTATTTGTTTTCATCGCGGATGAGATCAAGCCCCCAGCTTCGCATTTCCTCGGTCAGCCCGCAGATCGTCGTCGTCCAAGTCCGCACCATTTTTTCGTTGCACAAGCCAATGCCGTTACGCACGACGTCGCCAAAATGAACTTCCGGATTGTCGCGCTCGTCGGCGTGACCAAAGGCCGCACCATAGCCCGCCAAGGCTTTAGTTGAATTACCGGAGGGGTACGGCCCTTTGGTCGCCACTAAAACATTGGCGCCGGCGAGCTTGGCCTTGATCGCCCCCATGGCGCCGGCCGAGCCAGAGCCGACAATAAGAATGTCGCAAGAAAGAACTGTTGGCGTGATATCCATTGGTTTTTGGTCCCCCCACCCGGAACGGCATTAGCATTCCTTGATATTTTTCTTGTTTAACCACCGGGATATTAACAGAAATTATCCAACCCATTGTGTCCTTATTGAGATATAAGTGACACTTTATACCGGGCACATAGGTTACACAATTGGCGTTTTGCAGAGGCGAGTCGGCCGAAAGATAAATTAGCACGTGAAACAGTACGGCCCGAAGTATAAGCTCCGTTGATTAGAAATAATTAGTAAAGATCGTTGGCAAAAGAATATGACATTGTGGTGGCTGGCGGCGGCATTGCCGGTCTTACGGCTGGCCTAACGGCTGCTCAAACTGGCCTCTCAACATTTATGCTGACCGGTAATGTGCTCGGCGGCAATTTGTTGAGCATCGAAAAAATTGACGGCTTCCCTGGCTATCCCGATGGCGTGGCCGGGTACGAGCTCTGTCCGATAACCCAGGGTGATGCCGTTGCTGCCGGTGCTGAACTGGCGCCGGTTGAACTTCTCACCTTAGAGCGACAAGAAGATGGCTGGCTGGTCCACACGGAAGCCGAAGATTATTTGGCCAAAGCCGTGATTTTAGCGATGGGAGCCGGTTTGCGGGAGCTTGGCGTGCCGGGCGAAGAAAAATTCAAAGGTAAAGGTGTCAGCCATTGCGCCAGCTGCGATGCACCTTTGCTGAGGGATAAGGTTGCTGTCGTTATCGGCGGCGGAGATTCCGCCTTGCAAGAAGCGCTTACCCTGGCAGCCTCGGCGGCCGAAATCATCATCTTGCAGCGAGGTGATCACTTAACGGCGCAGAGCTATTACACCGGCCAAGTGGAAGCCGATCCCAAGATTGAAGTTAGATACAATGTCGATGTCGAAGAAATTATCGGCGCCGATACAGTCGAAGGGGTGAAAGTCCGGAATATCAATGACAATTCCTCTTCGATCATCGAAGCGGAAGGCGTGTTCATTTATGTTGGCTTAAAACCCAATACGAAAACTTTCAATGGTCTCTTGAAATTGGATGAAACCGGTCGCATTCTCGTCGACGGTGAAATGCGCACTGAAATGCCCGGCCTGTTGTCTGCGGGAACCGTGCGCGCGGGAACCTCTGGCAGGGCC
>CAJWAR010000031.1 GCA_913020445.1 uncultured Rhodospirillaceae bacterium
CTTAGCACCCGATAGCGGACATTAATGGCTCCGGTGAAATATGTCTCCTTTTGACCCAAAGCGGACATTAGCAAATTATTGTAGTTTAGGAGGGGATACTCTGATCACAGGTTGCCATCCTATTTTCATTTAATTAGCTAACGTCGCCATCAAACATATCTCGACCTCTGTCGAGAATCTCAGCTCGCGCAAGGGCTTGTTGACGAAACCATCGCCGACATATTCAGCATCCCGGGGATATCCGACCGGTCCGACCTATTCCTCCCACTCGAAATTACCGTCGACGGCGAGGAACTGGCCGCTGATGTGACGACCGGCGCGGGAAGCCAGGAAGACAGCCGTCTCGCCGATCTCTTCCGGGCTGATCCAGCTTTTGAGCGAAATGTATTTGAGAAAATTTGCTTCCGCTTCCGCTTCGGTGATGTCCCGCTCTTCGGCATACTTGGTCACCAGCATGCGGCCCCGGTCATTGTCGATCAGGCCGGGCAGAATTGCGTTGCAACGGATATTATCGGATCCGAGCTCCCTGGCCAGATTCTGGGTCAGCCCCATAACGCCTTGCTTGGCCGTGACATAGGCGGTGCGAAGGGGTAGCCCCGTGCGCACAGAGGAAGTGGATATGTTGATGATACAGCCCGATTGTTGAGTCTTCATCCTCGGCACGGCATTTTTGATGCAATAGAACATACCACTCAAATTAACGGCGATTGTCCGGTCCCATTCTTCGTAGGTGATGTCGGCGATACCGCCGCGTGGGCCACCGATGCCGGCATTGTTGACCAGAATGTCCAGGCCGCCCAGCCGGTCGAGCGCGGCGGCGAACAATTGCTCAACTTCGACCGGCCTGCTGACATCGGCCAGCGTGCCGGTGAGATTATTCTGCTCGGACAAAGCCGCGTCCAAATTTTCCGGCGAGACGTCACAGATGTGGACAACAGCGCCGGCAGCCAGGAAACATTCGGCGATGGCGCGGCCGATGCCGGACGCCCCCGCCGTTACCACCGCCTTTTGACCGGCGAGAACGCCGCCTAAACTCACCAAACCGACCATCCGCCATCGACGATAATAGTTTCGCCGTGAATGAGTTTGGCATCGTCGCTGGCGAGAAAGACGGCGGTGCCGGTCATGTCTTCCGGATCCAGGAAGGCGATCCCTGTTGGCGTGAAGGTCTTCATCAGTTCGATATATTCCTCATTGCCAGGACCGCGCACATGGGCGTTCAGCGGCGTTGCCACATTGCCGGGCGCAATGGAGTTTATATTGATATTTTCAATACCCAGTTCGGCGGCTAAAGCGCGGGTCATGTTGACCACTCCGCCTTTCGACGCACAGTAGGCCGGGCAATTGGGGAAACCGCCGGTACCGGCGATCGAGGAAATACTGACGACCTTGCCGCCGCCGATTTCGCGCCAATGGGGGACCAGAGTTTTGATGAAAAAGAAATAGCCTTTGAGGTTGAGATCGAGTTGCTCGTCCCAAATCTCCTCGGTCGTTTCCATCACAGGCACGGTGCGAAAGACGCCGGCATTGTTGACCAGAATATCGACCTGGCCGAAATCTTCAATGACTGAGGCGGCCAGCTTTTCAATCTCGGTAATTTTCGATACATCGGCCTTGTAGGCCTTGGTGGTGCCGCCGGCGTCTTCGATGGATTTAACGACGGCATCCGCCGCATCGGGGCTCTTGAAATAGTTGATGGCGACTTTGGCGCCTTCGGCGGCAAAACGCTTGGCAATAGCTTCACCAATTCCCATTGACGAGCCAGTGACGATGGCGACTTTATCTTTTAACCTCATATTACTTTCCTCCTGGTAATTTGTTTATTCCGATTACCGCCGTAGGCGGCGCAGTTCTTTAGTTTTTTTCAGGTCTATCTTGTTAGTGGCGGTAATCGATACACCATAGATTTCACGGGCGCGCTTTCGGCTGATCAGTCCCTCTTCGACATCGTGGCGCACCCGCTCGGGATCACGTTTTCTCGGGTCACCGTAGCCGCCGCCACCGCAGGCGATGGAGACCATCATTTCGCCATCCTCGATCCAGACTTGCGAGCATTGATCAAGCCTTTCCAGCCTGCCGCTTGCTTGTCGCCGGAATTGATCGGAGCGGGCGGCATCTCCGCCGCCACGAGCGCCCTGGGGAACGTTGATATTGCCATCTGCGACGAAGCCTGCCTCCATGCGGCAGTCGATCGGTCCCAATTCCACCTCAATGCCCGGCGCGCCGCGAAAACGCCCGGCGCCCTCACTGTCGGGAATAAGGCGGCGGGTCTTGACGACGATGGGCGTATAGACTTCGTCGAGTTCGACGCTGTCGATAAAACACATACCGCCATTGCCGGCATGTAGCATGGTCAACCAGGCGTCCTGATAGGCAACCGCGCCGCCGGCTGTATGGCCCAGGAACAACTGATTTACGTAAGGCTTGCCGGTGCGGGGATCGGTCCCCGAGACGACCGATGTCGATGGTGGGCAGAAACAGCCGATCTCACCCATACCGAGGGGATCGCCGATGGCCGCCAATGCCCGTTGGGTGGCGTTCTGAACGCTATCGGCGAGGTTGGTAGTGGAGGCGGAGCAACTGATCGGATGGCGTGGAATGCCAACCACGCCACCATCTTTCAAATGCAGTTTTACCCGCCGGAAGGCGCCAGCGTTCTTGGGCACGGTGGGATCGACCGAATTATAGATACCAATCATTATCGAGGTCCGGGTGCAGGCCTCTGAAACGTTGAGGCCACACGCAAGTTGATCAGGATTATCGCGCAAATCGACCTCGATCATTGCCTTCTTGGTATCGACGGTAGCCTTCGAGGTGATGGTAATGCCTTCGGGCGGCGTGCCGGGAATCGCGTCATGGGTTGATTTGGCGACGCCGGTGCCGTGGGGCATTTTCTTGATCGCTGTTATCATACGCCGTTCTGAATAATCGAACCACTGTTCGGTGAAGACATGCAGCATGTCCCAGCCAACTTCTTCACCCAGGGCCAGTACTTCACGCTCGCCGATAAAGGCGGCGCCCAACATGGCTAGGAAATCGCCGTACCACTGGTCGGGGACACGAATACGCATGCGGCACATGCGGATGATGTCTTCTTTGATTTCGTAGTTTTCGGCGACCTGGACTGCGGGGAAGATTAACGCGCCCTCTTCATATACGTCCCGCGCAGTGCCGTGATAGGTGGTTGGAATGGAATTTCCGATATCCGCCTGATGGGCTTTGGCCAAGAGCGTGAAATGATGTACGCCCTTTTTATCGATCACCGGCATGAGGAGCGTGTGATCGGCCGGATGGGAGTTACCGTGATAGGGAGAGTTATGAAGAAACACGTCGCCGCGTTTGAGATTTGGGTGAAATTCCTGCATCGATTTAGCCATCAGATCAGGACCCGATAGTACGTGAATGGGCAAGCTTTCTTCAGCGTGCAAGAGCTCGCAGTCCCGGGTCACGATGCAGCACGAAAAATCTTTGGCCCGGTTGAGGACACCAGAACGTCCGGTGCGCAACAGCGTGTTACCCATCTTGGAGCATATGCCGCCGAACCGATTGGCGAGGATCGCCAGTTTGCCGCCGTCGAGTTGCCGCGGCTTTGGTTTTGTCCTTGTGTGGCTGGTTTTTGTTTTGCGCTTCGCATTGCTCATGTTAGCCTCAATGATCAGGGGGTAATGACAACGCTGCCCGATGGGGCCAACATGAACTTGGCGTCCGGGTCAACGACGATGGTGGTAAACGGTGATTCGATGATTGCTGGCCCTTTTTTGGTTTTGCCCGGTTTTAACGAATGCAGGGAGTGGATAGCTGTATCCACAGCGCCGTGACTTTCAAAATAGGCTTTGCGCCGTCCGATGACGACATCTTCGTCCGCCGTGTGTTTCAGCCGCCCGGTCCGCTTGTGCCCAACGCCGCAACTCACCGTCGCCGTCCAGCCGACAAACTCAACGTCGGACTCTTCATCTCGCACGGCAAAAATTTCCTCATGGGAGGCATGGAAATCGGCGACCAAGCTGGCGAGATCGGCCTTGCCTGAAAGGCGAGATTTTCGCAAAGGCACTTCAATTTCCCAGACTTGACTGGCATAACGAGCTTCGACGGTGAATTCTATATTGTGTGATCGCGCGTCTTTACCTGGACCCTTTTGAAAGGCTTTGCACTGGGTTTCCAAATCTCTCAACACGGCATTGGCGCCTTTCTCATCCCAGTCGGTGGAAGTGGTGAAAAACATGGCGCGATAATCGCTAGAAAGGTCCGACATCGTCGCTCCCGCCGCGCTGAGAGCGGCCCCGGTCTCGGGAATCACCAATTGTGGACAACCGAGACGCCGGGCGATAAAGACCGAATTAAGCCCGGCGCCGCCACCGCCGCCAACCAGCACAGCTTCGGCCGGGTCGATACCTTGATTGACCGTGATTTCTGATATTGCCTGGACCATGTTTTCCGTGGCGACGCCGACAACCGAGGCCGCCGCCTGCATGACACTGAGGCCCAGAGGTTTAGCAACCTTATTGTCGATGGCCTTACGGGCGGCTTTGACGTCGAGTTGCATGGCGCCGCCCAGAAAAAATTTCGGATCGAGATATCCGAGCACGACGCAGGCGTCAGTGAGAGTCGGCTCAGAGCCGCCCCCGCCGTAACAGACCGGTCCGGGTACGGCACCGGCGCTTTCGGGGCCGACATGCAGAATCTGTCCTTCATCGACATGGGCGATAGAGCCGCCGCCGGCGCCGACGCTTTTGATATCGATCGAGGGAAAGCCTGTCATGTGACCACGATAAGGCTGGCCGATCCAGGTTTCACGGGTCTTTGGAATGCGGCCGCGGCGCACCAGACTAACGTCATAGGTGGTGCCACCGGTATCGGCAATGATGGCATTCGGAAGCTTGCTGTCCAGTCCAGCATAATAGCGTCCGGCAAGGGGCGCCATTGAGGGGCCCGAATTGATCGCATGGATTGGCCTTTCGGCGAGTTCGTGGGCGTCGATCATGCCGCCCTGCGACGTCAGCACCAGGGTTCGGCCCTTAAATCCTGATTCTGCCAGCCGTTCCGTCAAGCTGCCGAGATAGCGGGTCATCACTGGTTTCAGGGATGCATCAATGGCCGACGAAGACGCCCGCCGATACTCACGCAACGCCGGGTTCAACCGATGAGACAGCGTGTAGGGAACGCCGGGCATATACTTGTCCAGCAGCGCTCCGATGCGCAACTCATGGGTAGGGTTGGCGATGGACCATAGGAGACAAACCGAGACCGCTTCGATATTCTGTTTCTTGAGCTTGGCGATAGTATCGACGGCCGCATTTTCGTCCAACGGAAGCATTACTCCACCGACGCTGTCGACGCGCTCTGGAATTTCGAAAGTAAGGGAGCGTGACACATACGGCGCGGGGTACGGGATGTGGAAATTAAAGGGCTCTAGACGGCCGGCTTCGCGCAGGACCAGAATATCGGGGTGGCCTTGAGTGGTGAGAAAGGCGGTCTTGGCCGCGTTGCCCGTGACGATGGCGTTGAGGGCGTGGGTGGTGCCATGGATCAACATGGAGCCGGCGGAAAGTAGCTCATCCAAACTTTCGCCACGATCTTTGGCCGCATGGCTCAGGGCATCCAGAACCCCCCTTACCGGATCATCCGGCGTCGTTGCCGATTTGAACATGGTGAGAGCGCCGTTATCATCCTCCACGATCAAATCCGTGAATGTCCCACCTGTGTCACATGCAAATCTCATATAAGTGTTCCGGTCGAAGTCCATCAGCAGCGTATACTCGAACACTTAAATTAAGCAACAATAATTCCGGGCCGGTGAACAGTTCACCGTCAACAACATTTTTATGTGTCAAATAGGGCGCGATTTATGCGTATCTAATGTCCGCTTTTGGCTAAAAGCGGACGCTTTAGCTACCTTTAAAAAGAGTCTGCTTTTGACCCAAAGCGGACATTTTTGGTCTTAGGAATATGTGCTGCTAAAGTTACTATTGATTCCTCCTGGAGGCACACCCACTATATTGCATGCTATCGTTATCGTTTTCTCTTGGCACCTTTAAAATATCCAAAGTAGGGATGTATAATTGATTTACTCGGTAAGACAAAAGCAGATCGATAACGAATGAAAGACTACAAAATGCTGGCCGACGTAAAGGTTCCTAATTTACCGCCTTATAAAATGCGTATCTATGACGAAGGTTGCCCCTATCTCTCTGAGGAAATTAAGAAAGATGGGATATGGGAGCGCTGTGAAACCAATTTGACCTGCCAAATTGTAAAACCAAACGATACCGTTTTAGATATTGGTGCAAACATTGGGTATTACACGTTGCTTACCTCCAAATTAGTAGGATCAGAAGGTCAGGTAATTGCCTTCGAACCCGAATCTCTAAATTTTGAAATATTGGAATGGAACATCAATAAATTTGGGCATGAAAATACGATTTGCATTAATGCGGGCGTTTCGAATTATACTGGTGAAACACGTCTTCATCTTACTCCATATAATCCAGGCGGCCACCATTTGCACGAGCCAGCTAATTACCTGGAGACACAGATTGTTCAGATCACAAGCATAGATGAATTTCTAAAAGACAAATCTAAAAAAGTTGATTTTATAAAAATTGATGCCCAAGGTGCCGAACAAGGCATACTTGATGGTATGAAAAATACTTTGGCAATAAATTGCGGTAATTTAAAAGTAATAATTGAATTTGCTCCGCGAGGATCAGACTCTTCAATTGGTGGACTTGATCTCGCGCTGGAAACAATACGAAGTAGCTTCAAAAAATTTATGTTGATTAGCGAACGAGAAATGAGCGTTTCGGAAGTTACATTCGACGATATTGTGAAAATTGGAAAAATTGGTCTGGAATCTGAAAAAAATGTTTTCACAAATTTTTTGTGTTTCGCGAGTAACGATGCATATGAGAGTGTGAAGCAATCATTATAATAACAAACCTATGTCCGCTTTTGGCTAAAAGCAGACGCTTTGTCACCCAAAACCTAATGTCTGCTTTGCCCCCGATAGCGGACTCTTTTAGTTTAAGCGGGGTATGTCTGCTTCTGACCCAAAGCGGACATTACCACAGACGAGAATTTTCCATTACCAACCGCTCTAACTGAAAAAATAATGAAGTAGGTATCGTTAATAATATTAATATTGAAAGTACGCGGATATCGAAAAGTCCCGAGTTTTGTCACTAGAATTTGATTTGTACGTGAAGTGATGGATAACTAGGATTGATGTCCGGTTAAATTTTACGGTTTAGACGAGATATGTTGAAACCAGTAACAATCATATTTGCTACTTTATTTGGACTGTCTCTAGTAACGGTATACGCTGGAGTCGCCTCCGCTGATCCGGCCAAGCCAGTCGTCCAAAAACCGGTAAAAACCAGTGATACAAAAGGGGAGCCCGACCTTCCAGGTGTCTGACTGTTGGGATAATGTCATCCGTGAGATGACTAAAAAATTAGAGCCGAACATCCTTTAATTGGAACACGTCTGCCGAACTGAAATCCAACCCGCTCAAGATAACAGCGGCGATAATGGAAATGGCAGCCGTGGCGATCAAACTATAAATAAATGCTTTCACTGTCTTTTCCTTTATCTCCAAATATGCCCGCGAAGTGCATCCGGTGCCTGCCGGTTAGGGCTGCTATCATAATTTCCAGATAACTCGCGACCGCTTGAACCGTGCCGAAATTGCTTCACACGCTTGCCGGTATTTGCATCAATTACCAGTGTATTTACCTGAAACGCTGTATTGAAATTACCTCCGTTATACATCACACGAACAAAAAATACCGCGCGGCCGGCATCCTTGCCGGGATATATTTTAAGCACTTTGGCATCGTATTGCTTTTCAATGCTGGCACGAATTTGTTTTTGGCTCAATGCAGCCCCTGCAGAGGTGCCGGCAAACATAAGAATCACTAACCCAATGCTTATGGCAACAAATGGATGTCTCATTTTACTCATGGGCTGCCTGTCCTTCCTGAGCCACCGGACCGCCGGCATCATCAGATAACGGTTCTGGTTCTGGTTCGCCTTTTAGCTCAGCCACCCAGGCCGCATGATGTTCGCGGGCCCAATTCTCATCAACGTCGCCGTCCCACATGGCGCCTACCGCGCCTACCATACCAAGTGTACCGATATAAATATGGGCAATGATAAAGGCCGTCATAGCCAGCGCTAAGATGGCGTGCAATGCCTGGAGCAACTGCATTTCCTGGATCGCTTCGAGCTCGGTTGGAAAGTTAAAGCCGACAGCGTTTAATATTGCGAAGATTGTTTCGAAGGGCAGCATTTCAAATGGAAACATCAGGCTGATGCCGGTGTAAGCAATCGATCCACCCGCTAAAACAACCGCCCAAAAAAGAGCCTTTTGGCCGAAATTAAATTTCCTGGCCGGCGGGTGAACCCCTTCTCTAAACAAGCCGCCGCCAGTTCTAATCCAACCGAGGTCATATTTGTCCCAGAGATTGTCCTTCACCCACAGGACAATCATTAAAACAATTCCGACGATAAAGGCAAATCCCATAAAATTGTGAAGATACTTACCCCAAATTAGCGATGCCGAGAAAGCGTTCGGGCCGATAATCGGCAATACCAATTCGCGGCCATAGGTCAGGTTAAGGCCGGTTAATGCCAAGACACAGAATGGCACGGCAGTTAGCCAATGGGTGACTCTTTCCAACGTATTAAAACGGAGAATTTTATAACCGGAAAATCCAGCGTCGATTTTGATACGTCCGCGGGCGAAATAGAAAAGTGTGAGGACAACAATGATACCGATAATGAGCCAGCCGCCAAAGACTACCAAATCGTTCATTCTGAATTGACGCCAGCGTTCCCCTTGTGACTGTACAAGAATGCCAGCATTTTTATCCGGAATAGATACATTTCCCTTGGTGCCCAAACGAATTCGGCCCCAGACTGTTGGTCTACTTTCCTGGGGCAGAAGATTAGTTGGCACAGCAGCCGGTTCGCCCCATTTTTGTGAAGCTGGCGGGCGCACACTGGACCCCGGTGACGATGGCGCAATCGCGGTAGATTGATCAGGCGGTTGACTTTGCGCTAGAGCGACATGACCGTTGCTGATAACGATTGCAGACAAGTCTGTCAAAGTTAAGACAGCCGCCAACGATAATGCGCCAATCCAAGGAGTCATTTTCGATAAAAATTTCATAAAATTATCCTTCTAGGAGTTCACCAGGCCTAATATTTATCCTCTAAATTACAGAGCGAATGATACAACCCCGCAGCACCCAATACTGAGTGCTGCGGATTTGCATAATCTATAGTCTCTCCCAATTCTTTCATTGGAAGAGAGGATTACTAGAGGCGGTTACCCTGCCTTTTACGTTGATAGGCAGTACCCCAACCCCATGCACCTGAACCAAAGCCACGGGCGACAACGCGCTCGCGGTAGATATCAGAAACCTTGTCACCGTCACCAGCCAAGAGAGCCTTGGTGGAGCACATTTCTGCACAGAGCGGCAACTTGCCTTCTGCCAGACGATTGCGTCCATATTTCTGGAATTCGGCGGAGGAGTGATCTGTTTCTGGTCCACCATTACAGAAGGTACATTTGTCCATTTTGCCGCGGCTGCCGAAGTTGCCGGCTTGGGGATACTGAGGCGCCCCAAACGGGCAAGCATAGAGGCAGTAGCCGCAACCGATGCACAAATCCTTCGAGTGAAGGACCACACCCTCGGCAGATTGGTAGAAGCAATCTACCGGACAAACTGCCATGCAGGGTGCATCTGAACAGTGCATACAAGCAACCGAGATTGAACGCTCGCCAGGTTTACCATCATTTAGGGTCACGACCCGACGACGGTTAACGCCCCACGGCACTTCGTTCTCGTTTTTACAGGCCGTCACACAGGCGTTGCATTCGATACAGCGCTCGGCATCACACAAAAACTTCATTCTAGCCATTGTCTATCTCCTTACGCTGCTTCGATTCGGCACAGGCTGCACTTAGTTTCCTGCATCTGTGTGACCGAATCGTATCCATAGGTCATTGCGGTATTCGCGGCTTCACCCAAGACGTAGGGATCGGCGCCTTGAGGATACTTATCCCTAAGGTCCTTGCCTTGGAAATGACCACCAAAGGACATCGGCATGAACGCGACGCCGGGGGCGACCCGTTCGGTGAGCATCGCTTTCATTTTGAGTTTGGCCCCTTCCGCGCCATGCAGCCAGACAGCCGCACCATCGCGAATGCCGGAATTGTTTGCATCGACCGGATTGATCTCGACGAACATTTCCTGCTGCAACTCGGCCAGCCAAGGATTGGCCCGGCTGGAATCGCCGCCACCTTCATATTCAACGATGCGGCCCGAGGTGAGGATGGTCGGGAACTTCTTGGAGAAGTCCTTTTTCTGGATACTCGCGTACAAGGTCGGCAGGCGATAATTCTTGGTATCCTTGTAGGTCGGATAATCGCCCACCAAATCCCGGCGCGAGGTATACAGTGGTTCGCGGTGGATGGGCACCGGATCCGGGAAGGTCCAGACCACCGCCCGCGCCTTGGCGTTGCCGAAGGGGGCGGCGCCGTGCTTGATGGCGACCCGCTGGATACCGCCGGAAAGGTCGGTTTTCCAGTTGGTCTTATCACCGGCGACCTTGGCAATGGACGCTTTTTCAGCCGCCGTCAGATCGCCATCCCAGCCCAATTTTTTCAACAGAGCCATGTTAAATTCGGGATGGCCGTCTTTAATCTCTGAGCCAACCGGATAGGAGCCTTCAGCCAATAGATTTACACCATTGCGTTTTACCCCAAAGCGTGCCCGGAAGTTCAAGCCGCCTTCGCCAACTGGGCGAGAGGTATCATACAAGATCGGCGTTCCCGGATGTTTCATTTCCGGGGTGCCCCAGCAAGGCCACGGCAGGCCATAGAACTCGCCGTCGTTACCGCCGCCCTTGGCCTGCAATGTCCGCCGGTCAAAGGTGTGCTGGTTTTTCATGTGAGACCGTAGCCTTTCCGGCGATTGACCGGTATAGCCGATGGTCCACATGCCGCTGTTGAATTCGCGGGTAATATCTTCGATCAAGGGTTCGTTCTTATTGACCTTGATGTTTTTGAACATCTCCTTGGCCATGCCGAATTTCTTGGCGAAGAGATACATAATCTCATGATCCGGCTTGGATTCGAAAAGCGGATTGACGATCTTTTCGCGCCATTGGAACGACCTGTTGGACGCGGTCACGGAGCCATAAGTTTCGAACTGGGTCGCCGCCGGCAGCAGATAAACGCCATCTGTCCGGTCATGCATGACCGCGGTCGGCGTTGGATAGGGATCGATGACGACAAGTGTATCGAGTTTTTCCATCGCCTTTTTCATTTCGACGCCGCGGGATTGCGAGTTCGGAGCGTGACCCCAGAAAATCATACCCTTGACGTTATCCGGCTGATCTATGTTTTTCTTGTCTTCAAGAACACCATCGATCCAGCGCGACACGGGTATGCCTTTGGAGGTCATCAGTTTCTGGGAGGCAAAACGGCCAAGGATATAGTTGTAATCAACTTTCCAAACCCGGGACCAGTGCTTCCACGCACCCGTTGACAGGCCGTAATAGCCCGGCAGCGAGTGAGACAGAACGCACATATCTGTGGCGCCCTGAACGTTGTCGTGGCCGCGGAAGATATTGGCGCCGCCACCGGCGGTGCCCATGTTGCCCAAGGCCAATTGCAGCACGCAATAGGCGCGGGTGTTATTGTTGCCGCTGGTATGCTGCGTGCCGCCCATGCACCAGACCAGAGTGCCGGGACGGTTGTTCGCCAAGGTTCTGGCGACACGCTTCAACTGCGAGCCTGGAATACCAGTGACCCGTTCGGTTTCTTTGGGATTCCATTTTCTAACTTCCGAACGGATCTGATCCATACCAAAGACGCGTTGTTGAATGAAGCGCTTGTCTTCCCAACCGTTTTCAAGGATATGCCAGAGAATGCCCCAAACCAGCGGCACATCGGTGCCGGGGCGCATCTGAACAAATTCATCGGCATGGGCCGCAGTCCGGGTAAACCGGGGATCGCAGACAATTAACGGCGCATTGTTCTGTTCCTTGGCTTTCAAGATATGAAGCAAGGAAACCGGATGTGCTTCGGCGGGGTTGCTGCCGAACAGTATGACCGAACGGGAATTTTGAATATCGTTCATAGAGTTGGTCATTGCGCCATAGCCCCAGGTGTTGGCCACACCGGCAACCGTCGTCGAGTGGCAGATACGGGCTTGATGATCACCGTTGTTGGAGCCCCAGAAGGCATAGAATTTACGGAACAGATAGGCCTGTTCGTTGCTGTGCTTGGCAGAGCCCAGCCAATAAACTGAATCCGGCCCTGAATCTTTGCGAATTTTCAGCAGACGATCGCCGATCTCATTGATCGCGTCATCCCACTTCATACGCTGCCATTTGCCGCCAACGAGTTTCATTGGGTATTTCAAACGGCGGTCGCCATGGGCGTGTTCGCGCACTGCGGCGCCCTTGGCGCAGTGGGCGCCCTGATTGATCGGACTGTCATAGCCGGGTTCCTGGCCGACCCAGACGCCATTTTGAACCTCGGCGACGACGGTGCAACCGACGGCGCAGTAGGTGCAAATTGACTTAACCTCTTTGACCGCGCTCGAACCCTTTGCCTGCGCCTGGGCCTTTTTCACCCGCCCCAAGGATAAAGTCGATGCGGCGGCCAATCCGCCAACAGTCATACCTGATCTTTTGAGGAAAGTACGACGGTCAATTGCGCTGCCGGTTAATCCCGCGAGCGCCTTTGACAAACGAGGGCGATGAGCCACTCCATCCGTCTTCTTTATCAGCATGTGCCTCTCCTATTTTTGAATTTTTTCATTAAGGTTCCCTTAGAGTGTTTCCACTCAATATCAAAATCTACATTCTTGCAGAATCGTAATATTTTTTGACGTGCTCGGTTTCCCGATAGCCTGTCGTTTTCTCATCTTGAAGTGTCGCAGCCTCAGCATCATCGACAGACACTATCCCACCAGCGACAGCAGCGACGCCGACCCCGAGACCGGCTGTTTTAAGAAACTCACGCCGTGACGGCGTTGCGCTCTTTTTCTTATCCATCTACCTTCTCCTTTTCGTCGTCCGCTTATCTAGAATAACTCGGACCGTTAAAGCTGATTTCAGTTAGGCCTAACTTTAAGCAGCTATTAGGAAAGCCTCACTTTCGACTTCCATAAATAATTTCCCGATTCGGCCAATCGGCACATAAAGTCGCGCCGACTCAGTCGTTTCGAGATCTTCAAAAAATTTGGGCGCCCAATTAGCAATATGATTTTCAAAGAACCGGTATTGCTCAGGCAGTGCCAACGGTTTGCCAAAAGATCCGACAATAAGCCCGTGCATCATTTCGCACAGAAAAGCGATGTGGTCTTCCGGCTCGGCGGCATCTTCCGATTTTTCAATGCCGAGCTCATCCATATGCTGGCGCAATTCAGCCAACGGCTTTTCATTTAAAAAGCCCGTTAGATAATATGATTTGAACGGGATTAATTCGCCTTGGGTCACACCGATAAATATCGCTTCATATTCTTCAGCGGCTTGATCAACGCTAATATTCTCGGCAAGATTTTTAAGATCAGCAATCGCCGCACCAATATCGCTATCATCACCTTCAAGTTCTTGCATAAGGCCAAGCAGTTCCGCATCGACCGGCGCACCCAATAGTCGGGACAACAAAAGGTAGAAATGAGCGCGAAATTGCTCTTCTGCAGATATGGATAATTGCGTGTTGAGACCAGAGGTCAACCTGTCTCTCCCCTACTATCCTGTAACCCTGTGAATTTTTTATTGTTATTTTTTCTTTTATATTACTTGAATTGTTTCTTATGTTAGAAAGATTAGAAATAACACCTATAGGAGTCAATGGAAGTAATATCCAAATTTGGTTTTTTTAGTCCAGTGGAATGAGTATTAATTTATTCATATCGATGCTGCTATTTTTGACTGGAACTTTTGCAAATGAAAAACTCGTTTTGTTGCAATAACTTAGAAACCTTATTAATTTTAGTATTTGGCGCTATTGCCATTTTTTTGATGAGCGGGCCATTCGCGGATGTACAGGCGGCCGATCAAACTTTCTTGAGAGGTCAGACGCTTTTTAAGAAATGTGTCCATTGTCACACCTATAAAGCCGGTCAAAATCATCGCATCGGTCCAAATCTTTATGGCATGTTCGGCAGGAAAGCCGGCGACGTGCCGGACTATGATTTTTCAGACGCGTGGAAAAATGCAGATTTTATCTGGACCGATGAGACGCTCGACACCTATTTGTTAGCGCCCCACAAAATGATCCCGAATAATCGAATGCCTTTTAATGGATTTTCCCGTGCCGATGATCGTCGAGCCCTTATCATTTATCTCAGAACGATTGTGCAGCCTTAATTTATTAGGCGGTTACTTTTTTATTTCAGTGCCGTCGGCTAAATTCCAGTGACGCAACACTTCATCGCCGCCGCCAGAAATTGCTGTTTTGCCGTCGGGCGCAAAAGCAATATCCCAAATCGGCTTCTTGTGGCCGGACATCGATTTTATCAATTGACCGGTCTTGATGTTCCAATGCCGGATAATCAAATCCCGGCCCGCCGACAGCAGGGTTTTTTTGTCGGGAGAGATTGCGACAGCGGCAATAAATCCAAAATGCCCCGTCAGCGATCGTAATTCTTTACCACTTACCGCGTCCCAAATTTTTACGGTCTCATCGACACTGCCCGAAGCCAAAATTCTGCCATCTTTCGAGACCGCAACTGTGTTCACGTTAAATTGATGTCCGGTGTAAATTTTTGACGTCGTCCCGGTCTTTAAATCCCATTGTCTGATGGTGCCGTCATAGCTCGAAGAAAATGCCATATCGCCATTTTCGGGCAGGGCGACTGATAAAACCGGTCCACGATGCCCCGTCAGGTGCATTTCGATAGCTCCGGTCGCCAAGTTCCATTGAATGAGTGTTTTATCGGTACTGCCGGAAAGCGCATGGGTGCCCCCGTTCAAGAAAACCACGCTGGTAACAATACCTGTGTGGCCTTTGAAGGTGTTGAGAACTTTACCGGACTTCAACTCCCAATGTTTCAACGTGCCATCCGCGCTGGCTGAAAGCGCGGTTTTACCATCGGGCGAGAAGGCCGCGCTATTCACACTCAGCGTGTGGGCTTTAAACTTTCGAATGGTTTTTTGCGACGCCACATCCCAAAGCCGCATGGTCCAATCCCAACTCCCGGAAAGAGCGGTTTTGCCATCAGCAGAAAACGTGACAGAGTTGACGATACTGACATGGCCGGCGAAGTCGGCGCGGCTATCCGGCTGAAAACCAGCCAAGCCTAAACCTAAAATCAGAGTACTCAGCAATAATCGCATCATTAAGTTCCCCGAGAGATGTCCTAAGTTTGCGGCAAGTTCGACTTTTTTTCAACTTTGGAATTATTAAAAATTTCCTGGATAAATCCTAAGTCGCCGCTATTAATGGATCAGCATTGAGTAAAAAGATTGAGTTGGAATAGAAATTTATGGCATCCGTGACCGAAGACCAAATTGCCGAAGCCCTTACTCAGGTTCAAGTTCCTGACTTGGATGGTGACGTGATTTCACTTGAACTTGTTTCCGGTATCGTGGTGAAGGACGGTATGGTTCACATCATGGTGGAAACCACTGAAGAGCGTGCCCCGGTGATGGAAGATGTTCGCCAGCAATGCGAAAAACTGGCTGCTGAAATCCCTGGCGTGCTAAACGCGACAGCGGTTTTGACCGAGGAACGGGAAGCTCCTGCCGCCGCACCTCCGACACCGACACTTGATTTAACCCAAGACGAACGTCGTATTCGGTCAGAGGGGGTTGGCGCCATTATTGCCGTGGCCTCCGGTAAAGGTGGTGTTGGCAAATCCACCACTTCGGTCAATATAGCTCTCGCTCTTTCCCGGCTCGGTAAAAAAGTTGGCATCATGGATGCGGATATTTACGGGCCGTCCATACCAAGGATGATGGGTATCACTGGTCAGCCGCGCTCGGAAGATGGTAATACACTCATCCCAATGGAAAATTACGATGTCAAATGCATGTCGATGGGATTTCTGGTGCCGGAAGAAGAACCAACGATTTGGCGCGGGCCGATGGTGATGGGCGCGTTGGAGCAAATGCTGCGCGATGTTGAATGGGCGCCGTTGGATATTTTGATTGTCGACATGCCGCCGGGTACAGGCGATGCGCAATTGACGATGGCGCAGGGCACAGAACTGGCGGGTGCGATTATTGTCTCAACACCGCAGGATATAGCTTTGCTGGATGCGCGCAAAGGCCTCAACATGTTTCGCCAAGTCGACGTGCCGATTATCGGGCTGGTCGAAAATATGAGCTATTACATTTGCCCAAAATGCGGTGATGAAGCGCATATCTTTGACAATGGCGGCGCCAAGGAAACGGCCGAAAAATACGGCTGCCCGTTCCTCGGAGAAATTCCTTTAGATGTGGAAATCCGCGAAACCTCCGATGGCGGCCGGCCGATCGTCGTCAGCAAAACCAGCAGCCCGCACGCCAAGGCTTACATGGACATTGCCACCAAAGTCATTGCCGAAATTGACCAATTGAATTAGGTGCCTGGCACCTAATTAAGGAAGTTGTGAATTCATGTGAATTTATCGACAGTCGATAAATTATTTTAACCTTCCAGGTCGCCGTCATCCGCGATTAAATCATCATCGTTATCATCAGCTTCTGCTGGTTCAATGTCTTCGGCTGAGATTTTGTCCGGCTCTTCCATTTCAACTTGCCCGGGAGCCTCGCTTTCGGTCCCTTCTGCCGCAGCTTCCTCTTCGGCAACAATTTCATCTTCCGGATCGACCATACCCTTACCGGCTTTATAGCGGGTGGTGATTTCCTCGGCGACCATGCCCAGCATGCTGTAATCTTCGTCGTAATCATTGAGCCCATCCAACACGGAAAGCGCCGGGTCACTGTGGAATAATTTGCGCAATGCCAGCCGTTTGAGTTCTTCCGGCACGCCTTTCTTCATAAACACCGTGTAGTCGGAATCTTTATCGAGGGTATCAATGTCCGGCAGATCTTCCGGATCTATCACCGCCTCATCATTCTCAGGTGTTTCCGCGGTGGCATCGGCCGGTAGTGCCGCTTCGGGTTGCTCTGGAATTTTGTCACGTTCAGCCGTTTTGCGCTGCGACCAACGGCCTATGAAATTGCCGTCTTTGGTGGTCTCATCGCTCATGACGATGGCCGGTTATATTTATGACTGATCGGCGGTGGCGGTTTATCAAAACCTTCTTTGCGGGGGTCAAACTTCTTCTGCTTGCGTTTTTTAAAGGGCTCGTCCACATGATGTTGCTCAATATAGTCTGCCAGCCAAGCCATCACGGCCTCCGGCATCGGCACGGATTCAACAATTTCCTCGCCGCTATCCAAATAATCCTGCGCTTCGTAGGGACACACAGTGACAAGGAAAGGGTAGAGATCATGTTCATCCTCTTCGTCGTCGCTTTCACGCAGCACAATAAAAACTGAAGGTCGCTCCAACGTCAGATTAAATTTGTAGCCCTCAGTTTCCTTGCGGAATATTTCGAGCGGCAGGGTGCCGGCATGAAACTGCGTCCAATCGCCCTCTTGATCGGTCCCGGACCTCAGCACTTTCCAGTCCTCAGTGTCGGCTGCACCCGGCAATACGGAGGCCACAGACCAATCATAGTCGAGCCATTCATGATCCGACTCCCGGCGTTGGAGAACCACGCCTAATGGCAAAATCTGCTTTTTTTCGTCGCTCAAACCCAAGCCTTTCAAGCTGACTTCATGTAATTAACAGGTTAAAACGAATTAATTGTTTTGTCACCGAACATGAATTTTGCCATAAAATCAATTTTTATAATAAAGTGGCGAATGGTCACTGACCTCAAGCTCTTAATAATTAATTAGAAATTATAGTTAGACACCTGGGTAGGCACTGACACATGTCTGATTTTAACGAAGCATTCTCGGCGGCATTTGCGCTTATACTGAGCTTTGAAAGCAGCTTAGCAGAAATTGTCGGCTTATCGCTGCAAATCAGCTTAATCGCTGTCCTGCTGGCCAGCCTGATCGGCTTACCGCTCGGCGCCGCCTTGGCTGTGTTTCGTTTCCCAGGCCGCACAACATTGGTTGTTATTTTAAATGCTCTCATGGGATTGCCGCCCGTTGTCGTGGGCCTGATCGTCTATTTGATTTTATCCCGGTCCGGACCGTTGGGTACTTTGGGACTTTTATTTACGCCAACTGCGATGATCATCGCCCAGACCATCTTGATCACTCCGATAATCGCCGCCCTGACACGGCAATCGACGGAAACGCTATGGAATGAATATGCCGAACAATTCAGCTCCCTTGGCACGCCACCTAAGGAAACGGTGATCGCCCTCTTATGGGACAATCGGTTTAGTTTGGTGACGACAATCTTGGCTGGGTTTGGCCGCGCCAGTGCCGAAGTCGGTGCGGTGATGATTGTCGGCGGCAACATCGATCATGTGACGCGCGTGATGACGACGACGATTGCCTTGGAAACCAGCAAGGGTAATCTCGCGCTGGCGCTTGGTCTCGGGGTTATCCTGCTCTGTCTCGCTCTCGGCGTAAATGCCGCCGCCTTTATCATCAATGAAGCAGCAATAAAACGTCATGGATAGTTCAGCTAATTCAAACATAGGCCTGAAACAAAGTCAGACGAAGGGGCATAACATTTTGCCGCTGAAGCTGGACAATGTGTCGTATGAAGTTAATGGCATGCGCTTGATCAAGGAGATGAGCCTGACGTTAAACTCTGGCACGAGCACCATCATTCTTGGTCCCAATGGCGCGGGAAAAAGTCTGCTTTTGCGATTGTGCCATGGTTTAATCAAGCCGAGCGATGGCGCACTTACCTGGCAGGGCCCGGCCAACGCCAATGCAGCGCAGTATCAGGCGATGGTCTTTCAGCGGCCCGTTATGCTGCGCCGCTCGGTGACCGCCAATCTTCATTTTGGCCTCAGGTCACGCGGGATTTCTCGAGCAGAGCGTGACCAAATCACCGATGAAATGTTGCAAATCACCGGCTTGGCGCGATTGGCAAAATCACCGGCTCGAGCTTTATCAATTGGCGAGCAGCAACGCCTCGCGCTCGCCCGCGCCTGGTCGTTAAAACCTGAAGTATTATTTTTAGACGAACCGACCGCCAATCTGGACCCGGCGGCAACCCATTCGCTGGAAGAAATTATTTCGACGATTAAAACAACCGGCACCAAGATCGTCATGTCCACCCATGATCTTGGTCAGGCCAAACGATTGGCGGACGACGTGTTGTTCTTATATCGCGGGCGATTACTGGAAAATGCGCCGGCCGATAAATTTTTTGACGAGCCCCAAAATGATCTCGCGCAGGCGTTCTTAAAAGGCGAGCTTCTCTGGTGGCATCGCCAGGAATTGAAACCACCTTCAGAAGTAAAATATCGAGGTATCAAGTGAAGTTAGCCGCTAAATTTTTTCTCATAAGCTTAATTGCTGGCGTCACACTCACGGGAAATGTTTCTGCCGCCGAGCGTTTCATCGTCGTTGCCTCGACGACTTCAACGGTAAATTCCGGCTTGTTTGACTACCTCCTGCCCAAATTCACCAGCAAGCACGGCCTTCAAATTCGGGTCGTTGGTGTCGGTACCGGGCAGGCAATACGGGTCGCGCGTCGCGGCGATGCGGATGTGCTTTTTGTTCATCACAAAAAGTCAGAGTTGGCCTTTGTGCGCGCTGGCTTCGGCGTCGGGCGTAGCGACGTCATGTTTAACGACTTTGTGATTGTTGGCCCCGGAAAAGGTAAAGGAAACGACCCGGCAAAAGTCGGCCAAACAGAATCCGTCATATCAGCCTATAAAGCGATCGCCAACAGTAAATCGATTTTCACCTCCCGCGGCGATGATAGCGGCACCCATAAGAAAAGCCTGTCCATCTGGCAAACGGCGCTCAAGATGGCACCTTCAAGCAACGGCGTAAAATGGTATCGGGAAACCGGTTCCGGCATGGGCGCCACGCTTAATATCGCATCATCGATGAACGCTTACACACTGACCGATCGGGCAACCTGGGAAAATTTTAAAAATAAGGGAGAGCTTAAAATTCTCTTTGAACATGATCCATTGTTGCAAAATCAATATGGCATCATCAAAGTAAACCCAGCGCGCCACAAACATGTCAAAAGCAAAGAAGCGAATACATTTATCAACTGGATACTCTCTACCGAAGGCCAGGCAGCAATCAACAATTACAGGCTTAACACCAAACAGGTATTTTTCGCCAACGCTAAAAAATGACAAATTTCAAATAACAAATAACAAATAACAAATAACAATAAAACATCAGGGAACGGTTAGATGAAATTAAACAACAAAGAAATTCTAATCTGCGATTGCGAAGGCACGATGAAGTTGCCGAAAAAATCGCTTACTAAGCTTTTCGATGGTGACGTAAACATCAACACTCACCTGTGCCGTGCTCAGCTGGCTAATTTTACCAATGCCGTTTCAGCTGGCGCGCCGATGGTTGTCGCCTGTACCCAGGAAGCGCCGTTATTTGTCGAAACTGCAGCTGAGGCCAATCCCGATCTGCAAATTTCCTACACCAATATTCGAGAACGCGCGGGCTGGTCAGAAGAAGCCAATAAAGCACTGCCAAAAATTCAGGCCTTAATCCAGGAAGCCACTTTGGATGCGCCCATGGCGAACAGTATTTCAATGCGCTCCGAAGGCTCAGTTCTGATTTACGGCAAAGACGAAAACACGCTGGAAATTGCCAAGCAGCTATCCGAACGCCTTGGCGTCACCTGCATTTTCAAAGGCAAGGCGGACATTCAGCCGCCGCGGCTTATGGATGTGCCGGTGTTTGCTGGTGAGATTAAATCGGTCAGCGGTCACCTCGGTGCTTTCAATGTTGTCGTTGATAAATACGCCACCGTTCAAGTTTCATCGCGCGGCAGTTTCGAAATCGGCAGCAAAAATAAGGATGTTGCTATCGAGTTTGATCTCATCCTCGATATCTCCAGTGGCAAGCCGCTGATCACGGCGCCGGAAAAACGGGAAGGCTACTTCCACGTTGAAGCCAAGGATCCCGCCGGCATTCAAAAGGCATTATTTGATATCGTCGATCTAGTCGGCGAGTTTGAGAAGCCGCGCTATATAAAATATGACAATAATATCTGCGTCCATGCGCGCAGTTCTCAAACTGGCTGCACGCGGTGCCTGGATGTCTGCCCGACCGGCGCCATCACACCAGCCCAGGATGAAGTTGAAATCGATGCCTATATCTGCGCCGGTTGCGGCAGTTGTGCATCCGTTTGCCCGACGGGTGCTGCGAGCTATCAGCTTCCCGCTGGAAATTTTATTTTTGAACGGGTGAAATTACTGCTCGATAGCTACCGGAAAGCGAAGGGCGAAAATTCTGTCTTACTGCTGCACGATACCAGTTACGGCGAGGATATGATTGCCGCCATCGCGCATATGGGGCGCGGTTTGCCTGCCCATGTGTTGCCGTTTGCTCTCACTGAAGTTACTCAAATTGGTTTTGATTTTTTCGCCGTTGCGATGGCCTATGGTGCCGGCGCCCTGCGTATATTGACCGGCCCTGGAAATACAGGTGAAACCGACGGCTTGGCAGGTCAGATCGAATTAGCCGATGCCGCTTTGGTGGGGCTTGGCTATGGCGACAATCGAGTGGCCATCATCGATCAGGCTGACCCGGAGGCAGTTGCCGATGCTCTCTATGCCGATATCGACACCTTGCCGATTGAGCCTGGCGACTTTGCCCCAATGGGTAACAAGCGTTCTTTGGTTAATCTCGCTCTCAATCACCTCCACGAGCAAGCGCCGACGCCGGTAGACATCTTGCCGCTCTCAACCGGTGCCCCCTTTGGCGCCATTGAGGTAAACACGGAAGCTTGCACGATTTGCCTGTCTTGTGTTGCTGCCTGTCCGACCGGCGCCTTGAAGGACAATCCCGACAGCCCGCAATTTACTTTTACCGAAACAGCTTGTGTGCAGTGCGGATTGTGCCGGACGATTTGTCCGGAATCAGTCATTACTCTGTCGCCGCGTTTTAACTTCGATAAAGAGGCTCGTGACACAATCATCGTTAAAGAAGAAGAACCTTTCGAATGCGTTAAATGTGGCGAGCCGTTTGGTGTTAAATCCTCCATCGATCAAATGGTTGAAAAACTGCGCGGTCATTCGATGTTTGCTGATGATGCGGCACTTGAACGCATTAAAATGTGCCCAGACTGCCGCGTTACCGATCAGTTTGATGACCCGGATACGCCGATGGCTGTTGGTGATCGCCCCGAAATTCGGACGACGGCGGATTATCTAGAAGAACGTGAAAAAATGCGCGAAGAAGCCGAGGAATTCAAAAAATCACACGACCTGGATGACCCTGAAGACGCTTAAACTAGTTGAGGCCAATCTCGCCGTCGATATCGACGGATTTGTTTAGCACACCAATGTTAAGCGTAACTTTCATATCAAGAACTTCATCACCCTGAAGAGCACCCTCTTCCATCGCTTTACGCACGGCGTTTTCAATTTCCCGCTGAGACGTAATACCAACCTTCTTGAGATATCTTCGGATGTTCATATTAAACTGATCATCGTCCATCGTGGTCTCCCGTTATAATTTAGGCACTTTCTGCCAAAGGCAAATTGACCAAAAGATTTTGCGGTTTCAAGCGTAGCAGATTATCTGCTGTCATCGCCATACCAAGGTAAATCGGCCGCCCGGCAATGTCCGGTTTAATCAGCGTTTCATCTCTGATTTCCATCCGGAACAAGGACACCAGGCGCTGATTTCTCTCCTCTGCAACTTCATTGCCGTTGTATAAATCATTCAACAAAGCAGTTGCTTCCGTATCAAGTCCGATATGCCAAACCCAGCTATCTTCTTTCACTTCTTCTAGTGGCTGAATATTGACCGGTACTTGATAGAAATGGTTCACCCATCTTTCCATCACCCGGCAAAGCGACGTATTCGCTTGTCCCCAAACCCTAAGATCGAGAACCGTATCGTAGTTGTCGGATCTATCCCAATAAATTTCTGCGTTTTTGTCGCTCAAAACATCGAGTTCAATTTCCTTTGCGCCGGCATCATTTTTACCTTTGGCAATTTCGAGACTCGCCGGTGCCCCGGAAGATAGATGGAGATCTACGGTATCCGCATCGGCCGCCATTATGGCTTCATTTTGTAGTGTTATTTTTTGTTCCCGGAACAACATCTCGCCACAACGCACCCACAGGGGATAAAGCGTGTCCGCTAAGATATTGTGTAAGATAATTTGGGTCAGTTGGTTGATAAACAATGGTGGAATTTGACCACCCGGATTTTTAAAGAGGCCTAAGTAACAGTCCTCAACTGTTTCCGCTGTCACCAAACGATCCCGAAACCCTATCACCACCTGATAATTTTCTTTAATATCATCGTCCGCCATGGCGGCTATATCAGCGGATGATATATCTGATTTCGGGTTTTCCAGTAGTCGTGCGTGAAGGGCGCGTTCCACCTCGCACGATTCTTCCACCGGCTCCATTTCCGGACGCATCAAATAGGCGCGCAAAAAATCATCAGTCACTGCCAGGTGACCGCCGGGTGTTTTATCGAGTAATCTGTATCCAGAATCTAACCAAAAATCGGGCATTTACAGCACCAAAATTTAGGCCTCACACACTTTCAAATTGAATCAGCAAACCAATCACACTTTAAAGACTTTGCCCAGTTCTTCAGGGAAAAGCTCTTCTGGAGCAACTTCGCGGTGGCAGATGCCCTGGTCATAAGAATATTTGAGGAAAGCCTCCAAGGTTGGACGATTGGGCTCTAAACCGTATGGAAAGAAATCTTCGCCAAATAATTCCTTGGTTCGTTCTGCCGCCTCGTAACACCAGGCGAAAGGGAAACGTGTCGCCGCAATTTCTTGCGCTCGCGTAACGCTGTTTTCTTTCGATGCCGTGAAGGCTTTATACAAATTCATGGCGATCCAGGGATTGGCTTCATAGACATCACGTCGTAGCGCAATGATGTGCATAATCGGGAAAATATTGGTTGCCTTGAAATAAGCTTCTTCGACTTCCCGGTAGTTCGGGATAAGCCGCTTGATGCTGGGATCGCCATCTTCGAAAGGTTGCGGCGGATGAGCCGTCGCCGCTGCATCGATATCACCGTTGAGCAGCATTTCGGTCAGCGACTTATCAGACACCGGTGTCAGCGAAACGCCTTTTGGTAGCTTCAGCTTCACCTTTTCATCCCGGCCCGCCTGATTGACGCCCGACTGAAACCACTCAATATCGGTAAGCGGAATACCAAGCTGATCGACCAGCCAGCCGCGGGTATAGATCGATGCGGTTTGCGCCCATTCCGGAATGCCAATTTTTTTGCCGGCCAAATCTTCTGGCCCTTTGAGCGGGCTATCCGCTTTCACATAGATGGAGGATTGGCGAAAGACGCGGGACGGAAACACCGGCAGGCCGATGACTTTGCCATTGTCTTGAGAAATAAAAGAGGCAAACTTGCCGAACGACATTTCCGAAACTTCCCATTCCTGAAAATTCACGAAACGCGCAAAGGTCTCTTCAATGGAAAAACGCATACAATTTAAATCAATGCCTTCCACCGGTACGGTACCGTCGATCAGGTCGCGAAAATGATCATATCCGCTGGCGGCAAAATTGAGGCGAAGCTTTGTCATTTATTTAGTTCCTTAAACTACATCCTGTTCAAATACTGAGGGCGCCGGCGGCGCCAATTCCAAGGTGTTGACCGTAATCGCGTAGGTTATGCAGCGTCCAACCGCCATCGTAAGCGTGACCGCTATTTCATGTCCCACTTCGTCGATCAACACATCAAACTCTTGAGCGACATCATTACCGAAAGTTCTAAACGCCACCAGCGCCTATTTCTGCGCCGCAATCTCGTCATCCGACATGTGTAAGGCCTCTTCGGGATCGCAGGCATTAACTTCGGCGATCCACTCCAAAGAATAGCCGAGGCGCTCCACCCGCGGGCGCAATACTCGTCATGATTCACTTGACTTGCCATAGGCTTGAAAACGCCCCCATCAATAGGCGCTAAATCCAATTGTAAAATTTACTTAGAAATCTTAGCAATTTGAGAAATTGCGGTCAACTTGAATGACACTAATAAACAATAAAAGCACAACAAAAAGCGTGAATTTAATCGTCGACACCAATCTCTTCAATAACATTGGCGCGAATTTTATTGATCACTTTGGTGAATTCTTTAATTTCTTTTTTGGTTATTCCTTTGGCCGCCACTTTGTTGACGCTCATCGCGTAGGGAATCAATTTGGGTTCCAGAGCGCGGCCCTTTTTGGTCAGGTATATATGATTTGCCCGCCGATCAGATTTATTCCGCACCCGCTTAATAATCCCCTGTTTTTCCATCCGCAGCAGCGCGCTTTGGGTCGTTGGCTCGGTGGTGCAGACGCGCTGGCTTAATTCTCTTTGACTAATACCTTCTTCTTCCCAGAGCACGCGGAGCTGATACCACTGCGCGGTCGACAGATTATGCTCCTGCAAATGGGCACGCAGAACAATCTGCATATGCAGCATGGTATCTCGAATGAGAAATCCAACACTCTCTGAAGGCGGCAAACTGCCATTAGATTTCTTTTTAGGGGGCATTTTAATTAACCAATCACCTTAAATAAATTTATCAAACAATAATCCGTAATCTTTAACCCATCTGGCCGCTAAAGCCAATCTTGTGGAAAGACGTCAGCTGCTACGGCATTACCCGTATAATAGTCCCACAATTTACTAATATGTTTGGAACGGCTTGTTTTGGCTTCAATTTCCTGCATTTCGGCGTGGGATAGAGGTTTCACCGGACCCAACATCGCCGCCTTATACATGGTTTCGGCATTTTCAACAAAATGAATGGCATCAATCATGCGGGCTTCAATACTTTCGGCCACAATAACCGCACCGTGGGCGCGCATTAAGGCACCGTTATGATTCGCTAAAGTTTTTGCCAGATCGGCCTCCATCTTGGAGTCGATAATTTTTGCCGGCACGCCCTTCGCATCAACGACGATTAAATCATCGGGCGCCACTTTGGCGCGGCTTTGGTCAAAGGCTTGGATTAGAAATTGATTAGATTCCGGCAGCTGGACGCTGACATGGCCGCTATAGCCCAAGATACCTAAATGGTTGAGCGTCCGGGTACAGATCGCGACAAAATTTCTAAGGCGCTGTTCGTCAACCTGGAGATCATCTTGGGAGGACACTTGATCCATTACTATTTTGCCTTTAACCCGATGCGCTGAAATTACTTCGAAATCTTAGCATTTTTTCGACAAGATTTCCAAATTATCTGTTCATTTATCTATACAGCGAAATCGTATCGACGAGTGCCGGTCGCCCAGCTTTCACTTCTTTAATGGCGCGGCGAAGCGCATCGCCTTGGGCAGTGCTATCGCACCGGTTTTCTTTGCCTGGATTATCGATCAACAAGCAATGGTCTGGATTTTCTGGCTGCTGGCGATGTATACAATCGGCGGCGCTATAATTGTCTTTGAACAAAAACGTCTTGGCAAATATTAAATAACCAAAATTTACTTAGATTTCTAATTGATTTGGATCATTGTAGCTTCAATTAATTTGTCGTAATTTGGATATAATTTAATAAATCTGCTATTTATTAGGATACAGATCCGGGGGCCATTACAGACCATGAACGCTAAAATCGAAGACCTGCTGGACGAATTGGTAATCGCCAACCACGTTCTCGCCAATGAAAATGTCGTTGATTCTTTTGGTCACGTAAGTGTCCGCAACCCGGATAATCCCAATCACTTTTTCATTTCCTGCTCACGCGCACCGGAGATTGTCTGCCGCGACGATTTGATGGAGTTTGATCTTGAGGGCAATAGTGTCGACGGCTCGACGCTCACGCCTTATGGCGAGCGGTTTATCCACGGCGCCATCATGGAAGCCCGGCCGGAAGTGCAATCTGTCGTCCACAATCACTCGCTTTCGGTAATTCCATTCGGTGTCACCGGCACCCAGCTGCAACCGATCATTCATACCGGAGCGGTAATCGGCCAGAACATTCCGATCTGGGACATTCATGACAATTTCGGCGACACTGATTTGCTGGTCCGTAATATGGAACAAGGCCGTGATTTGGCGCATAGATTAGGCGACAGCACCGTTATCCTGATGCGGGGACATGGCTGCTCTGTCACCGGACCAGATATTAAGGGCGCAACATTGTCTGCGGTTTATCTTCAGATTTCTGCTGCCCTGCAAATTCAGTCAATGCAGCTCGGTAATGTTCGCTACCTCACGCCGGGTGAAACCGAGAAATGTACCGAGTTGTTCTTTAGCGGCCTTGCCATTGATCGTGTCTGGGAAAACCTGACGACGCGCATCAACCGGAAATAGGAATTTATTTAGTTTCCTTTTTCCATATTGAATCTCTAATGCGCAGGTTCGCTTACCAGCGGCACAAAGGAGACCGGCAAGACCGCTTGTTCGGTCACTTTGCCCGCTTGATCCTTACATATTCGAATAAGATTTTGCGCTCCTTGGTTAAAACCGATTGGAATTATCATGCGCCCGCCGCGATCGAGCTGATCAACCAAGGTAATGGGGATATCTTCTGCGGCAGCTGTCACCATAATAGCCTGAAAGGGCGCTTTATCCCGCCAACCGTCGCGGCCCTGACCGGTAATCTGTTCGATATTTTTATAGCCCAGTTGATCAAGCCGTTCTGTTGCCGCAGCCGCCAGCTCGGGGACGACTTCAACGGAAAATATCCGCTCGGCAATTTCGGCCAACACGGCCGTCTGGTAGCCTGACCCGGTACCGATTTCCAACACCCGATCTGAGTCTTGAATATCCAAAAGATCTGTCATTATTGCGACGACAGTTGGCTGCGATATCGTCTGGCCGTAGCCAATCGGCAGCGGACGATTGGCATAAGCCAGCGCCACATTTTCAGCGTTGACAAAAACATGGCGCGGCACGTTCTCCAGCGCGGCCTTCACCTGCTCACTGAGCACGGCACGGCCGGTCCAGCGCGCCGCCGATTGCACACTCTCCTGAAGCTCTCTCATCAGCCGCTCGCTCATTTTTGCAAAAGATTTTTCCATCCAATTACGATCCGATATGGATAAGAAAACGCTTCACCACAGCGTTCAATTCATCGTTAAGGTATCCCCGCGCCGTTGCCGCAATCTTTTCCGGCACACCGAAAATCGCTTCAGCAATACCGCCGGCAATACACGCAAGCGTATCACTGTCACCGCCAAGCGAGATCGCGTTGCGAACGGCATCCTCGTAATCTGTTGCTGCCAAGGCACAGATAATCGCCGTCGGCGCCGTGCCGGCACAGGAAACATCAAAAATATGGTTCGGGCGTATGTCATCTACCGACCGGCTGAGATCATAACCGAACCGTTTGGTGATCTCTTGGCGAATGCCGTTTACGCCGATACCCGACTTCGCCATCATTGTTGTCAGAGCAACGGCTTGGGCGCCGGTAATGGCGTCAGGATGATTGTGTGTAACCGCTGCCTGGCGCTCAGCCAGCTCAAAAAGCTCGGCTTCGCTGCCGACAAAATAGGGCACGGCGCTGACCCGCATAGCCGCGCCGTTACCCCAGCTATTGTAGGGTCCCATGTTGGGCGTGCCGGCCCAGCGCTGAAACATGGCGCCGTAGCCGCGATCCGGGTAACGGCGAGCATATAGGCGAAGATAGTCGGCAAAATCACCACCATCGAGCAGGCAATCAGCGACGGCAAAGGTGCAAACGGTATCGTCGGTGAAGTGACAGCCTTCACCAAAGAGAGGGAATTCCTTGGTTTTAATATTATGGTGTTCGTAGATCGAACCCACGATATCACCGGTTATTGCGCCAATCATTGCTCACCACCGCTCCAGCTTTTCCCTATTGAAAGCGTCGTAGCGAGTGTACCAGATTAGATCAGCTTACCGCCCGTTTTTCCAAATCATCAAGCATGGTCCAGACCCGCTCGATATGGCTGTCTTTATCATAAGTGTTGAACAATGCTGACTGAGTCCGCATCGGATCACCGGTGTAATATTGCTCATAGAGACGTTGGCGTCCGGCAAAACTGGAAAGCGCGGCATCATACGCCAAACGCATCAGTTTGATCCGGCGCGGCGAATCAGCGTTAGCGGTCTGAAAGTATTTTTCAACATCTTCTTTGAGCTCGCCGGTCACTTCGGCGAAGGACGGCACCGCCACCAAACCGCCGGCGCCGAGCGTGGTAATGATCTCGCATTGGCGATTATAAAACTGCCAGAAGAAAGACTGCCAACATTGCAGCGTCCGCATGCCGCCAACCCAGGTGCCAAACTCGGTTTCATGCGCATCGGCCTCGGCGGCAACGCGGCATGTGCGGACGAATTCCGTCATCGAAATCATTTCGGCGAGCTTGACCTGGACCGGTAGATGCTGATCGATATTTGTCGCCCGGGCGATGGCAAAGGCCAGCGCCATCATAAACTCGGACTTGGAATGCGCCCGCACCACCGATTGCATTAGCATCGAATGGCCAACATAGGAACCCGGATTTACTTTGAGGTCAAAATCCGGATCGCGGTGAATAAAGACCCGCTCCCACGGCACCAATACGTCGTCGAAGATGACTAAACCATCTGATTCGTCATATTGCAGCGATAAGGGGTGATCCAGCATTGAGGGTGCATTGGTCTGCGCTGCCGGCGGCCGGCAAATAAATCTTAAACCCGGCGTCGACATTGGGATGGCAAAGCCAAAGGAGAAATCTGTCGTGTCGCGTGTTTCGTCGGTTGCCCAAGTCACAGCCGCCGGCATCACCAGCAATTCGTTAGCCATGGCACACAGCGTTGCCACCATGCGGGCGCCGCGGATGACAATTCCGGCGTCGGTTTCCTTAACGATTTGAGCGACAATATCCGAGGTCTCTAGATGGGCAGGTTTGGAGCGGTCAACCTGCGGATTTACCAGGACATGGGTCGTGACTGCATCGGTTTCCCGGACATGTTCATAAAAGTTTTGAATGTTCTCACTGCCGTCAAAAGCATCGCGTTTAAAAATATCCTTGGCCGCCGCGTAGGAGGCAATAATACAATTCTTATAGTCCGGGCTGCGGCCCATCATGCCGCAACTGGCATCCATCCATACTTTAATCGCCTCATTGCGGGCGACGATATCGTCGCGTGATCTTGGCTGAATATGGGTCATGCCGACTTTGTCACCCGTCGTCGGCGAAGTGTAGGTCATGATGTCCGTCAGTTCAGGATCAGATTGCATCTCCATCAGCTCGGCCATGGTTTGGGCGGCACCGGCAAAGCGGGGATCTCCAGCGACATCTTTGATGCGCTCGCCTTCGATAGAGATATCACGGTCTTCAGTGAGCGTGGCGAGGTATTCTTTGGCATTTTTAATCGGCATGATAAATGTCCTTCCTGAGAGAATTTTTTTTAATTTGTTTAATTCCAATACTACAGCGACGGCGAGTCATCGCTATAGGAAAAATGAAGTTTTCACTCTATGAAATCTTGGGGTTATGATGTCGTTCTTGGCGAACGGAATTGAACCGGCTATCGTGAGAAAAATAATTAGTAATGCGGGTAAATCATGGGTAAAAAAATAGCCGTCCATATCAGTGCCTTCAATTCCGATAAATACCAGGAGCAAATCACCAAGCTATTTCCTGATTTGGAAATCTCGGTCAGCAAAGGCCGGGATCGTCATGAAGGGTCCTTTGACTGCGATATTCTCATCGGCTTTGGCCTGGGCTTCAGCGATGAAATTTTTCAGCGCAATAAGAATCTGAAATTCGTGCAGGCCCTGGGCACCGGTGTCGACGGCATTGACAATCGGCCTGACTTTGACCGCAGTACTCCGGTGGCATCAATGCGCGGCATTCATGGGCCACAAATGTCCGAACTCGCGTTTATGATGATGCTATCGCTTAGTCGAAATTTTCCTAAAACTCTTGAGAACCAGAAAAATCATTTGTGGGACCGCTGGCCGCCGCTAGTGCTCTATGAAAAAACCATCGGACTGTTGGGCGTAGGATTGATTGCTGAGGTTTTGGCCAAACGCTGCAAGGCCTTCGATATGAAAGTCGTCGGTATCTCGGGCACATTGCGCGACGTTGAATACATCGATGAAATGCGGAGCCGTGATGATCTGCTTTCAGCCGTCAGCGACCTTGACTATTTGATCGTATTGGCGCCACTGACGCCCGAAAACGAAAATTTGGTCGATGCCGCCGTTCTCAACGCCATGAAACCCTCTGCCTATTTAATCAATATCGCCCGGGGCGGTGTTGTTGATGATGAGGCGATTATCGAGGCGCTCAATTCAGGCAGCATTGCCGGCGCCGGGCTTGATGCTTTTGAGCAAGAACCACTGCCGCCTGATCATCCGTTTTGGGATGTCGAGAACCTGATCATCACACCGCATATGGCCGGCATGAGCGAGGCCTATGTCCGCCAAGCCATGCCGATTATTGAAACCAACCTCCGCGCCTATATCGAAGGTAAACCCGAAGACATGGTCAATCTGGTGGAACTTTAGCTTGGCGATAATTTCATGAAACTTCACATCGGCGGCATAGAACAGCAGCAAGGCTGGACTATTTTAAATATTTTGGGCGGGCCGGATGTCGATTATGTTGGGTCCTGCACCGATTTATCGCAGTTTCCAAATGAATCGATTGAAGAAATTTACGCCTCACACGTCTTTGAACATCTCGGCCACAGGGATGAATTGCCGCAAGCTCTCGGCGAGTGCTACCGGGCATTGGCACCTGACGGGCAGTTAAAAATCAGCGTGCCTGATCTCAGAGTATTGGCAACTTTTTTTGCGCAAGATACGCTTTCGGTCAATCAACGCTACGAGCTTATGCTGATGATGTTTGGTGGCCAGCAGGATGATTTTGATTTTCACAAAACCGGGCTGTTCGAAGAACTGTTGAACAAATATCTCAATCACGTAGGTTTTGAAAAAATCCAAAAAGTTGATGAATTTAACCTGTTTGATGATTCGAGCTCAATGCGGCTGGGTGATGTCTTAATCAGCCTCAATCTGATCGCTACAAAATAAGGGCCTCTTAAGGCGCCAGCTCTGCCAAAAGCGTAAACCAAAACCTCTCACCGCCATAGCAGCGCTCATACCATGCAAAGGCTTCCTCAGTGATTGCTTCAGCAATTGCAGGATGGGCCAATAAAAAATTAGCGGTCGCAATCATTTCCGGCACGTTAGTGAAAGGCGCATAGTGGACATAGGGGACAAAATAATCCTGTAATTGATCGAAGTCTTGCTGCAGCAGAACCGCCTTGGCGGCAATGGTCTCAAATATCCGTAAATTCAAAGCATGATCACTGGATGATACCAAGCCGTTGTTAAAGACGATTTTGCTGCGCATGTGCAAATCGAAATACTCATCGAAACGAATGCTGTTGGCCAAGGATTGTTCGGTGAACTTCATGGTTAATTCGATGCCCGCGTCTTTCATATGCGCGCACCACATATCCCGGTAGCGCTTGCGCGCACCAATAAAAATGGCATCGATGTCGCGCTCAGCTGTCTCGGCAGAGCTATACAAATCCAGATCGATCGGAATGCCCGGATAGACCATCACCGGGCAAAAACTCCGTGCTTCATCCAGATAAGGGTTTTCGTTCATCGCCACGATGAGATCCGAGACTTCGGCCCAATAGGCGGCGTAGTTCTCCAGCGGCGGATTGATATCAATCACCAGGGTCGCCAGCTTAAAGCCAAATTCCTGCTTTAAGGCCCGTAATTCATCCCGCGGGATCGACTGTAATCCGCCCATAAAATTGCCTTCAAACAGAACAATGTCGGGACGTTGGCGATCAATATGATCACGCAAAGCGGCAATGCCGGAGGCGAGAGTTTGATCTGATCGAGGCTCGGCCAACTGATGGCCTTCAGTATGAAATTTGTCTGAATGATGAAACTCGAAATTGGTCAAAACGGCTGCGCCCGTGCCAGCCAAATAAAATGATATTTCATATTTATCCCAGTCGGGACTGCATTTAATGTATTTTGGCGTGACGAGCAAAACCGCCTGATCACGCTGTGCCGGATTCGCTTGATAACTGTCCGACAATGCCGGTTCAGGCGTTTTCCGTTGGCGCCATTTATCAAGCGCGCCCGAATACTTTTGGCGCAGTTCTTCTGCCGGAATGGTTTGTTGACCGTCGAACCCCAGTAATATTTTCAAGTCATCTATCGTTTCTGCTAAAGCGTTGTAATAAGCAATTACGGATTTGACATCGATATCGAAACCTTGAAATTCGCCGAACCGGCTGGTGCGTCCAAACGCAAAAGGAAACTGGCTGATCGCTTTACCAAGTATAAACTGGGCTTTTTCGAGATCACCAGAATTGGCAAAGGCTGCACCGAGATAATAATGGGCCTGCACATTCCACGGATTTATTTCGAGTGCAGTTAGCAACGGTTCAACCGCCGCCGCAAATTTTTTGCGATTGATAAGATCAATCCCTTTCACCATTTCATCATAGCTGCGCCAGACCACATTATCGCGATCTTTCAGCAGCAGGGTCTTGTTTTGCAAGATGCTTTGGACTGATCGCTCGGGATCAAATTCAAGCGCCGGATAGATACCAAAATTGGCGCCGCCGTTGTCCGCAGTTTCAAATATTTTCGGCAATCTTTTCTTGGCCAGTTCCAGCGTTTCGATCGCGTTAACGCCATCACCCAAATCGATAAAAGCGCGGGCCAAAAAATAATAGGCATCCGGATTGGCTTTTTGCCACTTGAGCGCCTGCTCAAAAGCAATAATCGCAACTTCCGGATTACCATCAGCCAATGCCGCATAGCCGGCAGCGACCAAGTCTTGGCTGTTACGCGCTTGTGATAGTCTCACTTCGGTTTGAACCATTTTTATATGTTAGCAGGTGTCGGCTTTGCTGATCTAGCCATGGCTTCCCGGTGCGCGACATAAGAGGTCGCCGAGATAATCAAAAAGCCGCCGATCCAGGTAAAAATATCAGGCACTTCGGCAAAGAACAAAAAGCCGAATAGCGCGCCCCAGATCAGGCGCGTGAAATTGACCGGCTCCAAGGCGCTGACATCGGCGAGGCGCAGGGACCGCATTAAGGCGTAATGGGCTAGGCTCAACATTGCACCGATCAGGATCAACCAGGGATAATGTTCGAGCGCCGGCCATTGCCAGACAAACACCGCCGCCGCGAGTGTAATCGGGATCATAAATAATGTTAGATACAACACGCAAGTGGTCGAGCTGTCGGTGGCAATCAGCGATTTGGCGAACAATCGTTGGGCGGCGCTGGCAACGACGGTTATCATTACCAGCCAAACGCCGAGGCCGACTTCTTCAAATCCCGGCCGGATGACGACTAAGGCACCGGCAGCACCCAAGCCCAAAGCAAACCACCGCCGGGGACCCATATGTTCTTTCAAAACAATGACCGCGCCGACGCTGACACATAAGGGTGCTACCAGATTGAGCGCCGAGGCATCCGCCAGGGTCAGCAATGTCAGCGCCATAAACCAGGCGAGAATGGCCGCGCCATTGAAACAGCCGCGGTAAAAATGGTGATTCACCCGCGCTGTCTTAAAGACCCCGAAACCAAGCTTAAACACCGTCGGGAGAAAAAACAGAAAACCAAAAAAGGTGCCGAAAAAAGTAATTTCGAGCGGGTGCAGATGCTCCGCCATTTGACGGACAAAGACCCACATGATCGCTAGAATCCCGGAAGACGCTGCAGCCCACAGAACCGCGATAAAGCCTTGCAGGGAAAGCAGTTTAGCAAGCACTTAAGCTGAAACCGCTAAGGTGCATTGGCGGGTGAGTTTTCCGGCTTGAGCGCCTCATCGCCTTTAGCAAGAGCCGCCTTGCGGTCATTTGGAAATGGCTCTTTGCCATCGCCGGGCGGATGATCCTCAGGAAGGTACAAAGCAACTTTATTGGTCTTCGGCCATTTCTTTTTGACATCAATGTCGCGTTCATTGACGCCCCGCGCTTTGATAATTTTACCGTCGAGACTTTCAATATCGAGCCACCATTTCTGACCCTTGACCCGGGTGCCGTTGCCCATGACATCGTCGAGCCACACTGCAATGGGGATCATGATCGGCTTCAGCCACATCGCGTTGATACCGAGCCAGCTTGCCACCCGCTGCATCAACGGCCCATCCTTGGTGACGACTTTATTGAGCGGACAGGTTTTCATGCAGCGCCCGCAAGCTGAGCCTTTCGGATTGGTGATGCGGTATTTGGCGCAGTTTTCAACGTCCGGTTTCCAAATCTCATAGCCGTTATACATGATCTTCGGGCCGAACGGGATGGCGTTGCAGGGGCACTCGCGGGCGCATTTGAAACAGTTATTGCAAAATTTCTGCAGGCCAAAATCTATCGGCTTGTCACATTCCATCGGCAGATTGGTAGTGACGACCACGGTCTTCGAGCGCGGTCCGATAAACGGATTGAGCACCAGCTCGCCAATCCGGCTGAGCTCACCCAAGCCCGCCAGCAGCATCAAGGGAATTTGCATAACCTGGCCGCTCGGCGCCGAATGGCAGCGCGCATCGAAGCCAAGTTTCCGGATATAGCCGGCAATCACACTGCCGACTTCAGCACCCCGCAAATACGCCCGGTAGCTTTGAGTGCCGCTGATCCAATCGTCGCCACTGGCCCCTTCCATGGTTTCGTAACCCTGATCGATCAGGCAGACGAGGGCGTATTTATGGCGCGCCTCGACCGGGTTACCCTTGCCGTCATGGGTATACCAGGCGTAATCGGGCACTTCGCAAATACCGACGATATCCATATCGAGAAAATAGGCGAGCGACTTGATGTGCTTGGCCATCAGTTCGGGATCATCCGTAAAAGGAGCTTCCTCCTCGGCGACCGGCCCTTCATGCAGCGGGATCATCGCCTGCATCACTTCGCCGATCGCTTCCGATAGCGGGCTCTTATTGATGAACCGCGCGCGTTCCTCTTTTGCTTTTTCGCCAAGATCACCAAAGATCGGCCGGGTGAAAAAAGCCGCCCTGAGTGGCACCCGTTTAACTTTATCGGTATCAATCCGCGTCGTTGGCTTATCGACCCGCTTGACCTGCTCCATTGGATATTTGCCCAAATGGGGCGGACGAAATTTAAATCTGAAGAGGCTCATGATCCCTGCCTAATTTTTTCTGATTTCAGTGATCAGAGGCTATCACAAGAGATTACCGCTCGCCAAACATTGTTTGGGCCGCGAACTATATTTGTAATAACGCGACCCGGGTCGATTTATTACAATGTTAACCTTTTAAAATCGGGCAAAATGAAAGGCCCGTGATTGAAGCGGGCCTTTTGGGGGGGAGGTACTTAGGAGGAGTAACTGGCTATTATAGTCTCATAAATCGCTTAAAAATGATGTGATCTAGATCACATTTCCCAAATAAACCGCCCATTTTTACGCTAT
Source organism: uncultured Rhodospirillaceae bacterium (assembly GCA_913020445.1). Classification (GTDB taxonomy): domain Bacteria; phylum Pseudomonadota; class Alphaproteobacteria; order Rhodospirillales; family UBA2165; genus TMED23. Next base: position 36,492 of record CAJWAR010000031.1, read on the forward strand.
CCCATTGGAATCCCATCAAAAATAAATTCTACATTTTCACTGTTTTTCCGGGATTCATGATATTTTGCGGATCAAGCGCAATTTTTATCGTCCGCATTATGTTTAGAGCTTCGCCGTGTTCCGCCTCCTGATATTTGAGTTTGCCCTGGCCAATGCCGTGTTCACCGGTGCAGGTGCCGTCCATGGCGATGGCGCGCTCGACCAGTTTGCGGTTGATCTCATTACAGATTTGCAAATCTTCTTCCCGCGTATCCGGATGGATCAACAGCTCAACATGGAAATTACCGTCACCGACATGACCGACAATCGGCGCGACGATGCCGGCCTCATCGATATCCTGCTTAGTCGTCAAAATGCATTCGGCAAGCCTTGAGATCGGCACGCAGACATCGGTCGCCATCACCGCACAGCCGGGTCTAAGCGCGATGGCCGAATAAGCGGCATCATGGCGGGCCGCCCAGAGCTTATCGCGTTCTTCGGCATTGCTGGTCCAGTTGAAATTGCCGGCGCCAAATTCTTCACAGATTTCCGCCATGCGCTCAGCTTGTTCTTTGACCCCCGCGTCAGAGCCATGAAATTCGAGGAACAAGGTCGGCTCTACCGGATAATCAAGATCGGAATATTTGTTGAGCGCATCCATCTGAACTTCATCAAGCAATTCGATACGCGCCATCGGGATGCCCCATTGAATGGTCGAGATCACTGCATCGACCGCCCCTTTAAGACTGTCGAAAGACACCACGGCGGAAGAAATCGCTTCCGGAATACCAAACAGTTTCAGCGTTACTTTGGTGATAATGCCAAGCGTGCCTTCGGCGCCGACAAACAGCCGGGTCAGATCATAGCCTGATGATGATTTGCGGGCGCGCCGCGCGGTGCGGATAATTTTACCCTCGGCGGTCACCACTTCGAGGCTCATCACATTTTCCCGCATGGTGCCATAGCGTACTGCATTGGTGCCGGACGCCCGGGTCGACGCCATGCCGCCAAGCGAGGCATCAGCACCGGGATCGATCGGGAAAAACAGGCCGGTATCACGTAGATATTCGTTAAGCTGTTTGCGGGTGACGCCGGGCTCGACCGTAACATCCATGTCTTCGGTGTTGACCTCGAGCACATTGTTCATTTCCGAAACATCAACGCAGATGCCGCCATGCAGCGCCGCCAGATGGCCTTCCGCCGAGGTGCCGGTGCCAAAGGGAATGATCGGCACCCCCCGTTTGGCGCAAGCTTTGACAATCACGACAACTTCTTCGGTTGAGCGCGCCATCACCACGGCATCGGCCGGCACCAGTTCATGAAAGGAAAAATCGCGGGCATGATGTTCCCGCACCGCCATTGACGTCGACACCCGGTCACCGAAAGTCGCTCGCAGCTCTTCGATAAGATCCTTAATTACTGTTTCGTCGGGCCGTGTAATTGCGCCAGAACCGTCTGCCGGCATGGGGGTACTCCTTATTAAATATGATGGGGCTAATTCTATCCTGCCGCCATAATGCTGAATATTTCGGTTTCCTGCAATGTTGTAAATAGCGCAAGTGTGATTCGCACGTGATCGGGCACGAGCCTATTCTTTTGCTTTAAGGAAGGAGGTACTTGATGGAAAAAACCGTACCGAAACCTGCCCCTAAATTCTTCAAACCCAGCCCGCTCCAGCTGGGTATGATTTGCGGCCTGCTATTAGCGGTGCTGTGGATCGTGTTTGATACCGGCATAACCGGAGCTAGAGCCAGCGGCGAGATCAATACGACAGCCGGAAATGTCGCGATTGAAGGCTATGACAGCGTCGCTTATTTCACCCAAAAAAAGGCGGTGCCGGGCAGCAAGGAATTTACCCACCGCTGGAAAAACGCCGTTTGGCAATTCGCCAGTGCAGCCCACCGTGACATGTTCGCCAACAATCCGGAGAAATTTGCGCCGCAATATGGCGGCTACTGAGCTTGGGGTATCGCCCACGGGTATGCCGATGGCATCAACCCGGAGGCCTTTGTCATCGTGAATGACAAGCTCTATCTCAATCTTACCCACGGTATTAATAATGCCTGGATCAGAACCGGCCAGCGTGGCATCACCTCCGGTGACCGCTATTGGCCGGGTATTGCCGAAAAATTGACGCCAAAAGATAAGGACGGTAAACGCCCCTATTGGAACGACTGAGTTAAATAATTTTGATAGGTGATTATTCTCGCGGCCGGGTTTCCCTGATCGCGATATAGACCCCGCTGGCGATGACGATGAGAATACCAATGATCGTAACAGCGTCCGGAAAATCATTAAAAAACATATAGCCAAACAATGTGGCACCAATAATCTGGGTGAAGCCGATCGGCGCGATAATCGATGCCTCACCGTATATAAAGGCGCTGAAGAGACAGGTCTGGCCCATCGCGGCAAAGGCGACAAAGCCAATGATTAAAAGCGTATCTTCCGGTCTTGGCGGCACCCAAACGGAAAAAATTAAAGGCGTCAGGAGAATCGCGCCAATAACCGCGGAATAGGTCAAATTAGCAATCGGTGGCGCTTCATGGGCCAATAGCCGGTTGAAAGCATAGAAAAATCCAATCGCCAAGCCGGCGCCAAAGGCAATCATATAGCCTAACCGGTCACCACTAAATTCGGGCCGCAAAACAATCAAAACGCCGATAAAGCCCACCAATACGGCCAGCCAGCGGCGAATGCCGACTTTTTCGCCGAGCATAAAGGGGGAAACTGCCGTGGTCACCAGCGGCGCAACAAATGAAATTGCCGTCGCCTCGGCGAGTGGCACCAGCAAAATCGCCCAATAAAACATGCCGATGCCGGTAATCACCGAAATCGCCCGCAATACCTGCAAAAAAAGCTTGGGTGGCAGCAAAATACCGGGGCCATATTTGACCGTAATGACCGGCACATAGAACAGGCTGGTAAACACCATCTGTGTCCACATGATGACAATGGCTGAATAATAGCCATCGGTCATTTTGGCGAAGGCGTCTTTCATGGGAAAAAGAAAGACCGCGAGAACCATTAACAAAATGCCGAGTAATTGATTGTGGGGCTTCATGTTGGTCCTTCGGGTGCGCTGGCAATAAAGCAATTAACTGATTTTTAAAGGAATTCACCGAATATGAAAGCACCAGAGAACATTAATTTAAAAAAGAGCATTAAAATGGCATTTGTCTATATCTCTATCGTCGCTTTTTCAGGTCTCGCCGCGATTGCGTATGTCCTCGACGACATCAAGTAACAACCCCGCCAAAGGCAATAAATTTAGTTGATTTTGCTAATCAACACCTTGCAGAATTGACCTCATAAACTACATAAATTGTGGTCCCCTTAAGACGCCTATTGCAGGGTCTTATTTCAGTTGGACCGTAAACCGGAATTCGGCCAATGATGGCGAATTTCTTATTTTTCATATCGCTTCTAAGGAGGATATGCGATGCGTACTTATGATTTTTCCCCCCTTTTCCGTAACTCAGTAGGTTTTGACCGTATGCAGCGTTTGCTGGATAGCGCGCTCGATCACTCTCAAACCTCGGCCAATTCATACCCACCCTACAACATCGAAGCGGTCGGCGAAGATGCCTACCGGATTTCCATGGCTGTTGCCGGCTTCAGTGAAGCCGACCTCGAAATTATCGCCAAGGATAATGCGCTCTCCGTAAAAGGTGAGATAAAAGCCAGTGATGACACGGCCTATCTCCACCGCGGTATTGCCGGGCGCGCTTTTGAACGCCGCTTTGATTTGGCCGATTATGTCAAAGTCGCCGACGCTCATCTTGAAAACGGTCTGTTGCATATCGATCTGGTGCGTGAAGTGCCGGAAGCGCATAAACCGCGTACAGTTGAGATCAAACGCGGCGCGACACCTTCATTGGCCGAGAAAGCCAAGAATCTCATTGGTGGCGATGCTAAAGCAGCCGCTTAAGGCTTAAAACTTCTCCTAAGTTTGATTAAGGGATGTCTCTAGCGAGGCATCCCTTTTTCCTTTCCGGGGACATGTTCTTAGCACCCTCTGTCAACCATTCAGCCGGCTGCCTAACGTGTCCCCTCTTACGGTGTAGAAGTACCAAAAAAACCACAGAGAGCACAGAGATCACAGAGAACTAAAACCAGTGGTTTCGGTACCCCTGCAAATGACCATTATTTTGGTACGTCTAATAACTGCTCGGCGCGGCGGACGGCACAGGTGATGCCATCGAGGACAGGAACGCCAATGCGTTCCGAGAGTTCATCGCTCATCGAGGCCGCGGCGGAGCCGCCGACGATCAGCGCCTGCGCTCCGTCTTCCTCCACCGCCGCCTTTCCTTCTCGCAGGATGGCTTCCAGAAGCAACGCCTGGTCTGGAGCGACTCCACCTTCGAGGTGTATCGCGAGGCGGATACTGGCCAGGTATTCCGAGTGCCCGTAGCGCTCCACCAGAGCCCGCATGATGGGAGCACCGGTTTTTTGCATATCGATCAGGGAAAATCGAGGACCGAGACTGACAGCAAAATGCATGGCACTTTCGCTCATGCCGGTGACGGGTTGGGCGAGCCGGGCACGCATTTCCTCAAGGCCTGTGTCGCTGGAAGATGCCACGGCAACGGCATCGAATTCGCCGGCCCGCTCATCGACCACCTGGAGAACAGCTTCGAGGGCCACCGCGCTTTCCTCCTTGGAAGTTATGTAGGCGATGCCAAAGGGGGCCGTAACGGCCTCGATTTCAGTCGTGGAGCCGGCAGCGGCAGCGGCGATTCCGGCAATGGTATCGGTGATATTCCGGCTGGTATTGGGATTGATGACGAGCAGCTTCATACTTTTCCGTGATTACCACAAAACAGATGAAAATTCAAAGGACCATCGGTCGAGACGGGAGACTACAATTCGTTCGCAAGTACGCAAAACCAGTGGTTTCGATACACTTCAAAATGTCTGCTTTACTCCCGATAGCCGACTCTTTCCATATTACCAAAAAGAGTCTGCTTTTGACCCAAAACGGACATCATGAAAGTATATTTTCTTAATATCATCAAAAGTAAAGGCAAAGGCTATTCAGGTAAAAGATCGACGACCCGTATATTATACCCGCTGCAAAAACAATTATGTTTCCAATTTAGGAATTTCAACTCATCCTAAATCATCGGCATGCTCAACGGATAACAACAATAGCCTGCTTGGAATACAAGCTAATAGCCAAATAATCGTAGCGCCACCCGTAAGTCTCTACGGCTTCTTGGAAGGCTTTAAATTCGTCATCTTGCCAATGTGGATTGGCTATATATTCATCGAATATAATAACAGTTCCGGGTACGATTCTTTCGTTTAAGATCTCAAATATAGTCACCGTTGAGCTATAAAGGTCGCAATCAACGTTCATAAACCTAACTGGTCCACTGTGTTTCTCTAAAAATGCGGGCAGAGACTCTTCAAACAAGCCGACGTGAAGTTGAACATTGTCAGGAATTTCGGGCAGAACACCCTGCGTTGTATATTCACCAACGGAAAGCTCGTGCCAACTTTCAGGCAACCCCTGGAATGAGTCGAATCCGTGAATATCTTGATCAATATGCGCTGCAATCTGCCGTATTGAAACGCCACTTCTAACACCAAATTCCAAATTCAATCCAGTAATACTAGCAGCCTGACATCCTAGAAATAGCCCATCTGACGTATAACCAAATAATCTGGGCAGACCTGGTTTAAGCGATTTTATGTATTCCCAGCATTGAAGATAGATTTCGCCTTTTTTATTTAATAGCCAATTAAATTGATCGAAGGCTACCTCAGTATTTCCGGTATAATCGTGAAGCATACCGACGAAGAAACGGATTTTTTTGTTCTCAGGAGAAATTTTTAATGCTTTTTTGAGACACTCCATTGCCTTAGGTAAATCAGCATCCCGATAATATGCAGCGTGTAGGTTGAACAAAGCGCCGATATGATCCGGTTTTTGTTGAATTACATATTGGTACCCGGAAATACTTTTCTCCGTTTGGCCAAGAATCTCAAATATCAAACCGAGATTATAATGAGCCTCGGGGAAGTTTTCTTTTAGGGATATTGCTTTTTGATAACATTCGACAGCTTCGTTCAATAGATCAATGGACAGTAGGGCGTTGCCGAGAAAAAACCAGGCATTGTGTAAATTGGGATTTATTTGCAAAGCAATTTTAAGTTTCCCAATAGCTTCATCATTCCGGCTCAGTTTCTCTAGCGCCGCTCCACTATAAACGTAAGCGTGGGCTATATCAGGGGCAACGTCTATGATGTTTGAAAAATATCCGTATGCCTTGTTGTAATCTCCAGTGTCTAAACAGATTGATCCAACTAGATATAAGGTTTGTAAATGATCTGGCCGAACTTTTAATATTTCCAAGCAAATTTCTTCTGATCGTTTTGAAACACCTGACTTGTGCGCTTGAACTGCCAGGTCGAAGGCTTGCTCTATGGTAATGTTATCCAATGCGAGGTTCACTTTTCAAATTGCCAATACAATTTAATCTCTCAATTGATTTCATCGAAGTAATACTAAAGGCTAATCTAGGTTAGCTGATAGGCCAAGCTTAATGTCCGCTTTTGGCTAAAAGCAGACATTTCAGTACCTGCTAAATAGAGTCCGCTTTAACCTCAATAGCGGACGTTCGGCAAATTTAGAAAATAGAAGGTGTGGTTATACGATACTGTATTTTGGCTTTTCATCCAGACGTTGAAGAAGCCGCGTAATGTTTAAAAACTTCTCCTAACAATTACGGGGACACGTATCCAATACATGTCCCCGTTTTTATTCAAGTGCACCCCCGGTCACTGCATCTGGGCTTCGCTGCCAGACGTTGCCAGCATGAAGCCGTTTAGAAAAGCGACTTTCCGTTTAACAGAATTCTGGATATGGGTCAGCTGCTCGTCATCCAAATGGCGGTATTTACCGGACAAGTTCAAATATTGCTCAACCGGCAGGGGGTTATCGACAGGACGGGTAAACCTCAGACCCTCGTCCGGCGTAAACTCCCAAAGGGTGGCGAAATTCGTCTCCACCGCCTTGCGGCAAACTTCGTTGGTCGATTCGGGTGGGATGCGCCAGCCCGTTGGGCACGGCGAATAGACATGCAGATAGGCCAGGCCGCGCTCGGCGGCTGCGGTCGCTTTATCCAGCTTTTCGTAATAATCGTCCATAAAAGCGAGTGACGCCGTCGCCACATATTCGCAATTATGCATCATCATGATGACCGGCATGTTCTTGGCGTCCTGGGTCTTGCCCCTGAGGGTTTCGCCGACCGGTGTGGTCGAGGTCCAGGAACCGAAGGACGTACTGCCGGACCGCTGCATGCCGGTGTTCATATAGCCTTCATTATCGACACAAATATAAAGCATCTGTTCGCCCCGTTCGGCGGCGCCGGATAAAGACTGGAAGCCGGCATCAACAGTACCGCCATCGCCGGCCAGAGCGACCATGGTGACATCCCGGCCGATGCGGTTGTAATAGCGCTTGGCGCCCGCCAGCATCGAGGCGGTATTGGTCAGCAGGGGGTGGAAGACCGGAATTTTCGAGCCGGTCTTGCCGTTGAAGCCGACCGTGCCCATGCCGGCGATACAGCCCGGCGGCGTGGCGACGACGACATTGGAGCCTATCTTACGCATGGTGTGGCGGATCAGGAGCTCTGAATTACAGCCCTGGCAGGCGGCCAGTCCCGGTACGAACAGGTCTTCCAATTCGCCGTAATTATTATAGATCTCCGCCGATTTATTATATTCGAGGGCGCCGGTCGGGCAGGACTTAACACAAGCCGGATCGCCGTCGCACATATCACATTTCATGACATGGCCTGCGGCGGCGTTATAGGTGATACCGCCATAGGCGCAGCCGACCGTACAGAGCAGGCAATCGACGCATTTTTCCTGGTCCCAGGGGACGACGCCGGTTTCGTGGTCTTTGGTCAATGACCCGGACGGGCAATTCAAGACGCATTTCGGATCGCCGCATTGGCGGCACATAGCCAGCTCGAAGCTATCATTGGCGGCAACGCTGGGCACAATCTTGAGGCGCGAATGCTGGGTGTCTGTGGTGCCGGATTTCGCCTCGGCGCAGACCGTCATACAATCGCCGCAGCCATCGCATTTGTCCTGGTGAAAAGCGATTGTGTTGTGACCTATGCCCAAGGGTATTTCCTTTCTAGTTAGCTGCTGCTTAACGCCAGATTCGCGACATCAAATCGCGGCCGGTATCAACGGGATTACGTAAAAACTCATCCTTCACCGCCGCCAGATCCGTACGCCGGAGAACGAGCTGCCACATGATGCCGGGATCGAAATTCGTGTTGATGCCGGAAATGCCAATAAGACGTCCTTCGCCAATAATGATTTTCTGATAAAACATCTCTTCTTCATTTACGTTCAGCGATACTTCAACGCCTTCCGGCAGCGCGTTTTCGTCGCTGATACCAACAGAGATCGCCTGATTGCCAAAGAATTCATAAGTATTAAGCGGCACGCCGCCCGGGTAGAGGTTGATGGCCGGATCGTCAATCATCGCCATGCCGGCGATGCGCCCCTGTTCCACGGCTGCCGGTAAAATACCGCCAACAGATTTTTCACCACTGTAAAAATTTAACGCCTGAGCAACATCGCCAGCGGCCCAGATGTTGTCGATATTTGTCGCCATACGGTCATCGACCAGAATGCCCTGGTCGGTTTCCACCGGGCCGCCTTCGAGATAAGAGATGGCGGGCGCAACGCCGGTGCAGACGAGCAATAAGTCGGCGCTGATTTCATCGCCGCTATCGAGACTTACCTTGCTGCCCTCACCGTCCTGGGCAGCGCCAACGACGGTATCACCAATCCGCATGATGACGCCATTTTCGACAAAGGTTTGTTCAATAATTTTTGCCGCCTGCGGATCGAAATATCCGGGCAGCACCTGGGGACACATTTCGACGATGGTGACCTGGACGCCGGCTTTGATCAGATTTTCAGCAGCATGCATGCCGATCAGTCCGCCGCCTAAAACAACCGCCGTTTCCGCACCCGCCAGAGCGGCGTTCAAATTGACCGCGTCGTCCATGGTGCGGAGCACGTGATAGGATGTGTCCGCTAAGCCGGTTACCGGCGGGATGGTGGGTGAGGCGCCGGTCGCCAGTAGCAGTTTTTCGTATTGCCATTCCTGCCCGTTCTGCAAAGTGACAGTGTTGTGGTCCGCATCAAGCGCCTCCAAGCCGCTGCCGCTGATAAAATTGACGTTGTTTTTGGTGAAGAACGCTTCGTCGCGCAATTGCACTTTTTCCGGTTTTGACTGGCCCGACACGACATACGGCAGAACCGTCGGTGAATACGGCAGGCGGTCGTCCTTGGTGACCAGGGTAAGGCTGCCTTCCTGATCCAGCAGGCGGATTGAGTTGAGCGCCGAGAGGGCGGCGTGAGAACTACCGGCAATAAGATATTTTGTCTGTTCCATAGTCGTTGCTATCCGTTTACTCGTTCTCGTTCAGCCAAACCGGGCCTTCGGTCATCTCGCCGGCAAGCTGTTTACCGGTCGATTCAATCACCCGGGCGAAGTGCTCGCCGGTGATATCGGCGCCGGCCAGACCGCCGATGAAGCTGATCGCCGGGAGGCGTTCTTCCAATTGGTACAGAACCGCCTGAATTTCCTGATAAACAGGGCCGCAGTTCCAGGCAAAACTGACCGACCGGTCAACCACGCCGATGGCCTTGACCTTGGCCAGCGCGCTGGTTAGGGCCGCCATGGGGAAGGGGCGGAAGGTTTTAATTCTGATGAGGCCGACCTTTTCACCTTGTTCGCGGGCGACATCGACGGCGTCTTTACCGGCACCCGACATACTGCCGATGGTGATGATCGCATAGTCGGCGTCGTCAAGCCGGTATTCCTCGACCAGCGGCGCATAACTCCGGCCGAACATACGCTCCCATTCGTCGTGGGTTTCGGTAATAACGCGCAACGCGTTTTGCATGCCGGCGCAATGGCTTTTGCGGTAGCGCACAAAAGTGCTTGGGCCACCAGGGCCCTCGCCGCCGGTCAGCGGATCGACCGACATCGGACGATCGGGGTCGAGAGCGACGTGCCAGTTGGTATCTTTTTCGCCCAAAAAGTCGTCGACCATTTCCTGCTCGGGCAGAATAACCTTGGTCACGCCGTAAGACAGGTAATTGCCGTCATGGCAGATGTTGACCGGCAGCATAACGTCGCGGTGCTCGGCGATGCGGAAGGCCATGATTAAACTATCCAAGACTTCCTGAACGCTTTCACAATAAATCTGAATCCAGCCGGTTTCGCGCAGCATCATGGCGTCCTGTTGACCGCCCCAGACGCTTTGCGGCGTCAGGCCGTCACGGGTGACCACGGACATCACAATCGGCAGGCGCATACCCGGCGTCCGGACATAGGGTTCGAACATATAATAAAGGCCGGGGCCGCAGGTCGCGGTATAGGTCCGGGCACCCGCCAGACAAGCGCCGTGCAGGACCGACATCACGCTGTGTTCGCCTTCGACATCCATCAGATCAGCGTCGATTTTACCGTCGGCGATAAATTGCGAGACATATTCGACCAGCGAAGACTGGGGGGTGATGGGATAGACTGCCACCATGTCGGGTTTGGCCAGGGAAACCGCCCACGCTGCCGCTTCGTTACCGTCGCATACAATCGAATTGGGTTCATTTGTCAGTGCAGTATCCGGCATGATCATCCCTCCGTTTCGATTATCATGGCAATGGCGTTGTGCGGGCATTCGGTGGCGCAGATGCCGCAGCCTTTGCAGGAATCGTATGAAATATCGAACCAGGCGGCCATCTCGACGATACATTGGACCGGACAAAGCAGCCAGCAGGTGGCGCATTTGACACATTTATCGCGGTCAACGACAGGACGTTCGGAGCGCCAATCGCCGGGCAGCATGGTGATGAGCTCGGTGCCGATGGGACAGAGATCATTTGGGATCGTTGCTTGATCAAAACGGGGACGGGATTGTTTCAGCATGACGTCTTCTTCAATTAATCTGGTGAACTTGGGTTTCTATATAGCCGCGTTCAATGGCCGCCATATTCTGGTCCAATCCGGCGTCGCGGAAATTCGCCGTTTTCAGCCCCTCTTTAAGAGCATCCAGGGATACCAGGCCGGAGGTTTTGGCGAAGGCGCCCAACATGATCGAATTGGTGATCGGCTTGGAGAAAATTTCGAGGGCAATGCCGAAAGCATCGCACAAACCGAGCTTCGACACGGCTGCCGGTATTTCAAGTTCCTCAGGGCTGTTTTTCGTCGCCTGCACCCAGGTGCCGCCGTCCCGGAAACCTTTGAATATATCAACCGCTCGGGAAACGGTCGGGTCGATGCAGATAATATTGTCCGGCTGATAGATATTGGTGAAGGTGCGGATTTCCTTATCATCGATACGGAGAAAGGCAGTCACTGGCGCACCCCGCCGTTCAAAGCCGAACGATGGAATGGCGAGCGCAAACTGACCCTCTTCGACGATCGCTTTGGCCAATATCTTTGACGCCATAACGGTACCCTGGCCGCCGCGGCCGTGAATACGTATTTCCTGAATGCCCGCCTCCCTCTTTTTATTAGTCATTTTCATAAGGACTGGTGACATGATTGAAGCATAAATCTGACTTTATCGGGTTGATCTAGGTCAATGATCGGCAAAGAGTTTTTTGAGGTGTTCGGAACATCAGATGTCCGCGTTTACCGAAGCTACGCGCAGACAAGTCCGGGTATCCATCTTCAAGATATCAATTCTTCACAAAGTTCACGAAGCTCACGAAGAGTTAAAACCACAGAGGGCACAAAGAACACAGAGGATCGAGAATTTAGTATCTTATAGGGAAAACCAGTGGTTTCGGTATGGGGATAAAACGTCTGCTTTGCCCCCCGAAAGCGGACATTATCGACATATCGCAAAAGAGTCCGCTTTTGACCCAAAGCGGACATTGTTAACTTTCGCTTGTCAAATCACTTGTACCGAAGTTTGGAGAACTCAATAGTGTAAAAAACCAGCTATTGGATAACGCGTTCTTCTGGGAAGCAGAGGCAAACCGATAGTTTTGCATCTCGATTAGGCAAAAAAAGGGGCGGATTTAACACCGCCCCTTAGTCTAATTTGATTAGGCT
>CAJWAR010000032.1 GCA_913020445.1 uncultured Rhodospirillaceae bacterium
AACACTCCATCTTTCCAATTAAGATAAAGTGTTGCGTCGATCAATTGAGACCACCGCCATAGGCGGACATAGATTAGGTACAAGGAAAATGGCTATTTACTGAACTCTCCAAACCCAACCTTCGAGAGCTTCGAGCCGTTTCTTTAAGTGTTTGGACATCGCGGCTTTATTCGCTCTCTGGGTTCCCACCCAGTTTCCGAGCCTGACACCATCCGGTGTTTTGTATTGCGCTGGAACAAGTGCATCACCGTAGTCTACGATAGCGTAGTTAAATGTGGATGTTCTTCATTTGGCATACCGTAACCGACACCATCCTCCGGCGCATGCCCGACTACATTAACTATATCTGCCCTCAGTTTTCAGAGACTGATATCAATTTTCAACGTATTCCGACGGTCGATACGTCGAACCCGTTTATTGCTCGATGGATTCCAACAGCAGATGAATCGATGGTCATCATCCGGTTTCGCGATCCGCGCGGTATCGATTTTCCCTATTTGGTTTCGATGATCCACGACAGCTTTATGTCACGCGCCAACTCTATCGTCATCCCGGGCAACAAACTCGACTTGGCCATGCAACTCATCTTAACACCCATTGTCATGCAGCTAATCGAACGAAAACGCTAACACTGAAACAATCAACATTCCGTTGGCTGGAAAGTGATCGGAATAAAGTTCAAAAAGGAGAATGTAATGGATCAGTCTAATCGCTATGCCAACCTTAACTTAAACGAGCAGACGCTCGTCGATGAAGGGAAGCATGTTCTTTGTGCCTACATCATGAAACCAAAGGAAGGCTATGAATATATTTCTACAGCAGCTCACTTTGCTGCTGAATCATCTACCGGAACGAATGTTGAAGTTTCAACGACAGATAGTTTTACCCGCAGTGTCGATGCAATTGTATATGAAGCGGATGAAACTTTTGAAGTAGTGAAGGTCGCTTATCCGATAGAGTTGTTTGATCGCAACATGATCGATGGGCGGGCAATGATAGCGTCGTTCTTAACGCTCACTATCGGTAACAACCAAGGCATGGGCGATGTCGAATATGCCAAGATGTATGATTTCTACTTTCCACCGAATTTCCTCAAATTATTCGATGGCCCGTCAACCACCATCGCCGATTTGTGGCGGGTATTGGGTCGCCCGGCAAACAATGGCGGGTTTATTGTCGGCACCATCGTTAAGCCAAAACTCGGCCTCCGTCCGCAGCCCTTTGCCAATGCGTGTTATGACTTCTGGCTCGGCGGCGATTTTATCAAAAACGACGAGCCGCAGGGTAACCAACCTTTTGCGCCCCTGAAGGAAACCATAACAGCAGTAGCCGATGCCATGCGCCGCGCTCAGGACGAAACCGGTGAGGCGAAACTATTTTCGGCTAATATAACCGCAGACGACTATCATGAGATGTTGGCCCGCGGGGAATTTATCCTGGAGACCTTTGGTGAAAACGCCGATCATGTCGCCTTTTTGGTTGATGGCTATGTCTGCGGACCACAAGCAATAACCACCGCACGCCGAACCTTCCCTAACCAGTATCTGCATTATCACCGGGCCGGCCACGGCGCGGTAACGTCACCTCAGTCCAAGCGTGGTTATACAGCGTTTGTGCTGGCTAAAATGGCGCGTTTGCAGGGCGCTTCGGGCATTCATACCGGCACCATGGGATATGGTAAGATGGAGGGTGAACGCGGTGATAAAGACATGGCGTATATGATTACAGAAGATCGCGCCAAAGGTCCGTTCTATCATCAAGAATGGCTTGGTATGAACCCTACGACACCGATAATATCAGGTGGCATGAACGCCCTTCGTATTCCAGGATTCTTTCAAAATTTGGGTCACTCAAATTTGATCTTAACGGCAGGCGGCGGTGCCTACGGCCATATCGATGGGCCGGCAGCCGGTGCCAAGTCGCTGCGACAAGCGGAACAATGCTGGAAAGCAGGCGCTGATCCGGTCGAATTTGCATTGGATCACCCGGAATTTGCCCGAGCATTTGAAAGTTTTGAACAAGATGCAGAGGAGTTATATCCTAACTGGCGAAATAAACTCGGTGTTGCCGCCTAACAACTCGACAATCAGATGGCACATTGGTCAACAGTGCGACCAACTCTGGATCAGACAGCTAGATTCAACAGCTGGACCGCATTTTCGAGATAGATTTTTTCTTTCTCGTCAGCGGGAATGTCCATCCTATCAATGGCCCGGATGGTCCATTCCATAAAACCGCCGGCATTTTTCATGCGCAGAGAGCCAAGCGGCACATCGGTGCCAAACAGAATTTTATCGGCACCGAAAAACTCATAGCCGCACATCAAAGCTGCCGTGTTGCCGTAAAGTGCCGTGTCATTATAGAACTTCTTGAGATTGCCATGGGTTTTGCGTTCAGGATGCATCCAGCGGATACGCTGCTCAAAGGTCGGGATCATTGAGCCCAGATGATGGGTAATGATTTTTAAATCCGGGAATTCGTCAAATATCCAGCTGGAGGCGATATTGATCATGGCCTTTGAAGTTTCATATTCCCAGCCAAGCATGGCTTCCTGGCCAATCGGCACGCTCGGCGGCTCGGTCGGGTGCAGCCAGATCGGCAGATCATATTCGCACATTTTCTGATAGAGCGGCCGCAACCGTTCCGAATCAAGGGTCTCGCCATCGATTGTGGTAAAAAGGCGCACGCCGCGCATCCCCAGCTCGCCAATCGCCCGGTCACATTCCTCCAACGCCAATTCCATATCATTCATCGGCAGGATCGCAACCGCGCCGATAAAACGGTCCGGGTAGGTCGCCACCAACTCGGTCAGCTCATCATTGGCCATGCGGCTGATCTCGGCGGTGTCTTCGGGGCTGGCGAACAGTTCGACCGGCGGATTTGAGATGGTTAAGACCTGGAGAACATCGGGGTGGCGGTCCATAAAGCGAAATCGCAGATCAAGATCATTGACGGCGGTTTTGGATTTCCGCTTTTCGAGATACTTGGTCGCCACCGGATCGGTCCCCTTGCGCGTGACCTCAAGTAATTTCTGCGCCGCTTTTTTCGGCCACCAATGGGTATACACATCGATCTTCATGGCGAAACCTCCCCGGATATTTATGGTCTTGGGTTAAACCTACATAATCCCTGGGACTATGAAAATACAAAGCCGAACCAGAATTTCGCCAGATGGAATTTTGTCCTTAGAGCAGAGCGAGGGCGATCTCAGGGAACAGCACGACCAAAACCAACACCACCAGCATGGTTAGGGCAAAAGGAGCGGCGCCGATAAAAATATCGCCAACCTTAATCCGGTCGTCACCAAGATTATTATGAATGACAAAACACGCGATGCCCAAAGGCGGTGTCAACAGGCCAATCTCAACCGCAACGATGGTGACAATGCCGAACCACGTCAGATTGACATCGAAGGCCATCAGGATCGGAAACGCCAGGGGCACGGTAATGAGCATGATCGAGCCGGAATCCAAAATCGTTCCCATCAGCACGATCACGACCAGATAGATGATCAGAAGTTCTGATGGCCCCAGGCCGGACTCCTCGATAAATCCTTCCATCAGACCCGGAATGCCGGAAACCACGATAAGCTTGCCGTAGAGATGGGCAGAGATCAGCAGAAAACAAATCGCTGCCGTCACATGGCCGGTTTCGGTCAAGACCTGCCATAGTTTCTTTAATGTCAGTCTTTTGAAAAGTGCCAGAATAAAAGCGCCAAACGCGCCAACTCCGCCAGCTTCGGTGGCGGTAAAAATACCTCCCCAAATGCCGCCCAAGACGATGATAATCAGGGTTAAAATCGGCAGCATTTTCAGACACAGTTCTATAAAGCTCATATGAGGCGATGTATCGGTCACCTCGGTGCCGCCCGGCATGACATGCTCCGGAAAATGCCGCGCCATGATCGCGATGAGGACCGAGAACGCAAATGCAAGCAGGATACCCGGCAAAATACCGGCGATGAACAAATCGCCAATAGAGGATTCGGTCAAAATACCAAACAGGATCAGCAGCATCGAGGGTGGAATCAGCATACCCAGCACTGAGGAGCCTGCCACCACGCCGACGGCAAAGCGTGTGTTGTAGCCAAGCCGCAACATCTCAGGCACGGCGACTTTGGTGAAAACCGAAGCCGATGCTATCGATGAGCCGGTCACAGCCGCAAATACAGCATTGGCGACAACGGTTGCCGTACCCAAACCAGCGCGCACTTTTCGAAACAAATGATTGGCGACGTCATAGGTATCTTTACCGATACCTGAGACACTCACCAAAAGCCCCATCAAAACGAACAGCGGGATAACACCAAACTCGAAACGCCGAAGACTTTCTGCCGCCGCAGCGGCCAATAATTTGCCGGCAATAGTGGCATCATCTCTGATGATCCAGACGCCGACATAGGAAATAAGCGACAAGGCAATACCAACATGCATGCCGATATAGACGAGAACCAATACACCAACGACCGATAAAACGCCTACTTCGACCTCAGTCATGAGGATTTTTCCAGCTTACGCAGAGCGTCGATGTCGCGCAGCAGATGACGCAGGAACTGGATAGCGCAAACGATAGCGCCGACGACGATCACCGCCTTGACCGGCCATTCGGGCAAAGTGAACTCACCATCGGTGCCGTCATAGGAGTTTAAGCGCCAGGCTTTCAGCATAAAGGGAACGGAATACCACAGCAGAACGCTCATAATAAAAACCCCTGCCAGATGAAAAATACCCTGCATCGAATAGCCAATTAGTGGCCGTTTGGTAAGCAGGCTGCCAATTAGCATATCGGAGCGGGTTAACCGCCCGGCTCTGAGTGCATCGGCCAATTGCAAAAAAACAATGGCGATAATTGACATCGTAATGATCAACGGCACGCCGCGGATTGGTGAATTAAAGACGAAGCGGAAGAACACATCGGCGACGATCATCATCATCATGACAAAAATCCACCCGGTACCAATGGCGTTCAGGATGGCGATAATTTTGTCGAAAAAGGAACCAATAGAAGACACCCAACCTCCTCCGGATTGATCCGGAGAAAGTTGGGTCTGATTTTGATCATTCATATTAGAGATCTAAGAGCGGCTTACTCTTTATCCCAGTCGCGGGCTAGCTTTTCGCCGCCTGCCCGAAGACCATCAAGATAGGCTTGCAGGATAGCTTTGGCCGGCAGACCTTTTTTCTCCCATGTTGCTGCCCATTGTTTTGGCACGTTCGGCAGTTTCATCGCCCAGCGGCGGCGTTCTGATTCCGGGAAACCGGCAATCTTGACGCCCTTTTTCTTCATGATGCCACCAAATTTTTTGGCCAATCCCATGGAACCACCACTGTATTTAGCCAGCAGAATAGCTGTTTCCTGACGCAGGATTTTCTGCGCGTAGCCGGGAATTTTATCCCAAGTTTGCTTGTGAAAGCTCATGCTCGGCCCGACGGTGGCACCAAAATTGACCTGGGTCAGGTGTTTGGCTGCTTCGTAGGTTTTGTAGATAAAGGCCAAGGTATTGGAAATCGGATAACCTTCATAGAGCCCGTTCTTAATGTTGGTAAATGACTGGTTCATTGAAGATGTTACCGGCACCGCACCGACCGCTCTGATCCAGGCAGAGGCTGCGCCACTGGCGCCGATCCGCTTGCCTTTCAGGTCTTCATATTTGGTCACCGGGAATTTAGTGATCAGGTTCCAGGTATCCGAAGCCGCGCCGCCGAGATAGACTTGATTGCGGGACGACCACGCCTTACCCATAACCGGAAATTTCTTATGCAGGTCTTTATGGACTTGATTGAGTAATTTAACGTTGGCCGTCGCGAACGGCACTTTGTAAGACAAATTTTCGAATGGCAGGTTTGATTGCTCGAACACGTTCAACGTCATCGCCATCTGGGCAATACCTTCCTCAACTGCTTCAAAGGTATCTTTGAAACCAGCCAAGCTGCTGCCCCAGGCTTTGGTCCATTTAATTTTAAAATCGCCGCCTTCAGCGAGGCGTTTATTCACAGTCGGAATATAATATTTACCGGCGATTCGTAGCAGCAATTGCGCTGGTGGCGGCGCCGCAGCGAAGGTGATTTTCATCGTTTCTGCTGATGCAGATTGTAGCGATAACGCAAACGTGCCCATAACGGCCAACGCAGCTATCTTGATGTTCTTAGACATGTGATTACTCCCAGTTGAAGGTTTCGCGACTCTGTTGGCCGCTTTTGTTATTTTTCCATCCTAATGTCCGCTATTCCGGACCTAAAAATCAAGTGAATTAATAGGTTGTGTATTTCGGCGGGATATCTGCTTCCACCGGATTTTTGAGAATCCCAAGACCGGAAATTTCCACCTCACAGACATCACCCGGCGTCATATGGACGCGGCCGGCATATTTCACTGCATCATCGAAATGAGCGTCAACCTGGGCGGCTTTGTCGTTGGGATCGGGTTTGAGCGCCCCCGGCGTGCCGCTAACAATGACATCGCCGGGACGTAACCGGTAGCCAGTCGAAATATAGTGGATCAGTTCCTCCATTCTAAAGATTGAGCCGCTGATGCTTTCGTGCTGACGGGTAACGCCATTGAGCCGGGTTGAAATCGTCTGTTGATAGGGATCGCCAAATTCATCCGGTGTCATCAGCCAGGGACCAAAGGCAGCCGATTGTTCAAAATTCTTGCCGAGACCGAATTGCCGGTTATGACCTTGAAACTCCCGCACCGAGCCTTCGTTATAAATTGAGAAACCGGCGATATGACCGAGCGCTTTATCTTTTGGGATATGCCGCCCGCTTTTGCCAATGATGATCGCCATCTCGCCTTCATAATCATAGGCCCGCGCGACCTCTGGATCGGGGCACATCAGGGGCTGGCCCGACCCGACATGGCCGCCGGCATGGCGCAAAAAGATGTGCGGATATTTATCCGATGTTGTCAGCCCGGTTTCCTCAACATGGGTATGAAAATTTAGCGCCATCGCCCAAATCGCGGTTGGCTCCGGTATCACCGGATCAAGCCGAACATCGTCAATAGAGAAACTAGGATCTTTCCCAGCCGTCGCCGCACGGACCTTTTCGAGGTTCGGATCAACCGCCAAAATAGCCTTTAAACTGTCTGAAAAATCCGGTGCGGCGTCATTTAACGGGACTACACCGGCTTCACCTATAACTACGCCGACTCGTGATTTTCCGTCTTTCTGGTACGAAATAACCCGCATTCTCAATTCCCCCAAATTTTTTTGTATTAAAGTTGGAAAACATTTCTAAGAAAAATCCCTTAAGAGTCAAGGGTTTCAGTATTATTAACGGAGGGTCGTTCAATTTTCATGGTAGCTATGCAAAATTTGCAGAGGTAATTTGAACCCGAAATCGCATATAACATCAGTTATATATCCCGGCTCGACCAGGCGTGGCAATAAAATAGATAATATTTAAGGCGCAGTAATGCAGCCAATTGCCCGACCAAACGGTCCTTCCGGGGAGGAACGGAATTTCCGTTTATTGGATAAATTTTACAATGGAGAGAAATCCATGGCCTCTCGTTCGGAAATGAACAAGAAACCGCAATCGGATAAATTGATTGCTAAACGCCGTAAATGCTTGATGTGTATGGACGAGTTTCAGTCCAGCCATATTGGCGAGCGCGTCTGCCCAGACTGCAAAGGCACGTCTACCTGGCGCCAGACCGGCATCGCAATTTAGGTTTAAGTTTGCGCAAACTAAATTCGTAAATTTAGTTTGAACTATGATTTCAATTAACGGGACGCTAGCTTATAGCGTCCCTTTAATTTTGGGCTTTCAATTCTTCGCCGTATCGATAATTTCAATTTCATGACTAACCTCGGCCGTCTTGCCGAGCATAATGGTCGCCGAGCAATATGTCTCTGCTGATAGTTTAACCGCGCGCTCGACTTTATTTGGATCGAGATTGCGTCCGGTGACGATATAGCGCACAGCTATTTTGGTAAAAACCTTGGGAATATCTTCAGCCCGTTCGGCCTCAAGCTCAACCGCACAATCAGCGACATCCTCGCGGGATTTCTCCAGTATTTCGACAACGTCGTAAGCCGTGCAGCCGCCCATCCCCAGCAGCAAAGCCTCCATTGGCCGGATGCCGAGATCGCGGCCGCCCCCTGCCGGATCACCATCCATAACCATCGAATGGCCACTTCCTGATTCGCCAAGAAAAGTTCTATCCTGAACCCATTTAACACGCGCTTTCATGATTTCATCTCTATTCCATGATGTTGCAGGAGCGGCAAGTGTAGCGGTTAATTTCACAGAACGAAATCATCTTACATTTGGGCTTTAACTCGTTGCAATAATTCGCTCTTATTAGAAAGTAACAAAATAATAATTCGGAGAAGACCCCAATGTTGTTTAATAGTTTCGGCCTGACCCACCACGATGTGGATCGAGCGACCCCAGGCTTTACCTTATTTGCCCCGATCAACCATGATCACGCTAATCTGCTCAATATCGAAGGTGAGATCGTCCATCAGTGGCAGTTAAAAAAAGGCGGCATCAACCACTGTATGCTCCTCCCCAACGGCAATTTATTTATCGGCGAAGGCACCGAAGATGGCCCACCCATCCCGGCTGGCAAGGGTGGCTGGCTCAGGGAGTATGATTGGGACAGCAATATTGTCTGGGAACACCATGATGAAAACCAGCACCATGATGCCAGGCGCCTGCCGAACGGCAATACCGTCTATATCGCTTGGAACAAGATGAATGATGAAGACGCTGAAAGGATTAAAGGCGGGCTGGCCGGGACCGAAGATGCTTTCGATGCTGGTGGTCCCTATGAAGATGTTATCAGAGAAATCGATGTAGATGGTAATGTGGTCTGGGAGTGGCACTCGACAGAACTCGATATGGACAAATATCTCATTTGCCCGCTCTGCAAACGCCATGAATGGGCCCATGCCAATACCTGCGCACCGCTGCCCAATGGCGACATCATGGTGAGTTACCGGGTGCTCAATTTGCTGATCATCGTCGACCGGCAAACCGGCAAGGTTAAGTGGGAGCACCATGATATAGAGCTTGGCCACCAGCACGATTGCCACATGTTGGATAACGGCAATGTATTGGTTTATGCCAACGGCATGCACGGCGGTGATATATTTTTCTCCCGCGTCGTCGAGTTCGATCCGATCAGTAAATCAACCAAATGGGAATATCGCGGCAAACCGGCACTTAGCTTCTTCAGTCCGCATATCAGCGGAATGCAGCGCCTGGACAGCGGTAACACGTTGATCTGCGAGGGCGGTAAGGGCTGTATTTTTGAAGTAACGCCGGAAGGCGATGTGGTTTGGCAGTATGTTTCGGACTTTTGGACGCACAACCCATTGGCTGGCGATGTAAATTGGGTATTCAGAGCCTATCGCTACGCTGCCGACAGCCCGCAAATTCAAAATCGGGTCTGAATAGCTTTCCACCACTGTGACAATCCGCTAGTTTTCACCTAATGAAATTTTGGTGATACACATGGTGGCACCGCAGAAAACTGAACCTAAGACTATTCGCGCCTTGGAACGCGGGCTTGAGATCATGCAAATTCTGCAAGAGCACGGCCGCGCCTCGTTAAACGATCTTTATCATGCTTCGAGCCTGCCGCGACCGACAATCCTGCGGGTCTTGCGCACGCTGGATCAAGCCGGCTGGATACGGCGCGGCTTAGGCGATGGTCTCTATCGCAACAGTTTCAAAATTGAGCGTTTGGTTGAAGGGTTGGATCAATCTGACCGGTTGGCGGAAATTGCTGCGCCCCATCTGGATATGATCTGTGAGAAAGCATCTTGGCCCGCCGAATTAACCGTTCTTAGCTCGTCAGGCATGCATATGGAGCTTAAAGAAACCAGCCGCGCCAGTTCTCCTTTTTTACTTAACCGCGACAATATCGGTCATATGATTAACTTTCCGCTCTCTTCAGTCGGCCGAGCTTATCTTGCTTTCTGCGGCGATGATGAAAGATCTGAGATAATTGAGCGTCTTAAAAAATCGACCAGCATCGCCAACCGCAGTGTGAGAAACGATGCCGGTTTTAAAAAATTTCTCGATGAAATTCGCCAAGCCGGTTATGCCACGCGCGAACCGTCATTCGGCGGCGGACAAAACCCACTGAAATCAAGCTTCGACGACGGCCTTGATGCCGTTGCTGTACCGATCCTGGCAAAAAAGGGCGTGCTGGGCTGCATTACCTTGGCCTGGATTAGAAAAGCTGCCCCGATTAAAGAAATTGTCGATGAATATCTGGACGATTTGCAAACAGCGGCTAAGGATATCGCCGCACAGTTCGAGACCTAAGCTACAAATCAGCTTTTAAAGTTGAGCGCTTCTTTGATCAACTCATCCGGCACGTCATCAAACGAGGCGTAATTCAGCGTATAAAGCCGGTGATACATACCGTCCATGGCCATCAATTCGTCATGACTGCCGGTTTCGATAATTTCACCGTCCTGCAGAACGATAATGCGATCTGCACCCCGCACCGTTGCCAGCCGATGGGCAATCACAATACCCGTCCGGCCCTCCAGCATCACCGCCAGTGCTTCTTGAATTTGCCGTTCGGTAAAGCTGTCGATATTGGCGGTTGCTTCATCCAGTACCAATATTTTCGCATCCGCTACGATGGCCCGGGCAAAACTTATAAGTTGCCGCTGACCGATCGATAGGCTGCCGCCGCGTTGACCAAGGATGGTGTTATAGCCGTCCGGCAGTTTCTCGATAAAATCGTGCGCGCCAACGGCTATTGCCGCCGTTTCCACTTCTTGTTGAGTGGCGTCTAATTTGTGATAGCGAATGTTTTCAAACACGGTACCGGTAAACAGGAACGGCTCCTGCAACACCATCGCGACGGTTTCGCCCAGGCTGTCTTGGGTCACGTCCCGGATGTCTTTGCCGCCGATGCGAATTTCGCCTTCCCAAATATCATAGAACCGGTGCAGCAAAGCTGTCGTTGAGGTTTTGCCCGATCCGGTTGGCCCGACCAGGGCCACTGTTTCACCCGGCATAATCTCAAAATTAATGTTTTTAAGCACCGGTTGATCCGGCAGATAGCCAAAGGTGACATCTTTGAAAATCACCGAGCCATCGGTATCTCCTATCGGTTCCGCATCCGGCTTATCCTCAACATCGATTTTAACATCGAGTACTTCGAAGATACGCTGGCCGGAAGCCATCGCGCGTTGCATGACGCTGTATTGCATGGTTAGCGAGCGGATCGGATCAAAGAAGCGCTGCACATAAAACAGAAACGCCACCATCACGCCCAGATCAAGGCTGTCTTTGAGCACTAAATTACCGCCGACGATGATAACAATCGCCATCGCGGAACCGGTTAAGGTATCAACCGTCGGCACCATAATTTGCGCCAATTTTACTGCCTTCAAATGAGCCCGCAAATTGTCATGGGCCTTTTCCTCGTAGGCGTCGAAATTGACACTTTGGCGGGTCATTTCCTGAACTGTGCGCACGCCATTAATGTTCTCAGCCAAGGCGCCATTGACAATCGATGACGTTTCGCGCGCCCGCATGAAGGCTTTCTTGGCAATTGGCAGCCAGACCATACGAACGATAAATAGCGCCGGCACGACCGACAGGGTCAGCAATCCCAATTGCCAATCCAAAGTCAGCAGCACGATGATAATGCCGATCAGCAGGATAAAATCACCAATCGCGAAAATCGATGTTTCGAGAAATTCCTGGATTGAGTTCACATCGCCTTGCAGGCGTGACATCAATCGTCCGACCTCGGTCTTATCCATGAAAGACAGCGAGACTTCCTGGAGATGAACAAACATGGCGCGGCGAAGATCGATCAAAATACGCTCGGCCAGCTTGGCGACGATGGTTAGCTGAAAATAATTCGAAACATAATTGACGGTGACCACGCCAAAGAAAATCTGCACCGCCAAGACAAGGAGGTCATAACCATCCGGTCCCTTGCCAACAGCACTGTCGACAGCGTCTCGGATAATCAATGGAATGGCAATTTGCGTAAGGGTGTAGATAATGACCGCCACGAAGGCGATATAAATTGTTTTTTTATAAGGTGTGACGAATTCGATAAAGCGGCGAATGACGTTACCGTCAAAGACCACGCCAAACATTTCCTCGCCGCGCAGATGTCCCGTCGAGGCTGCGCTGCCATGGGTTATATTATGACCAATATCCGCCATGGCTTAGCCTTCGGCCTCCTCGGTAGGTATACCGGCCTGCAGATCGTAGAGCGCGCGATAGCGGCCATTCTGCTCCAACAGGCTGTCATGATTACCCCGCTCGACAATGCTGCCTTCGTCGAGAAACAATATTTCATCAGCATGCATGAGCGAGCTGAGGCGATGCGAAATAACAATGGTCGCGCGTTCCTTGGTAACTTCTTTGAGGGCGGCGCGAATGCGTTGTTCGGTCGCGGCATCAATGGCAGCCGTGGAATCATCAAAGACCATAAATTGTGGTGTCAGCATAACGCTGCGCGCTATCGAGAGGCGTTGGCGCTGGCCGCCCGAAAGCGACACCCCACGTTCGCCGACAATCGTATCGTACCCTTGCGGCAGATTTTCGATATAGGCGTGAAGCTGCGCCGACTCGGTTGCCGACACCACCCGCTCCTGCTCGGCCCAAGGCTCGCCATAGGCGACATTGGCATCGATTTCAGAGGTAAACAGGAAGGTATCCTGCTGGACGACGCCAACCGCGGCGCGCAAGCTATCCAGGGTCACCTCGCGAATGTCCTGGTCATCGATGGTAATGCGCCCCGATGTGACATCGTAGAACCGTGGTATCAAATGGGCGATGGTTGATTTGCCGCTGCCCGGCGGGCCGACGATGCCGATGGTCTGCCCCGCGTGGACCTCAAAATTAATATCCTTAATCGTGGCATCACCCGGATCATTTTCAGGTGAGCCCGCATAGGAGAAGGCAACGTTTTCAAACTTTAATACGCCGCCTTTTATTTCAAGATTTTGTGCCGTCGGCCGGTCTTGTACGGCAGGTTCAATATCCAATATTTCAAACAGACGCACACCCGAAACAGACGCCCGCGCAATACCATTGATGACCATTCCAGTTTGGCGGATCGGCATTTGCAAAACCGTCATAAAGGCCAGAAACTGGGTCAATTCACCGACCGTTACCTCACCATCCAGCACTTTTAAGCCGCCGACCCACAATACCAGCCCCATCGCCAGGAAGTAGGCGTAGGTCATGACCGACGTATTGCTGTAGCGCACGCTCACCCGTTGGATGGCTATCGCCAGCGCCTTTGCCGACGAAGTGTCAAATTTTTCAATTTCAAAATCCTGAGCGGCAAAGGCCCGGACCACCCGGATACCGCCGAGATTTTCCTCCATGATGCGAGTGAGGTGAGATAATCGTTCCTGCAGTATCCGCCACAGGGCGCGCGATTTTAGCCTGAATACCGAGGCCCGCCAGAGCGCAAAGGGCACAAAGCTCAAGCTCAGCAAGCCGAGCACAACATCATTGCCCATATATATAAAAGCGCCGCCACCAACCAGCATGACCAGCAGAATGGGCCGCAGGATACCGTGCTCGACAAAGCGGCGCACGCCTTCGATATCCAGCATGCCGCGGGTCATCAAATCACCCGAATGCACCCGGTCATGGTAAGAGAAACTTAAACGCTGTAATTTTTCAAAATAGGCCAGCCGCAATTCGTAAGCCGTCCGCTGGCCAATCGCCTCGCCCAAATAATTGTGCAGCATGGTGAACAGACCACGCAAAATAGCGACACCGATTAACAGTCCCGCCGCTGTCCACAAGGCTTCTTCCGCCGCACCATGAGATGCCTTGGCGCCGCCCAGCAACCCCGTTGCATGATCAACCGCCTCGCCCAGAAACCGCGGGATATACAATTGAAAAAAAGCAGCAACAATGACAGCGATAACGGCGATGGGAAACTGCACGCGATACTGCATGGCCATGCGCGCAATTCGCGACAGCGAGCCAAGACCTTTGCGATAATCGCCATCAAGCGTCGGCACTTTATAATCCATGCCGCCACGCTGGCTGTCTAAAATTTCATCGGCGGTTTGGTTATTTGCGGATCTATTCACCCGGCATTTCCCCATCTCATCGTTTTTGTTGTTCTTAATTTCAGCTCTGAATCTAAACCACCATTTAGTGAGATACAACTCCCTCCCTTGAATAGACAACGATCACGCAGCACCCTTGATTTTCCCTGATCATTGCGGGCACTATCGCAGCCGGAGTTCAGTCAATCTCAACCGTACTGGGAGAAACCTAATCCAACGATACGCTCTGATATGCCCAACTCGAGGCCGGCCAGACCGCCTTCGAGAGTTTATCTCAAGCGCGCTCGGCACCGCCGCCCAGCCGGATCGGATCGAGATATTGCTCTATGTCGATGACGACGATCCTGAGCGCGAGGTTTACGAAAAAGTGATCGCCCAACTGGCAGAAGAAAATAATAAGGGCTCGATATCACTTACCATCGGCCCATCAATCGGGGTGCCGCGTGCCGCCAATAAACTCGCCGAGCTTACGGCGGCGGATATCTTCATGACCGCCAATGACGATCAGGTATATGTTGATGAAGGCTGGGACGACCGGCTTGATGCTGAAATTGAAAAATATCCCGATGGCGTCTTTTGCCTGTGGTTCAATGATAAATGGGAGTCGGAAAATTTCTGCACCTTTCCAATCCTGAGCCGGCGGTGGGTCGAAACACTGGGCTACCTCCAATTTCCTTTTTTCGAACATTTTTTTGCCGATGCCTGGCTCTGGATGCTCGCCAAAGCCGTCGGCCGGGATCACTACATCGAAGATATGGTGGTCGAGCACCGCCATTGGAAAACCGGGAAATCAGAAAAAGATGCGACCTACGAAATGCATGCGACGTCTGAAGACGATTCCCGTCATGCCAGAGACCGCGCCGTCATTGACAAATTTGAGCGCTATTTCCTCGCCGACGTCGAAGCCTTAAAAGCCATCATGACATGACGCTTGAGCAAAATTTACAGAAAGCGGTCGAGCATCATCTGGCAGGTGATATCGGCACAGCTTTTGATCTCTATGCTGAGGTATTAGCGACAGAACCCGATCATTTAACCGCCTTGGTCAATCAAAGCGCCATATTCATGGATTTGGAACGACCCGCGGATGCAGCGTTATTACTTGAGCGCGCCGTTGATCTGGCGCCAGACGATATTGAGGCGCTCAATAATTATGGCAACGCTCTGCAGAAACTCGGTCAAACCGACGGCGCTATCGAGTGTTTTAACGCAGCCTTGAAACTGGCGCCGACAAACCGCGCGGTTCTAAGCAATTTGGGCCAGGCGCTGCTTCGGCGCGGCGATTACAGGGATGCAATTAATACACTCGAAGATGCCATTAAATACTCTGATAATAACACGGCGATCAAATTTATCGATGCCCTGGCTCTACCTGTTGTTGCCCAGGATAACGCACAAATGAACACCGCCCGTGAGCGTATGATCGAACAAGTAAGTCGTCTGGTGGAGGAAAATCTTTCGCTTGCAGATCCATTGCGCGAAGTCGGCATGACAAATTTTGTCGCCGCCTATCACGGCCTCAATGACCGCCAAATTCAAGAACAGCTTGCTAATGCCTATCTTCAATCATGCCCTGAATTAGCTTTCACCGCAGCCCATATAAATCAGCCCCGTCCTGCCGGTAAAATTAGAATCGGCTTTGCCTCGGTTCATTTGGGCAGCCACACCATCGGTAAATTAAACCGCGCATTAATCACCCGGTTAGACCGCTCTAAATTCGAAGTGTTTGTTTTTTGTCCAGGTATCGATAAACGGGGTCAGGACGATATCGTCGATGAGATTGCCGCAGCCGTGGACCATATTTATTTCCCGGCACCCGTGCTTGCCGCGACACGCGCAGCCATCGCCAAGGCGGTGCTTGATATACTTTATTATCCGGATATTGGCATGGAGCCTTTGACCTACTTTTTGGGTTTTGCCCGCCTTGCCCCCATTCAGTGCGTCACGGTCGGTCATCCCGTCACCACCGGCATTTCGACAATCGATTATTTTATTTCAAGTGAGGTGGTGGAGCCGGAAAACGCCGCGGATCATTATTCTGAAAAACTGGTCAAATTAAGTTCATTTTTTGCCGACTATAAATTGTCAGAATTGCCGGCGACATCAAGAACCCGAGTCGATTTTGATTTAGATGTAAATTCAAATCTCTATCTCTGCCCGCAAAGTTTATTTAAGTTTCACCCGTCCTTCGATGAAATTCTGGCCGGTATACTTGAAGGCGACCCCAAGGGAGAGATCATTCTGCTCGCCGGCCAGCAACAGCATTGGACAAAATTGTTGCAGGCTAGATTCAAACAATCTTTGAAAAGCACGCACAACCGGATAAAAATTCTACCCCGCCAAAGCGGTGCCGACTTTCTTCAATTACTTTTACTCGCCGATGTGATTTTGGATACGCCTCATTTCTGTGGCGGCAATACAAACTATGAAGCCTTCGCCCTCGGTAAAGCCGTTGTTACTTTGCCGGGTGACTATATGCGCAGCCGCGTAACCGCCGGCCTCTACAGGCTCATGGAAATTACCGATGCGACCGCAGCAAATGCGGCAGATTATATCGATATCGCCGTCAATCTAGGCACCGACGAGAATGCGCGAGCCGAACTGGAAGAGCGCATTGCCAGGTCAGCTAATCGGATATTCAACACAAATTCCGCATTACGAGAACATGAGAGATTTTTTATTGAAGCAATGGCTGTGGCAGGTCATTAATCCACCCCGGTACATTTCCAGATGTCCATCGCCGTGATCGGCGACGTCTGAATATATAAAATCGGAGGATTTTATGAGTGATGTATTAAAGAGTATTAAGTTGGCGGCGGCCCAGGTGGGTTCGGTTTTTTTGGACCGTGATGCAACGGTTGAAAAAGCCTGCCATATGATCCGCAAGGCCGGCGCCAATGGTGCCGATATCATCGGCTTTCCAGAAAATTTCATTCCCGCCCATCCATCCTGGTATATGTTCATGCCGGCGTCCGCCAAAGCGAGCTTGCTACTAGCTCGCCGGATGTTTCAGAACGCGGTCGAGATACCTGGTCCGGCAACGGACGCCTTATGTGCAGCTTGCCGCGAAGCCGGCATAACAGCGGTCATTGGGATGGTCGAAAAGCGGCCCAATACTACCGGTACCATGTACTCTACCCAGCTGTTCATCGGCTCCGATGGCAATATTCTTGGCAAGCACCAGAAACTTGTCGTCACTTCGGGAGAGCGGCTTGTTCTTACCGGCGGCTTCGGCGATACATTGACGCCTTTCGCCACCGAGTTTGGCAATGTCAGCGGTCTGGTTTGCGGTGAAAATTCCAATCCCTTGGCAACCTATGCCATTTTGGCCAAAAATACCGTGGTCCATGTTGCCGCATGGCCATCTCATTTCGGCGCTGGTCTCAAGATGATTGATTCGATTTCCGCTGCCAGTCGAGGTATCGCATACTCGTTGAGTGCCTTCGTCATCAATTCCACTGGCGTGA
Organism: uncultured Rhodospirillaceae bacterium; assembly: GCA_913020445.1. Taxonomy (GTDB): domain Bacteria; phylum Pseudomonadota; class Alphaproteobacteria; order Rhodospirillales; family UBA2165; genus TMED23. The sequence continues at coordinate 17,500 of CAJWAR010000032.1, forward strand.
TCACCGACGAGGCAATCGAAACTTATGCCCAGACTGATGATGACCGCGCTTTCCTTGAAGCCGCCCGGCAACATGGTACTGCATCGATTGTTGGACCCACCGGAACTATGATTGCCGAGGCCAAGACCAGTGATGAGCAAATTGTCTATGCCGATGTGGATCTCAACGATGTGCTCATTCCGAAGCTATTCCATGATTTTTCGGGCCACTATAATCGGTTCGATATTTTCTCGGTCAGTATCAACCGCAACGCACCACCGCCCCTGAACGAGGTGAACGCTCCGATGCCTCCCTCCGAACCGTTGGAGCCAGCCGATAGCGGCGAATAAGTCTGGTAGGCCAGACTCAATAATCGAGTGCTGCACCGAGATAATCGAGTTTACCGATCTCGACGCCGGTAGATTGCATCAATATTGCTATCGATATAGGCCGCAACAAGGAGCGGCGGCTAAAGATCGAACAGCGCATTCGTAGCGCACATAAACTGATATTCGATACAAGTTCCGCATTGCGAGAACATGAGAAATTTTTTCTTGAAGCAATGGCTGTGGCAGGTCATTAATCTTCCGACATACGGCATTTATTGTCGCCAGATATCCTTTGAGGAATTTCTAGAAATTGACTGAAAACGGACGCGGCTTAAAGATCGGAACGGGTCTCGCTTATTTAATGGCCACCGGCACGGTGTTGGGCTGGGCGATCGGCATCGTTATCGGGCGTGGCATATACGAAGTTACTCCCCCAATTGGCGTTACTTTTTGGCGCTGGTTCATCGCTGCGCTCTGCCTGCTGCCGTGGGTTATCCCGCAATGGAAAAAAGAAGGCCATCTGGTTTTTAAACTTTGGAAACCGATTTTTGCGATGGGTCTCTTTATGATCGGCTCCTCAACGCTCTCGATGGTATCGGTTAATTTCACTACGGCAACCAATGTTTCCCTGGTCAATGCGGGACAGCCACTGACAACCGCCCTCATTGCCTGGATTATTTTCAGAGATAAGCTAACGCTAATTCAAACACTTGGCATCATTGCTGGTGGTGTCGGCATTGTCGTGATGGTTTCACGCGCCGATTTTGCCATTCTCCAAGCCCTGGAATTCAATCCTGGTGATCTCCTTATGTTCGTCGCCATTATCGGCTACGGCTCTTACGCCAACACGCTCCGCACCCTCCCGCATGAACTTGGCCTCACGGTTATGATGTTCGCCGTGACAATGGCCGGCTGCCTGGAAATTCTGCCGCTCTATATTTATGAAACGGTCACCTACATGCCAATGCCATTTGATTTGCTGACGGTCTTTTGGGTCGCGGCGCTGGCAATTGTTACGTCTTTGATCCCGGTTTATTTGTGGAACGCAGCTATCTCGGTGGTTGGCGTCAATCGCTCAGCGATTTTTGTTAATCTAATTCCGGTTTTTGGCGCCGGTTTGGCGATCATTTTTTTAGGCGAGACTTTGCGTCTCTATCATGTCTTGGGTGCCGGCTTTATTTGCCTTGGTATTTTGATGGTCGTCTGGGGGCATCAGAAAAAACTCTCTTGAGCCAACGCTTCTATCACTTGATCAACCACACTTGGCCAGTCATTGGCGGCGGCTTGACGAAAAATCCGCATGCCCGGATACCACGGGCTATCGGCACGGCCTAACAGCCAGCGCCAATCCGGCGTTTTCGGCAGCATTAACCACACTGGCCTGCCAAGCGCCCCCGCCAGATGCGGAATGGCCGTGTCGCTGGTAATCACGAGATCAAGACTGGTCATAATGGCCGCACTATCGATGAAGGCTGCATTGCGATCTAAATCATCACCCCAATCGATTAAATTTCCTGCCGTACCGGCCAACTGCTCCCGGCCAAGGTCTTTTTGCAGGCTGACAAATTGATAGTTCGGCAGGGTCAACAGAGGATCAAGGCTGCCAATCGGGATGGAACGTTGATGATCGGCTTCGTAGTTCGGATTGCCTTGCCAGGCGATGCCGATGCGCGGTTTTTCTACCTCGCCCAGCTTTTCGACCCAATGAGCCGCCAAATCGGGCTCAGCCGAAAGATAGGCCTCGTTCCTAGCTATGTCAGGCTGTTGCAACAAATGAGGCAGGCTCATCAACGGCGCATTAAAATCTGCATCCGGCGGCGTTTCGCTTTCACTTACAATTACGCATTCTGATACATAGCTTTGGAACAGGCGAACCAGCGGATCCGGACACATCAACGTCACTTGCCCTGCCTGCCCGACCACCGGGTTTACGTAGCGAATAAATTGTATCGTATCGCCGAGCCCCTGCTCGCACCATAACAATAGATGTTTGCCACCAAGCACCTCCCCCTGCCACTCAGCTCCCGGCAAAGAATTTCGTTTCGTCAACAGGCTGGGTGTTTGCAGCCGATGTTCAAATTCCCGCCAGCCCTCTTCGAACTGCCCATCCAGCAGCAGCGCCTGGGCTAAATTAGAATGCAGCTGTTCGCTTTTCGGATCGATTTTCAAGGCGTCGCGGTAGGTTGAAATGGCGGCGGCCAATTGACCGGCGTGCTTCAGCGTCAGCGCCTTATTACCGAGCAAAGCCTTATCATCCGGCGATAGCGCCAGTGCCGTATCGAAATCAGCCAAAGCTTCGTCAAATTGGCCCATGTCGCGGCGCACATTGGCCCGCCCGCCGAGGGCCAGCGATAAATTATCCTCGGCATCAATCAGCTGATTTAACAGCGCCAGCGCCGTTTCGTAGTTTTTTTGTTTCTGCCGGCAAATCGCCAAATGATAGGCCGCTGATCCGTTGTCAGGCGCTAATTCGCGGTTCTTCAGATAACATTCGGCCGCCGCCTCATAATCATGTTCAGCTAAATAAACGTTACCCAAATTGTAGTGCGCATCGGCATAGTCAGCTTCAACGGCCAATGCCGCTTGAAAGGCCCGTTTGGCCTCTTCAAATTGGTTCAGCTCGGTTAAAGTAATGCCGAGATTATTCTGTACTGCTGCATCTTTTGGATCTGAGGTGACAATTGCTTGAAGTATTTTTAAAGCATCTTCTGAGCGCCCGTCTTTTCTTAAAGAAATACTTAAATTATTGCGCGCCTCGGTGCTGCCTGGATTTTGCTCAAGTACTTTTTCAAAGGCCAGTATCGCCGCCGCCGGATTATCCCGCAGCAATTCGGTTTCACCCAAATTATACCAGCTATCGGTTCGTAAAGGTGCAGCTTCGGCAGCGTGGCGAAAGGCCCGGGCCGCTTGATCTAATTGGCCGAGCGCCTGCAAGGCAACGCCGTAATTATGCAAAATGGCGCTATCCGGCCCACCGAGCGCCAAGGCGCTTTCAAAAAAACCAACCGCCTGCTCATTAAGCCCGGCATCGCTCATCACAACTGCCAATAAATGCAACGCGGCTAAATCTTGCGGCTTACTTTTAAGGATCGCCCGGCAGATTTCCGCGGCACCATTCAGATCGCCCGAATTGTGAGCCTCGACAGCTTGTTCAATTGTTTGCACGAGTGATGAACTTTTTGATGTCATCTGGGACTATTTGATCGAAATGCGCCGCCGCGCCTGAAACGTTTGGGCGCCGATAATGCGTTCGCGCGTGAGCGTTATCTCACCGCGATAATTGCCCACCGGCCAGGCGCCTTTGCTGGTGACGTCCAAAATCTGAATACCTCTCGCCTCGGCTTTTTTAATCGTATTTTTGGCTGCCCCGATTTCCTTGCCATCGGGTCCGAGCAAGCGCAAAACTACTTCATCACCAATCTTGGTGTTGCGAATGGCAAACCATAAGAATAATTTCAACGAGCTTTTAAATAACGTACTTTTTTTGTAAAGCCCGCGGTGGATGCCGTCAGCGAGCGGCCGTTGATCATTAAAACCACCGTTGTAAATCACCGAATTTTGATAAGAAAGCATGGCGGCCGTGGTTTCGTCCCACAATGGATCTTCACCCGCACCGCATTGTTCGCTGCGTTTGGTGCCAATAAAAGGATCGACAATTTGCTTTCCTTTGCTGACTTGAAAATGCAAATGCGGAAATTCGGTTTTTCCAGATAATCCAACAAAGCCGATGGCCTTGCCCGCTTCAACGCGGTCACCTTTTTTGACAATAATACTGCTCTTTTTCATATGGCAGTATTGGGTAAACCAATTGCCGCCATGAGATATCCGCACGCCGTTACCACACTCGCGGCGCTTAAATATCTCGGGCGCAACTTTCTTGAAATTAACATCCGGCATGCCATCCCGGACACCGACGACCTGCCCGGGAGCAGCGACGAATACCGGCACCCCGGTCTTCATCGCCGCCAAATCTCGGACCGCAAAATCAACGCCTTTATGTTTGTCATAAGTAAGATTGCCGCAGGTATAATCCTCGTGTTGATCGGCAGCACCATTGGCATCGACATAATTGAAAATCCAGCAATCAACACCTGGCGTGCAGCCGAGTGGCAATTGAAATTTTGGCGGCGCTCCTGAACTGAGGGCAGCCTCAATCTCCTGCTTTCTTTTGATGTTTTCAAATTCGCCGAGCATACGGGCGACTTCTTTGGCGGTTTCTTTTTCGTTGGCGCTGACCTCGCCGAGGCGTTTTTCCAAATCAGCAAGATCTTTCTTGGCAGCCTGCTGGTCTAAATAGACCCGACCGGAGAATGCCGCCAAAGCAAAGATGAGAATAACAAGAACGGCACCAAAAATTTTACTGCTTATATTCATCAATCAATTTTCGTTTTGCCAACATGTCAGTGTAAAAAATCCAGCGCCAAAGGCCGCGCCCAAGAGTCACGCCAGGAATGATAAATGTTCAATATTATAAACAGGTTAACGACGATAGGCCTACTTGACAATATTCGACAGGCCGGCTTGGAAATCTCGCTTAAGGATATTCCTTGGATTATCGCTAATTTGTACTTGACCCATAAGGGTTGCGCTGACAATTTCCTCGCCGCATGCGCATTTACCGACATTACGATGACCTGCCGGAAGATCACCGCCGTGGCGCTATCGCCATCGGTAACTTTGACGGCGTTCACCGGGGTCACCGCGAAGTGATCAACCAAGCGGGCAAATACTCTCACGAACAAGGGGTGCCGTGGGGAGTTTTGACCTTCGAGCCCCATCCGCGCATGGTTTTTAACAAAGTTGAGCCGCCGTTCCGGATAACGCCGTTTCACACCAAGGCCCGTCATATCGAAGATATGGGGGTCGAGTTCCTGGTCGTGCTTCATTTTGATGCGGAGCTGGCAAAGATTACGGCGGCGGATTTTGTAGAGCAGGTGCTGGTCGGCGGGTTCGATGCCTCTTATGTCGTTTCCGGCTTTAATTTCTCATTTGGCCACAAAGGCGCCGGCAATACGGCGTTGTTGCGCGAAATGGGCGACCAGCTTGGCTTTATCACCAATGGGATTGAAGAGGTCCTGGACGACGAAGGCGAGATTATTTCGTCAACCCGAATCCGCCAATATTTGGCCGATGCCAAACCCAATTTGGCGGCCGGATTACTGGGGCGCTGGTTTGAAATTGAAGGCCGGGTTAGCGAAGGCGATCGACGTGGCCGGACAATCGGATTTCCCACTGCCAACATCGAACTGGATACAAATGCCAGGCCCGCAATTGGCGTTTATGCCATCCGGGCTGGAATAGATCGGGGACCGGATACGGTTTGGCATGACGGCGTCGCAAATTTGGGCTATAGACCCACCTTTGATGGCAAAAATTGCGTCCTTGAAGCTCATTTGTTTAACTTTGACCAAGATATTTACGGTGCCCATTTGCGCGTCGCCTTGCTAAAATTTATCAGGCCGGAACAGAAATTTGACGGCGTTGATGAGCTGAAGGCGCAAATTAAGAAAGATTGCTCTGAAGCTGAAATCATTCTAGCTGAAGAGCATATGTAGAGAGAATTGAAATGAGTGTTGATTATAAAAACACCGTATATTTACCCAAAACCGACTTTCCGATGAAAGCCGGATTAAGCAAACGCGAACCGGAATTGCTGGAGCGCTGGGACCGGCTCGATCTTTATCAGCGGCTGAGAGAAGACGCTAAAGGACGTGAGAAATTCATCCTCCACGATGGCCCGCCTTACGCTAATGGCAATCTCCATATTGGCCACGCGCTCAATAAAATTCTCAAAGACGTCATTGTGCGTTCGCAACAGATGCTCGGTAAGGATTCCAATTATGTACCGGGATGGGATTGCCACGGTCTGCCGATCGAATGGAAGATCGAGGAAAAATACCGCAAAAAAGGCGACAATAAAGACGACGTGCCGATTGTCGAATTTCGTCAGGAATGCCGCGATTTCGCCGAGCATTGGATTGATATTCAACGTGATGAATTTAAACGCCTCGGCATTGAGGGCGATTGGGACAACCCCTACACCACCATGACCTATGCAGCCGAAGCGCAGATTGTGCGCGAACTGGGCAAATTTCTCATGAATGGCAGCCTTTATCGGGGCGCCAAGCCGGTGATGTGGTCTGTGGTCGAAAAAACTGCCCTCGCCGAAGCTGAGATCGAGTATCACGACCATACTTCAAATACGATTTTTGTCCGCTTTCCCGTCACCGAGGCCTCAAAATCCGAAACCGCAAAAGGCGCGGATGTTGTTATCTGGACAACGACGCCCTGGACCATCCCCGGCAACCGGGCGATCGCTTTCAGCGCCGATGACAGCTATGTCCGCTTAAAAATCACCGAAGTTAGCGACGAAGCGCAGGAAAAATGGCAAACCAAAGCGGGCGATGAAATAATCATTGCCGAAGCGCTGATCGGCCAAGTGGTTGAAACAACTGGCATCACCGCGCACGAAATCGCCGCTACCTTCAAAGGCAGCGATCTCGCCGGCACCATCTGCCAGCATCCGTTCAACGGCCAAGGCTATGATTTTGAGGTGCCATTGCTGGCGGCTGATTTTGTTGAGATGGATACCGGCTCCGGCTTTGTCCATATTGCGCCCGGGCATGGTGCTGATGACTGGGAGTTAGGGATCGCCAATGGCATTGCCGTGCCGGATACGGTCGGCGGTGACGGCCTTTACTTCGAGCATGTGCCGCTGTTTGCCGGCGTCCATGTCTTCAAAGCCGATGATGTCGTTATTGAGGCGATGAAAGAAGCGAACGCGCTTTTAGCCAACGGTAAGATCAATCACTCCTATCCGCATTCGTGGCGTTCCAAGGCACCGCTGATTTTCCGCAACACGCCGCAGTGGTTCATCAGTATGGATAGCGATAATCTACGCGATAAAGCGTTGCGCGCGATTAAAGACACAGCCTTTTATCCGGCTTCCGGCCGCAACCGTCTGCACGGTATGATCGCTGAGCGGCCCGATTGGTGTGTATCCCGCCAGCGCGCCTGGGGCGTACCCATCACGGTCTTTGTCCATAAAGAAAGTGGTGAGGTACTGCGCGATCAGGCAGTGTTGGACCGCATTGTTGAAGCTGTTGAAGCCGAAGGGGCTGATGCCTGGTTCGCTTCAGATGCGGCGCGGTTCTTGAGCGATTCCTACAATCCGGATGAGTACGAAAAAATCGACGATATTCTCGATGTCTGGTTCGATTCCGGCTCGACCCATTCCTTCGTGCTGGAGCAGCGCGACGATCTGCAATGGCCGGCCTCGCTTTATCTCGAAGGTACCGACCAACACCGCGGCTGGTTCCATTCGTCACTGCTTGAAAGTTGCGGCACCCGCGGCCGGGCGCCTTATGAGGCGGTTTTAACCCATGGCTTTGTGATGGCGGAAGACGGGCAAAAAATGTCGAAATCGCTCGGCAACATCACGGCGCCGCAGGAAGTCGTTGAACAACACGGTGCTGATATTCTCCGCCTTTGGGTGGTTGGTTCGGATTACTCGGATGACCTCAGGATTGGCAAGGAAATCGTCAAACACCATTCGGATATTTACCGGCGCTTGCGCAATACGTTGCGCTTTTTGCTCGGCAATCTGAACGGCTTCGACGATGCCGAAAAACTGCCGGTCAATGAAATGCCGGAGCTTGATCGCTGGGTGCTGCACCGGATTTACGAACTGGATGCGATGATCAGACAAGCTTGCGAGAAATTTGAATTTCACTCGCTGTTTACCGAATTGCACACTTTCTGTGCGGTTGATTTATCGGCCTTTTATCTCGATATCCGCAAAGACGCGCTCTATTGCGATAGCGCCGACGCGATAGCGCGCCGGGCAGCGCGGACAGTATTAGATCAGTTGTTTAATTGCCTGACCGCCTGGTTTGCACCGTTTATTTGCTTTACCGCCGAAGAAGCCTGGCTGGCGCGTTTCCCCGACGACAATGACAGCGTCCATTTGCGTTTATTCCCGGACATTCCCAAAACCTGGAAAAATGACGAGCTGGCGACAAAATGGGAGAAAATTCGTGATCTCCGCCGCGTCGTCACCGGCGCGCTGGAAATCGAGCGGGCCGAGAAACGCATTGGCTCATCGCTGCAGGCGAACCCCGCCATTTTTGCCACCGCTGATTTCATCGCCGCACTGGACGGGTTGGATTTAGCCGAAATTGCCATCACCTCAGACGCTCAGCTTACCGAAGGCGACGTGCCGGACGACGCTTTCTCGGTCGACGATGTCCCCGGTGTCGGTGTCCAGCCAAATTTGGCCGAAGGTGAAAAATGCGTGCGCTGTTACAAAGTTTTGCCGGAAGTTGGCACAATTTCAGGCCATGAAGAGGTTTGCGGACGCTGTGCCGATGCCGCGGATAGTTTTCCGGTAGCAGCGGAATAAGGACGGATAATGTTGATTGGGAGTGCTTAGGATTGTCGCCATTTGCCCGCTTTGGAGGCCTTATTGCCGCCCTCGTAATCGTGCTGGATCAAGCGACGAAATGGTGGATTCTGGAAGGCATCATGGTGCCGCCCCGGGTTATTCCGATCACACCATTTTTCAATTTGCTGCTGACCTGGAATAACGGGGTAAGCTTCGGATTATTCAACAATAACAACAATTTAAATGCGCTGCTCCTATCACTATTGGCGCTTGTTATTGTCGTTTTCCTGTTTTTTTGGCTGCGCAAGGCGGAAAACAAGCGCATGGCGGGTGGACTTGGTCTCATTATCGGCGGGGCGCTGGGCAATGTGATTGATCGCGGCCTCCACGGCGCGGTTGTCGATTTTCTTGATTTTTACATTGATGCGCATCATTGGCCCGCCTTTAACGTCGCTGATAGCTGCATTACCGTCGGCGCCATATTTTTGATTTTCGATTCGCTATTTTCTCCCAAGCCCAAACAGACAAAAATTGAAGACCAATAGGAAGCGTGCTAAAATACCTACTATGCTCATGAAAAAAGATATGAATAAGAAAATTTATCCACTATTTGCCATCCTCGCAGCCGTCCTCTTATTGAGCGGTTGCGAAGGCGCTAAGCGGGCTCTTGGCCAGACCAAGGACGCACCGGATGAATTCGCCGTCTACCAGCGCGCACCCTTAAGCCTGCCACCAGAATATGGCTTAAAACCACCGACCCCTGGCGCTGAACGTCCGCAGGCCGTTAACCCGCGCGATCGTGCTATTCAGGCGATCGGCACCGGGCGACGTTCTCAACCTCGTCAAGTGGGCAGCGCTGACGATACTTCGCGGCTGAGCCCGGGTGAGAGATCGGTTCTGCAATTAACCGGTGCCACCAATGCCGACCCATCAATCCGGCTGCAAGTCGCCAAAGAAACTGCCGTACTTGCTCAGGAAAGTATTACAATCACTGATAAAATTGCCTTCTGGCAATCACCGAACCAATTCGGCACAACGGTCGATGCCACAAAAGAAGCCAAACGCATCCGCGAAAATCAAGCGCTCGGCAGGCCGCTCAATCGAGGCGAGGTTCCAACCATCAAGCGTAAAAGCAAAGCGCTGTTGGAAGACGTCTTTAAATAGACCTTCACTTTCATGCGATTTTCACGCGAGGCACCTGTAATATTGCGCCCGCTGGTCTATATTAAATTTAGTTCTTAAAACTGCGCCGGAATGGTGCTCTATTGGCGTTCATACCTATACATTATTGACGCATATGACTTTGCAGGCGAGGAATGACTATTTTTATGAATTATTTCAAAAAAGCAGTTGTTAAACAGGCAGCTTTGACGGCAGTGCTCTTTTTGACAGCACCCCAATTCGTCCAGGCCGGTGTTTTTAATCCGGAAACATTCACCTTAAAAAACGGCATGCAGGTGGTGGTTATCTCAAACCATCGTGCGCCGATTGTGCGCCATATGGTGTGGTACAAAGTCGGTGCTGCCGACGAGCCGCGCGGCAAATCGGGCATCGCGCATTTTTTCGAGCACCTCATGTTTAAGAAAACCAAAACCTTGAAATCCGGTGAGTTTTCTAAAATTGTCGCCCGCAACGGCGGGCGGGATAATGCCTTCACCTCGCATGACTATACCGGCTATCACCAAAGCATCTCGGTCGACCGTCTTGAAACTGTGATGAAGCTGGAAGCTGACCGGATGCGCAATCTCATTTTTGAAGACAATCAGATCGAGCCGGAACGCCAAGTTGTGCTGGAAGAGCGCCGTTCCCGGACCGACAATTCACCCGGTGCCAAGCTGGGTGAACAAATGAATGCGGCGATGTTTTTGAACTACCCCTACCATGATCCGGTGATTGGCTGGGAACACGAAATTCGCGGCCTGACAAAGGCAGATCTTAAGAAATTCTATGACAAGTGGTATCGCCCCAATAATGCAATATTGGTGGTCGCTGGCGACATCACTGCCAAGCAACTGCGGCCATTGGCAGAAAAAATTTATGGCGTTATTCCTGCCGGTAAACCGAGTAAACGCCTGCGTACCGAGGAGCCGCCCCATAACGCTGCCATCCGGGTAACTTTACGGGATCGCCGGGTGCGCCAACCCAGCATAAGACGCCGCTATTTGGCGCCAAGCCTGCAATTTGGTGAGAGTAAACATGTCTATCCTTTGGAAGTTTTAGCGCAAGTATTCGGCGGCGGCACGACCAGCACGCTTTACCGGTCTTTGGTGGTGAAGCAAAACCTCGCCGTCTCTGCCGGCGCTTTTTATGATGGCGACAATATGGGGCCCTCGAGTTTCGGCTTTTTTGCCAGCCCCCGCCCCGGTGTCTCAATCGAAGATTTGGAAGCTGCGCTCGATAAGGAGATCACACTGCTACTCGAAAACGGCGTGACGGCATCAAACGTTGCCCGCGCCAAGAACACGATGCTGGCGGAAGCCATCTACGCCCGGGATTCCGTCGGCGGTGGCGCACGGGTGATCGGTTCAGCCCTCGCCGCCGGTCAAACCATTGCCGATGTCGAGGAATGGCCGGAGCGCATTGGCAAAGTCACCGCCGAGCAGCTTAATCAAGCCGCCAAAGCCGTTCTGATCGAGAAGAACAGTATTACCGGGCTGTTGTTACCGAAGAAAAGAAATGGAAGCTGAGCAGATGAGTAAAAGTTTTATCGCAATCCTGTCAGCAGCACTTATTCTTATCGCCGCTCAAGCAGCAGTGGCAATCGAGATTAAAGAAGTAACCTCCGGCAAAGGTATCAAAGCCTGGCTCGTCGAAGATCACACCAATCCGATTATTACCGTCAACATTGCCTTTCGCGGTGGCTCGGCGCTTGACCCGGTGGGTAAGGAAGGGCTGGCGAATCTAATTTCGGCCACCTTGGATGAAGGCGCCGGCGACATTAAAAGCCAGGAATTTCAGCAAAAACTGGAAGATTTAGCGATATCTCTGAGCTTTAATTCCCGGCTCGATAGTTTTTCAGGCTCGATGCGAACTTTAAAGAAAAACCAAGTAACGGCGTTTAATTTATTGCGGCTGGCGCTTACCAAACCGCGGTTTGATTCGGAGCCGGTTGAGCGTATCCGGAGCCAAATCATCGCCAATATTCGCCGCCAGTCAGAAAACCCCCGGCGTATAGCGCGCAGGACGTTATTTACCAAACTGTTTCCCGGTCACCCCTACGGGCGGCCCAGCAACGGCACCGAAGAAAGCGTTCAGATCATCAAACTCGCCGATCTCAGATTTTTTGTCGCCCAACGTTTTGCCCGCGATAATCTCGTTGTCAGCGTGGTTGGCGACATCACTGCGGCGGATTTAAAGCAGCAACTTGATCAAACCTTTGGCGCGCTGCCGGAAAAGGCCAGCCCATGGGACGTCCCAGAGATATCACCGGATGACAAAAAGCAGACCATTGTCGTCGATAAAGCGATCCCACAGAGTATCATCACTTTTGCCCAGCCCGGCATTAAGCGCGATCACCCGGATTTTTTTCCGGCTTATGTGATGAATTATGTTTTGGGTGGGGGCGGCTTTGAAAGCCGGCTTTACGAAGAAGTGCGGGAAAAACGAGGCCTCGCCTATTCTGCCTATAGCTATCTCGCCCCGCTTGATCACGCGGGTATTATTATCGGCGGTGCCGGCACGGCCAATGCCAGAACCGGTGAAACCGTTAAGGTGCTGCGTGACGAGTGGAGCAAAATGAACAAGAGCGGATTGACCCAAACTGAATTAAAGGATGCCAAAACCTACCTCACCGGCTCCTACCCGCTCAGGTTTTCATCAAGCGGACGTATTGCCCGTATGATCACGGCCATTCAATTGGAAAAATTAGGCCTCAGCTATATCAAAAAACGCAACGGCTACATAGAAGCCGTGACCCTCGAGGACGTCAATCGGGTCGCCGCCAAATTGCTTGATCCGGCTAAAATTACGATGGTGATTGTCGGCCAACCGAAAGGTGTCACCTCGACGCCGCAATAATTGTCTTTGGGTGTTTCTGAATTACCGTAACTTTGCTATTCTTTGTTCCTTGGCTGCCGCAGTGGTATTTGCTGCCGAGGATATTCAAGGTTTCTCCGGGGATTGCAAATTTTGTCTGAAAGTTACTACACCCACGATATCAGCGCCTGCTTTGTGGGCTCGATTGGCTCGAACGGTCTTGAGGATGAAACCTATCGGCGTTTTTTGCGCTCAGCCGATAAAGCCCTCGCCTCAATCCGCGAGCACCATAAATCCGGCAGCCTGGCGCTATTAGAATTACCTGAAAAGACTACTGACCTCGAAAAAATTGAACCCCTCGCGGAACGCTACAGCGAAAACTTCGATGATGTCGTCATCCTAGGCACCGGTGGCTCCAGTCTTGGCGGACAGTCGATTTGCGAATTGGCACCTCCGGCCGGTCCCAATCGGCCGCACCTGCATTTTATGGATAACATTGATGCCGATAGCTTTGATCGGTTGTTTCAAAACGTCACTCCGGAACGCACCGGTTTTATTGTGATCTCGAAATCAGGCGGCACGGCAGAAACCTTGACCCAATTTCTCTATTGCCTCGATATTTTTCGCCATCAGCTGGACCAAGCCCAGATCAAAAACCATTTTGCCGTTATCACCGAGCCGGGTGATCGGGCGCTGCGCCGCCTCGCCGAAAGTTGGGCGCTGGAAATCATCGACCACGATCCCGGTGTCGGCGGCCGTTATTCGGCGCTTTCCGTGGTTGGCCTATTGCCAGCGTTGATAGCCGGTGTCGATGCCTACCAAATTCGGCAAGGTGCTAAGAGCGTGCTTAAGCCAATATTAGATGGTGGCTCGGCGGCAGATTGTGCGCCGGCTCAAGGAGCGGTCATAAATGTTGCCCTTGCCCACGAGCACGCCATAAACACCACGGTGCTGATGCCGTATCTTGACCGCCTGGCCTGTTTTGGCTTTTGGTATCGCCAGCTCTGGGCCGAAAGTCTCGGCAAAGATGGCCACGGTACAACGCCCGTACGCGCCCTCGGCACCGTCGATCAACATAGCCAGCTGCAACTTTATCTTGATGGGCCGCGGGATAAATTTTTTACCCTGCTGTTTGCCGATCAAGCAAATAGCGGCGGCTTGGTGCCAACTGATCTCGCCGCTGATCCGGATTTGGCTTTTATCGCCGGCAAGCGCATGGGCGATTTGATGGCTGCCGAGCAACAAGCGACGGCGGAAACTCTGATCCGCCATAACTGCCCAACCCGTATTATTTCAATCGAGACCCTAGACGAGCATAGTCTGGGCGCCCTGTTGATGCATTTTATGCTGGAAACAATCATTGCGGCGGATTTGCTCGGCATCAATGCCTTCGACCAGCCAGCGGTCGAAGAGGGTAAAATCCTGGCTAAAAGTTTTCTCAGCGGTGAGTCTGGCTGATGACAATCCGCTTGCTGCCATCGACCACCGTCAACCGTATCGCCGCCGGTGAGGTGGTTGAACGGCCAGCCTCTGCAATCAAGGAACTGGTCGAAAACAGTATTGATGCCGGGGCCAAACGCATTGATGTCATTATCCGTGATGGCGGCCGGACATTTATATCGGTCACCGATGACGGCTGCGGCATGAGTCCTGAAGAATTAACACTTGCTGTCGAACGTCACGCCACTTCGAAATTGCCGGATGATGATCTCGAAAACATTCACACTTTGGGATTTAGAGGCGAGGCACTGCCTTCCATTGGTTCGGTCAGCCGGATGAGCATCACCAGCCGCGTGCATGACGCCGATAGCGCCTGGCTGGTGGCCATTGAGGGCGGTGAAAAATCCGAACCTTCCCCGGCAGCACTCAGCCAAGGCACGACAATTGAAGTGCGCGATTTGTTTTACGCCACCCCGGCGCGGCTGAAATTTCTGAAAACGCCGAAGACTGAAAATTCCCATGCCTTGGATGCGATCAAACGGCTCGCCATGGCGCACCCGGATATTGCTTTTACGGTCGGGGATGGCTCCCGCACCATGCTGAAGCTGCCGCAGGCCCAAGGCGACATGCTCAGCGCCCGGCTGGATAGGCTGGACGCGATTATGGGCAATGAGTTTGCCGCCAATGCCCTGGCCATTGATGCCGAACGGGAAGGCCTGCATCTCAGTGGCCATATCGGTCTGCCGACCCTCAGCCGCGGCAATGCGGCCTTGCAGTTTCTGTTCGTCAATGGCCGCCCGGTGAAGGATAAATTGTTGTTTGGCGCGGCCAGAGGGGCCTATCGTGATTTTCTCGCTCATGACCGGCATCCTTTGCTGGCGCTGTTTTTGGATATCCCAACCGAAAGCCTCGACGTCAATGTTCATCCGGCCAAAACCGAAGTGCGCTTTCAGGATGCGGGTCTGGTGCGCGGCTTGATCGTCTCAGCACTTCGTCATGCCCTGGCCGAAGCCGGCCACCGCGCCTCAACAACCGTCAGCAACCAAGCACTCGGCGCCCTGCGGCCCGAGACTGCTGTCCCTCAAAGCTATCAAGGCAACTACGGCAGCAATCAAAATCGTCCGGTTATGCCATCAGCAGGGCTGCAAGAGACTGCCCGCGAATTTCATGCGCCGCTAAGTAATTTGGATACGGCACTTTCAGTTAACGCCCTTGCCGAGGATCAAATTCAAGAAGTTTCAGATGATTGGCCGCTTGGTGTCGCCCGCGCCCAATTGCATGAGACTTACATTGTCGCCCAAACCGACAATGGCATTGTCATCGTTGATCAGCACGCCGCTCATGAACGGCTGGTCTATGAAGAAATGAAAAAAGCGCTCGCCGAGGATGGCATCAAACGCCAGGGTTTACTCATCCCTGAAGTCATTGAAATGGATGAGGGTGCGGCTGATCGAATCGTCGCGCGGTCGGATGAACTTGCCGAATTGGGGCTAGTCATCGAAGCGTTTGGCCCGGGAGCAATTGTTGTGCGCGAAACGCCGGCGATGCTGGGCGAGATTGATATTCACGGCCTGATAAATGATCTCGCTGATGATTTGGCGGAAAATGAAGAAGCCTTAAGCCTCAAGGAGCGGCTGGCCGATGTCTCAGCCACCATGGCGTGCCATGGTTCTGTGCGGGCGGGCCGCCGCCTCAACGGTGACGAGATGAACGCGCTGTTACGTCAAATGGAAGTGACGCCCCATTCGGGGCAATGCAATCACGGCCGGCCAACCTATGTCGAGCTCAAACTGGCTGATATCGAAAAGCTGTTTGGCCGCAGATAGATTTAGCGAATTAGCTACTAGGCTCTTTCATTTCAGGGCCGCCAAATCTGTAGTCATCCCGGCAGGCAAAACCATTTGGCCCATTACCAAGCCAATTCGCCCAGGCTTTGCCATCACCTAGCATATGGCGGCGTAATTGGCGGGTATAATTCACCCGCTGAATAAAGTCATCATTTTCAATTGCCGAAGTTCTAACGACCGGCGCATCAAAGCCAACCGGCCGACCATAATTCCGGCGCTCAATAATCGCTGCGTTCGCCGCATCGACTTTGATCTGGCGCAGCAACCGACCTCGATGGGTTATATTGGCGGTAATTATATCGTCTTCGTTCAATTCGACCTGAACTTCGCGATTTTTTGCGCCGATCCGCAGCAAATGAATTTCAACCGCGCGCTTCACATCAGTGAGACTCAGTTCTTCCTTATTCTGAGGTAGCTGAATTTGCGAGTTGCAGCTTGGCTCCTCCAAAGTGTGCGTCTGCCCCGCTGCCGAGGCGAAATTCACGCCGAAGCCAATGATGCCAGCACCAAGAACCAAACCAGCTGCCATATTTTTAATGTTCATTTTACTCTGTCCTAAGAAGTCCATTATATGAAGCTAACGTAGGCAGGCATTGATTCCGTCGCCAGGGGCAAGAGCACATAATTTCATTAAATTTTGGTAACTAATCGGTGAGGAAAACTAACCGGCAAATATCAGGATGTGAATGGCGGCTTTGCCATATTTGCGCTGGTCAATCACGGAGAATTTATCGGGTGGTTCAAAACTTTCTTTGGCGTCCATTTCAACGATGCAAAGCGATTTTTCAGCCAGCCATTCGTTATCACGCAGCGATATCAAAGCGGGCTCAACCAGACCTTGCTTATATGGCGGATCAAGGAAAACGAGACCGGCTGGATTTGCGGGCGACGGCAGTGGCCCCAAATTTGTCGCCTCCCGTTTTAGTATGGTGACGTTATCGACTTCGCCGAGTTCGCGCACATTTTCTTCGATAAACTTAATTGCGGCGCGATCATTATCAACCAGCACGGCTTGCTCAGCTCCCCGCGACAACGCCTCCAAGCCGAGCGCACCAGTGCCGGCGAACAGATCGATAACCGTTAAATCTTGGAAACCATCTGCCAGGCGAGAGTTGAGAATATTAAATACCGATTCCCGGGTGCGATCCGAGGTTGGCCTAGTCGCCTGCCCTTTCGGAGCTTTAAGCGCGCGTCCTCTATTTCTGCCGCCGACGATTCGCATTAGCTTTTTTTGGCTGGTTTATCGGATCGGTTTTGGCGTTCTTCCTGGAATTCTTTTTAGGCCGTCCCGCTTGTGATCGTTTGGTGCGTTTGTCGGCGGGACGACGTGAAGTTTTTTCAGCCCGCTCAGCAAAGCCCGCGCGATCGCGGCCACTCAGTTGATCTTTGAGAACCTTGCCGCGCACTTCCTCAACCTCGCCTTTCTCCAATTTACCCAGTTGAAAGGGTCCGTAGGCTGTGCGGATCAAGCGGCTGACCGTCCAGCCAAGATGCTCCATCACCCTGCGGATTTCCCGGTTTTTACCTTCAATCAGTGAAACCGTTAGCCAGGCATTGGCCCCTTGTTGACGATCAAGCGTGGCCTGAATGGATTTGTAACGCACCCCATCAATCGTCACGCCATTGATGAGCTCGTCCAGTACTTTCTCATCGACCCGGCCATGCACCCGCACCCGGTAACGCCGGAGCCAGCCGCTTGCCGGCAGCTCCAATTGCCGCGCCAGCTCACCGTCATTGGTCAGTAACAACAGTCCTTCTGAGCTTAAATCCAGCCGGCCTACCGAGATCACCCGGGGCATATCTTCCGGCAGACTATCAAATAAATTCGGTCGCCCTTCGGGATCACTGTGAGTGGTCAATAGTCCGGCCGGCTTGTGGTAGCGCCAGACCTTTTGCTCGTCTTTAAGCGGTAACGGCTCGCCATCGACAATAATTTTGCTGGCAGCTGTGACCGTGACAGCCGGGCTATCCAACACCTTACCATCGAGCTTCACGCGCCCGGCTTCGATCCAGCGTTCGGCTTCGCGCCTCGAACACAGACCGGCGCGCGCGATCACCTTGGCGATGCGCTCCGGCTTATCCAGGGCTTCGGGTTTTGCTTTAGCGCGCGGCATCGATAAAGGCCGCAAATATCCGGCTATCGCCGGGATCAATTTCAAATTCGGGATGCCATTGCACGCCCAAGCAAAACTTCTGGCGCGGTGCTTCGATGCCCTCGATCACGCCATCCGATGTTTGGGCGTTCACAACTGCCGAACCCGATACGGCTTTAACTGCCTGATGGTGGGCTGAATTCACGTTCATTTCTTCCGTGCCGACGATATCAAAGAGCAAGGTGTCGCGAGAGATGGTGACAACATGACCCGGCTCGTCTCGCGGGTTGGGTTGCTCATGGGCCAACGGTTCGGCGATCTCATCCGGAATATGCTGGATCAGCGTACCGCCCAAGACGACATTAAGGAGCTGCTGGCCGCCACAAATGCCTAAGATCGGCAGGTCGAGTTCCAGGGCCCCCCGGGTGATATCGGTTTCGAACAGCGTGCGGTCGGCCTTTAAAGTCACCGTGTCATGGGTCGTCTGCGCGCCATAGACCGCTGGATCGACATCGAAATTACCGCCGGTGATGATCAGCCCATCCATGACATCAAGATAGGTGCCAATCAGGCTTGGTTCATGTGGCAAAATAACCGGCACACCGCCCGCTTTGACGACAACACTGGCGTAATTTTCCCGCAGCGCATACCAGGGAAATTTCGAATAGCCCGTCTCGGACGCATCTTCGGAATCGAGCGTGATACCGATCAACGGGCCATTAGGTTTTTGAGTATTTGAGTTCATCAGCGCAGTTTAGGTTGCTCAGGACTCTGGCGCAATCAATTCAATTTGGCAAATGATCTGGCATTCGATCCTTGATTTTGTCTCTCTCAATCGCCACCCTGCCGTCATGACGGATGACGCCCAAACTTTTATGGAACTGGCTCTTACCGAGGCAGTGCAGGCAGCGACGCGCGGCGAAGTGCCCGTCGGTGCAGTTATCGTCAATGAAACCGGTGAGGTGGTTGCTCAGGCCGGCAACAGGGTTGAGGAAAGCAACGATCCGACGGCGCATGCAGAGATGCTGGTGATTCAGGCAGCGACAACGGCTGGCGGCTCACCGCGCCTCGAGAACTGTGATCTCTATGTCACCCTGGAGCCTTGCTCGATGTGCGCGACAGCAATTTCGTTTGCGCGGGTGCGGCGGCTTTACTTCGGCGCTTTCGATCCCAAAGCCGGCGGTGTCGAACATGGCCCCCGGATTTACAACCAACCCACTTGCCATCATGCGCCGGAAATTTATAGTGGCATCGAAGAAAGCCGTTGCAGCGATTTGTTAAGGAAATTTTTCGCCAAAAAACGTTAACCCGCCCCATTGTTTAACAACAGATAATTGATTTAGAGATGACAAAGACACCGCCAAAAAACCTCACCAACGACGATCAAAAAGTATCGAAAACTTATGTGAATGATGCGTGGCAGGATGGCTCACCGCCGGTGCTTGCACCCAACAGCCAGGCAATGTGGCTCTCCACAATCGTTTTTGATGGTGCCCGGGCGCTTAAGGGTCATCTGCCTGACCTAGATCTCCATTCGGAGCGGGTTAACAATTCAGCCATTGAGCTTGGCATGATCCCGACCAAAACGACAGCAGAGATTATTCAGCTGTCGAAAGAAGGCGTCGCCATGTTCCCGGATGATGCCGAGCTCTATATTTGCCCAATGTACTATGCCGAAGACGGTTTTATTACCCCAATCCCCGAAAGCACCAAATTTGTGCTGTCGATCTATGAAGCACCGTTACCCGAACCCAATGGCTTTCGCGCCTGCAAATCTTCTTTCCGGCGGCCATCGCCGGACATGGCACCGACCAATGCCAAAGCATCCTGCTTGTATCCAAATGTCGCCCGCGGGGTATCCGAGGCGCGCGCGAAAGGTTTCGATACCGGCGTTGTGCTTGACCCGGATGGCGATGTTGCAGAATTTTCTTACACCAATTTGTTTTTTGCCAAGGACGGCGTGGTCCATACTCCGGTCACTAACGGCACGTTTTTAAATGGTGTGACGCGTCAGCGGGTGATTCAATTGCTGCGTGACAATAACATTGAGGTTCAGGACCGCCGGGTAAGTTACGAAGAACTTGGCGATGCCGACGAGCTCTTCAGTACCGGCAATTATTCCAAACTGCTGCCCTGCATTGGGCTGGATGATCGCGACCTCCAGCCGGGACCGCTTTATCAAAAAGCGCGAGATTTATATTTTGACTTTGTCGAGCAGAGTTAACCGCCGAACCTTGGCTCGGGCATCCCTTGGATACCGAGGCCGGTCACTTTAAAAACGGAACCGGCGCCAAATTGCGGTTTGGTCTCGACGACAAAAGTATCGTGATGCTCAGCGCCTGGATGATCGATGCGCGCCATTGAGGTGACATAAATCTCATCCAGATCATCACCACCAAACATCACCGAAGTAACGTTTTTTACCGGCATACCGATGCGGCGCTCTTCTTCACCGTCGGGCGTACGGCGGACAATTTCGCCAGTCCGAAGCTCAGCCGTCCAAATGCAGCCCTCCGTATCGATGGTCGAGCCGTCACAGACGCCAGGGATGTCCTTGGTCGAGACAAATTCCCGCTGATTGGCCAGCGCGCCGGTTTCGATGTCGTAGTCATAGGCCCACATGATGTCCTGGAACGTGCAGGTGACATAAAAAGTTTTGTCATCCGGCGACCAGCTCGGCCCGTTGGTGCAGATAATGCCGCCGCCGATCTGCGTTACTGACAAATCCGGATCAAGCCGCCACAGCCCGCAAATATCCAGCTCTTCCTGATCGTCCATGCCGCCGGCAACAAAGCGGCCCCGCCGGTCGACCTTGCCGTCATTGAGACGTGTGCGGGGCTGGTCCTCTTCGATTTTGTGTATAAGGTCGAGGTCTTCGTTATCAAAGTCATAGAAATAAAAACCGTCATCTACGGCCATCACCAGGCCGCCATCTTGGCGCAGCGCCAAGGCACCGATGTCATGATCGGGGATGGCGCGGGTTTCAACCTCGCCGGTTTTGGGGTTGAGACGAAAGATATTGTCCTTGCCTTGGCGCCGCCCAGTGCCGTCGACCCAATAAAACATGCCGCTTTCAACATCCCAGACCGGACTTTCGCCAAGATAATTCTCACATTCGACAATACGCTCAATTTTATAAGTCATTGATAACAGTCCTTTATTTACGGTACCAGGAACCGGAGTCGCAATTAGCGGGCAGTTGTTGCGAATCAGGTACCAGGAACCTTATGCAATAGCAAGAATCGGAGTGTTTTGCCTGGTCTGTTCCGATATGAACAGCATCATGAAACATCAAATGAACACCAAAGAATGGTCGCTCTTACTCGCCTGCTCATTTCTGTGGGGCGGATCGTTCTTTTTTATCGAAGTGGCCTTGCGCGGCTTGCCGCCTTTTACGCTGGTTTTTTTAAGGGTCGGATTGGCGGCGATCGCTCTGGTTATGGCCGCGCGGATTCTCAAAATTCAATTTCCGAAGTCAAAAACCATCATACTTGCCTTTATCTTCGTCGGCCTAACCAATAACGCCGTCCCGTTCACGCTCATCACCTTGGGCCAAACGCAAATATCGAGCGGCCTTGCCTCGATCTTTAATGCGACGATGCCGATCTGGACGGTCATTATTGCTCACTTGTGGACCAGCGACGAAAAACTAACTCTTAATCGTGGGATTGGTGTCGCGCTTGGATTTATCGGCGTTGGCGTGATGATGGGTTTGGACGCCTTTGAAGATTTCAACGGCACGCTGACTGGTCAATTCGCCATCTTGGGTGCCACGTTTTCTTATGGCATCGCGGCGGTGTTCTCCCGCCGCTTCAAGGCCTGGGGCGTACCACCCATGGCCATCGCCACCGGGCAGCTCTGTTCTGCCAGTATAATAATGCTGCCGCTGGTGATGATCATTGATCAGCCGTGGACACTCCCCATGCCGGGACCCGATGTCTGGGCTGCCATTTTCGGCATCGCGCTGCTGTCAACGGCGCTTACCTATTATCTCTATTTCAAGTTTTTGGAATCAGCCGGGGCTACCAATGTGTCGCTGGTCACGCTCTTAGTGCCGGTTAATGCAATTCTGCTCGGCGTTTTTATCCTAAACGAAAGTTTGGAACTTAAACATTTGCTCGGCATGACGATCATTGCCCTCGGTCTTTTAGCGATTGATGGGCGGTTGTTTCCAAAAAACCGCCTCTAGCACCGCCATAGCACGTCATCATAACAACCAGGAGTGATTACGATGACTAATTTTCAATTGACAGATATGTACATCACACCATACACTGTATATTGTAGGATACAATTCGAATGCCGGGTGATTTGAAGCGTATTCCTGCCGTTTTTTATCGATCTAGCGCCAAAAATGAACCGGTGCGGGACTGGTTAAAAAGGTTAAGTAAAGCAGACAGAAGAATTATTGGTGGAGATTTAAAGGACGTCGAATTTGGCTGGCCTGTGGGTATGCCGCTCTGTCGTTCCTTAGGAGACGGTCTTTGGGAAATCCGAAGTACCATTTCAAATGGACGAATTTCGAGAGTTATATTTTGTATCTGGCAATACCACATAGTGCTGTTGCATGGATTTATCAAGAAAACTCAAAAGACGCCTGTCAGCGAAAGAAAGCTGGCTTTGAAACGGAAACGTGAGATTGAAAAAGATGGCTAAGAAAAAAATCCGGAACAAACATTTAGGCTCTTCATTGGATGACTTCCTCCAAGAAGAAGGTATCCTCGAAGAGGCGACAGCTCACGCTCAAAAAAAAGTGCTGGCCTATCAACTGGCGGAAGAAATGGCAGTGCAGAAAATCAGCAAGTCCGAAATGGCGCGGCGCGTCGGCACAAGCCGGAGCCAAATCGATAATATCCTGAATCCCGAGAACAATCGATTTCAGATGGACACAGCCCAGAGATTTGCAGCCGCCCTCGGAAAAAAATTGGTCGTTAATTTAGTTTAACCCAAACTCTCGCCATCAAGTACTTTTTGGATTAGCGCCTTGGTTTCATCCAAGCCATAGAGGGCGATGAAAGAGCCCATGCGGGGGCCGGTCGATTGGCCGAGTAAAATCTCGTAAAGGCATTTAAACCAGGCTTTGAGGTCTTCGAAGTCGTGGCGTTTGCCGACTTCATAAACCTCAGTTTGAATGTCGACGGCTTCTGAGCCTGCGGGCAAACCTGCCAAAGTTTTCAGCAAATCTTCAAGCGCTGCCTTTTCCACATCGTCGGGTGCCCGATATTTTTTCTCCGGCTTGATGAAGTCCTGGAAGTAATTCACCGCATATTCGGTGAGCTTGTCCAAGGTCGGTGCATTTTCCGGCGTGGCGTCTGGCACGTAGCGGGAGATGAAGTGCCACAGAACGGCTTTGTCTTCGGTGTTCACGACGCTCGCGAGATTGAGCAGGATATTGTACGAAATATGGGCATCTTCGCTGGGCGGCGTGCCGCCGTGAATATGAAAGGCCGGATTGCCAAGCCGGGTTTTGGCATCCTGCTCCGGGTATTTGGATACATGCTGGAGATATTCATCGACATTTTTCGGGATGACATCGAAAAATAACCGTTTCGCCTGATTTGGCTTTTGATACATAAACTGGCTGAGCGAGGCCGGCGGCGCATAGCGCAGCCATTCCTCCATCGAGATGCCATTGCCGATACTCTTTGAAATTTTGCGCCCCTCATCGTCCAAGAATAATTCATACGTGAAGCCCTGCGGTGGTGTCGCACCGAGAATGCGGGTGATTGCTGAAGACAATTTCACCGAGTCGATCAAATCTTTACCGGACATTTCATAATCAACGCCGAGCGCCACCCAGCGCATCGCCCAATCGACTTTCCACTGCATTTTGCAGGCGCCACCAGTCACCGGCGTCGTTACATCGGCACCGTCAACATCTTGATAAGTAATCGTGCCGGCTTGTGCATCATGAGCGATCACCGGCACCTGCAATACCACACCGGTCTTTGGGCAGATCGGCAGGAAGGGTGAATAGGTCGCCCGGCGCTCCTCGCCAAGGGTCGGCAAAATAACATTGGTGACTTTTTCATATTCTCTCAGAATTTTCAGCAACGTCTCATCAAACTCACCGGATTTATAAGTTTCGGTCGAGGATTTGAACTCATAGTCAAAGCCAAACTCATCCAAGAACACCTGAAGCCGCGCGTTATTGTGCTCGCCAAAACTATTATGGGTGCCGAAAGGGTCCGGGATTTGCGTTAGCGGCTTACCGAGGTGTTCAGCCAGCATGTCTTTTTCAGGCACATTGTCCGGCACTTTGCGCAAGCCGTCCATATCATCTGAAAACGCTATGAGCTTGGTCGGCATATCGCTTAAGACTGAAAAAGCCTGACGCACCATCGTTGTCCGTGCAACCTCACCAAACGTACCGATATGCGGCAAGCCGGACGGACCGTAGCCGGTTTCAAACAAGACATAGCCTTTATCCGGACAATTATTTTTAAGCCGCTTTAACAGCGCACGCGCTTCCTGAAACGGCCAGGCTTTAGAATCGCCGGCCAGTTCTTTCATTTCAGCGCTAAATTCTACGGTATCAGGCATAATTCATCTTCGTCCTTATGGGAGAGCGGAAACTAGAAGTGTAAGCATGTCTCGTCAACGCTAATTATCGAAACTTTGTTGGTGCCTTTTAAGATCACTGGCTATTATAGGCTCATGGATCAAGCTCCGCCTTCTTCTCCTCAAATTAAACTGCCGAATGCGCCGGTATTAATCGCCGATCAGCGCGGTGCTGCACTGCTAACAACGGATGGTGAATTGATCGCGCTGGATAAACAACAAGCCATCCGGCAGGCGCAGGATACCCCGCCGATTTTATGCCATGCCAAAGCGACAGCCCGTTATTTGCAGACCCAGGAATTCCCCGCCTTTGATTTGCTCGAGTTATACGCCTTTGTACGCCCGGCCCAATTTGCCGTGCCGACACCCCGAGGCCTCGCTGATGCCTTTGGGTTGCCTCGCCCAAACACGGCGGAAGAAGCCGCTGAAACACTTTTGGCGGTAGCGCAGACATTGCTAGGCGATCTCTTAAGGCTCGACAGCCGGGAGCAGACCCCAACTTATACGTTGGCTTGGGGCATGGCGCGGGCTGGCTGGGCCTGGGGTCCGGCGGTGCTGGCCGTATTGGAGCCTAACAAACCGAAACGCCAACCTAATAATGCCCTCGAAGGATATAAGGTGTGGAACGGTTTGTCCGAATGGGATGAAGGAGCGCCTGAACCACCGGCAGGTCATTTGCCGGTCAGTGCCACCGACGTCTCGGAACGCCTTGATGGTATGTTAGGCCCGGATTCGGAAGAACGTCCGCAGCAAAAAGAATACGCCCTCGCTACCGCTGCGGCATTTGCGCCAGCTGAAAGTACCGAAGCCCCGGCTACAGTCATCGCCGAAGCCGGCACCGGTGTCGGCAAGACCCTCGGCTATATCGCCTCGGCAAGTGTCTGGGCCGAAAAAAATGAAGGGCCGGTCTGGATATCAACCTATACCCGCAATCTGCAGCGGCAATTGGACGGCGAGCTTGACCGGCTATACCCCGACCCGATTGAAAAAACGCTACGTGCCGTTATTCGCAAGGGCCGGGAAAATTATCTCTGTTTGTTGAATTTAGAAGAATCGATCGGCCAGGGTTCAGCCAATCAAAGTGCAGGTGGGCAAAGTCCGGGCGGCCTAAATATCGACCTCATAACGCTCGGTTTGGTCGCCCGCTGGGTGCAAGCAAGCAGAGACGGCGACATGATCGGCGGTGATTTTCCAGCCTGGCTGTCGGATTTGATGGGAAGAAGACGAACAATAGATCTCACCGATACCCGCGGCGAATGTGTCTATTCGGCCTGCAGTCATTACGGTAAATGCTTCATTGAAAAATCGGTCCGCCGTGCCCGGCGCGCCCGACTGGTGATCGCCAATCATGCCCTCGTCATGATCCAAGCGGTATTAGGTAGCGACGACCCCCACCGCCCGACCCGCTATGTTTTTGATGAAGGCCATCATTTGTTCGACGCCGCGGATAGTGCGTTCTCGGCCCACCTCACAGGTGTGGAGGCGTCTGATCTGCGGCGTTGGATCATGGGTGCCGAAGGACGGCGGTCCTCCCGGGCACGCGGTCTGCAGGCCAGAATAGAAGATCTCATTTCAGATAACGATGATGGTATGGCGGCGTTGGCCCATACTTTATCAGCGACCCGCGTTTTGCCCAATCAAGGTTGGCAGGAACGCATCGCCGGCGGTAATCCACATGGTCCAACCGAGACTTTCTTGGGCCTCGCCCGCGGCCAGGTTTATGCCCGCGATAAAAACGCCGAAGGCCCCTACGATCTTGAGACACCCGCCCATCCACCGGTAGAGAACTTGGTTACAGCCGCCAAAGAACTTGCTGATGCGCTTGCCGAAATTTCACGGCCAGTTAAGAAATTGGTGCAAATTCTAACCGATAAGCTGGATGACGAAGCAGATGAACTAGACACTTCGACCCGCCAACGCATCGAAGCGGTAACGCGCAGTCTGGACCGGCGTTGCATCCATCATGTGACGGCTTGGCGGAATATGCTGGAGAATTTGGCTGATGATACGCCAGAAGATTTTGTCGATTTCCTCAGTGTCGAGCGCTATCAGGGCCGCGATTACGATACCGGGCTGCACCGCCATTTTGTTGACCCGGCCAAACCTTTCGCTGAACAGGTATTAGATAGCTCACATGGGGCCTTAATCACCTCGGCGACGTTGCGAGATGTAGAAAATTGGGATGCCGCAACTGCCCGGACGGGGCTTGATTATATGGCCGCCCCACCTTCACAGGCGGCAGTGCCCTCGCCTTTTAATTATACCGAGCAAACCCGCGTCTATGTCGTCAGCGATATTGATAAAAACAATCCGGATCAATTGGCAACAGCCTATCGCGAGTTGATGGCGGCCAGCGGCGGCGGCGCGCTTGGACTGTTTACTTCCATCGCCAGATTGCGCCAAGTGCACGAAAGATTGGCTGATGCGCCCGAGATGGAAAAGTTAATGCTGCTGGCCCAGCATGTTGATCCACTGGATACCGGCACGCTGGTTGATATCTTCCGGGCCGAGGAAAACGCCTGCCTGCTCGGCACTGATGCTGTCAGGGATGGTATTGATGTGCCGGGACGCGCCCTCAGGCTGGTGGTTTATGATCGCGTGCCCTGGCCGCGCCCAACCATCCTGCATAAAGCCCGCAAAGCTGATTTTGAGGAACGTCATTTCGGCGCAAAATATGATGACATGCTGACGAGATTGCGGCTCAAGCAAGCTTACGGGCGCCTGATACGCCGGGCCGATGATCACGGCGTGTTCGTGATGCTGGATCGCGCCATGCCGTCGCGCTTAATAGGAGCTTTTCCCGACGGCGTTGACGTACATCGCGTTGGCTTGGCGGATGTTATCAGCGAGGCAAAAGAGTTTTTAAATTCGAATTGATGTTAGTTACGATGGTTTGCCGGTTTTTCCCAACTTCGAGTAATTTTCCAGTCTTTGCCAACTCGTCGTAGCAAATAGGAGTTCTTTTCGCTCAGTGGAAAGTGTTGGCCATTATTAAAGAACTGGCCACCTTTCTCCATGAGAGAATGAACCAAAATATAATCATTATCTTTGGTTCCCTCGATTTGCTTTTTTATCCGCGCCGGGGAGGGTTGGGTAAAGGCAGACATCCAACCGGTTTTTACCCGTCCAAGATGATAGCGCGTAATCAGGCCAGATTCGCCCGTTCCAAACGGATCAAGAATAAAAATTTGAGATTTTTCATCAACTATAGCCACAATATCTTTTGCCACAGCGGTAAAATGCGGTTTGGGCGGTTCTAAATCAAAGCGCAATTTATGCACTAACCCGAATGGTAAAATTACAACCAGCAGAATACCAACGCTTTTCAGCCATGCCGGTAATTGATCCCGGCTGAGGCGGTGACGAAACAGATAGATTAAACCAGCTGAGATAAAGGTGACGGCGACCATGCCGTTATGGGTACTGTAACGCCAAAAAGAGATCACTGACAAAGCGCTCGTTCGGCCAAAATAACCGACATACATCATCAGTAGAAATGACGTGTAGCCTAAAAATAAAACCGCAACGAGGACGGAAATCCGATCAAACTTGGTCTCAAATCTAACCAGACCGCGAATGGCAAAACCACAAGCAATCAGCATGGGAGCAAAAAAACCGATTTTCTTAAATGCTACGACCCCCATCTGAGCTATGATTGCCGGTATATCTTTAAAGTACCAACTGTCAATGGCCCTTAAAGTTAATTCCGCATTGGATACTTTTCCTAGACCAACAACAATATGGTAGCGCCAAGCCAGATAAATAATGATCGCTGGTATAACCGCGAGCGGGAGGTATCGGAGATAGGCGCCGAAATTTATTTCTTGATCCCTGAGCGCCAGTACCGTCACCGCAAAAGCGATGATCACGAACAGTACGAGATTGGATTGCCGCACATTGACTAATAGACTTAACGCCAAAGCCAGCTGCAAAGCGGCGGCAGCAGGCGGCAGCTTAATCCGCCCGGCAAGGCTTTCAATAAAGTAATATCCCAAAAGCAATGAGAAACCAGTAACTACCGATGTACTTACATCTGAGTACGCCGTAAGCACAATTTTTTGAATAAAAGTCGGATTAAATATTGTTGCAAACAAAACAATGAGAGCGGCAAATCCCCAATTTATCTGCACTGACAATTCCCGCCCGGCTACCCGCAAAGCGGTTCTAAGGGCAAATGTTGAAAACGTTAAAAGCAAAAGGACATTTAACGTGCCACTAATATTGTTCAGAAACTGACCGGCGATCAGGCTGGATAGATATGACAGCATGGGCCAGCCGAAAGGATAGCCGGGAATCATATAGGCGCCAAGATAGGGCAGTTGATTATTTGGGAAACCGTTAATGGCCAAAAGATATTGTGCCGCCGGCAGCCAATGGGAAAATTCATCCCATTGTGAGGGGTCCATGGCGCCGGCGATCCACAATAGGGGTAATGCGAGCACTAAAACCCGCCAGGCACCCGGAATAAACAAATGCTGCCCAGACCGGATGCTATGAAAAATTCCGATCACAGCTAAAACAGCAAAAGCAATCGCAAGATACAAAAACGGTGCGCGAACAAAGACGCCAACAACAGTGAAAACACCAGAAATAACAGCCCAGCCAAAAATTACATTTGCTTCGGTTAACCTTTCCCGATTTGTAACAAATGCACCGAGCCCTGCCAGGCCAAGCCACAAAACAAGCGCGACGATTATGGGAACGGCTTGTTGTGGGCCGACAAATATTAAATCAAGATAATTCGACATTTATTTCTCTATATTAATTAGGTGGTGCGAATTAAAAAAACCGCGCCCGAGGTTTTACCCCAAAACGCGGTTTTTTTATAAGCTTTTAAGCTAAACAGTTCGTGAACAGCTTTACATCATGCCGCCCATACCGCCCATGCCGCCCATATCAGGCATGGCCGGCGCA
>CAJWAR010000033.1 GCA_913020445.1 uncultured Rhodospirillaceae bacterium
CTTCCATTATTTTCTACCTTCATCTCTCAAAAATAGTTCTCATGCCGATGCATATATAGTGTACCGCTGTCGCAGTCACATTAAAAATCGGCAGAAAACATGAAAATTCGCCAACCCCTTTTAACCACTGGGGTTTCAAGGCCGGGAACCTACTATTGTATAGGCGTGAAGGCAACCCAAAAGACGGGCAAAATACGGTCACTGTTTACTATAATCTATGATCTAAAGCCGAAGGAGGGAGGCAGCGTAACCAACAATTTTCCCCGTTCAACACTGCCCGCCGGTCGAAGAGCCGTATTTACGGTACACCCGTTCAAAAACACCCTTCGCTTTACCAAATTCGATCGCCTTACTAAGCTTCGGGATCAAATCTTGAAATTTGGAAGTCTTGGGCATGCGCAGATGGACAAGAATCTTCTCTGCCTGGACGATGTTGCCAAGGCGTTGGCGCCAATCTGCCGGAAGGTTCGAAAAAGGAGCTCCTTCGGTCCGATAGGAATTGAAAACGATATCGCTGATAAAAATGCCGTCGACCCGGTAACGTACCAGCATGCGAAACATCGACTCGCTGGTGCCGGTTTGCACCGGGATAATGCCAAATTTATTACCGAATTTTTTGTATAAAAATCCGCCGGCGACAAACCCTATGCTTTTGCCGCTTAAGTCTCTCATGCTAGATATATTGGTTTTATTATTGGTGACAATGATCGTCGTGTTGCAACCGATGACACCGAGGGAAATGGTTTTTCGAAAAACCGGGGAAGTAGCACCTGATATTATTAAATCTTTGTTGCCGCTGGCAAGTGATTTTATGGCCCGGGGTATCGGCTCAATTGATGTCGTAACTTTGATGCCGGATAACTTTTCTATTTCAGTCATAAGCTCAGGAAAAAGGCCGGCTATTTTCCCGGCTTTTTTCTGGCCAAATGGATAAAAATCGTAAGTCACGAATTGAGGAGTCTTACTGGCGCTCCAAGCGGGGCCTGCAACGGCGGTACATACCAATGTAGTCAGGACTAATTTTCTTATGGCTCGCATAAAAGGCCCCAATAATACTGTAAATATTAGATAATAATTGTAAAAGGATTGTTCAATTAGTGAATACCCTAGTGTGCTAACAATTATTCGTCATCATCTTCTTCTTCAGTGGCGGGAGCGCTGAATCTATTCCGCAAATTATTCCATTCTTCAAAAAAGCCAATGATTGCGACGATAAAAATAGCCCAGCTGGAAATTACCATCAGAAAATAAAAAGCGGTGAGCGCAATGCTGGGCGAGCGCAATAATCTGGCCAGCGTGTGAATGACGCCAAGACCAATAAAGAAAAACGGAATAGCCAGCACCATCGCCAGATTGCGGCCGACATATTCAAAACTGCCGGAACCCAATAATGCCAAAGCGCCGGCGCCCACTAATCCCCAATAAAGCCATTCCGGGGCGCTGATTGAAGAATAGAGCACCGCCGGTCGCAGATTTCGCCCCGCTTTGATGAGGATGAATTGCGCGAGAATGCTGTTAAGCAAGGTCATCAAAATCCATGAAGAAGCGGAGATTGCTGGAAAGAATGGCACCAGGCGTTCGACCAGAAGTTGGCGTTGGGCGGGTGAGCCAAATTGCAAACGGGCGGCCAGAATTTTGTCGAGAAACTCTTCGATGACTTTGGCAATACCGCCGGGCGCATCAAAATAAGTGATGGCGCCGACCACCAAGGCGATACCGCCGAGCGCTGCCAATCGGGCAAGAATTTCGCCGATGGGAAACCACACTATCGAGCCGTCCTGCGCCGTTTGATTCATCAAGGCATAACGCACGATCAACCAGGCCGGCAGAGCGACTGAAACGCCATATAAGGCGCCTTGGAATATATTGGTGAGAAATATTGTGCCAAAAACACCGGCCACGGCCGCAATCGAGACACTGCGTTGACCTTGGCTTAAGCCGACAAGCAAAATTGGCAGCAGAGCGAAATAAACCAGCAGCAGGCCAAGGCCGGAGCCAAAGGCAATAGCGATGGAGAGCAGGGCACTTGCGAGCCCTACTCCAATAGCGACGGTAGTTTCCCGATACATTATGGGTACATCCCGCTTTATCCTATCCCACTGCCGGTCAATCGACGGCGGGTCAGCAACCGAATAAAATTGTTGTATCCGGATCGCCTTATCTGCGCGTTTAATTACTTTAATGCCTTTATTGGGAAACGTATGGCAAAAGCGCTAAAAAACGAGCACGCTTGATTGCCCGGGCAAGTTCGCGCTGTTTCTTGGCCGAAACAGCCGTGATGCGGCTTGGCACAATTTTACCGCGTTCCGAAATATAACGGGACAGCAGCTTGGTATCTTTGTAGTCAATTTTCGGTGCATTAGAACCGGAGAACGGACAGGTTTTGCGCCGCCGAAAGAACGGACGACGTCCGCCTCCACCACCATTGCCGCGGGGGCGATCTTCTGACGATCTGGAACTATCAAAATCAGCCATTATTCTTCTCCCTCAGCATCAGTTTCTGTTTTAGTTTCTGCATCAGTTTCTGTTTTAGTTTCTGCATCAGTTTCTGTTTTAGTTTCTGCATCAGCTTCAGGTTCTACCTTAGCCTCTGCATCAGTTTCAGGTTCTACCTTAGCTTCTGCTTCAGATTCTGCAGCTGGCTCATCACTTGCTACGGCAGCTTCTTTCTTTTCCGCTTTCTCTTCGGCAGGTTTTTTATCGCGATCCGGTTTATCGTCATAATTCCGGGCTGGACGGTCATCACGACCGGCACGAGCTTGAACCTGAGCCGGTATAGAAGGACCTTCTTCAAGTTCATCGACGCGCAATGTCAAGTAACGAAGAACATCTTCGTTCAAACGCATCTGGCGTTCCATCTCGTGCACCGCATCGGCAGGAGCATCGATATTGAAAAGGACGTAATGGCCTTTGCGATTTTTCTTGATTTTGTAAGCGAGAGATCTAAGGCCCCAGTTTTCGCGCTTTTCAACGCTGCCACCGTTCTCTTTGACGACATTTTCATAAGCGTCGGCAAGGGCTTCTACTTGTTGAGCAGAGATTTCCTGGCGTGCAATAAACACGCTTTCGTATAAAGACATAATGTATCCTTTCGGCTTGTCTCAACCCAGGCAAATCACCATTGATCTACACCAGGCATAGCCAGCATTTACAAAGGTAAATATTGGCAAGGAAATGTGAAGCGGCGCACTATACAGATATTCAGTTGTTGTGCAAGCGATTGAAACGCCTTTTAACCAGTCTTTTTAACGGCTCGGCTTGACAGATAATACGCTTCGTTTATCACTCGTTATTAAGATTTAATAATCAGATGGACAATAAATGACACGCGCATTCGTATTTCCCGGTCAAGGCTCGCAAGCCGTTGGCATGGGACAAGAACTGGCCTCAGCTTTTCCTGTTGCGAAACAACTATTTGAAGAGGTCGACGAGGCCTTGGGCGAGCCCCTAACAAAGTTAATGTTTGAGGGCCCTGAAGAAGAATTGACGCTTACCGCGAACGCCCAACCAGCGTTAATGGCGGTGAGCCTGGCAATTATGCGTATTTTGGAAGCAGATGGTGGATTAGCGATTGGTGACACCGCCAAATTCGTTGCTGGCCATTCCTTAGGCGAATATTCCGCGCTAACTGCCGCCAAAGCCTTTGGCGTTGCTGATGCGGCGCGTATTTTGAAAATTCGCGGTACCGCTATGCAGGAAGCTGTACCGGTTGGTGAAGGTACGATGGCGGCTTTGATGGGCGTTGAAATGGATGTCGCGGAAGAAATTGCCGCCGCTGCGGCGCAAGGTGAGATTTGCACCGCTGCCAATGATAATGCGCCGGGACAAATTGTTTTAAGCGGGGCTACGGCCGCCATCGAGCGCGCCTTAGAAATTGCGGCGGAAAAGGGTGCCAAGCGAAGTATTCTTTTACCGGTAAGCGCACCCTTTCATTGTGCTATGATGGCCCCGGCGGCAGATGTTATGGCTGATGAATTGGCGGCCTTGTTAATTGATGAGCCGATTATTCCGGTGGTTGCCAACGTCACCGCGGATGCGCAATCGGCACCTGACGAAATTCGACGGCTGTTGGTTGAACAGGTGACGTCGCGTGTGCGGTGGCGGGAATCAGTTCTTTATATGAAAGAAAACAGTGTTGATACCCTGGTTGAGATTGGCGCTGGTAAAGTGTTAACTGGCCTAGCGCGGCGCATCGACCGTGATCTCAACGGTGTTTCAATTCAGACACCGGAAGACATCGAAGAGTTTCTGAAAACTCTCTAAATTTAATAAAGCGGAGATAACAATGTTTGATCTGACAGACAAGAAAGCGTTGGTCACGGGCGCTTCAGGTGGCATTGGCGGAGCGATTGCTAAGGGGCTTCATGCAGCCGGGGCGAGCGTGACGTTATCCGGCACGCGTGTTGATGCGTTACAGTCTTTGGCCGACGCGCTCGGAGATCGGGTCCATGTCATCGCTTGCGATTTATCGAACTCGGACGGTACCCAGCAATTGATTAAGGATGCCGGTGAAGCCATGGGCGGTATTGATATTCTGGTGAATAATGCTGGTCTCACGCGTGACAATCTCGCCATGCGAATGAAAGATGAGGACTGGCAAACCGTCCTGGATGTCAATTTGACCGCTAGTTTTCAGCTTTCCCGAGCTTGCTTGCGCGGCATGATGAAGCAACGTTTCGGTCGTATTATCGGCATTACTTCTGTCGTTGGGGTCACCGGCAATGCCGGTCAGGCAAACTACGCAGCTTCTAAAGCTGGCATGATCGGAATGTCGAAGTCCTTAGCGGCTGAGGTTGCATCCAGAGGGATAACCGTCAATTGTGTCGCCCCCGGCTTTATTGTCACGCCGATGACCGAAGCATTATCCGATGAGCAAAAAGAGGCTCTCCTGGGAGCGATCCCGACGGGCCGGTTGGGCGAGGTTGAAGATATCGCGGCCAGTGTGGTATTTCTCGCCAGCGATGAGGCCAGTTATGTTACGGGGCAAACGCTTCACGTCAATGGCGGCATGGCCATGATCTAGCTGTAATTTATGATTTTTCCAAGTTTGCAAAAAAGACATTACCCGATGCTGGTAATGCAAAACAAAGTATGTTACGAAACCGTGAAATTCAGATTTTTAAGTTAAGAGTAATTCGTTAGCCGTAAGGCTTTAATTCCAATTAAATTGAGTTGAGGTAGAATAAAATGAGCGATGTTGCTGACCGCGTAAAAGGTATTATTGTGGAGCACTTGGGTGTCGATGCTGACAAGGTTACCGATACAGCAAGTTTTATTGATGATCTTGGTGCCGACAGTCTCGATACTGTCGAACTTGTCATGGCATTTGAAGAAGAATTCGGTTGCGAAATTCCGGATGATGCTGCGGAGAAAATTTTGACCGTTAAAGATGCGGTTGATTTCCTTTCTTCAGCCACTTAGTCGACAAACTATATTGTGCCCGGTTTCTGCCGGGCATTTTCTTCGGTACAATTTAGCGAAGTAGCGCGATCGAAATGAGACGTGTGGTTGTTACAGGTATTGGTCTGGTTTCACCGCTTGCCTGCGGGACCGACCTGACGTGGAACAGGCTGATTGAAGGAAAGTCGGGCCTTGGTCCGATTAAGTCCTTTGATCCCTCCCGGCTATCCTCTCGAATTGCTGGCGAAGTTCCCAGAGAAGCCGGCGTTGAAGGCAGCTTTAACGTTGATGATCATATCTCCACCAAAGAACAACGCCGGATGGATACATTTATCCAATATGGCTTGGTCGCTGCCGATTTCGCCATCGAAGATTCCGGCTGGCAGCCGACCGATGATGAAAGTCTGGAGCGAACCGGCGTTCTCATTGGGTCTGGAATTGGCGGTTTGCCGGAAATAGAGAAAAGTGCCGGCACGGTGCATGATGGAAATATCCGCCGCCTCAGCCCGTTTTTTATTCCGGCCAGTTTAATCAACTTAACTTCGGGTCAGGTCGCCATTAAGCATGGCTTTAAAGGACCGAACCACGCCGTGGTAACGGCCTGCTCATCAGGCGCACATGCGATTGGCGATGCGGCGCGCATCATCATGTGGGAAGATGCCGAGGTGATGATTGCCGGTGGATCTGAAGCTGCCATCTGTGAGCTTGGTGTTGCCGGTTTTGCCCAAGCCAGGGCATTATCGACCGGCTTTAACGATACGCCTGAAAAAGCCTCCCGGCCATGGGACGTTGATCGCGACGGTTTTGTTATCGGCGAAGGCGCCGGTATCGTTGTCTTGGAAGAACTTGAACACGCCAAAAAACGCGGCGCTCAGATTTATGCCGAGATCACTGGCTATGGAATGTCCGGCGATGCGCATCATATCACGGCCCCTGCAGCTGACGGCAATGGTGGCTTCCGGGCGATGCAGGCGGCATTAAAACGTGCCGGCCTCAATCCTGAAGATATTGATTACGTCAATGCTCATGGCACCTCGACGCCGCTTGGTGACGAGATCGAATTGGGCGCGGTGAAACGCCTGTTTGGTGACGCCGCCTATGATATGGCAATGTCCTCGACCAAATCGGCGATTGGGCATTTGCTTGGTGCGGCCGGTGCGGTCGAGGCGATCTTCTCGATCCTGGCGATCAAGCATGGTGAGGTGCCGCCAACGCTTAATCTTGATAATCCTTCAGAGGGGTGTGATTTAAATCTTGTGCCTCATGAAGCGCAGCAACGAACTGTTCGGCGCGCGCTCTCTAATTCGTTTGGATTTGGTGGGACAAACGCCAGTCTCATCATTTCTGAGGTGGTCTAATTCCCGATGGGACGCGTTCTGCGCTGGCTTGGGTTCCTTCTTTTTCTTTTAGTTGCCGGCGTCGCTGGCGTTGGTTTTTGGGGCTACACGGAATTTGTCCGGCCGGGTCCGCTCGCGGCTGAAAAAATTATTGTCATCCCGCGCGGCGTTGGCATTGAACGTATTGCGATTTTGCTGGCGCGCCACAATGTCATCAAAGTACCGATTGTGCTCAGTATGGCGGCTCGCACTGTTGCCGCTGACAAAGCGCTGCAAGCGGGAGAGTTTGCCTTTCCCAAAGCCGTAAGTCCTCGCGATGTCCTTGAAATATTGCAAAGTGGAAAACAAGTTGTCCGGCGCCTGACGGTTGCTGAAGGTCTAACGAGTGCCGAAATTCTCGATCGCCTCAAAAAGACTGAAGGTTTGTCCGGCGGCGTAACCTTGCGTGTCCAGGAGGGTGAATTGTTGCCGGAAACCTATCATTTCAGCTTTGGTGATACCCGTAATACCTTGGTTAAGCGGATGCAGGGTGGCATGCAAAAAGAGCTCGCAATATTGTGGTCACGGCGGTCGCCCAATTTGCCTTTTTCAACTCAGGAAGAAGCCGTTATTTTGGCCTCGATTGTCGAGAAAGAAACCGGTCGTGCTGCTGAGCGCGCGCGGGTTGCCGGCGTCTTCGTCAATCGCTTACGCCTTAACATGCGCCTCCAGTCCGACCCAACGGTTGTCTATGGCTTGACCAAGGGACTCCGGGAAATGGGGCGTGCCTTAACGCGCAAAGATCTCAAGATACCGAGCCCTTATAATACCTATCTCAATAAAGGCTTGCCGCCCGGGCCGATCGCCAATCCTGGCCGGGCGTCGCTGGAAGCCGTTCTGCATCCGGCTGATACGGGCGAGCTTTATTTTGTTGCTGATGGCAGTGGCGGCCATGCGTTCGCCCGCAACCTCACCGAGCATAACCGCAACGTCGCAAAATGGCGCAAACTGCAAAAATCAAATAATCAGCCGTAATGTAATAAAGCGACCCGGGTCGCTTTATTACAATGTTAACCAATTACTCCTTGCGGGGCAGGTGGCGGGCTAGCATATCGGTCAGCCAAAGCGGCAAAAACGCCATCAGCCACACCATCATATAGCTGGCTGGGGGAAAGGCGATGCGGGCTTTATCTTTGCTGAGGCCGCGCAGAATAATGTCGGCGGCTTTGGGTGCTGCCATATAAAAAGGCATGGGGAAATTGTTTTGATCCGTGATACGGCTGGCGACAAATCCCGGGCAAATAACGGTGACGTTGATGCCCTCTACATGGAGGCTACCGCGCAAGCCTTCGCCGAAAGACCGCACCCAAGCTTTACTGGCGCCATAGCCGGGTGCGCTCGGCAGGCCTCTAAATCCGGCCAGTGAACTGAGCAGTGCGATAGAACCTGATTTTCGCTCGATCATCTTCGGTATAATTGGATCGACGGTGTTTAAAACGCCGGTCACATTAATGTCGAGCATGCGCCGCATTTGATCAGCTTTTTCCGTCTCGCCTGAGGTGCCGGGCGACACACCAGCATTGGCAACAACAAGATCAAGCGGATGAGCCGTATCAATTTCCTCGATCCAGCTTTTCATTGCGATTTGATTTGTAACGTCAACAATATTGGCGTCAACGACAGCGCCTTTTGTCCGGCAATATTCGGCAACATCTTTTAGGCGAGCTTCATCGCGCCCGGAGATTGCTAAATAAACGTCATCACCGGCCAATGATTCTGCCAGGGCTTTGCCGATGCCGCTGGAAGCGCCGGTAATAAGAACGGATTTAAACTCTTTCACAGGCTTTCATTCCCAGGCATTTATTCCAAGATTGATATTCGGGCATAGTTTTGATTCTGCAGCAATAATTTGCAATGGCATATCAAAAAGAATGTGCTATCTAGGGGCTATGGTTAAGCAAAAGAAAAAAACGGCCACCGCAATTGCCAGCATGACCGGGTTTGCCAGAAGCTCCGGCAGTGTTGAGGGTTATAGCTGGAATTGGGAAGCCAAGAGCGTTAACGGCAAAGGTCTGGATGTGCGCTGCCGCTTGCCGCAAGGCTTTGAGGAAATTGATGTTGAGGCGCGAAATGCCACGGGCAAGACTTTCAAGCGCGGCAATTTCAATCTCATCCTGACCATCCAGGAAACCTCGCGACAAAGCCAATATCAGGTAAATCGCGACCTGTTGGATCAGCTGGTCGAAACGGCCAATAAAATTCGCTCTGAATCCGATGAGTTTGATAAGCCTAGCTTAGACGGTCTGCTTGCGGTACGCGGCGTTATTGAACCCGTTAACGAAAGCGAAGATGAAGCAAGCCGGGCAGCGCGCAAGAAAGAAGTGTTGGGTGGTCTGAAAGAGGTGTTGGCTGAGTTAGAGAAAAATCGAGCGGCCGAAGGTACGCGGATTGCCAAGGCTTTGTTTGAACAATTGAGTACAATCATCAAGCTTTGTGGCGAAGCCGAAAAATTGGCGGCGCTCCAGCCGGACAACATTCGTGAAAAACTAAACCAGCAGGTTGTCGAGTTGCTGGACGCTGTGCCGAGTTTGCCGGAAGAACGATTGGCCCAGGAAGCAGCTGTTCTGATGACCAAAGCTGATGTGCGTGAAGAATTGGATCGCTTGCAGGCACATATTGAAGCGGCGCGAGTCCTGATGGAAGAAGGCGGAGTGATCGGCCGCCGGCTCGATTTCCTGTGTCAGGAGTTTAACCGTGAAGCAAATACGTTGTGCTCCAAAGCGGCTGATGTTGAATTGTCAAAAATTGGGCTCGAGCTCAAAGCCGTGATCGAACAATATCGCGAGCAGGTGCAAAACATTGAGTAAAGGTAACAGCTCATTTTCCCGGCGCGGCCTGATGTTTGTGCTCTCTTCTCCTTCAGGGGCAGGGAAAACAACGATTTCGCGCGCTATGCTGGAGCGTGACGACAATCTCATAATGTCGATCTCAGCTACCACGCGGCCAATGCGGCCGGGTGAAGTCGAAGGCGAGGATTATTACTTTGTCGACGAGAAGAAATTCGAACAAATGATCAGCGATGGAGAACTGCTCGAGCACGCCAACGTTTTCGGTAATTTTTATGGCACACCAAGAAAGCCGGTCGAAGAGGCCCTTGCGCGCGGTGTAGACATACTTTTTGATATCGATTGGCAGGGGACTCAAATAATCGCTGGCGACGAAATCGCTGGCCAAAATTTGGTGAGCGTATTTATTTTGCCGCCCAATACTGCTGAGCTCGAAAAACGATTAAGAACGCGTGCGCAAGATCCTGAAGATGTCGTGCAGCAGCGTATGTCCAAGGCAGCGGGCGAAATGAGCCGATACAGTGAATATCAATATGTCATTGTCAATGATGAAATTGAGGACAGTGTTCAGCAAGTACAGACAATCCTAGCTTCTGAGCGACTACGTATTGGACGTCAAATTGGCCTACATGATTTTGTCCAGGAATTGATAGGACCAGAAAAACCGGCTCAATAAGATTTAGTCGCGCCCTTCAATCTCCTTTGCCAACAGGCAAAATTCTTCGATTGTTAAATTTTCAGCGCGGGCAGTTGGATCAATTCCAAGTGCCTGAATATCAATATCGAGCGATTTAAGCGAAGAACGCAGCATCTTGCGGCGCTGTCCAAACGCGGCGGCGGTAACTTTCTCCAAAGCTTCAAACCGGGCTGAAAAAAGCGGCTCAGATCGCGGCTTCAATGTCAGCACACTCGATATAATTTTGGGTGGTGGCGTAAAGGCACGCTTGTCGACATTGAATTCAAATTTAGTCTCGCAGAGCCACTGCGTGATAACGCTGAGCCGGCCATAGGTTTTGGTGGAAGGCTGGGCAATAATTCGCTCGACGACTTCTTTCTGAAACATCAACGTCATCTGATCGATATGCTTTAGCTGATTTAGCCAATTGATCAAAAGTGCCGTTGAAATATTATAAGGCAGATTGGCAACAATCCGGCGTGGTGAATCGCCGAGGGTTGAAATATCAACATTAAGAGCATCGTCGGAAACAACGGTAAGCAGGCCAGGAAAAACCGGTTTTAATTCATCGAGTGCTGCGATACATCTTCGATCCCGCTCAATGGCGTAAAGTTGCCGCGGGTTAGATGCCAGCAAAGAACGTGTCAGTCCTCCCGGCCCCGGCCCAATCTCAATGACGCTAACTTCTTTTAAATCACCGGCGGCGCGGGCAATGCGGTCGGTTAGATTTTGGTCCAGCAGAAAATGCTGGCCGAGTGATTTCTTGGCGCCTAGATCGTAACGCGCAATGATATCTCGCAACGGGGGAAGTTGGTCGCGCGAGTCAGTCATGTAAGACGTTCGGCTATTCTGTTTTGGGCCATTTCCCCGGCCAGCTTTAGGGCGGCAACAAGACTTTGCTCACTCGCTTCACCGGTTCCAGCGATATCCAACGCGGTTCCGTGATCCGGCGATGTGCGGATGAACGGCAGTCCGAGCGTGACATTTACCGCGCTATCAAAATCTAAAGTCTTGATCGGTATTAAGGCTTGGTCGTGATACATACACAAGGCAACGTCATAGGTTTTGCGGGCCCGTTCATGAAACAATGTATCAGGCGGATGCGGGCCGGTAACCGATATCCCTTGAGATCGCAGTTCGCTAATTGCCGGTTCGATAAGGGTTTTTTCTTCCGCTCCCATTGATCCGCCTTCACCGGCATGAGGGTTAAGCGCGGCGATCGCTAGGCGCGGTTGGGGAATGCTGAAATCCTGACGCAGGGCAATATCAGCAATCAGAGCTGTTTCGATGATAAGCTCGGGTGACAGTAGATTTAGCGCGTCGCTGACGCCAACGTGGCGGGTCACCGGAATAACACGGAGACGTTCGGATACCAGCATCATAACGGGCTCAGAATTTATGCCGGCCAACGCCGCCAAAAATTCGGTATGCCCGGGATGGGAGAAGCCATTTTGATACAACGCGTTTTTGTGTATTGGATTGGTGACAATAGCGCCAGCTTTACCACGCTGAACGAATTCAACCGCCTGTTCAATTGCCGAGATAACCGCCGGCGCATTTTTGGGATTTAATTCGCCGGGAATTGCCTGATCTGACAGTTCGATCGGCAAGACCGGCAAGGCTTTTTCAAATAAAGCGGCCACTTCATCTGGCGTCGAAATCTCAGCGACATCGATTATCAGGTCCATACTGGCGCTTAATTTTTTGAGCCGAGCAAGAGAATCGATAACAAAAAACGGCTGCAGAATGTCGCGTGCTGAGTGCCAGGCCTTGAGTGTAATCTCGCCGCTAATCCCGCTCGGCTCACCCATCGTTAAGACAATGGGTGGCGATGCCGGCGTCATCCTCTAATATCCAAAACCGCTGAACGTCTAATGTCGCGTAGCATGCGGCGCGAAACCAGGGCTGCGCGTTTTTCCAGCAACATGCCTCTGATGCGGCTTCGAACTTGCTCGGTAATGTCACCACCGCTTCGTTTGCAGACCATCAAAACCAGATACCCGGCGGCGGTTCGAATTGGTGAACTGGCTTTTGAAAGAGGAATGTTTTGCACAACATTTTTAATATTTGCCGGCAATCTCGATGTATCTTGAACGTCGAGACGGCCTGATTGTTTTGAGCCGAGTTCTACGCCTTTTTTTTCGAGTGCAGAGCAAGAATTTGAAGATTTGGAAATTTGCGTTGCCAATTTTTCCTGGGCTGAAATTTCGCCTTGAGATGCGTTCTGGCGCAGGGGCAGAAATACTTGCTGAAGCGAAACTTTTACATTGCCGGCAGAAACACCCGAGGCAATGCGTTTATTAAGCAATCTAAGTATGTAAAAACCATCGGCGCCACGTACAGGATTGGTTATGTTTCCTTTGGTCATGTTAATTATTATCTTTGACAAATTTTGGTCAACTTGATCGCTACGTATCCAGCCGAGATTTCCACCTTTTGCTGCCGATGCGCTTTTCGAAAAAGAGCGAGCGAGTGCCGAAAAGTTAGCGCCGCTTTGCAACTGGGCACGCAACCTTAAGGCAGTTTGATGAGACTCTTCTAACGATTTAGTAGGGTCAAAAGGAATAAAAATTTCTGCGACAAAATATTCCGGCTTGCCTTTGTTGCCCTCAATCGTTGCAATCGCCTCATCTACTGCATCATCGCCAATTTTGGAATTGGACCTTACCTGTCTAATGACCGCGCCACGCCAAGCTAATTCAGCCTCGATTTGAAGCTCAAATGTGCGCCAATCAACGTTTTCCTGCGCCAGCAGCTTCCGCATCCCTCCGGGCTGCAAGCGATTATTTTTTTCAACAATTTTAATGGCGCGATTGATTTCATCTTGGGTAGTTTTAACCCCCATTTTTTTGGCTGCTTGCAGCTTTAAATAGTCGTTAATTAAACCGCTCAAAACCTGCCTTGAGATGCGTTGGGCTGTCTCTTTGGTTTTCGGTAGTCGTGATGAAAAAATGATGAATTTGATGCGCGTGCCGAGATCGAATTGAGTAATCACTTCGTTGTTGACGATGGCAATAATGCGTTGAGTTGATTGAGCCTGAGCTGAGGTAATGATATTGGGTTGGGCAGACAGTAGCAAAGCCACCAGAGCAAGGTAAAA
This sequence comes from uncultured Rhodospirillaceae bacterium, assembly GCA_913020445.1. GTDB lineage: Bacteria > Pseudomonadota > Alphaproteobacteria > Rhodospirillales > UBA2165 > TMED23. Next base: position 13,339 of record CAJWAR010000033.1, read on the forward strand.
CCACCTGCCAATAAAACGTTTGCTTGAAGGTATCGAATTTTGGTGCATGGTCATTAAGAATAATTGTTTAACCACCAACATTACTAAAGCCAGTTTGTACATCACCCAATGTTTTAAAAGTCAGCTTAAATAGTATTGTGTCGTTCGGGCGCAGGTCCCGATCTTCATAAAATTGTCTGGTTAAAGTCGTGCTGAAGGTAAAGCATTCGCACTCATAGGTAAGGTTTAGGGCCAAGCTCCGCAGTTCGCCTTCCAGATCATATCGCCCAGCAAAACTTGAGCGCCAAAGTCGATTAAGTTTGGCTGAAACATTACCGGATATTTCCTCGCGGCCGGAAAATTCAGAATCGTCCTGGCTGTCGAAGAAAACATAATTTGTCGAAAGTCTTAAGGCGGGAGGCCCTGCGCTCATTTGAACTTCGTTGCGTTTTGGCGACAAATTATCTTTGTCCAGACGCGTCCGGTAAATCAAATCAAGATGACTGCCTGGAGAAATATTTACCCGGCCAACAAAATCTGAAAGATGCCCCTCCAATCCAGAGCCTTTGGCAAAGGTATTGTCATCTTTCAGGCGATAACTTTGACCGGCGAATACGGAGGTATGCCCACCTTTTGATCCAACCAATCCCCATTTTAGCCCGTAATTGATCCGCGGGCCGCCCTCTACCCGGTCAAAGCCGGTAAATCTGTTATCGCTAAAAAGGTTGGTGTCATCAAATTCAAGATCGATACTGTCTTCATTGGGAATCTTGGGAGAATTCCCCGCATAGGGGCTGACAATTACCAAGGCTGAAGGTTCTATAATTTGACTGACCGAACCATGTTGGCGTGCCAGCGGCAAGCTCCAATCGGCTTTGAGTTGAGGATGTATACGACCCGAAAAACCATCGTGTTTGTTTTGATTATTCGGTTGGGTTAGATCGTTGACGTGATATAGATCGCCGCGAAGAGTTGCGGAAAAATTTGTCACGTCGCCAAGACGGCCAATATGGGGCAAATGCCAGCCGCCACCAACCGAAATACGGCGGGTGTCGGTGCCCTCACTTCTGGTCATAATAACGGAATTAACGTTAAAACTGGTTCTGGCACCAAATTTTCCAATGTCGCTGAGCCGGCTGTATTCCACCATCGGTAAAACCAGGGGAGCTTGTCCCGGATCATCTTCAACTGCAGTCCCTTGAAACGCATAGGCATCGGCGGCGAGATAGTTCCGGCGGCTAAAGCCTTCAACATACGCACGCGAAGTCAGAGTACGTTCATTGGGAAATCGATAGCGGCGCAAATAAGTATCATCACTTGATCTTTTGGCAACAAATCCCCAACGCCATTTCTGATCGATATCAAATCGGCCAAAACTATTTATATGTCCGCGGATATCATCTTTTGAGTCTTGCGTTAAGCTGGCTTTGGATTCCATGCGGCCGTTATGAAATTGCTGGCGATATTCGCCGGCTACCAGCAAGCCCTCTTTACCGGTTAGAGTGGGGGTGAGCGTTAGGTCTTGATGTGGCGATATGTTAAAATAATACGGTGTTGAAAAAGTTGTTCCTAAAGAAGTTGAGCCACCTGTGCTGGGTGTCAGAAAACCACTTTTTCGTTTTACCGTCGGGTCCGGATGCGAAAAGTACGGCGTATAGATGACCGGCACACCGGCAAATTCCATCCAGGCGTCAAAATATTCTATTTCTTTATTAACTTGATCATGCACGACTTTGGTCGCCTTAACCTGCCATAGTGGCGGTTGATCAGGCGTGCGGGCGCAGGTTTCACACGGCGAATAGACCGCATTTCGCATTTCAGTACGGGTGCCGTTGGTCCGCCGTGCACCGCTCGCGGCAATACGCGCGTTGTCGACCAATCTAATTCTTAGATTTTTAACAATGCCTTCTTTAAAATCACCGCTGAGTTCCATAAATTCGGCAAACAGAACGTGCCCTGATTCCTCCAGCAAGCTGACATTTCCGGTCGCAGATACAATATCTTGGCGCTCATTGTATGAGATCCTATCGGCCAGTAAGACTTGATTGTTGTGAGAAATCTCGACGCTGCCCGAAGCCGTGACAATACCCAATTTTCTGTCATGCGTGACTTCATCGGCGGTAAATACAATCGGATTTTCGGGCTTTGATCCGTCTTCGGTTTTTGATTGAGCGAACGCCAGGGACGCATTTACCATAGCAAAGCCCAAAATAGTCAGAACTACCGACAGGTTTTTTAAATCTAAGGGCCGCATGATTTTAACCATCCTCCAGATGAAAAACCATGGCGAGGCCCAAAAGTGTCGAAACTCCTGACGGTGTCCAAGCAGCCAATACGACGGGAATGCTTTCACGCAATCCCAGGGCAAAAATGACGTCCGAAAAGAAAAACAAAAGAAATCCCGTTAAGACACCGCCGACGATAACGAAGGTAGCACTACCTCGGCGAGATTGCCGGAGGGTGAACGTCGCGGCAATCAACACCATAGCGCACAATAGTAATGGCCCTGACAGCAAGGAGTGCCAATATAGCCGATGGCGCAAGGCAGAAAAGCCTGAGCGCTCGAGATTCGCGATGAAATCCGGCAAATCCCAGAAGGACATCGTTTCAGGCGGCGAGAAGCTTTCGTGAATATTGTTCAACGTAATATCCGTTTCGACCCAGTGTTCTTGGACAAACTTTGGCGGCTTGTCCGTTATATTTATCCATACATCCCGCAGATGCCAAAAGCCGTCTTCAAGATCACCTTTTTTGGCATCAATCCGCGAAACGAATTTATCAGCCCCTTCATAAACGAAAATTGACACCTCGGACAGAGAGATTTCGTTGTTTAAGATGGTTAATTTCGGTGCATGAATAACCGATTGATTTGTGCCGCTGGCTTGGCGCAACCAAAGACCGTTATTTGATACGGCGAGCAGAGTTGACTGGCCCTTTAAATGGGTCGCGTTGAGGCGGTCGTATTTTGCCAGCATCGCTGAGGCGAGCGGATTAAAGGCAGAAATCTTGACAACGCCCAAAATTAGGGCAACCATCATCACCGGCAGCAGAAATTGCCAGGCGGATACGCCGGCGGCACGGGTGACAACGAGTTCGCTACTGCGCGTTAACCGCCAAAATGATGCCATGCCGCCAAATAACACAGCAAAGGGAAAAATTTGCTGGCCCATAAAGGGGAGTTTCATCAGTCCCATCTGGAAAACCAGGGCGAGTCCGACATCTTCATGACCGGAGGCCCGGCGCAATAGCTCAACGATGTCGAATAAGAATATGATGCCTAAAAATACAACAAAAACGACGAAAAAATTGGCTAAAAAACTACGTCCAATATAAAACGTTAAAGTCGGAGACAATCGCATTATTCCATGATCTCCTTAGGCCTTACCGGCTTGGATAAAGTCTGACGGCGGTACTTTACCGGCACGTTTGCCAAATCGAGGATGCCAGAGCAGTAGAAATGCGGTGATTAAAATAGGGCCGATAATTGATGCATAGAGCAAGGGAATAAGTTGCAGATTTTTAGCGCTGATATTAATGAGGCCCAAATTACCAATCAGCAGGCCAACAAAAATAATGGCGGCGAGTAAAATCCGGTTTACTTGCCCGCGCCGGGAAAAATCACCGAGTAACAGACAAGCCAGCGCGATAAGGGCGAAGCCGATTGTGTTAATCGGGGTGGTTAGACGTTGATGTCCTTCAACGATGAATTTGCCAAAGTCCTTGGGGTTACCGACGTCCGCAATCTTTAAGGTGAGTAACTCACCAACCATGCGTTCTCTCGCTTCACGAAACCGAGCTTCCGGTTTCGGCGTGACACCGCTTAAATCAAAACTGTAACGATCGAAATAAAGAACTGATAACTTATTGGTTTTCTTATCTATTTCCTGACGATTGCCATCAAACATAATCACTCGGGCACCCGATGGAGTTTGTACCATGGCGCCTTTCTCCGCTATTACCGTTGCCGGTTTTTGTGGATTTCGGCTGTCGTGAACGAGCAGTCCGCGGAGCTCAGACTCGCCCGAGCGTTCGCGAATAAAGACGGTAATATTATCCGAAACGATGTTAAATACACCTTCCTTCAGCAAGATATGGGTATAACTATAGCGGATATCCCATTGGAGATTGCGAAAGGTTTGATAGGATTTAGGCGTTGCATAGAGCGTTAGGGAATAACCGATCAACATGGCGACGAAGGCAACCAATAAGGCCGGTTTGGCAAGTGAAAAAGGGCTTAGGCCGGCGGCGCGCATGACGATAAGTTCCCGGTCTGAATTGAGCCGGCTGTAGACAAAAAGCGTCGCGATAAAAATCGAAATTGGAATAATATGGACCAAGAAATTCGGCACTTGAAGCATGCTTAAATAAACAAATATTTTTACCGATACGCCGCGATTAACAATATGCTCTACGGCCCGCACGGATAAAAACAACCAAATGACGCCTGTCATCACAAAACCCACAAGCAAGGTAGAGGTGACGAGTTGTCTCATCAGATATTTGTTAATGCGTTTCATGAGCCCGGGCTATGCTTTCAAATTGGCACAGTAAAGTCCAAAAAATACAGTAGAATCAATATTTAATGGAATTATAAGCTACTTTTAGATTAACTTTGCCTGAATAGCAAATATTGGCGTAGATCAATGCCAAAGAAGCAATTTAATTAAAGCATTTCGGCGTCAAATCTAAGAATCGTATCAGCGCCATCAAACAGGCTGCTTTTGAGCGACGAACAACGACTTAACTGGTAATCAGCATAATAGCGACCAGATAAAATCTTTGCTTGGAGAAATTTTTTGTCTGCATTGTCCTGATCCATCAACGCTGCCGCACTGGCGGCGCTTTTGGCGAGTAGCCACCCGCCCGCGACAGTTCCAAGAAGTTCTAAAAATGTCGCCGCGCCGGCAAATACTGCCGCCATATCATCACCTCCGTTCTTGAGAATCCAGTCGGTTGCCGCGGTCAAATGGTCCAGACTTTCAGATAGCCGTTGGCCGATAATTTTCAAATCTTCATTGTCCGAAGAGAGCAGAGAATTTGCTAAATCTCGAATTTCAACGGTCAATATCGCCAAAGCTTCACCTTTGTCCCGGATGACTTTCCGGCCGACCAAATCTTTGGCTTGAATGCCGTTGGCGCCTTCATAAATCGCAGTTATTCGAATATCGCGGTAATGTTGAGCGGCCCCGGTTTCCTCGATGTAGCCGGTGCCACCGTGAACTTGAATACCGGTGCTGGCGATATCAATACCGATATTGGAACACCAAGCCTTGGCGATCGGTGTCATCAGCTCTAGACGGGAATGAAACAACGCACGCTCGGCATCCGTGGGGGCACGTTTGGAGCGATCGATACAGGCCGCTGTATAAATAGTAATCGCGCGGCAAGCTTCAGTTTTTGCCTTCATATCCAGCAGCATTCGTTTGACATCGGGATGCTCGGCTATGGGCACTGTTTCGCCACTGCTGTCCGACCCTTGAAGGCGCTCTTTGGCGTAGTTTGCCGCCTGTTGATAGGCGCGCTCACCAATTCCAGGGCCTTGGATACCAACTAGCAGTCGGGTCAGATTCATCATCGTGAACATGCAGATAAGGCCTTGATTTTCTTCGCCAATTAGGTGCCCGACTGCCCCATCGTTATCGCCGTAAGACATCACACAAGTGGGTGACCCGTGAATGCCCATCTTATGCTCAAGTGACACGCATTTAAGATCGTTTCTTTGGCCGAGGGAGCCGTCGTCGTTGATCAGGAATTTAGGCACGGCAAAAAGTGAGATGCCCTTGAGCCCGGGCGGAGCATCAGGCGTTCGTGCTAAAACCAGATGGATAATGTTTTCAGCCAGATCGTTATCACCGCCAGTAATGAATATTTTTTGCCCCGATATTTTATAATGATCTCCATCTTGAACTGCTTTGGTACGGAGCAGATTAAGATCGGTACCGGCCTGGGGTTCCGTCAAATTCATCGTCGTCACCCATTTGCCGGAAACAAAATTGGGCAAATAGGTTGCTTTTTGACTTTCACTGCCATGTTCGACGAGTAGTTCCGTCGCTGATTGAGCAAGTTGCGGAACGAGGCAGAACGCCATATTGGCGCTCGACCACATTTCAGTCGCGGCGATCGTCAATACATATGGCAGGCCTTGGCCACCAAATTCCTGCGGTAACGAAATACCGTGCCAGCCTGATTCCGACATCTGTTGAAAGGCTTCTTTAAAGCCATCCGGCGTGTGGACAATGCCATTTTCAAGCCGGCAGCCTTGTTGATCGCCACTATGATTAAGCGGTGCTAATACTTGCTCGGCAAATTTGCCAGATTCTTCAATAATTGCATCAATAATGTCAGGTGTCGCGTCTTCATAGCCCGAAAAAGTCGCAATATTTTCGATATCCGCAATGTGAGAGAGTGCAAAACGCAAATCTTGAACGGGTGCTTGGAAGTCTGTCATTTAATATTTTCCCAGGTGATTCTAATTTGTTGTTTAAAAACAATGAGTTATTTGTACGTCATCGAATATTTTTTCATTATAGTACTTTATATCGAAGTTATTACAATTCGACACAAAGTTTTTCATAAATGTCATCATAACATTACAAAGAGGCGTTATATTCAGTATTGTTCCCAATAGGGAATGTGATCACTCCCCCGGTGATCACCAGTATCGGAGCAAATCCGGTACAATAAATTCATCATTATTCTCCCGAGTATGATGAATTTAACTCCCAGACGTAAAGCCTCCCTGTAAACTCCCCCGGGCCTGAAAAGGCCCGGATTTTTTTTATGAAACCACTTTGCCGGGGTTCATTAAATTTTCAGGGTCGAGGGCCTGTTTGATGGAGCGCATCAAATTAATTTTTGTCGCCGACGCATAATGTTCCAATTCTTCCCGCTTAAAAGCTCCAATGCCGTGTTCGGCGCTGATGCTGCCCTTCATCTCAACCACCAAATCATAGACGATGCGGGTGAATTCTTCTGCCTGCGCCATGAAGTCTGCTTTGGTCATTGCCTCAGGTTGGGTCAGATTGAAGTGGATATTGCCATCGCCGATGTGACCGAAAGGGCAGGGGCGAATACCGGGCAGAGCGTCTGAGACCTGTTTCGATGCGGCGGTAATAAAGGCAACCGTCTGCGAGACTGGCACGGAGATATCATGTTTGATACTGCCGCCTTCGCGGGTTTGCGCTGCAGGTATTTCTTCCCGGATTTTCCACAGTTCCTGCCGTTGGGCATCGCTTTCAGCGAAAACCGCATCCGTTACAATGTTGGCTTCGAAAGCTTTCTCCAGCACCGTTTCGATTTCGCTACGTAGATCATCGTTTTCTCGAGGCGACGTCAACTCGATCAGGGCGTAGTAGGGGTGCTCGGCCTCAAAGGGATCTATCACGCCCGGAATGTGGGCCATGCCTAATTCCACACCGATCCTGGAAATCAATTCAAACGCTGTCAGCCGATCACCGCACAACTGCCGTGTTGCATCAAATAGCTTCAAAATCGCCTCCAGCTCCGGCAGGGCCGCCATCACCGTGATGGTCGTGCGCGGCGCTGGAAAAAGTTTAAGCACAGCTTTGGTGATAATGCCGAGGGTGCCTTCCGCACCGATGAAAAGCTGTTTGAGATCATAGCCTGTATTGTCTTTACGAAGTGCGCTGAGCCCATCCCAAATCTCGCCACTGGGCAGTACGACTTCCAAACCGAGCACCAAGTCACGGGTGTTGCCGTAGCGCAAAACGCCAACACCGCCGGCATTGGTCGACAGATTGCCACCAATCCGGCAACTGCCTTCGGCGCCGAGGCTCAACGGGAACAGACAGTTTTGCTCGGCTGCAGCATTCTGCAGCTCTGCCAGAATGCAGCCAGCTTCCACCGTCATGGTGTTATTTAAGGCGTCAACTTCAATGATTTTAATTAAACGATCAGTGGCCAGGAGAACGCCTCCGCTGGCAAGCGTGCCACCGACCAGACCCGTGCTGCCACCGACCGGCACAATCGGAGTTTTGCTCGCTGCACAGGCGCGAACAACCTCAGAGACTTCCGACGTGTTGGCAGGCCGTGCAACCAGATCAGCCGAACTTTCCGCCAGCCCGCGTTCTTCATGAAGATAGGGCGCCATGTCGCCGGCATCGGTGATGACACCATTTGGGCCAAGGATTTCGGTAATCGTCGCGACTAATTTCTGATCAAGAGCCATGGTTTGATTATTCACGCCGAGCCGCACGACGCAAGCGGTCGTTAATGGCACGGCCTAAGCCTTCTTCCGGAATGGGCATGACAGCTATCGGGGCTGCATCGGGCTGATCCAGTTCGTGCAGCATGGCAAATAAATTGGCTGCCGCTTCAACCAGATCACCACTCGCGCTTAAATTTAATGCGACCGCCGGTGCATTAGGCCCAAATCCCAAAACGTTTTCGCCGGCATCAAAATCCTCGGCATTCGTTCGGATTGGCGCTTCGGGGGCATAGTGGCGCGACAGCATACCGGGAGATTTAGGTGAAGATTCATTACCGCCGATTGCTACCGGGCCAATCACCGCTTCTATTTCTTCGACCGTAATACCACCCGGTCGCAATAGCGCCGGGGCGTCAACTGATAAATCAATCACCGTCGATTCAAGGCCAATGGAACAGGTGCCACCGTCCAAAATACCAGCGACTTTGCCGCTGAGTGAAGTGTCAATATGAGCCGCGGTGGTGGGGCTGATTTTACCAGAAGTGTTGGCGCTTGGGGCGGCGATGGGACGGGCAACCGCCTTGATCAAAGCATGCGCGACGGCGTGGGTCGGAACGCGCACTGCTACCGTCTCCAGTCCCGCGCTCACCAGCAGTGACAGGTGGCATGTCTCGCTGCGGGGCAAGATCAGCGTCAGAGCGCCCGGCCAAAACTCGGTAGCCAGTTTTTCAGCCAGGTCATGCCATCGCACTTCCGCTTTGACTGCATCGACATCAGAAAAATGAACGATCAGAGGGTTGAAGCTCGGCCGGCTTTTAGCTTCATAAATGCCGGCGACTGCTTTGTCATTGGTCGCATCGGCGCCCAAGCCATATACGGTTTCGGTTGGGAAAGCGACAAGCTCACCTGTTTGCAGCAAACGGGCGGCCTTTTCTATTCCAACAGTATCAGCTTCTAAGATTTGCGTCGTCATGGTCGAGCTTATAACACGAAATTTGGCTTAACGCCCTTTGGCGATAAAATACGGATTGCGGATATTGTCCTTGCCATAAACAAACGGCGCGCCGTCAATTTGGGTGAGCGAGCCGCCGGCTGCTGCCAGTACGGCATGGCCGGCAGCGATATCCCATTCCGATGTTGGGCCGAGCCTCGGATATAAATCAGCCTCGCCCGCTGCGATCAGACAAATTTTCAACGAGCTGCCGGAATTGATAATGCTTTTGACGGTATAATCCTGGAGGAATTCCTCTTCACCCGCCCGGTGGGAGCGGCTGGCAACCACGACGATGCCGTCTTCGGCGGGCTCGCGGGCCGCTATTGGTGTTTTCTCACTATCTTTTTCCTGGCTGAAAGCGCCAAACGGACCGCCCCAGAAACTTTTGGCGATTGCCGGGGCGTGGACTACGCCGAAAATCGGCAGGCCATTTTCGATCAATGCGATATTGACCGTAAACTCATCCCGTTTGTTGACGAATTCTTTGGTGCCATCCAGAGCATCAACCAGCCAAAAGACGCCGCCGCTAATGTCCGGCCGATCACCAGCCGTAAAAGCCTCTTCACCGATCGCCGGGATGCCGGGCGCTAACTTCGCCAAGCCCGCCAAAATAATCGCCTCGGCTTTTTCATCCGCCTCGGTAACCGGCGAGGCATCGTCTTTGGCGCGCACCTCAAAATCGGTATGGTAAATTTCAAGAATAGCGTCGCCAGCCTCGATCGACAGATTGAGGAGCTGGCCAACAAAGTCATCGGTGAAGTCAGGAACCATGGCGAAATCCTTTAATCTCTAATTTTTTCAGTGTTCATGCCAATGCTTGGTAGGTGCATTTGAGCCGATCAGAATAAATGCGATCTGGCAGGGCTCATCAAAAGGATTGGCCCAGCCATGCATCGTGGCGCGCTGCACCATCACATCACCTTGTTTGAAATCGACTTTTTCATCTTCATCCAGCAGCATCTCGCATTTGCCCGACAGGCAGATCGCGTAGTCGATTGTATCGGTTCGGTGCATGTAAGCTTCTTTGCCGGGTACGAGTTCCAGCACGCGGAAAATGGAGCCCCGAACAGGCGGCTCAATATCGCGTGGCGTCGCTGTCGGGTCCTCGCCGTTGACATCGGCCGGCGCATCTTCGGTAACCCAAAGCAATGTTTCGTAATTGCCGGAGCGCAATTTTTGGACATTGCTGGTGATTTCGTCGGTGCCGACAACGGCTTTTCCGTCTTTGGTATGTGAAGTCACGATACGGCGGACATTAAGCGTCATAGATATTCTCCCCAGTTCATTCGATCAGTGAGTCGCAGGGAGCATTTAGCAAATAATATCACCAACGGCTATACGAATTGAAAAAATAAAGAAGAAATACCTAGCTAGCCCGGCATCAATTGTCGTTCGCGGTGGATGTTGTAGTAATTGCCGGCAAAAATCAGCACCGCGCCGAGGAATATCCATATTGAAAATGGCTCGGCATAAAGGAAAAATCCAATGATGGCGATCAACGGCATACGCAGGAAATCAATCGGCAAAATTAATGTCACATCAGCCAGTGCTAAGGCGCGGACCATTGAATAGTGGGCCGTTAGCGCCGTCACGCCGATCCACAGGATCCAGGGCACATCCGCCCATTCAGGAGTGACCCAGACGGTAATGCCGCCAATCGCGCTGATCGGCCATTGCATGGCAAACAGCCAAAATAAGATTGTCAGAGGTGAGTTATCTTTAGCTAAAGATTTGCCGGTAACAAAAGCGATGGCAAAGCCAACCGAGGCCGCGAGTACTGCTATCGAGCCAATTTCAATCGCCACCATACCCGGACGCAGCACAACCAAGACACCGGCAAAGCCAAATATCGTCGCCACTATTTTGCCGACGGTCATTTGCTCTTTGAGAAACAGAACGGCCATTATCGCCACCCAAATTGGAATGGTAAATTCGAGCGCAAAAACCTGAGCCAGTGGGATCAGGCCAACACCGATAATCCACGCTAGATTGGCGCCATAATGGATAACATTACGCAAAATATGGAGCTTTGGCCGGCTGATAGATAGCGCTCCCGGGTGGGCGCGAATAACAATAACGACAACAACACTCAGCGCCACAGACGTTCTTAGTAAAACGATTTGAAACGGATTGAGAGTGTCGGATAGTTCACGCGCCGCCACCGCCATTGTCAAAAACGAGAATAACATCGCAATAACCCACAGGATGGCGCGGTAGAGGTCGGCTCGACTGGTTGCTGAGGTGTTCAAATCGGAGCTTCCAAAATGTGTGAGGCGCCAATTTGCCTGACGGCTTACTTACTAGCAAGGTTAGTCTGGTGGCCCCATATGATTCCAGAGCGGTGCATCTGCCGGTAAGTCACTGGAATAGATGCCTTCGGTGACGTAGCGCCAGGCCTGGATCGTATCGGACCAGTAGTCTTCCTTCAGCCCGGCCTTGCGTTTGAGATGGCTGAGGAATTTTTTCGGTTCCGGCAATTGTTTCCAGACAACCGGTAAAAATACGCCGCGTTTTTTGCCTTCTTGCAAAACAATGCCATCGATATCAGGCTGCAACTGCGCCAAGAAGTCAGCTTCGTCTGAAAAACTTATTGGCGTTTGCGGGCTCATGACCGAGATCGACATGGAAATATCAGATTTCTCGATCTCTTTTTTGGTGAGTTTCTTAAACCGGCGATCCTGAAAGGCCGCCTTGCAGGCGTTCTCCGCGACATCGGTGATCAAAGGCCGCCACGCCTGGATCGAGCCGATACAACCACGCAGCTGGTTGTCTTTATTAAGAGAGACAAAGCAGGCGCCATGATCACGGAGCGGCTCAGCAAATTCACCCAAGCTGAGCTTCATCGGGCCGGTCTTATTGAGATGCGCGAGAATGGCCGAGGCGGCGACATGCAATAAGGTTTGGCCGTGCGCCGTCAAAAGATCTCGAGTTGCGGCGCCGAAATCATCTTTAACAGTGGCGGCAGCCCCGCTTTCCTCAAAATACCACGAACCATAGCCGACGACGCGGTCTTTGGTGCCAGCCGTATCGCCCGAGTTTCTGACATCGGCGGTTTTGACGTTGAGGCCTTTCTCACGCGCCAGCATTAAAAGTCCTTTGATTGAATGGCGGCCACAGGCCTGTTCGTTGCTGAGCGCTTCCGCATCCAAGCGTTCAATGGCTTGGCGGGTCCGATCGTCGAGAGCTCTGGCTTTGTCGTAGGCGAGGTAATGGCTGAGATCGGATGAAATGAGAATAAGCGTTTCCGGCCCACCCCATACAGCTTCCAGAACTTCGGCAACCTGCTCGGGGTTCGCCTGGCCAACAATCAGTGGCACGATGCTGAACTCACCCAGAACTTTTTGCAGGAAAGGGAGATGGACTTCTAAACTATGGTCTTCGATATGAGTGTCGTTGAAAATCTCGACCTGGGGCAGGGCGATAATCCTTGCTACCGCATCCATATCAAGCGGCACCTCGCCCAACGGCGTCGCGAAAATTTCCGTGCTGGGTAGAGCGAGACCATTGACGGCTACCCGATGGCAGGGCCCCAAGATCACCACGCGCTTGATGATGTCGCGGGCGGGAGCCAGGCGGTTATAGACGGCAGCGGCGGTCAGGCCGGAATAGACATAGCCCGCGTGGGGCGCGATGATCGCTTTGGGCGCGGTCTTGCCGGCAGCTGCGAATTTATTAGCCGCTTCGGTAAGATAATACTGCACGGACGCTTCAAGCTCTTTCGGATTGCTCGGGTAAAACATCCCCGCCACCGCCGGCGGGCGGATTAGTTGAGATGCTGTGTCAGACGTTGTCGCCATGGGTATCGCTCCCTGGCGCTATTGTAGGGGAAAATGGGGTGTTTCTAAATAATTAATCGACTGTCGATTAATTATTCCGAAGCCCGGGGTGACGATTAAGAGCACCAGCGTCATTCTGGCGGAGGCCAGAATCCAGTTTTGCCGCTCCAATTACTTCCGAGCCGTGTTACATTGTAGCATGAATTTTCAGACCAAATACTGGCATGCACTCGACGGCGATCGGGTGCAATGCGATGTCTGTCCCAGGGAATGTAAAATTCGGGATGGCCAGCGCGGCTTGTGTTTTGTCCGCGCCTGCGAGGACGGCGAGATCGTTCTTACAACTTATGGCCGCTCCTCCGGTTTTTGTGTCGATCCGATTGAGAAAAAGCCGCTTAATCATTTTTTACCCGGCACACCGGTGCTGTCTTTCGGCACCGCCGGCTGCAATCTCACCTGCAAATTCTGCCAGAACTACGATATCTCCAAATCCCGTCAGATGGATAAGCTGGCCGATCAAGCGGGCCCGGAAAAGATTGCGGCGGCGGCTGAACAGCTCGGCTGTAAAAGCGTCGCTTTCACTTATAACGATCCGGTCATTTTTATGGAATACGCCATCGATGTGGCTGAAGCCTGCCACGCCCGGGATATCAAAACGGTCGCCGTGACGGCGGGCTATATTTGCCCTGAACCTCGCGCTGAGTTCTATCAGCACATCGACGCGGCCAATATCGATCTCAAAGCTTTTACGGATGAATTTTATATGGAGCTCTGCTCGGCTCATTTGGAGGAAGTGCTGGAGACCCTCAAATATCTCAAACAGGAGACCGATACTTGGTTTGAGATTACGACACTGCTGATCCCCGGCGAAAACGATTCCGACAAAGAACTGAACGAAGAATGTGCCTGGATCATGGAGCATCTCGGCCCGGATGTGCCGTTGCATTTCTCTGCCTTTCATCCGGATTGGAAAATGACCGATAAGCCCAACACACCGCCGGACACTTTGCACCGCGCTCGCAAGATCGCCCGTGAGCACGGGCTGCGTTATGTCTATCTCGGCAACATTCACGACTATGATGGCTCCAGCACTTACTGTCACAATTGCGGCGAGACACTGATTGGCCGGGATTGGTATGAGCTCTCGACCTGGAATCTCACGGCGGATGGCCGTTGCCAGAAATGCGGCGCGGCCTGCGCCGGTGTCTTTGATGGCCCTGCCGGGACTTGGGGCCGCAAGCGTCAGCCAGTGCGGATGGGCTGACTTTTAAATGGGTTTGTTTTTTCCCCGGCTGCCGTGCTAAACGAAGGCCATGAGTAAGAAGTCCCTATTTTTCATGGCAAAATTTGTCATCTCGGCACTGTTGATTTGGTTGATCGCGGCGAATTTTGAGATCGGTTCCGCCGCCGAGCGGTTAACGGAAATTGAGTATTTTTACTTGCTGGGCGTTTTTGTTGTGTATGTCGTGCTGTTGGTTAATAATACCGCCCGGTGGCAGGTCGTACTCAACGCCATTCATGCGCATCTGCCGTTTTGGGTGGCGGCAAAAATTCTCTATATTTCGATGTTTTTTAATCAGACCCTGCCCTCGGCGATTGGCGGCGATGCTTTTCGTATGTTTTTAGCCCGTAAAGCCGGCGTTGACCTGAAGGGTGCGATTAACGGCGTGATGCTAGAGCGCGCCGCAACGGTTACCGGGTTGATCGGTTTGGTGGTCGCCACCCAGCCATTTCTGCTGGCCCGCATTGGTGATAATCCGGTTAAATATGCCTTTCCGGCCCTCGCGGTAATAGCGGTATCGGGTCTGATTTTTTTGATGCTGCTTGACCGGTTGCCGGCGCGTCTTCAGACCTTAAAACTGGTGCGCGGTCTCGGACATTTGGCGGCTGATACCAAAAAACTTTTCCTGTCGCCGCGTTACGCATTTAAGGCTATTTCTCTAGGCGTTCTCGGTAATATTTTGATCTCGCTCGTTGCCTATCTCACGGCTCAAGCCTTGGCGATTGAAGTCTCGGTCCTGGACTGCCTGGTCCTGATCCCGCCCGTGATATTGATCACGACACTGCCGATCTCAATCGCCGGCTGGGGTGTGCGGGAAGGGGCGATGGTGGCCGCCTTTGCCTTTGTTGGTGTCGCCGAAGGGGATGCGTTTGTCATGTCGATCCTGTTCGGCCTGATCAATGTGGTTTTTGCCTTGCCGGGCGGATTGTTGTGGTTGCTCGGCGATTATAAGCGCGAAGACGTTGCCGAGGTTGAAGCTGATATTATAGATTCGGCGGATGCTTGATCGGCTTGGCGCAACAAATGCTTTCTTTTGCGGTCATGTCGGCTAAATTCAACTTAATATTTTTCGGGAACAGTTAATCTTTACGAGGATCACATGAAAATTTCCTTTGCCAAGCCGGGATTGCCCGCAACAGGTATTGTTGTTGTCAGTGCGAACGCAGGCAGCAAGCTTTCCGCCGCCGCAACCAAACTGGATAAAAAAACGGGTGGCGCATTAACTCGTGCGATCAAGGCCAGCAGCTTTGAGGGTAAAAAGGGACAATCGCTGAACGTCATGGCGCCAGCCGGAACGCGGCTTGATCGGGTGATGGTCGTTGGGCTTGGCAAAGCTAAAGATGTTAGCGAGCTTGAAATGCAAAAACTGGGTGGCCGGATTTATGCTGGCACTTGGCAAGGCAAAAAAGGCACGGTCGCAATAGCCGTTGATGCGGTTAAAGACGTCAAAATGAGCGCCGCCGATATCGCCGCCGAGATCGCTTTTGGCGCCGAGCTTCGCTCTTACCGATTTGACAAATATAAAACCAAACAAAAACCAAAGGACAAACCGAGCCTCAAATCCATTACCTTACATTGCGCCGGTTTCGCCAATGCGCGCAAAAAATATGCCGGCTTGGGTAAGATCGCCAGTGGTGTTTTCTTCACCCGTAATTTGGTGTCAGAACCGTCAAACGTGCTTTATCCCGACACTCTCGCCAAGCAGGCGAAAACGTTGGAAAAGCTCGGCGTCAAAGTGCAAGTCTTCGGTGAAGCACAAATGCGCCGGCTCGGTATGGGTGCGCTTTTAGGCGTTGGCCAGGCCAGTATTCGCGAGTCCAAAATGGTCGTCATGCAATGGCAGGGCGGACCAAAGGGCAGGGGCAAAGCTGCCCAGCCGATCGCTTTCGTCGGTAAAGGCGTGACCTTTGATACCGGTGGTATTTCGATCAAGCCGTCTGCCGGGATGGAAGATATGAAATGGGATATGGGCGGTGCCGGTGTTGTTATCGGCCTGATGAAAGCGCTCGCTGGCCGCAAAGCCAAAGCCAATGTTGTTGGGGTGGTCGGCCTGGTCGAGAACATGCCGGGTGGCAATGCGCAACGACCGGGCGATATTGTCACTTCGATGTCCGGTCAAACGATTGAAGTGCTCAACACCGATGCCGAGGGGCGGCTCGTGCTGGCTGACGCGCTGCATTACACCAATAACCGCTTTAAGCCGAAATTCATGGTTAATCTCGCGACCTTGACCGGCGCTATCATCGTCTCGCTTGGCAGCCACCATGCCGGTCTGTTCTCGAACAATGATCAGTTATCGGAACGTCTCACCAAGGCGGGCACGGATGTCGATGAGAAGCTCTGGCGGCTGCCGCTGAGCGAAGCCTATGACAAGATGATCAATTCGCAAGCGGCTGATATGCAAAACATCGGTGGCCGGGGTGCTGGTAGTATTACGGCGGCTCAGTTCCTGCAACGCTTTGTCGGTAAAACGCCCTGGGCGCATTTGGATATTGCCGGTGTGACGTGGTCTAAGGCCGATGCGCCAACCGTGCCAAAAGGCGGCACAGCCTTTGGTGTGCGCCTGCTCGACCGCCTTGTCGCCAATAATTACGAAAAAAGCTAGCGTCTGACGCCCCAACTTCGTCCAATCCACCCTCGTCACCCCGGCCTTGAGCCGGGGTCCAGTTTTTGGACGGCGAAAGTATAAAAGGAAGCTTTCTGGATTCCGGATCAAGTCCGGAATGACGGGGTGCTTTAGTCAGGCGATATTTTGACAGCCGCCAATTTGCTATCTAAAGTTCGCCACCATGACCGATATCGCTTTTTATCATTTGCAAAAAACCAATCTGGAAGACGCCTTGCCGAAGCTTTTGGAGCGGACGCTGGCGGCAGGCAAACGCGCGCTGGTGCGGTCCGGCTCAAGCGAGCGCGTCGAAGCGCTTAATGCAATCCTCTGGACCCACGGGAAAGACAGCTGGCTGCCCCATGGCAGCGTCAAAGATGGCCATGCCGAAGATCAGCCGATTTGGCTGACGACCGACAACGATAATCCAAACGGCGCCAGTTTTGTTTTTCTAACGGATAATATTGAAGCAACCGATCTCGATCAGTTCGAGCGCTGTTTTGATTTGTTTGACGGCAATGATGAGGCTTCCGTAACGGCGGCGCGGACCCGCTGGAAAGAGCTTTCAGATGCTGGCCATGAGCTGCATTACTGGCAACAAAATGAACAAGGCAAATGGGTTGAGAAAGCGTCGACCTAATTTCTCAATTGGCAGACTTAAGGCGTATTAAACAGCTGATTCTCCCGAGAACAATGGCAGTCGAATATAGAAAGCAGCGCCCTGCGAGGGAGGAGGTTCATACCAAATTTGGCCATTGAGTTCATTGATGATCGAGCGACAGATGGGAAGCCCCAATCCGAGGCCTGATTTCTTAGTCGAAATATAGGGCTCAAAAAGTTGCTTTTGGAGTTCGGGCTCCACACCGGGGCCATTGTCCAATATTTTGATTAGGATCGAGTCGGTGTCTGTCGATGTTTTGATTATTAACTTGCCCGACCCAGAATCCATGGAACTCATTGCGTCAACACTATTTCGGACGAGATTAAAAATGACTTGTTGGATTAAAACAGAATCTCCGATAACAACGGGTGATGGCCTGGCCAGATCAAGTGACAGGTCCACTTTGTTTAAGTCGAAATCTGCTTTCAGCAATTGCATCGCTGTGTTGATAGTATCACTGATCTCTACTTTCTCCGACTTGTGATCCTCGCGGCGAACAAAATCCCGTAAACGATGAATAACATCACCTGCGCGAATTGCCTGATCAGAGGCTTTTTCCAAGGCCTCAATGATGGGTTTTGGCGTCTGATTTTCAGTACTTAGGCGCCGTAAACTACCGTCAATGTAGGCAGCAATGGCTGCCAGTGGCTGGTTTAGTTCATGGGCTATGCCGGTCGCCATTTCACCCATTGTCGCAACCCGGGATACATGAGCCAGTTGCTCCTGATGCTGGCGTGATTCCGCATCTGCCAATTTACGCGCCGTTGCCATGTTTTTTAAGGCTATCGCCAAATCACCGATTTCGTCTGTTCGGTTTAGAGAAATATCAGCATCATAATTGCCTTTTGAGTACTGGTCGGTCAGGTCCATTAACGCATTAACTGGCCTGGTAAACCTTTTGGCCGCAATGACGGCAAAAATTATCCCAAGAATAATTAAAATGAGTGCCGAGACACCGGTGAAGATTGCGAATCGCGTATCATGGTCGTTGGCGATGCGTGCCAGAACATCTTGCAGGTTTTTTTGGTCGATTTTGATTTCGTCCAGCTTCAAACCAATGCGAACGCCGCCTAGGACCCGGCTTCCTGCTAACACCGGTGTAGTGACATGTAGAACTTTGTCGGTTGTCCAGGAAACTGGTTGTCGTTTTTTTACAGATTCTTGCAAATGTTTGTCGTTTAGAAGCGTGCCAAACTTTTCGATGGTGACTGTGCCATCCTGAATAACCCGGTTCGTTCTGTCATAAATGAAAACATACGCGACACCGGGTTGGCCCTGTGTTGATCTTGCCAACTCGTTTATCAAGTCTTGATTGTCAAAATACAGTGCGTTAACCAAGCTGCCGGATAAAAGACCAGCTAGTGATAACCCTTTTTTCCGTGTTTGATCAAATAAGGCGTCTCGCGTTAATTTTGATCCTAGCTCTCTCGACTCTTTGATGGTTTGGACAAAATCTATTTGCAGTAATCCGGCCAAGAGCAGGACGAGGAATAAAATGATGGCAATAATTGTAATTGCAAATTGGGTTTGCAGGCGAAATTTCATTTGTTGGACGATTTCGGAAGATACTGCATGAGTGATTTTACTTCCGCCAAACTTTTTGAAGCCTCCGAGCCAATGTCGGTGTATTTTGACACTTTGTAATAATCGCTCAGCATCTTACGCCCTGATTCTTGATTGCTCATATTTTTCATCACTGAGCGTAAGGAGGATTTTAAATTGGATGACATGTTTTTGCGCACCAATACCAGCGAGCGGACAATCGGTTTGCTGGTGGCGATTATTTTCAGCGATTTTTTAAGGCGATCTGGTGTCCTGACCACTTCTTTCCAATCGGTACTGCTAAAAGCGCCGGCAGAGACCAGGCCACGCGCGACCCACGTTACCATGTTTAATTCGCCGCGTGAGAAAGTGAATCCGATGGAATCTCTTTTCGGCTCATTCCGTGGTGAACGCAGATGTTCTACTTTGAAACCACCGCGTGTCAGCATGGCAATTGGGATCAGAAAACCACTGGTCGAGCCACTATCCTCAAACGCGATTTTTTTACCTTTTAAGTCACTTAACGCATTAATACCGCTATCTTTTGCGGAAAAGAAAATAGTTCGATAGAAAGGCACTCCTTTCTTCCATTCGTGGAGAATAATTTCCGCACCGGCACGCATTTTTAACCTTAAGCCTGAAAAGGCGGTTTCTGATAGCAGGTCAACTTTTCCATTCGCTAAATAATCGATCATTTGCTCAAGATCTTTGGCAATCAGCACATCGCTTTTTACAATGCCGGTTGACGATAGATTTTGAGCCAGATAGCTGCCCATTCTTTCTAATACAGGATGGTGCTTTTTTGGATCATCCGATATTTTACCGATGACTAAGGTTTTGGATCGCTCTGATGGCGGAAGGTTTTGCGCCTGAACTGAAACAACGAAATGGAAAGTTGCAGTGAGAAAAAATATCAAACCAAGTGCCGGGTATTTCATAAGAGAAAGTCCAACCACAGTGAGAGTCCAATTTTAGAAATTAACCCTACTCAATTCTCATAATTTTTGGAATAGATAACAGCCCTCAATTGGCGGACCTAACGGCCTTACTCAACCCCTTCAATTTTGATGATCGTTATATCTGCTGATTTTTGCCGCATCTCCATCAACGGTTTGTATTCATCCGAGGTGTAAAATTCATCGAGCACGGCCATATCCGGAAATTCAAAAATAACCGTCCGGCGGCCTTCCCAGCTGCCCTCCAGAACTTCAACCGGGGCGCTCGTGCCGACGCGCTTGCCGCCATAACTTTCGATCATCGGCGCGACCAGATCGGCATATTCACCGAGCAGTTCGCGATCATGAACTTGCAACATATTCGCTAACAGAAAAGCAGGCATAAAATTTACTCCCTATAATCAATGTGATCCGATCAATGCAGTTGCGCGCCGACAATGAAGACTTGAATGGTTTCCTCACCAAGGGCTTTACGGGCTTCCAGGCGATGCACGCCTTTAACTAGAACGTAGCGGCCTTTGCCTTCGCGCACCATGATCGGCTGTTCTTCGGCTTCCTCCATGATTTCTTCAGCAACTGTCTCGACTTTTTGAGGATCGAGTTCCTTTCGGCGGCCCGCCGGCACATAAATTTCTTCAATTTTCACGGTGATGGGTTTAAGCAAAATAATCCCCTTTAAGCCGCGTCTTTAAGGCCCGGCATGGCAAAGTCGATGTCCTGCAAGGCTTGGGTAAGACCAGCCATTTGCGCCTCATCCAGCGCCATCAGGGGCGGGCGGACGCGGCACCAATCGGGATCATCGCCATAGATTGCCGCCGCTGCTTTAAGCGCCGGGATCATCGGGTATTTTTGGAAAATATCGCGCACCACGTCCAGACCGGCTTGCAATTCATCGGCCTCGTCCGACTGCCATTTGGCATAGAGATTATGGATCGCTGCCGGATTAACATTAGCGGTCGCGGAAATACAACCGGAACCGCCGTTCCGCATATTATCCAGCAGGAAAGACTCCGCCCCGGCAAAGATGCGGAAATCATCCCAGCCGGCATCGAGCATGGCTTTGGTGTTGGACCAATCGCCCGAGCTGTCCTTAATACCGACAACTGTGTCAGGGTAATCCTTGATCAAGCGCTCAATCAAATTGAGGCTCAACGGCACGTTTGAGATCGGCGGAATGTGATAGAGATAAATGCGCAAATTCGCATCGCCGACTTTCTGGATAATTTCCGAGTAACTGGCGTAGAGCCCATCATCACTGACGCCTTTGTAATAAAACGGCGGCAGCATCAAAGTGCCGCCACAGCCAATTTTCGCCGCATGCGCCGTCAACTTCACACTATCCGAGAGCGCGCAGCAGCCAGTGCCAGGCATCATTCGTTGGGGGTCAATGCCGCCTTCGATTAGGCGGTCCATCAACTCAATTTTTTCATCTGTCGATAGCGAATTAGCTTCGCTGTTGGTGCCGAACACGGCGAGACCAACATTCTGCGACAGCATCCACTTGCATTGGCGGATCAAGCGCTCTGCATCGGGTGCTAGGTCGGCGTTAAAAGGTGTGATGACGGGTGTCAAAACGCCTGAAAATTTATCTGGTGCACTCATGGCGCGGTTCCCCATTTTTTTGGTTATCGAATTAAGGGGACACAATACTTAATTAACATGGATTCACAACTTCCTTAATTCTCCTTTCCCTCCAACGCATCTTGGGCTTCAAGCCAAATCGCTTCATTGGCGGCGAGGTCCTTTTTTGTCTTGCCGAGCATTTTCTGCCACTCGGCGATTTCATCTTGGGAATGTTCGTAAAATTTAGGATCAGCCATTTGCGTTTCGATCTTCTCAATCTCTGTGGATAGGGTCTCGATTTTTTTCTCCGACTCCTTAACAGTTTTCCGTAAATGAGCCGATTCAGCGCGTTTCTCTGCCCGGGCACGGCGTTGATCTTTTTTATTCTCAGACGGCTTACTTTCGCCATTGCCATTTGATCGTTTGGCCGAACGCGTTTCCAGGAGTTGGCGCTCATAATCGGCCAAATCGCCCTCGAATACTTCGCACGTGCCGTCGTCGACCAGCCACAAACGGTCGGCAACCAGATTAACCAAATGCGCATCATGACTGACCAGAATAACCGCCCCTTCATAGATGTTGAGCGCTTCGACAAGGGCTTCGCGGGCATCGATATCCAGATGGTTGGTCGGTTCATCGAGCAGCATGATGTGCGGCTTCTCAAGGCTCATTAAGGCAAACAGCAGGCGTGCTTTTTCACCGCCCGAAAGATTGCTGACTTTGGTGTCGGCTCTTTCCTGCTGGAAACCGAACCGGCCTAAATGTCCGCGGAGGCGGGATTGCGGTTCCATCGGACGAAGCTTGTTGATGTGATCGAAGGCTGAGCCATCCGAGTCCAGTTCTTCCGATTGGTGCTGGGCGAAGTAGCCGACCTTTAGTTTTTTGGATTTCACCAGCTTGCCGATTTCCGGCTTGAGGCGCCCAGCCAGCATTTTGATCAGGGTTGATTTGCCGTTACCATTGGCGCCAATCAGCGCGATCCGGTCATCCATGTCGATGCGTAAATCAAGCTCACGCAGGATCGGCTTGCCGGGTTCATAGCCAACCGATACCTGGTTAAGCGCGATCAGCGGCGGCGATAACGGCGGCGGGTGTGGAAACTCAAAGGAGACGGTTTTTTCTTCAACGACTGAAGCGATCGGCTCCATTTTTTCGAGCATCTTAATCCGGCTTTGCGCTTGGCGGGCTTTATTGGCCTGAGCTCGAAAGCGATCAACAAACGCTTGAATGCGCCGCCGTTCTACCATCTGGCGGGCTTGCATTTTGGATTGCAGGACCAACTTCTCGTTGCGGGTTTTTTCAAACCGGTCATAGCCGCCGGCATATCGCGTTAGCCGTCCGTTCTCGAGATGCACGATATGATCAACCGATCGGTTCAGCAGTGTGCGCTCATGGCTGATCACTACCAAGGTACCGCGCCAGCGTTTGAGAAAATTTTCGAGCCACAGGACAGCCTCCAAATCCAAATGGTTGGTCGGCTCATCAAGCAGCAACAAATCCGGCTCGGCAAACAACGTGGCGGCGAGGGCTACCCGCATCCGCCAGCCACCGGAAAATTCGCTGCAGGCGCGTTGCTGCTCGGTTTCGTCAAAGCCCAGGCCTGAAAGAATAGTGGCTGCGCGCGCCGGAGCTGATTCTGCCCGAATATCTGCGAGCCGAATATGGATCTCAGAAATACGCGTTGGGTCGGTCGCTGTTTCTGCCTCGGTTAAGAGTGCCGCTCGCTCAATATCGGCGGCCAGTACCGTATCCAGCAGGCTTTCAGGCCCGCTCGGCGCTTCCTGGGCAACTGTGCCAATTTTGTGTTTTCGATTAATGTTGATAGCACCCTGGTCAACTGACAAATCACCCATAATCAGGCGAAAAAGAGTTGTTTTGCCGGACCCATTGCGGCCGACAAGGCCAACTTTCTGGCCATCGGGTATGGCAATCGTGGCACTTTCATAGAGCACGCGTCCGCCAATTCGATAGGTCATGTCATTAATGTGGAGCATGAGCCGGGGTGTAGCATGCCAGAACCGGGGCGGAAAGCATGTGTGTTGGGATCATTGTAAAATAAAAAATTCAGTTGCAAGGCTCATCTGATCCGGCTATAAGGCGCCGGTTTTCGGCAATCTGTCGATATTGAATAATCCTTGAAATAACAGATGAGGTTCGGGGCAATGGCCATCGAACGGACACTTTCGATAATTAAACCCGATGCAACCCGCCGCAATTTAACCGGCCAGATCAACGCCCGGTTTGAAGAGGCTGATCTTCGCATCGTTGCTCAAAAACGCCTGCAGCTGACATTGGAACAAGCCCAAGGTTTTTATGCTGTCCATAAAGAGCGCGCGTTTTTTGATGATTTATGCAGCTTTATGATTTCCGGCCCGGTTGTCGTCCAGGTACTCGAAGGCGAGGACGCTATTGCTAAAAACCGGGAAGTCATGGGTGCAACAAATCCAGCTAATGCTGATGACGGTACAATCCGCAAGGATTTCGCTGAAAGCATTGAAGCCAATTCGGTTCATGGTTCAGACGCACCGGAAACGGCTGCAGATGAGATTAATTACTTCTTCGCCCAAACCGAGATCATCGGCTAAAGATTTTAGAGTATCAATTTAAAAGGCTGTCTCTTAATTGAGGCGGTCTTTTTGTCGTTCTTTTTCCCGCCTTTGCACCTGCCGCCTCAAATCAGACCTCCATGAATTCTGCCTCGTCCAGAGTTATCTCATTAGCTTCCTTTAGAATTTAATTGCCCATCGCTGCCAATGGTAAATTTATTACGGTACAAAATACACCAAGTTAACGTAGAAAAATAAATGGCTGTTCCATAAATTGTAGTTATCTACATATTTTTTTTGTTGAAATTTTTTTTTAATAGTTCAATAATCTTTAAGGATTTACTAAAATATAAAATTGCATTTAATCTTATCCGAGGCTTACAGGGGCGCACATGATTTTATTTGGTAATTTACCGGCCTTCCAGGTGTCAAAATTTTTGACGACTCGGTTAGAATTTAGCAACGAGGGCTGATCTGGCATGACGAATTATAAGTTTAAGACAGCTCAATCAATACAATACCGGGGCCGCCAAGCCATCGGTTCGTGCTTTATCGATAACTCGCTACTACTGAGGTAATTTAATGATCACCATCAATCCCTTCGCCGAGCTTTCGGCGTTCATTCCACCTATCGTTATGCAAACGTACATCGTCGTCATGATTCTAATGGTTGCGGGTGGTACAATAATTGACATGGTTCACAAGAAGAGCGCCACATACTTTTTTAACAATTGGCGTGATTTAAAAGGCAGAGCCACACGGCAGATCGGCGGTGGGGAGATGATATCCCTGGCGGTCCAGACCGCCGTGGTGGACGGCCTGACATCCGGCGAATTTTGCAATCAGCAGCGCCGGGTTGCCCACGTGCTGACCATGTATGGCTTCGTTGCGTACGTTGTCACTACCGCAATTATGGTGTTCGGATATCCGACGCCGGCCACCCCGGCGCCGACGATCCTACCAACGCTGTGGTATATCGGAGCCTTGATGGTATGCCTCGGTGGTTACTGGTTCTGGTTCTTCATCCGGGTCGATGTCGCTGCTGAAGGTAATTCACCGTTCCGCTTGGTGCGCGCAGACCTGTTTATCGTCTTGCTTTTGGTGAGCACGACATTTGCTTTAATTTGGGCGTATGCACAGACGACAGGTAATACCACCTGGACGAATATTTTCCTCGGTTTGTACCTGCTGTCGACGACGGCCCTTTTTGTTTCTGTGCCGTGGTCCAAGTTCTCCCATATGTTCTATAAACCTGCCGCCGCCTTCCAGAAAAAGATAGAAGCAGCGGACGGTTCAAGCAACTTGCCTGCGCCTGCCGATGTGGCCGAAACTTTAGGTAGTGTTGGCCGCTTACCCCGAAATTATTAATCAGCTCATCTTTGTTATTCGCTACAGGAGATAACATAATATCATGCCTACATTTGTTTATATGACGCGTTGCGACGGCTGCGGAAATTGCGTGGATATTTGCCCGTCCGACATCATGCACATCGATAAAACCTACCGCCGGGCCTACAACCTCGAGCCTAATATGTGCTGGGAATGCTACTCCTGTGTAAAGGCGTGTCCGCAGAATGCGATCGATTGCCGCGGTTATGCTGATTTTGCTCCCTTGGGCCACAGCGTCCGGGCGTTGCGGGAAGAGGAGAAAGGCACCATTTCTTGGAAGCTCAAATTCCGGGATGGCCGCGAAAAGAATTTCGAATCTCCGATTCGGACGACGCCCTGGGGATCAATCAAAGGTCCTGCTGATTATGAGGCACCCAACGCGGATGCCATGAAGTCACAAGAACTTGCCCACGAACCGGAGGCGCTCAATATACCTAAATTGCCCGCATTGACTCCTGATCAACTTAAGCAGGGAGTAATCTCATGAGTTCATCACCAGGTAAGAAAATAATTCACGTCGATTCAGATATCCTGGTCATCGGCGGTGGCATGGCTGGCTGTGGCGCGGCATATGAATCCAGATATTGGGGACGCGATAAGAATATTGTCGTCGTCGAGAAGGCGAATATCGAGCGCAGCGGCGCTGTTGCTCAAGGCCTTTATGCAATTAACTGCTACATGGGCATGCAGTGGGACGAAAATCAGCCTGAAGACCATGTCCGTTATGCTCGCAACGACCTCATGGGACTCGTGCGCGAAGACTTGGGTTACGATATTGCCCGCCACGTCGATTCTTCGGTGCACAAGTTCGAGGAGTGGGGACTGCCGATGATGCGGGACCCGGAAACAGGGCGCTACATGCGTGAAGGCAAGTGGCAAATCATGATCCACGGCGAAAGTTATAAACCAATTGTCGCCGAGGCAGCCCGCAAGGCCGCCACGGAAGTTTATAACCGGATCATGGTGACCCACCTGTTGTTGGATAAAAACAATGCGAATCGTGTCGCCGGAGCGGTCGGATTTAACGTCCGCACAGGTGATTTTTATGTCTTCCGCTCGAAGGCGGTCATCATCGGTGCCGGTGGCGCATCGCACATCTTCAAACCACGTGCTGTTGGCGAGGGTATGGGGCGGACTTGGTATGCGCCCTGGAGTAGTGGCTCGGCTTATGCGTTACCGATTCTCGCGGGCGCCAAAATGACGCAGATGGAGAATCGTATCGTTCTGACCCGCTTTAAAGACGGCTATGGTCCGGTCGGTGCTTACTTCCTCCATCTTAAGACCTACACCGAAAATGCTTATGGCGAAGAATACGAATCTACCTGGTATGAACACACCAAGGAATTGGTTGGTGAATACGTCGATCATCTGCCGGTACCGACCTGTCTCCGGAATCACGCCTTTCTTGAGGAGATGAAGGCTGGCAGAGGCCCCATCCGCATGGTAACGAAAGAGGCTTTCCAGGATCCGCACAAGGAGACTGTCGGCTGGGAGAACTTCCTCGGCATGACGATCGGCCAAGCGATCGTCTGGGCATCGCAGAACATCGATCCCAAATATATCAATCCCGAGCTGACCACCTCCGAGCCTTATGTTATGGGCTCCCACGCCACCTGCTCCGGTGCGTGGGCGAGTGGGCCGGAAGACTACGCTCCATCTGAATACCAGTGGGGATACAACCGGATGATGACGGTCGACGGACTTTTTGGCGCCGGCGATACCATCGGCGGTTCTGCTCACAAGTTCTCGTCGGGATCCTTTACCGAGGGCCGGATCGCCGGAAAGGCAGCAGTGCAATACGTTGACGATTTGGGTAACGATCAGCCTGAAGTCAGTGAAGAAGAGTTCATGAATCTCAAGGATGTTGTCTTTAAACCGATGGAGAATTACGAAGTCGGTCGCAACGAGATTGTCGCTGGAACCGTTTCACCGAGCTATCTTCTGCCAATTCATGGCCTTCAGCGACTCGAAAAGATCATGGACGAATATGTTGGCGGCATTAGTTCTCATTACACGACCAATGAGCCGTTGCTCACCCGTGGGCTGGAATTGCTGGAAATGCTGAAGGAAGACATGCATCATATGGGGGCCGAAGATCTTCACCAGCTGCAGCGGACGTGGGAACTAAATCACCGGATCTTGGCTTCAGAGTCTGTGACACATCATACGATGTTCAGGCAGGAAACAAGGTGGCCGGGGTATTACTATCGGGGTGATCATCCGAAACTGGATGATGACGATTGGCATTGCTTCACGCTCTCTCGCCGGAATCCAGAATCTGGAGATTGGGAAATGGAAAAGGCTCCCGTTTATCACATTGTTGACTAAATGGAGACCGCTGAAGAACCCTTTGATGCAATGAGAAGAGCCTAATTTTGCGCGGTTCCAGACCATGATCATTGCTCAGATCGCTGACACTCACCTTGGCGATGCCGATTCGGCGGATCCTGTTTTTAGTGCGCGGATGGAAAACCTTCGCGCGTGCATCGCCGATATCAACAGCCTTGACCCTTTACCCGACGCTGTTATCCACACCGGCGATTTGACCCAACATGGCCTGGCGTCTGAATTCGCCCTCGCTCGAGCGCTCCTTGAGGTGTTGGAAGTGCCACTCTACATCACCCCCGGCAACCGCGATGGCCGTGAGGGAATTGCGCGGGCCTTTGCCGTCGATGGTTATATTTCACCTGATGGTGCATTCGTGCATTATGCTGTCGAGGAGCATGCGGTAAGGCTGGTCGCTGTCGATTCACTGGGAAACAATGGGCCAAAGGGAGATTTTTGCCACACCCGCCTGGCAGCTCTCGACGCTACTCTGGCGGAAGCGCCGGGCCGACCGACGGCATTGTTCATGCATCACCCGCCGTTCGACGTGTTGGCCGCTCCCGACACGTTCGCCTACCTGCGTCGTGAGGCGGTGGCCGATTTAACTGCCGTGATCTCGCAGCACCCGCAGGTGGTTCACATTTTTGCTGGCCACATGCACCGTCCCTGGACGGCCGTGGTTGGGGGCGTTACGGCAAGCACTGTACCCAGTATCGCCACCGACCTTCGCTACGGCACCTACGCACCGGGGATGGCAGAGCGGCCAGTCTATCAAGTTCACCGGTACGAGGACGACTGTGGTTTCGTCAGCGAGACGCGTTTAGTTGATTATAGAGCGGACTCTCGATAATCTTTAATCGCCATCCAAGTTTTCGATCAACTTGGTAGTGAGATAGCGCTCGGCCGCGGAAGGCAAAATGACAACCACCATTTTGCCTGCCAAGTCAGGTCTCCGACCGACTTCAATCGCCGCCGCCACTGCCGCGCCCGAAGTTATACCAATGGGCAGACCTTCTATTTTAGCCACTTCGCGAGCCATTGAAAAAGCCGTTTCATCTTCTATTTTAATAACCTCGTCGACCATTTTAGTATCCAAATTAGCGGGAATAAAACCCGCGCCGATACCTTGAATTTTGTGGGTTCCAGGGATATCTCCAGAGAGGACGGCGTTGCCATCAGGCTCGACAGCGATCATGTGAAGTTCAGGTTTACGGCTTTTAATCACTTGGCCAATACCGGTTAATGTGCCGCCCGTGCCAACGCCGGCGACGACGACATCAACCTTCCCGTCGGAATCATTCCAAATTTCCTCAGCGGTCGTGCGGGCGTGGATTTCCGGATTTGCGGCGTTGCTAAATTGCTGCGGCGTAAATGTATCCGCATGTTTGGTCATTATATCCTCGGCCTGCGATATCGCCCCCGGCATGCCTTTATCTGCCGGTGTCAGGACGACTTCCGCATTTAGTAGTTCGAGCATTTTTCTTTTTTCCAGCGACATACTGTCCGGCATCGTCACAATGAGGCGGTAGCCCTTAATGGCGCACACGAAAGCCAGGGCAATGCCCGTATTGCCCGAAGTGGGTTCGACGATGACTGTGTCGGGTGTTAATTTTCCTGCCGCTTCGGCAACTTCTATCATAGCGATGCCGATCCGGTCTTTAACCGATGACAGCGGGTTGAAAAATTCACATTTACCAACAATTTCGGCTTTGCAGTCTTGCTGTTCTGCGAGCCGATTTAGGCGGATTAAAGGGGTGTTGCCGATGGTGTCAATGACGCTGTCAAATATACGTCCGCGAAAACCATTCCCGTTGATACTTTTGTCTACCATGATTACTCCCCCTTCACTTATACAGAATACCCGATCTTTTGAATCAGCGAAAACCAGGCAGCGCTGAATTTGCTGTGCGCCATAATAAAACGTTTATTAGCGGACGGTTTCGTATGCTAATCCGAGTGTATGGAAATGGGCTTTGGTTTCCTTGAGTACCGCAGCCATTAGATCACGGGAACTGATAATCGAAAAAAGACGACTGGCATCCAGCACAGGAACGTGACGGATATTGTGCTTTTGCATCTCTGCCATAATCTCATTTACTTCATCGTCAAGATGGCAGGTAATTACATCGGTGGTCATCAGATCAGAGACTTTTTGGTCGTTCAAAGCAGCGCGACGTTCAGAAAAGCCGTGAACGATATCCCGTTCGGAAATGATACCAATCAGATCGCCAGATTGATCTATGACTGGCAACGCACCGATATTACGCGTCGTCATCACTGTAGCCGCTTTGGATATTGTCTCATCGGGTTGCGTTAACGCCAAATCACCAGCGCTTGTTAGTGCTAAATCGTTAATTTTCATTAGGGTCTCCTAAATTTTAATTTCGCTCCATCGCTTTAGCCGCGGGGCCAAGCGACTATGGTTTATCTAACAATCAGTCCAGATTTTCATAAAATTTCCGCAATACAGCCACGACTTCCGGACGGCTGAACTTGGTGGAAATAGCCTCACCATTTGACAGCATCTCCCGTTGGCGTGTGCCAGAAACGTTTATTCTGAATTCTTCATCGTGAGGACAAGTTTTATCGGTCGCCATGCCGTCACATTTTTCGCAAAAGAATGTGATGCCAATTTTCAACGGCTGCGTCTTGAGAGCGCCATCCCACAAAGTGTCAAAAATGTCATGCGCGTCAAAGGGTCCGTAGAAATCACCGACGCCGGCATGATCGCGCCCGACCAGAAGATGGGAACAGCCAAAATTTTGCCGGATCAGGGCATGAAAGAGGGCCTCTCTGGGTCCGGCATAACGCATCTCTATCGGGTAACCGGCCTGGATGGCTATGTTATCGGCAAAGTAATTTTCGATCATTGCGTTGATCGCCTCGACCCGCACAGGTGCGGGTATATCGCCCGGCTTCAATTTGCCCAAAACCTGGTGGATAAACACCCCGTCTGTAACATCAACGGCAATTTTTGCCATATACTCGTGGCTGCGATGCATGGGATTACGGGTTTGGAACGCCGCGACCTTTGACCATCCCATGTCCGTGAACATTTTCCGGCTTTCATCCGGCCGGATATACAAATCGCTAAATTCCTGTGGAAACCATCCCTCTTCGACAACTGTTACTGAACCTCCGAGATTGACCGGCGGCTGTGCCATCACCTTGGCGACACCCGGGTGGCTTTCATCGGTTGTGCCAAAGACCTTCTCACACTGCAAAGTAAGGTCCGGTGAATATTTGTCTTCGACTGTTAATACTCCCATGATCTGCCGGGTTTCCCCATCCAACAGAGCGACATCCTCGCCAATTTCAATTTGATCGGCAAGAGCTTGCTCGACGGACACAGTTATCGGAATCGGCCAAAACAAACCATCGGCTAACTTCATGTCTTCGCAGACGCCGCGCCAATCTGCTTCACCCATAAAGCCATCGAGAGGTGTGTATGCGCCCATGGACAGCAGCAACAAGTCACAGACCTCACAGCTGGTCATGGGAATTTTCCGCAAGTCTTGTGCCCGGCTTAGTTCCTGGGATCTAAGGTCCTCCGGTAACAGCAAAGGTTTTAAAGCTTCGGCGCCGTGAGGTGGGATTAGATTGGTCATATTTCCAGAAGCTCCGTACTATCTTTTTTAATTAAGGAAAATAGAAATTATACTAAGCCCGCATCACATACAACATTTATACGAGATTTAGGTGTGGTTTTTATTAACGATCAGTCGGCGTATCACTCCTAAAAACACCGCCCGTCATCGGCGGCAATATCTGCTTAGGGGAGCATAGCGGACCTTCCCGAGATTTAGAATATTCGATTGCCACCTAACCTCCATTTCGTAAAATGAAATATATATTAATCGCTATCTTGGGATGCGGGAGAAATTGAAAAATGATTGAACTGGAACTCTTTTTTAAGGCGTCGCTCGGATTTGGTTCCGTCGTTGACCTCGGAGAGACGCCTGCAGGCAGGCGACAGATTATGACAACAGATGGTGGACAAATAGATAGTCCACGATTAACGGGTGTCATCCATTCCGGCGGCGC
>CAJWAR010000034.1 GCA_913020445.1 uncultured Rhodospirillaceae bacterium
GTAACAACGGCCCGGGTCGGCGTCGTTTTGTCGATGGTCAATTCGGCGAGCGGCCGGGTGTTTGCGGCGTTTTTACCACGCGAAACGGCCGATGAATTCTTAGCGCCCGAGCTGCCCGAAGAAGACCGGGAAAGCTACAATACCCTGCTGGCCGATGTGCGCATCCGCGGCATTTCCAGAACCGAAGGCGAAGAGCAAGCAACCATCAACGCCCTCGCCGCCCCCCTATTCGATCATTTTGGCAATATTGCCGGGGCGCTTACGCTGCTCGGTCCCGAAAAGCATTTCAACGTCGACTGGGACGGACCGCTGGCCCGCGAACTCCTGGCCGTATCCAAATCTGTCTCCAACCGGCTCGGTTATAGCGAACACGGATAATATCCTCCGGCACCTTGATAAATGACTTCGACGCCCATTAAGAATTCAGTCAGGTTTTTGTTCTACAAGCTAAACTGATAAATTCGGCCGATATTGGGGGTATCGAGTTTGCTTAAACGCCGCACCCATGAATTTTTAGAATTATCCATTCCCGGCGATCGCTTCGGTTTCGTTTTTGATCGTTTTATGATGGTGCTCATCCTACTGAACGTCGCCGCCATCGTTCTCGAAACCGTACCCTCGATCAATGCCGCCTATAAGGACTTCTTTTTTATTTTCGAAGTATTTTCCGTTGCCATATTTACGGTCGAGTATGTTTTAAGAGTATGGTCCTGCACGGAGGATAAAGCCAACGACTACCATCATCCGGTAATGGGACGCGTAAAATATATCTTATCTCCAATGGCAATTATCGATTTGGTTGCTTTCCTGCCGTTTTACCTCAGCACCTTTTTTGCCATAGATTTGCGGCTGCTCAGAATTTTCCGGCTGTTGCGACTGCTTAAGCTGACACGCTATTCCCCAGCCCTGATCATTATTTGGGCGGTTATCCGTAACCAATATCGTGCCCTTACGGCGGCTTTCTTTGTGATGTTGATGGCATTACTGTTCTCCTCATCGCTCATATTTTTATTTGAACATGATGTTCAACCGGAAGCCTTCGCCAGTATCCCGCATTCGATGTGGTGGGGCATTGCGACTCTGACGACGGTCGGCTACGGCGATATCACACCCATTACATTAGGTGGTAAATTTTTTGGCGCCATTACGATGATCCTCGGCATCGGCATGTTTGCCCTGCCGACCGGTGTGATCGCAACTGGCTTCGCCAATGAAATTCGCAAACATGAATTCATCGTGACCTGGCGTTTAATCGCCAAAGTGCCGCTTTTTGCGGATTTAGATGCCGCCCAAATCGCTGATATTGCCGGCTTATTGACACCGCTTATCGTGCCGCCCCGCTATGCCGTCGTCCGGCTCGGTGAGCAAGCTGAAAGCATGTTTTTCATCATTTCCGGCGAAGTCGAGGTCGAAGTAATGCCGGAACCGGTAAAGCTTAAAGAAGGAGATTTCTTCGGCGAAGGGGGAATTTTGAGAAATTCCGTGCGCATGGTCGACGTCGTCTCCCTTACCGAATGCCAGTTGTTGGAACTCACCAAAGAGAATTTTCATGAACTGATCGACACGCATCCGGATTTGGGCAATCATGTGCGACAAGTGATGGAGACCCGCCTGTCGGATCAATCAGATATCACCACTGAGCCAATTCAAGAAGATACATAGCCTTCGGTTTCAAGCAAAGAAGCGAAGGTGAAGGCGATTTCGCTCATCAATAACTCCCACTCACCTTTTTTGTGCTGGCGGAAAATTCGGATCGACGGATGCCAGAGATGATCCAAACGATTTAGCCCGAACCGCCACTCCGGCACTTTGGAAAGCAACGTCCATGTTGGAATACCAAGTGATCCGGAAACCTGAATGGTAGAGTTATCGACCGAGATCACATGATCCAATGCGGCGATCTGAGCAAACCAATCCTCGGCGCTCGTCAGCGGATCAACCGCATTATCTTTAAAAACTTCGACACCTGTTCGTTCCAAGACACCGGCAATATCTTCATTGACCTCGCCATATTGCAAATTGATAAAGTGGCAGCCTTCGGATGACAGCAACCCGTCCCACATCTCCAGGGGTACTGACCGTTCAGCGCCAACGATTGGATTACCACTACGCCAGCAAATGCCAACTTTCATACCGGGACCGAGCGCCTCATAGCGCGCCCTAATTTGGGCCGTCTGGCCGGGATCGGCCTTGAGATAGCCGCCGCGGTCCGTCGGGTAATCCTCCGCCGATTTGCGGTAAATCTTACATATCGAACCAATCGGCATTTGAAAATCAGTGTCGGCGTTTTCGATCCGGGGATCGGGCGGCTCACTTCTGGCAACCGCGGTCACACCCTTAAAGGAACGCTCGAATATCGGCACCAGCCGGTCATTGCATTCAATGATAACACCCGCACTATCGCGCACGATATCCGGCAGCGTATTGGCTAACATAATCTCATCGCCAATGCCCTGCTCACTCCAGATCAGGATTTTTTGGCCGGTTAAATCTTCGCCCTGCCACATTTTTTGCGGAAACTCGCGCCAGGTCGATGGGAATTCCGGACACAGCCAGCGCCATTCATTTTCCTTCCAGCCGGTTTCAAAATCCTCCGCCATCAGCAATACCCGGCTGAGATTAAAATGCGCCTCGGCGTAATCCGGCTCAATCGACAAGGCACTGCGCAGCGCAGATTCGGCTTGCGTTAATTCATTCAAATCGAGCAAAGATATGCCAAGATTATTATAAGCCTGCGGATTATTCTCATCGAGACGAATGGCTTCGTCAAAGCAACTTATCGCATCCCGGTGCTCGCCTTGCGCGCGATAGGCCAGACCCAAATTAGAATAGGCTGGAGCGTAAGTTAAATCGTAATCCAAGGCGGTCCGAAAACTTTTTATCGCATGGTCAATTTGTTTGAGTCCCAGCAAGGCAAGCCCGCGCACATCCAGTGCCTCAGGTGACTCGGGTGCCTTCGACAACGCCCGGTCGGCCGCCGCCAAAGCCTCACCGTGACGTTTAGCCAGCGATAAGACAAATGACATCCGGCAGATCAACGCCTCATCACCCGGGCGCATGACGAGCGCCCGCTCAAGTGTTTTAATAGCCGCACCAAAACGTGATGCATGGGCCATTGATTTGGCCGAAGAATCAAATGCCTTAACTAAATTTTCGGTAAAGTCACCTCGATCTGCATCAATTGCGTGCGCCCGTTCAAACAGCTCAATTGCTTCGTCAAAGCGTTCTTGTTGAACGTGGATAAGGCCGAGCCCGTTCAAAGCGTCCGGATTATCCGGCTGAGTGGCCAGTATCTTGAGAGCTAGTTCTTCGGCTTCATCTAAACGTTCGGCAAGAACGCTATGTTTATCCGGGCTATCAACATCTGCAACCATGCATTACCTTCAGTTTAAACAGCATCCTTTGCGGTGACGATGAGGTCACAAATCTCGCGCACCGCGCCATCGCCGCCGTTCTTCTTGGTGACATAGATGGCGGCAGATATCGCTTCGTCTATCGCATCCGCCACAGTCATGGGACAGCCGACAGCCTCCAGTACCGGAAGGTCATTGAGATCGTCGCCAACATGACCGACTTGATCCAGATCAATGCCCAATTTGTCACAAATATCGACGATCGACGCCAATTTATCCTCACACTCAAGTTGGACGTAGTCGACACCTAAACGCTGACCCCGGTGTGCTATCGAGGGCGCCAAACTTGCCGTAACTATCGCAATTTTCACCCCGGTTTTTTGGGCCCGCTTGATGCCCATACCATCTTTGACATTAAACTTGCGCAGCTCGTCGCCGTCATCGGTGTAGTAAAGGCCACCATCGGTGAGGACGCCATCGGTATCGAGCGATAATAGTTTCAGCCCGGCCAAGCGCTCCATAAATTGCTGTTCAGGTAGTTTGCTCACGCTCGCGCCTCCAAAATGGCTTCGACTTCGGCTAAATCCTCCGGCGTATCAACACCGATCGAACCCGGCTCAACCGGCACACCAGCGACGCGAAACCCGTGTTCAAGATAACGCATCACCTCAATACTTTCGGCGCGTTCCACCGGCCCCCGCTCCAATTCTGGAAATAATAATAAAGCCTTGCGGCTAAAGGCATAAAGCCCGACATGAACATTTCGCGGCATCGTCTCCGCCATCGGATACGGCACCGGCAGCCGGGAAAAGGTGAGCACGCAACCATCCAGTGTCGGCACCAGATGAACGACCGAGGGATCATCTAACTGGGCATCGGTGGCGCCTTCAATATAGCCGGTAGCTACTTCGATCCCCCGCTCCATCACTGAGAGCAAACAGCCCGTGACTGCATCGATTGTCGCCGGCTCAATCAGCGGCTCATCACCTTGAACGTTAACATAAACATCCGCCTCAATTTTTTGCGCCACTTCGGCCAAGCGGTCGCTGCCGGTCGGATGCGTATCGGCGGTCATCACCACCTCAAGATCATGGCTCTGGCAATATTCAATGATCCGGTCATCATCTGTCGCGATCACGGTTTGGGTGACGCTTTGGGCCTGGACAGTCTGGTCCCACACCCAATGGATCATCGCCTTGCCGCAAATTTCTTTGAGCGGCTTACCGGGGAAACGCGCGGATGCCCAGCGGGCGGGAATGACAGCGAGTACTTTCATCAACGATCCTTAAATGAATTTCTCAATTTATGCCTGTCTCAGAGACATTGTAATAAAGTAACCCGGGTTAACATTGTAATAAAGTAACCCGGGTTAGATTAATTGAATTAAGTAAACTGTCCCCTTAATTCCTGCACCTTATTCAAGCGGCACCCATTGACCACCCTGGATTTCAACCATCCGGTAGGCATTAAAGTCGAGCCCAAGATGATCCTCGGCCGACATTTTCACCACTCCGTTGGCGCCGACATAGCCGTCTGTTGACTCTAAGGCCCGCCGGATTTTTTCCCGGTCGAAACTACGCGCCCGCCGTACCGCCAAGGCATAGAGCCGGATGGCGTCAAACGCGTGCGAGCCGTAGACACTCGGCTTTACTTCCCAACGTTTTTGGTAAATCTGCATATAAGACTTTAATACCGGTTTGATCGGATCATTGGGCGGTAATTTGTCGGCGATAATAAGCGGCGCCACCGGCAGCCGCACACCATCCGCCGCAGGGCCGGCAAAATCGAGAAAATCCTGAGTTGCTACGCCGTGGGTCTGGTAAAGCGCGACATCAAAACCAAGTTTCCGAAAGTTCTGGGTGACATAGGCTGGTGAGGAGCCAAAGCCGATATTGAGGACCGCCTGGACGTTTCTTTTTGCCTTGATTCGTTTAAGCGGATCAACGACCCGGCGGGACTGCGCGCGATAAAGCTCGTCAGCGATAACTTTAATTTGCAGGTTTTTGGCGATATCCATGCAATGCGCCCGCATCGACCGGCCAAACCCGCCATCGCCGGAAATAATACCGATAAAACGAATACTACGTTTTCTCATATCGCTGAGAATCTTGCCGCAGGCCATGCGGTCGGTTTGCGACGTTTTAAACACCCATTTGCGCACAGGACTGACCAAGGCCGTCGAACTTGCCAAAGCTAGAAAAGGAATACCTGCTTGTTCGATAATCGGCAGCACGGATATCGCTGCGCCGGTGGTTGAGCCGCCTATAATGGCGTCAACACGATCGATATCGATCAGGCGGCGGATAGCGGTTTGCGCCGTCCGGGTATCAATACCGACATCATAGTCAACCAGCTCAACTTTGCGGCCCAGCAATCCACCTTGGAGATTTAAGAGATCGATATAAAGCTTGAGGGTCGCCAGCGCCGGTGCCCCTAAGAACGAACCCTGCCCCGTCACCGACAGGAACGCACCGATTCGCAGCGTCTGCTGTTGAGCGCGAGTCGGCGTTAAAGCCAATACCAGTCCCAATAAAGCAAGGAAAACTGCGGTTAGGAGACGATAATTAGATCGTCGATATATCGAAAGAAATTTCACCATGGTTCTACTGATATTATAGTTCCACGGCCCCGCGAGAGGAACAACAGCTTTAAGTCTTAGACTGTATATTAATATACGACTGATTAGCAGCTCTGCTCAATTGGTGCAGAGAAATGATTGTTCCGATAGACTTCAATTTCGACTGCTTTGCTTACAGCAGCAGACACTTTTTTTTTGGCCAAAAAGTCCACTAGTAGCCAAAAGGAGACATCCCAACCTATCGCGATGCCGATAATTGTAGCCTTCGGCTAAATTATGAAAATTAGGAGACACTAGGCCATCTGATGGTTGCGAAAGAGAGTAATTCCTTTTGCCGGGCAGTCTTATACGTCCAGAAGGGCTTTTTATTGGAAAAATATGTTATGTGGCTCACAGCGAGTATATACTCCAAATTAGGGGGTATTCACATGACATCGGATTCCATTCAATACGGGAAGACGTCTCGCATCGAATCCTACCTCAAACGGCTTTATGGCTATGCATACGAGTTGACGGGCAATCCAGACGAGGCCAAGGATTTAGTTCAAGAATGCGCTCTCAAAGCACTCATTGCAAAAGTCGAACCTACTGATGAAAACGCCTACCGCGCATGGCTATTTCGCATCCTCAAGAACGCCTTCATAGACGGTCTTCGCAAGCGGGCAAACGAGCCTGACTACTTGGA
Source organism: uncultured Rhodospirillaceae bacterium (assembly GCA_913020445.1). GTDB lineage: Bacteria > Pseudomonadota > Alphaproteobacteria > Rhodospirillales > UBA2165 > TMED23. Next base: position 6,617 of record CAJWAR010000034.1, read on the forward strand.
TGAGGAAATAATTGACGAGCAAGTGGAATATTTTGGGGTCGAGGAACGTCTTATTGATGCGGTAACCGTTAGGCTGGCCGTGGACAAACTTCCCAGCAAACATTATCGAATAATCTCTTTTATCGATATTGCAGGATTGAGCTATTCGGAAACCGCGGAAGAACTGGGAATTCCGATTGGAACCGTAATGAGCCGAATTAGCCGAGCCCGGCAAGCTTTGATCAAATTAATCGAAGCGGAAAATGTTAGACCATTTACGAAACAACGAGTTAAGAAAAGACAATGAATAGTACTAAAATCACGTTTGAAACTCTCAATTCCTATGTGGACGGCGAATTGAATGCCGCCGATACGGCGGAAGTGGCGGCGGCTATCGCCCACGACCCGCACCTTGCCCGTCAAGTCGCCGTCCTCACAAAGCTACACTCATCAATCATCGAAACCGCTGAAACGCCGGAAATAGAGCAGCTTCATGCGCCGGCGAAACGGAGCCGAACTGGCCCTGGTTTGCTAGCCGCGGGCATCGCCTTTCTGATCTTCATATCCGGTGCGGTGCTGATTTCGTCATCTTTCGATCGCCCGGTCTTACCCCAATGGTATGAAGTGACGGCAAATGCGCTTGAACGTTGGCCCGACAGGCCGAGCGAGAAAGCCCCCGTTATGGAAATAACCGAACCGGCCGGATCGTTTGCCGAGGCCTATGTTCCCGATCTTTTAGCTGCCAAGCTGTTCATAAACCATGTCGAGGAGAAGACAGTTTCTGTTCTCGGCAGCCTGAGGGTGATCGGCTACCGTGGCACAAGAGGCTGCCGTATCGTCTTGACCATTTTTGCCGATGGCGGCTCTTTCCCGGTAGGTAGGACATTCCTCCAAGATGGCAATATCCAGGCCTATGCCTGGAGAGCGGGCCGGCTTGGCTATGCGATGATAGCTGATGGCATGGACGCTGAACGTTTCAATCTGGTCGTCAAAACCGTGCACGAAACGACCCTGCGTCGTCTGCCTTTGGACGCCAAAACTCGCGTCGCTTTGGGCGAAAGCCGGCAACGTAGTGTGCCTTGTTTGGCCTGATTCAAAAAAATCTTTCTGTTAGGGAATAATTTACCCCTCTCGCACGTTTCTTCTTTTCAGACGGGAGCAGTGCGCGGTGCGCGAAGCCCCGTTGTTTGGGGGGGGGATTTCATCATTATTACTTCCTTGAAACCCCAAAAATGTGAATACGTAACGATCATCGGTTTTACAGGGTAATAGCGTGAACTATCGGGGGTCTAGTCTCGTATATCAATGAATCAAACCTTTTCCAATGTCGCCAAATCCGGTCGTTGTCGGATGAATTCGGTTATTTCCTGAAAAGGATTGGATACATCGAGTCTGCTTCTCGGTTCGAACGCTGAGCTTAACATTTAGGAGGTTTCTCAGATGATTTATACCAAAAAGCATCCTGCACTTCTGATCATGGGTATTATTTTCCTCGCTATCGCCTTTCTAACCGATACCGGTTCCATGAACGGATTGGTCGGGTATCTGTCTGTCAAGAAATTTGTCGGTGAAATGGTCGGCATGGGTTATGCGTTCGGCGCCATCGGAGTCATCGTCGGTGCTTGGCACCAGTGGGGTCAACACAAAGAAGGCAACGTGGACTACTACTTGTCCACCATTGCCGGCGCCATCTTTATTCTTTTGATCGCCATGGCTGTACGCTGGTACGGCGCGCCCTTGGTTGCCGTGGCCAGTAAGGCCATTGGGCCCGTGATGGGGGCCAAGCACCTGCATGATGTTCTGGGACTCAATTACGTTGTGTTGGGCATTCTGGCCGGCATCATCACCGTCAATGTGTTCGGCATCCCCGCATGGGCGGAAAACGGCGTGCGTTTGTCCAGGCTTGGCCTGAAAACGGGCGTTATTCTGCTAGGCACGCTTTACAGCCTGGGCGAACTAGCGTCGCTCGGCAGGTTGTCGGCGGTGATGGTCGGTATTTTCGTCTTGGGTGCGGTCGGCATGGTCCTGTGGCTGGGGCGGCGAAGAAATATCCCCAACTCCATGGGTGGCGTGCTGTCTGCCGGCATGGGCGTCTGTGGCGTCTCGGCGACGGTTGCCGCAGCGCCTGTTGTTCAAGCCAAATCGGTGGAGATCGCTTATACTATCGGCACCATCCTGATCTGGGGTGTTGGCTGTATGTTCTTGTTCCCGGTGATCGGTAACATACTGGACTTGGGCCATATCCAGTTCGGCGCTTGGGCCGGGACCGGCATCTTGAACTCGGCACAGGTCGCCGGCGCCGCACTGGCCTATCAACCGGACGGCATCGAGACCCTGAAAGTTGCTGAAATCTTCAACATCACCCGCGTTTTGTTCCTGCCGATTATCGTTCTTTGGCTGGCCGTCTGGTACGTGCGCCTCGAAGAAACGGATCCTGGACACACCGTCAACGTCGGCACCGTGATCTTCGAGAAGTTCCCGGTCTTCGTGCTCGGCTTCATCCTGATGTTCGCGCTTTCCTCGACGGGTGTTTTCGCTCCGGCGCAGCATTACAAGGGGAAATTCTTCGACAACAACATCAAGGCCGAGAAGCTGCTTAAGTCGGGACAGGTGGCGACTCTCACTGCCGAAGCCGGCAAGCTGAAACGGGCGGACCGCAAGCAGGCCGTGGCCAGCCTAATCGAAAACAAGAAGATCATGAGCATCGAAGACGAGACCGTCATTCGCGGTATCTACAATGCCAAGATCCTGTCCAAGGGTTCCAACAAGGTGCTTAAAACGGCCACTAAGGTGGTCAGGCATACGGCGAAGATGATCAAGAAATTCAGGCAATGGATCACCCTTCTTTTCGCTTTTGGCTTGACCGGTCTGGGCATGCAGATCACCATCGCGGCCATGAAACAGGCAGGCGGACAACCCCTTGTCATCGGCGGCATTGTCGGAACCACCAAGGCGGTTCTTTCCTTGCTCGTAATCTTGTTGTTCGTCAAAGAAACCATCTAATAGGAGGACGGGAAATGTCAGAACATGATAGTCAAAACATCGACCTTCAAGAAGAAGCTGGCGCGAAATTTCACCGCGGCTCGGCGTTGTCAATTTTCGTCAGCGACCGGCGTGAGGATTTTCTCGCCCTTTTGTTTGCGCTGCTGATCGCGCTTGGGGTCTATATTTTAATAGGCTAGCGGGCGTGAGCTGTCCCTGAGACCCGGCGCCGGAGTTGGGCGCCGGGTTTTCGCTTGACCAGCCAAAGGATCGCTTCATGAAAATCGTTAAAATCATCGTGGCCAGTCACGGCACCCCGGGTGCCAAGGTAGCCGAAGCCACCGCGCTAAATCTGGCAAGGGAAAACGGCGCTTCACTTCACCATCTGCTTGTCGTGCCCGATTTCTGGAAAGGTATGAAGGGTGACGACTGGCTTAACAACGCAGTGACGCAATTCCGGTTCGGCAACTACGTCGAGAACCAGCTCGCCCAGGAAGCCGCGGAGGAGATCGACCGCTTGGCCGGACTGGCGGCAGGAAAATCCGTCTCCTATTCCCACGACATCCAGCTCGGCAAGCCGGCCGACTGCCTTATCAAAGAATGCGACGCTGGCGTTTTCGATGTTGCCGTCATCGGCTCTCCCAGGCCGAGGGGTGTGCCCGGATACCGGTCGCGCATGGCTCTCGAGAAGCTGGTTCGCGGCCTTACTGCGCAGCTCATTATCACACCCCACCCGGAACAATGAACGACACTCCACCAAACGAAGAGCAGGATGCCGCCTGGGTCACTATAGAAACCCCCTTCGACGCCGATTGGCTCGAGGAATTTATTGGTGATATCGAGCGTCTCTATCGTATTAATTCATTGATGGAGTTCCAGGAACTGCGCCAAACCGGTTACCGTGAATACCACTTTGACGCAAAAAACCTCAGTAACGGCAAGACACTTGAAACGAATCTGTCAATAATCCCTGGTAAGAACGAGGTTCATGTCACTTATTCAGCTGGACTTAAGACATCAACCAAATTCCGCATTAACCCAAAACCAGGCGGTAAGGCCGAACTAGTAATTACGGATGAATATGGCGGGACATCGCCCAAAGAACGCGAAGCCCGCATCGACGAAGTGGACAAAAGCCTTGTACAGTGGGGTCGTGACTTTCACCGCTATTTGCGGCTATGGAAGCGATGGTCCGGGGTTCCCGGATGGCAATGGTACATGCGGCGCATCTGGCAGCCAATGAAGCCATCGGCGAGGCGCATATCCTTCATGTTGATCATTATAACACTGGTCGAATTCATCGTTTTCCTAATGATTTTTGCCATCTTTTGGTTAGAACTCTATAGATACATTAATTGACCGCGTTTTTCTGAATCGGAATGGTCCGAAGTATCTTTTAGTAAGGTATAAATCCGCTACTCGGGCCGCTTTCCCATCACGAAATTGTTATGCCCATGTGACCGGCATTTGACCTTGAATAAGCAACCCCGCGAAACCATCTTATTAAATAAGAGAGCGATCATGGCTTTGGAGCCGTTCGTTGGACTGCTTTAGCTAAGGACTCAAACCATGACCGATATAAAAACTGCTACTTCCCGTACTCACATCAACGAAACTAACACCAAGATGGCCGACTCCTGTACCGGCCAGCAGCAATCCCAATCCCCCAATTTTTTTACCGGCATGCTCGCCTCGCTCAGACGTGCCAACCTAGGCCGGTTTTTCGGGGTCACACCTCCGGTGACCCGGGGCCGGATTGAGGACCTCGACCGTCCGGATCCGTCCGGCGATAGCGATAATGAGGAAACCCAACAGGCCAAGGACATCTATCAGGCGATGCTCGACATCACCGGACATTGATGACGAGCCCGCGAGGGGAACAACAGCTTTAAGGGCAAATTTGTCGACGCTAACACCGGTTGGCTTCACCTCAATGCCGGATATATTTGGCTATCTCCAACAAAATAATTTTTTGCGCGAATGTTGTTCGTAATCCTCATGGGAGTTGGTTAATAAACGTCTCTGATTTCAGAGTTTGAATTTTTTGATGAATTACGTAAATTCGTTAGGCAACACCGATAGATTACAATCTGAATGAGATTGCGGTAGTATCCGATCTCGGAGAAAGCTCATGGTTGACGAGGGGAACACCCGACGCCTAGCAGCAATACTGGCCGCAGACGTGGTCGATTACTCTCGCCTCATGCATGAGGACGAAGCCGCAACGGTTGCCGCATGGCAGGCCGCCATATGTTAAAATGGGCAGTACCGTATTAGAGCGGTAAAATTTGGCTTTAAATCTCACAAAGTATTTTGATCCACAGCAAAGCACACAAAGAAAACTTGAGTTTAGCGAAGATAAATCCTGATATATGAGATTTAACAGTTGTCTATTAAAACAAGAGGCCCTACAGTTTTTGTGGGGTATCAAGCTTAGGCATTAACCAGGAAACTTAAAAAAAATTAATAATATTTTTTTAAAACCGATAAAAATTAACATGGAGGATACTCACAATGAAAAAATATTTAATCCCGGCCCTATCAGCGGCTGGTATTCTTGCCCTATCGGGAGTTCAAGCGGACGCCCGTGAATATAAAATCGGCTTTATCGGACCTATGTCCGGTGGCGCCGCCCAGCTTGGCCAGCAAATGGAGCGTGGTGCCAAGCTTTATATGAAATTGCATAAGGGACAACTTGGCGGCCATACGGTTAAGATGATCGTCCGTGATTCGAAGCGCCCCGGCGGCCCGATCGCCAAGGCGGCAGCCCAGGAATTGATCACCCGTGAAAATGTCGAGTTGATCACCGGGCTGATCTTTTCACCCAACGCAATGTCGGTGGCTCCCTTAGCCAATAAATCCAAGACACCGGTCGTGATCATGAATGCCGGCACCGCGTTTATTCCCAACATGTCGCCTTACATGGTGCGGGTATCCTTTACCATGTGGCAAGCGGGCTACATCATGGGTCAGCATGCTGCCACCAAGTTAGGCTGTAAGACGGCGGTCTCCGGTTACACCAATTACCCCCCAGGCAAAGACAGCATTGCCGCTTTCCGCAAAGGCTTTGTCGCTAATGGCGGTAAAATCGTCGATGAAATTCCGATGGGTGGACCGGCGAAAGTACCTGATATGACGCCCTTTTTCCAACGCGCCAAAAGTAAGAAAGCAAATTGCATGTATGTCTTCGTACCAGCCGGCAACCATGCGGCAGCGGTTGCTAAAACCTATCAGGCTTTGGCCATGCGCAAAGCCGGCACTCAGCTCGTTGGTCCCGGTGATATCACTCAGGACACACAGCTCCAGGGCATGGGGTCAGCAGCAGATGGCGTCGTCACCGCGCATCATTACAACATGTTCTTGAAGTCAGCCGAGAACCAAGCTTTTGTCAAAGCCTGGCAAGCTGAATATGGCGCGAATTCCGTACCTGATTTCGTCGGTGTCGGTGGCTATGACGGTATGGCAGCGGTTTATGCAGCGATTAAAGCGGCCAATGGCGGCAAGCTCACAGCCGATGGTGCCATGAAAACACTGCGGGGCTGGAAATATAATAGCCCGCGCGGCCCGATCATGATTGATGCTGAAACGCGGGATATCGTGCAAAATGTCTATATCTCTGTGGTTCGGCAAAAAGGTGGAAAGTTGGTGCAGGAAATCCAACAAAAATTTGATGCCGTTAAGGATAAGTGCAAGGAGCTCAAACTTGGTAAATGCGGCAAGAAGCTCTATTAAGCGAAAAATACGAACTTAAGTAATCTATTTCGTAATTGCTAATCAGCCGGTGGTGGGAAATACTGCCATCGGCTGTTTCGCTTTTGGAATTCGTATCGTGCGGCATTTCAATTTTACCGGGTTTTGAACAAATATGTCTTCCTTTCTAATTGAAATCACCACGGTCCTCGTCTTCGGCCTGGCTTTTTCAATGCTGCTGTTTATCCTATCCGTCGGCCTGTCGATTACCATGGGTCTGATGGGTTTCGCCAATTTGGCACATGGTTCATTTGCCATGGCAGGCGGTTATGTGACCGTGACTTTGGTGAGCCGGATGGGAGTGCCATTTGCGGTCTCTCTGCTGATTTCATTCGCTATTGTTGCACTACTTAGCATTTTGTTTGAACGCGTTCTTTACCGGCATCTCTATCGCCGGCCGGAATTGGATCAGGTGCTACTCACCATTGGACTTGTGTTCGCATCTATCGCCGCAGTGACGTTCATCTGGGGCCCCGACCCGCAATTGATCCTGATGCCTGAATATCTCCAAGGCAGTGTGGATTTGGGTTTCAATAATTTTCCCAAATACCACATCTTTATGATTGCCGCGGGTGCCGTTATTGTCGCGGCGTTGTTCTACGGTTTGGAACAGACCAATATCGGTGCGCAAATTCGGGCGGCGGTTGATAATCGGCGGATGGCTGAATCTTGCGGCATCAATACGGGCCGGATTTTCACCTGGACTTTCGCGCTTGGCAGCGGCATGGCGGCACTTGGCGGCGGCCTCGGTATTCAACTCCTCGGCGGCATCAAGCCCGTCTTTGCTTTTGAATATCTGGTTATTTTTCTGATCGTCATCGCGGTCGGCGGCATGGGCAATATCCGCGGCACTTTCTTCGCTGCCCTGATCCTCGGTATTATCGATTTTGCTGGAAAATTTTATTTTCCGGAAGGCGGCGCATTCGTCATCTTCGCGGTGACCATTATTGTGCTCTTGATCCGCCCGCACGGGCTCTTCGGAAAGGCGTGACGTTATGACATCCAACTCCGGAGCCCCGACTGAAGCGACAACAAAAGCCGTTCAATTCCTGCAAACACGCCATCGCTTCCATTGGGCGGAAATCATCCCATGGATTCTCGCCATTGCCGTTTTCTATCTGTTGCCGGGCTACCGGTTATTAGCGACCCAAATATTGGTGATGATCCTGTTTGCCCTGTCACTCGATTTAATCGTCGGTTATGCCGGTATCATCTCCCTCGGTCATACCGCTTTTTTTGGTACTGGTGCCTACATTACCGCGTTAATGGCGAGCAATGATATTCCCGATCCCATCCTCGGGCTCATTGCCGCAGCGGCGGGGGCAGCTGTGCTGGGCTTGGTGTCCGGCTGGGTGCTGCTGCGAACCACCGGGCTGACGCTATTGGTCCTGACCATGGCCGTGACGATTATGCTCCAGGAACTGGCTAATGATTTTGATGAAATCACCGGTGGTTTTGACGGCATCAATTTTACTAACTCTGAAATTTTTGGCCTGATTGAGCTGGATCAGTTGTGGTATTCGAGCAGCTATATCTATGTCCTTATTGTCCTATTCTTCGGTTTTTTGCTGATCCGGACCATTGTTTATGCCCCTTTCGGCCGGATGCTGATTGGGATTCGTGAAAACACCCAGCGCATGTCGGCCATCGGCACACCGGTGCATCAGCGCCAAGTCAGCGTTTATATTATTTCTGCCGCCATCGCCGGCATTGCCGGCGCCCTTTGGGTTCAGGTCCAAGGCAACGTCACGACCGAGGTTTATACTTTTGAGCTATCGGGTGAAGTCTTGATTATGCTGATCCTCGGCGGCACCGGACGGCTTTATGGTGCTTTTTTAGGCGCTACTGTTTATAAGATATTGGAAAGCACGACCGAGCAGATTTTGGGTACCGACCAGCCGTACTGGCAGTTTTCGATCGGCATCGTCCTCATTTTGACGGTTCTGTTTGCGCGCCAAGGCCTTTTCGGCATTTTCGAAGATATCGCGAAAAAAATCAAAGGCCGATTGAAAGGCCCAGCGAAAGATGGTGCAAAATGAGTGAACCGATCTTAGAAACTCGCGGTCTTGATAAAAATTTCGGCGCTCTTAATGTCGCCAGGAATATCAATTTTGCCCTGGCGCCCGGCGCCCGGCATGCCATCATTGGCCCTAACGGTGCCGGCAAAACGACCTTGATTAACCTCCTCACCGGCGTGCTTCACCCGACCGCCGGCAGTGTGCATCTTGCTGGTAATGATGTTACCACCATGACCGAACATCAGCGGGTCAAGCACGGCATCGCCCGCACCTTCCAAATCAACACCTTGTTCATGGGCCTCAGCGTGATCGAAAATCTGTATCTGGCGATTTCGGAACGTATGGGGGTCGCCACAAGCATCTTGCGTCCGGCCGGCAGCAACCCCGAAGTGATGGCAGAGGCGACTCGTATTTTGGGCGTCGTCAAACTCGAAGATGATGCTTTGACAGAAATTCACGAACTTCCTTATGGCCGCCAGCGCTTGGTTGAAATTGCCATCGCGTTGGCGCTTGATCCCAAGGTGCTGCTGCTCGATGAGCCGGCCGCCGGCGTGCCGAGCGCCGAAAGCCATATCATCTTGGACGCTGTGGATGGTTTGCCTAAAGATATTGCGGTTCTCATTATTGAACATGATATGGACGTGGTGTTCAGATTTGCCGAACGCATCACTGTGCTGGTACGTGGCGCAATCCTCGCCGAAGGCAATCCCGACGACATCGCTGCGGATAAGGAAGTGCAAGCCGTCTATTTAGGGACAAGTAGCCATGTCTGACCTGATGGACCAGAAAACAAATGCCTTGGAAATAGATACCGTCACTGCAGGCTACGGCGAAACCATGGTGCTAGATAATCTGTCACTTACATTGGCGGCTGGCGAAAGCATCAGTGTGATTGGCCGCAACGGCGTCGGTAAGACGACGCTGCTGGCGACCATCATGGGCCACACGACGTTGCACGATGGTGGCATTCGTTTGGAAGGCGCCGATATTTCGGCCACGCCATCATTCCGGCGGGTAAACTTAGGTCTCGGCTACGTGCCGCAAGAGCGGGAAATATTTCCGTCTCTCAACGTCGAAGAAAATTTGAATATTGGTTCTCGGCCAGGTGAATGGACAGCTAAAGCCCTGTTCGACTTGTTTCCCCAACTAGCCGAACGGCGCTCTAATATGGGCAATCAGTTGTCCGGCGGCGAACAGCAAATGTTGGCCATCGCCCGCGCCCTAATGACCAATCCGCGGGTGCTTTTGATGGATGAACCGTCCGAGGGCCTGGCACCGGTAATCGTCGAAGAACTGGTAGGCGTTATGGCGCGATTGAGAGACCATGGTGGCATATCGATGATCCTGGTGGAACAAAACACGCGTGTTGCGCTTGATTTTTCCGAACGAACTATGGTTATAGACCGCGGCCGCATTACCTATGACGGCGACAGCGAGACTTTGCGCAACGATGCCACCAAACTCGAAGAGTTAATTGGAATTTCGGCCTAGTCCACTAATTTGGCTTCCCGTTCCCGCTGCCAGCGCATGGTTTTCAAAAGCGTATCCAAAGTGATCGAGCCAAATGTCGCCCGGGCGATATCATCGATTTCTCCCAATACCAACAGCAGGGCACTGCCGATATCGGTTTCGTCACCGGGATCAGCGGCGGCCGTCGAATCGCTGCCAATTTCTTCAAAAATGTTAATGACATCCATCAGCGTTGTGCGCCTGGAATTACCGGAGAAGCGATAACCGCCACCGGCGCCTCGCACCGAATCAACCAGCCCCGCGCGGCCAAGATCGCGCAGTACTTTGGCAAGATGATTAGAAGATATGCCGTAGATATCGGCGATATCCGTCGCCGATAATTGGCGGGACGGATCCCGGGCAAGTTCCAATACCGCATATAATCCGTAATGGGTGGCTTTTTGCAGTCTCACTTATGCTCTCCAATCGTCACTGTCATATCAATCAAGCGGTTTTTCCAATTCAATAAAGGGCCCACCCATCATGCCCTGGGCGCGGAAGAAGGACATGTTGAGCTGATCTTCACGGGCGATCATTGTTCTTACCGCACTGGCGCCATCGGATTTAAACGCCTCACACATTGCGTTATACAATTGCTCGCCGATACCTTGGATGCGCTGTTCGGGATCAACTCCAATGGCAAAAATCCAACCACAAGGCCTCGAGCCAAATTCCCAAGCACGGACTTCGCCGACGATAAAGCCGAGAACGTCACCGGGCGTCATTGACTCGGCCACAATGAGATGCCGCCCATCCCGTTCGGTGAACCGGTCAAAGCGATCTTCCCAATATTCTTTTTTCTCTAATCCGGTAACTTCGGCATCTAAATTGATGATTTTTTGCAAGTCATCAACGATGGCTGAACGAATATTTACCTTTAAAAATCGTGTTTCTGAATTCATAGTTCTCTTTAATTCAATCACTTAGCCGTCAAATTGATTTAGATCAATTTTGTCTCTTGACACAATGCAACGAGTCGCACTATATGTAAATAGGTATTTTGGTACCGATTTACGAAAAGTTTTTAAATAACCTTTATAACAGGAATAAAATGGCAGAAACCAAGGAATTATACGTTATACTTTTGAATAATTGAAATTAACAGTCAGATGTTATTTGGCGGCAAAAATAGAGGATAAGACGGTAGGATGATTGATTTTTCAACGAACCCCAGCCAGTACAAACACTGGCAACTCAGCTTCGACGGTCCGGTTGCAACCTTGGCAATGGATGTTGCCGAAGATGGCGGCATGGCCCCGGGATACGAACTTAAACTGAATTCATACGATTTGGGCGTCGATATTGAACTTTATGATGCGACCCAACGATTACGTTTTGAACATCCGGAAATTAAAAGCGTTATCATCACCTCGGCAAAAGATCGCGTGTTCTGCGCCGGCGCTAATATCGCAATGCTCGGCACCTCCACCCATGCCCATAAAGTGAATTTCTGTAAGTTTACCAACGAAACCCGAAACGGTATCGAAGACTCGACCACTAATTCTGACCAAAAATATATCTGTGTGGTGAACGGCACGGCGGCTGGTGGCGGCTATGAGCTTGCCCTCGCGGCTGACTACATCATGTTGATTGACGATGGCGCGAGCACAGTTTCCCTGCCGGAAGTTCCGCTGCTGGCGGTGTTGCCGGGAACTGGAGGCCTCACGCGCGTGGTCGACAAACGCAACGTGCGCCGTGACCATGCTGATTACTTTTGTACATTGAATGAAGGCATTAAAGGCAAACGCGCCGTCGACTGGAAATTCGTTGACGAGTTGGTGCCGCGGTCGAAACTGATGGACACCGCCAAGGAACGGGCAGAGGAGTTTGCTAAAGACTCATCCCGTCCAGCAGATGCCAAAGGCATTGAGCTAACACCGTTGAAACGCGAGATTAAAGATGACGAGATCAACTATTCAAACATCTCAGTCAAGATTGATCGTGACGGGCTGACCGCTGAAATCATCGTTCGTGGTCCGGAAAAAGAACCAGAGCAAGTTGCTGCTGCCATTCATGCGGCGGGTGTTGATTTCTGGCCCCTCGCCTTCGCCCGTGAATTTGACGATTTAATTCTGCACATGCGGACCAACGAAAACGAGATTACGACCTGGGTCTTTAAATCGGAAGGCAATGCAGATTTCGTCGCCGCCGCCGACCAAGCCTTAATCGACAACGCGGACGATTGGCTGGTTCGCGAAATTACGAATTATCTTAAACGGACCTTCAAACGCCTGGATGTTTCATCCCGTAGCGTTATTACATTGGTTGAACCAGGTAGCTGCTTCACCGGCACGCTGATGGAGCTGGTCCTAGCCGCCGATCGCAGTTTTATGCTCGACGGCACGTTTGAAGGTTCCAACATCGCCGCCGCAACGTTGCAACCATCCGAGATGAATTTCGGCGCATTACCGATGTGCAACGATCTCACCCGGCTGCAAACCCGATTCCTTGACGAAGATGACAAGATTTCTGACATCAAGGCTGAAATCGGCAACGATCTAGATGCCGAAGCCGCTGAGGACCTCGGCCTCGTCACCTTTATTCCCGATGACATTGATTGGGAAGATGAAGTCCGCATCGCCATTGAAGAACGCGCAAGCTATTCAGGCGATGCACTGACCGGTATGGAGGCCAGCCTCCGTTTTGCCGGTCCTGAAACCCTAGAAACTAAAATATTCGGCCGCTTAAGCGCCTGGCAAAACTGGATTTTCCAGCGCCCCAACGCGGTCGGTGAAGAAGGTGCGCTCAAACTGTTTGGCACCGGTAAACAAGCTAATTTCGACAGAAAGAGAGTATAATTATGAGCAAGATTGATTATTCACAAAAAATTCCTAACAACGTCGACCTTTCCGATGATCGCCGCCTCCAACGGGCGCTGGAAAACTGGCAGCCCGCCTATCTTGATTGGTGGAACGAACTTGGCCCGGTCGAAAGTCATGACTACGAAGTATTTCTCCGCACTGCTATCGACGTGAGCGCCAAAGGCTGGGCTCACTTTGATATGGTTAGGATGCCGGATTATCGCTGGGGCATCTTCCTCGCTGATAAAGAAGAAGACCGCAAAGTTAATTTCGGTGTGCATAAAGGCGAAGCGGCTTGGCAGGAAGTACCGGGCGAATACCGCGCTGAACTGCGCCGCTTGATCGTCACGCAAGGCGATACCGAGCCTGCCTCCGTCGAGCAGCAACGCGCCCTTGGCCGGACCTGCCCATCGCTTTATGATCTGCGCAGCCTGTTCCAAGTGAACGTTGAGGAAGGCCGCCACCTGTGGGCGATGGTATATCTCCTCCACGCTTACTTCGGTCGTGATGGCCGCGAAGAAGCGGATGAAATGTTGCAGCGTCATTCCGGCGATGCTGATAAGCCGCGTATCCTTGAAGCCTTTAACATTCCGACGACCGATTGGCTGTCATTCTTCATGTTCACATATTTCCAAGATCGTGATGGTAAGTTCCAATTAAGTGCTTTGGCTGAATCCGGTTTTGATCCGCTGTCCCGCACTTGTAACTTCATGCTCACCGAAGAAGCCCACCACATGTTTGTCGGCGAAACCGGTGTCGGCCGGGTGGTGCAACGGAGCGCCGAACTGATCAAAGAACATGACACGATGGACATTGCCCAATATGGCGGCATTCCTTTGGCACTCATTCAAAAATGGATGAATTTCCACTTCTCCGTCTGTCTCGATTTGTTTGGCCAGGAGAAATCGACCAATGCTGCAAATTTTTACAATATGGGCCTCAAAGGTCGTTTCCAGGAAATGAAAATCGATGATGACCATCTATTGGATAACGATGTTTATAAAGTTCCGGAAATCAGCGGCAACAGCATAATTCACACCGATATTGCTGCGCTGACGTCGATCAACGAGCGGCTGCGTGATGACTACCGCGACGACTGTCAGCGCGGTGTTGATCGCTGGAACAAAACGCTTGCTGATGCCGGCATTGACTTCACCTTGACCCTGCCACACCAGGCCTTCCATCGTAACATCGGCACCTTTGCGGACATCCATGTTGATCTCGAAGGCAACATCATTTCCAAGCAAGAATGGGATGCAAATGTTAGTAATTGGCTGCCCAATGACGAAGATCGCGCCTTTGTTGAAAGCCTGATGGTTCCCGTAACTGAACCGGGTAAAATGGCTGGTTGGATTGCCGCTCCGGCCCGCGGTATCCAAGGTAAGGATCCAGACTTCGAATATATCAAATTCCACTAGACATAAATCAATTCAGTTGGGCCTCGATTGCGTTATTATCATTTCGCGATTGGGGCCTAATTGATTGAGGCCCCAAAAAAATAGGGAGATTCACATGTCTGATAATACTGTTTCCGTAAATGCCTCCGTTTTTCCAGCGGAGATCAGCTTTTCCGAAAATTTTAATGTGGCAGTACCGTTTATTGATCGGCATTTGGATGAAGGCCGTGGCGATAAAATCGCTATCCGTGTGCATGGCGGCGGCGATGTCACTTACGCGACCCTGGCCGAGCATGTGAACCGCGCCGGCAACGCCCTCAACGATCTAGGCCTCAGCAAAGGCGACCGCGTCCTGATGATGGTCAAAGACAGCGCGGAGTTTTTCTATGTCTTCTGGGGCGCCATCAAAGCCGGCATTCTACCGGTGCCTATCAACACGCTGTTGGTCGCTAAAGACTACGCTTATATGATTGAGAACTCGGAAGCCGCCGGGGTAATTTACTCGGTGGAATTTAGCGATGAAGTAACGGCCGCACTTGAAAAATCTCCCCATAAACCAAAAGTCGCCTTACTAACCGAAGGTGACGGCGATACTTTAGCCAAACATATGGCGTCCGCCTCACCAGATTTAGCCCCCTCACCCGCCAGCCCTGAAGACGATTGTTTCTGGCTTTATTCTTCAGGCACCACCGGCGGCCCCAAAGGCGTCGTTCATGCCCATAAAGATATGGTCGTTACCAGTCAGCATTACGCGGTTGGTATTTTGGGCATCACCGAAGATGATATTTGCTTTTCTGCGGCGAAATTATTTTTCGCTTATGGCCTTGGTAACGGCATGACCTTCCCGCTGTGGGTTGGCGCCGAAGCGGTCTTTTATCCTGGCCCACCAACGCCGGATGCTTGCCACGAGGTTATCGAAACCTTTAAGCCGACGATCTTTTACGGTGTGCCGACGCTTTACGCTGCCCAGCTTAAAGCGATGGAGAACAGCGAACCTGATTTGTCTTCGGTACGCGTCTGCACCTCTGCCGGCGAAGCTTTACCGCCGGACCTGTTGAAACGCTGGATGGATAAAACCGGCATTCCTCTGCTCGACGGTATTGGCACAACGGAAATTCTCCATATTTTCCTGTCCAACCAAATAGACAATATTAAGCCGGGCGCGAGCGGATTGGCGGTGCCGGGCTATGAAGGTAAAATCGTCGACGATGAAGGCCAGGAAGTGCCGACCGGCGAGACCGGCGCGCTGATGATCAAAGGCAACTCGCTGCTCAAGCTTTATTGGCGCAATCCGGAGAAAACCGCCGATGCGCTGCGCGATGGCTGGATGTATACCGGCGATACCTATTACGTCGACGACGACGGCTTTTTCTTCTGCTGTGGCCGCAGTGATGACATGCTGAAGGTCGGCGGTATCTGGTGCTCACCGGTTGAGATCGAAGGCAAGCTGGTCGAGCATCCGAAAGTCCTGGAAGCCGCTATTGTCGGCCGTGAAGATGATGAGAAATTAGTTAAACCCGAAGCCTTTATTGTCTTAAACGATGCATCAGATGCAGGTGATGAGCTTGAAGCTGAATTGCTTGAGCACTGCAAATCAAGCCTGGCGCGCTACAAATATCCGCGCTGGTTTAACTTTGTTGAAGATTTGCCGAAAACGGCGACCGGTAAAATTCAGCGCTTTAAGCTGCGGTCGAATTAATCAATCGCCTTACCGGCAACAAATTTGAAGCCAAGCTCATTGGCAAGGCCTTGAATATCAGGCGACGCTGCGCCCATTAGATACGGTGTCAGGCGGTTAAGGCTGGCCGATTGGCAAAATTTTTCCAGATGGGGCCGAATTTTATCGGATGGCCATGGCTTGTTTTTCAGATCGAAGCTCACACCTTGGAAATTACAGTTGGCGAAGATAGTAAAATTTGTCCATGCCGGACTCGGCCGGGCGATATATTCCTGGCAGAACGGAAACACTAAAATACCTATATGATCAAGATAATCGATCGTAAATTTGTCTGGGAAATTGACCATTTCAAATATTATTTGGTCACTGATATCGGCAAAGTATTCCCGGCAGGTATCGGCAAAATCAACTGCCACGGTTTCTACGCTCACGGCAGTGGCGTTTAGCGGCACAACTACCTTCGCTTCTTCTCCCTTTAATTTGCATTCGTGAAGAAAATTTGCCACCAACCGAATGGTGCCAAAAATATTGTGCGAGATTAATTTTTGATCTAATACGCGCTCTTCACTGCCGGCCATTAAAAAATCATCGCCAACTATTGCTGTTCCATCTGCGGCAATAAAGGCCGGCGAACAGTAATAAAACTGCTGTCCCGGATGCTTATACGACTCGAGTTGCCAGAATTTTGCATCAAACCTACCTTCACCGGTAGGCTGCTGTTGAGCGGTGTTATTCATTGATAAAATTTTTAGATCCACGCTTGTTATTTATATTATTTGAGAATTCAGGACCTAAATTTCAAGCGATTATTTGCGCCAAACAGCAATTTTACACACCTAAATACCGGTGCTGTAAATCTTCATTCTG
The DNA here is from genome assembly GCA_913020445.1 of uncultured Rhodospirillaceae bacterium. GTDB lineage: Bacteria > Pseudomonadota > Alphaproteobacteria > Rhodospirillales > UBA2165 > TMED23. Next base: position 23,598 of record CAJWAR010000034.1, read on the forward strand.
CTGAAGCTCATCCGAATTTCCTGACCAGACGACTTTACCTTTCTCAATAATATAATGACGGTCAGCTATCCGCGTCAGGGCATCAACGTTTTTATCAATCACCAGGATAGATTGACCGGCTGCCTTGAGTTGCTCCAGGACGCGCCAAATATCATCGCGAATGAGCGGCGCCAGGCCTTCGGTAGCTTCATCGAGAATCAGCAGATCAGGATTGGTCATAAGGGCTCTGGAAATAGCGAGCATCTGCTGTTCACCGCCCGACAATTGATTTCCTGCATTGGTCTGCCGTTCGGCCAAGGGTGGGAATAATTCGAAAACTTTATCGACTGTCCATGGATCAGCTAACTGGCTCCGATTGGACGCTGTCGCCACCAGGTTTTCCCAAACGCTCAAATTGGGAAATATCTGACGGCCCTCCGGCACCAGACCAAGTCCAGCTTGAGCCACCTTATAAGATGGCTCACCTTGGATTGCCTGCCCTTTAAGATGGATCTCACCCGCGTGCGGATGCAGCAGGCCCATAATGGAACGAATGGTCGTCGTTTTTCCCATACCATTACGCCCCAGCAGCGTCACAACTTCGCCAATCCCGACTTCCAGCGAAAGGCCAAACAGAACTTGAGAGGCGCCATAAGAGCTTTCAATATTTTCGACTCGCAGCAGTTCAGCCATCAGTCTTCTCCCAGATAGGCTTGGCGAACTTCAGCATTGCTGCGAATTTCTTGTGGTGTGCCACAGGCAACGGCTTGACCGTAAACCAATACGGTTATGCGGTCAGCCAGCGCAAACACTGCATCCATATCATGCTCAATCAGAAGCATGGTGTAGCGGCCTTTCATCGAATTGAGATGTTTGGTGACACGCGATGATTCCTCCGGGCCCATTCCCGCCATCGGTTCATCCAGCAGCAGCAGTTTCGGCGATGTCGCGAGCGCCATCGCGATTTCCAATTGGCGTTGTTCGCCATGGGCTAAATTATCAGCCAACACGCCGGCCCGTTCCTGCAAACCAATTTCTTCCAGAATTGCCATCGCCTTACCGGCTAATTCAACATCCTTATCAGCATTCCGCCAGAAGCGAAAACTGTGGCCCTCCTGAGCCTGAATAGACATCGCAACATTATTTAAAACCGAGAAATCCTTGAAGATCGATGTAATCTGATAGGACCGCACCATACCCGCGTGACAGCGGTTGGCAGGTGACATATTGCTTATCTCCTGACCATCAAAATGGATCGAGCCATCATCCGGTTTAAGCATGCCGGAAAGCTGATGAATAAGCGTTGTTTTACCAGCGCCGTTGGGGCCGATCACGGCATGAATCTCACCTTGTTCGACTTCGAGATTTAATGAATCAGTGGCGACCAAACCGCCAAAATTCTTCACCAGATTTTCGACTTTTAATACAATATCAGTCATCGCGTTTCTCAAATTTAGCAAAAAAGCCTTCGACCCCGCCGCGGGCAAATAGCACCACGAGAATAAGGAATGGGCCAAATATTAAATGCCAGGCTTCGGTAATATTGGAGAGCACTTCCGACAAAAACAAAAAGATAATGGCGCCACCTAATGGTCCCATGATGGTACCCATGCCACCCAGTACAACCATGAAAATCAGCTCGCCAGAAACCGTCCAGAACATCATGTCGGGACTGACAAAATCTTCAAAATTTGCTGACAATAAGCCGGACAAACCACCCATCATGCCGGCAATCACGAAAGCAGTTAGTTTGTAGCCAAAAGTCGGGTAGCCAATGGTATGCATACGTTCATCATTGGACTTTGCCGCCCGCATCACCCGGCCAAAGCGCGAATTTATGATGCGATAGCTGAGATATAAGCAGCCTGCCATCAAAACAAACACCGTGTAGTACATGGTCATGGCATCGTTGAGGTCAAAGAACGGTATGCCGAAATCGCTACGGGCATCAATTGTGAGGCCGTCATCGCTGCCATATTTCTCGATGCTCACACTGAGGAAATAAATCATCTGCGCAAAAGCGAGGGTGATCATGATGAAATAAACACCGCGGGTCCTGAGGCTGATCGCGCCAATTATCAGCGCAAATATTCCGCTCACTAAAATTCCGACCGGCCACTGAATATAAGCGCTTTCGATGCCGTGCGAGGCAAAAATACCGACCGCATAGCCACCAAGCCCGATAAACACAGCGTGGCCAAAGCTGATCATGCCGCCGTAGCCCATGATCAAATTCAGACTGATGGCCGCGATCGTCACGATCATAATACGGGCAAAGACATCGGTAAAGAATTCCTGCTCGATCGCCGGCGCAATGAGAGGCATAAAGATGCACAGTAAAATAAGGATGGAATTATAAATTCCGCGGGGCGTCTTAAGTATTGCTAAATTCATTGCGGTTTTCTCACGCCCCTTTAGGCGGGAACAATCCGCTCGGTTTAATCGCCAAAATGACGGCCATCAAAATATAAATCAACATCGATGAAATTGCCGGTCCAGCGGTTTCGGCTGCCACCGCATTCATAATCTGTAACAGCGCAACATCAATGAAAGAGCGGCCCATTGTATCGATCAGACCGGTTAAGATTGCCGCGATAAAGGCACCTTTAATTGAGCCGATACCACCGATCACAATAACAACAAATGCCAAGATTAAGATACTTTCACCCATACCACTTTCGGCTTGAGTGATTGGCGTGATAATCATACCGGCAAAACCGGCGAGCACCGCCCCAAGGCCAAACACCAGAGTAAATAGCAGCTTAATGTTGATACCAAGAGCACCGACCATTTCACGGTTTGAGGCGCCGGCTCGGATGAGCATGCCGATCCGTGTTTTTGATACCAGGAGATATAAGAATAACGCTACCAATAGGCCACTTACGATAATAACCATGCGGTATTCCGGCACCGTGATACCGCCCGGTAATAATATTATGCCTGAAAGATAGGGCGGCAAATTGATGCCGGTTCCTTCGGGGCCCCAGGCGATTAGGAAAAATTCGTTAAAGAATATAATCAATCCAAATGTCGCTAAAACTTGATCCAGATGATTGCGTTCATACAGCGTTCGCAGAACGGTAAGCTCTAGCAGAATGCCAGCAACCAACATCACGGGCAGGGCGATTATCATCCCCAATATCAAGGAATCTGTGAGCAAGACAAAAGTTGCGGCAAAAAAAGCGCCAAACATATAAAGCGTGCCATGGGCCAGATTGACCAAATCCATAATGCCAAAAATCAGCGTCAATCCGGCGGCCACCAGGAATAATATTATGCCAAGCTGAAAGCCGTTAAAAAATTGTTCTGCTAAAAGAACGTAATTCATTTATATTTCTTCGTTGCCCTGTTTCTAAATTGATTGCGGGGACGCTGATGCGTCCCCGCAACATTAATACCTTATAACTCTAATGATTAGAGTTTGCACTCATTAGACATCACTGGAGCATGATCTTCAACAACTGTCTCGCGAAGGGACATCTGCCATTTGCCGCCTTTATTAATGACCTGGCGGGAATAGAAGTTCTGAACCGGGAAATGGTTCTTGCCAAATTTGATTTTGCCCCGAACTGATGAGAAATCAGCCGCTTCCATACCTTTGCGCACAGCGTCGGTATTTTTGGCATCTCCGCCAGCCGCCTTTACGCCGGCCGCGATCAACATCAGACTGTCGTAGGATTGAGCGGCGTAATGTGAGGGGATTTGGCCTTTGTATTTTTTAGCGAAATCAGCAACAAAACGCTTGTTGGTGGCGTTGGGTAAATCGGGCGCCCAGAACATCGTATTAAACGTCCCGATGAGTTGCTTCATTTTACGCTTTTGATATACCGGCAGATTAGCACCATCGACTGAGAACACGCTGTAGACCGGCGTCGTTTTATCCAAGCCGGCCTGTTTGTATTGGGTAAAGAAAGCCAATCCCCAAGCACCTGGATAGAATACAAAAACACCATCCGGCTTGGCTGCTTTAACTTTCGCGATTTCAGCAGACCAGTCTTTATGGCTCGTCGGCACCAAATCTTTACCAACAATATTACCTTTGAAAGTACGCTCAACACCGGCAACCATTTGTTTGCCGGCCGCATAGTTCAAGGACAATACATAAAGATTTTTCACACCGCGTTTATTGAGCAAAGATCCCATTGCCATGGGGTTTTGGCTATTTTCCCAAGCAGCGTTGAAGAAATTTTTATGACATTTTTTACCGGCGTAAAGTGAATGTCCGGCATTGGCGCTGACGAAGATTTTTCCGGCTTTTAGAGCAACCGGCGCGGAAGCGCCCATAACGTGCGACCAAATATAGCCGGTCAAAAAGTCAACTTTGTCTTTTTTGACGAGTTTTTCGGTTTTTTGCTTACCAATATTCGGTTTGAGCCCATCATCTTCGAAGATAAGTTCGAAATCTTTACCGCCCATTTTACCGCCCAAATGATCATAAGCAACTTCATACGCGGCCTTCATTTGTCTACCCATAATCGAAGCCGGCGTTGTCAGCGTCAAAACGACACCGACTTTAATTTTATCGGCCGCCTCGACATTTGGCACCGCAAGCAAGGCTGCCATGGGTGCAGCCAATAGGATTTTCTTAAACATATCATACTCTCCCGTTAAGGTTTTGCTCGCACAATTGGAGCAATCCGTTGAAAAATAACACCCTTTTTTGTGATCGAAATATGGGGCTAAAAGGCGTAAATTTTCGCATTTAGTTCAAGTCTAAATTATTCAGACCCGAACTTTAGTTCCAAATTATCACCCTTGCAACGATTAGAATTTAGCCCATCAAGCTATAATATATTCCGATTTCGCTGATTATTACGATAAGTGTATTTGGATTAAATAATATCTACGAGAAAACCAAGCTTTAATAATTGACCAAAGTCAAAGTCACCATAAAGGATCATTGTCCCGTAAACTCAATTTCTCCATCCGGCAATAGATAGAGCACCAACGCAGTACCTTCGGTCACGGTCGGATTGTGCGCTGTATCCGGTCCATAGACCACCCACCCGGCGCCATGATTATCAAACTTTGCCTCGCCTTCGATTGGCATGATGAGATCGATTTCACCTTTTGGATGACGGTGATGCGGGCCAACGACGTCAGCCATATGCACGACATCAACGCTGAAGCCATCAATATCTTTGATCACACGGCCAAATTTAATGCCGCCATATTCCTGATCGCACATCCAGCCTTCCACAATCGCGGCCTCACAGGCTGACTGAATGTTTTTAAAAGTATCGCTGCCGGTGGGAATCTGGTCGTTCAATTCCGCTGCCAGCGCCTTATCAAGAGGCTTTCCCGCAATCGCGCTGGTTACAGTTTGCACCAGTTCCTGAAACGCTTCCTTGCTCATTTAATTATTCCTCATTTTCAGCTAATTCGTCACAAGCTGCACAATATGCAGCAATTTTTTCTCTGATCTCTTCAGGGATTCTGACCGGTTCAAATTCCACGGCTCCGACAAAACAAGAAACTTGATCAATTTTAAAGCATAGCTGCTCCGCTTCATTGAAAGCCTCTACAATATAATTAATCGACGATCCACCGAGTTTTTTAATTGTTAGCCTGAGTTCAATTTCATCGCCAGCGCGAACTGCACGCATAAACTCACTGTTCAGCCGAACCGTCGGTGTGTCTAAACCTAATTCAATATGTAGCGCAATCCAATCATGACCGATCAACTCAACCAGCCAATGTTCGATTATTTCCATGCCGATGTGGAAAGCGTTAGGCGTGTAGAGGACCCCGGCGGGATCGCAATCACCCCACAACAGGCGGCGGCGTTTGGTATAAGGGATTTTCATGTCTAAAAAGAAATAACCTTATTTTTTACGGTGAAATGATCGAATTTGTATCAAAATATGTTGTGTCCTACCGGGTCGTCCCATATATTACGCATTATTGTTCGATTACCAAACAATATTTGGTTTTGGGACAAAAACAAGAATTAGGTGTGAGATCAACATATGGATGGTGGCACAGCATTAGCGCGGGTCACACAAGGCGGCGAGCGCTCCTTCACTAAGGAAATTCAAAAACTTACCCTAGGGAAGGGTGAGGAGTTTCATGGTGAGGGTATCCTTGCCGTCACCAAAGCCCTGCTCCAATCCGGCGTCTCTTATGTTGGTGGCTATCCCGGCGCACCGATGTCGCATTTGATCGATGTGCTGGCCGATGCCAGCGACGAAATCCTTGAGCCGATGGGCATCACCTATGAGCAATCGGCTTCCGAAGCGGGGGCCGCCTCACTGCTGAGCGCTTCCGTCCACTATCCATTACGCGGCGCCGTTACCTGGAAATCTGTGGTCGGCACTAATGTCGCCTCTGACGCGTTATCGAATTTAGCCTCAACCGGTGTCAAAGGCGGCTCGCTGATCATCCTCGGTGACGATTATGGCGAGGGCTCCTCAATCATGCAGGAGCGCACCTATACCTTTGCCATGAAATCTTCGATCCCGCTGATGGACCCGCGTTATGATATGGAACGCATGGTTGATCTAACCGAGCATTGTTTCGAAATATCGGAAGCCTCCAACATGCCGGTCTTTCTAAATATGCGCATTCGGGCCTGTCATTTGACCGGCAGTTTTATCACCAAAGACAACAAGATTGCCGAGTTCAATGCCAACAATCCAATTCCTGAACAGATATACGACGTCTCCAAGATTGTTCTGCCGCCAGCGTCTTATCAGCATGAAATAGCCAAGTTTGAAGAGCGTCTTCCGGCGGCGGCGAAATACGCCCAGGAAAATAACATCAATGAGGTTTTTCCCGGCGCGGGTGGCCGTTTGGGCATCATTACCCAAGGCGGCACTTATACTGTTGTGATGCGGGCACTGCAGCGATTAGGCGCCGCCGATGCCTTCGGCAATTCTGATATTCCGGTCTATTGCATGAATATGGTCTATCCACTGGTAACGGATGAGATCGTTAATTTTATGAACGACAAAGACAGCGTCCTAATCGTCGAAGAAGGCAATCCGAACTACATCGAAACTCAGATCGCCGAAATCGCCCACCGCAAACAGCTCGATTGCCGCGTCCACGGCAAAGATATGCTGCCGATGGCGGGTGAATATGTATCCAATGTCGTGCGCGAAGGTGTGGCGCAATATCTCGCCGAGGAAGGCCCGGAAGATATCGGCAAAACCGCCCTCGACAAAAACACTGTAATCCAAGCGAAGACCCAGCAGGCACAATCTTATCTGCCCGGTCCGATGCCGCCGCGCCCGCCTTCTTTTTGTACCGGTTGCCCGGAGCGTCCAATCATGGCGGCGTTAAAACTGCTGATGAAAGAACGTGGCAAATTTCATATTTCGATGGATATCGGTTGTAATCTGTTTGGCTCCCTGCCCCCCTTCAATGTCGGTAATACGGTTTTGGGCTATGGCTTAAGCCTGGCCAGCAGTGGCGCTATTGGCCCAGCGCTCGATCAGCCTAATGTCGCTGTCATGGGTGATGGCGGTTTCTGGCATAACGGTTTTACCTCAGGCGTCGTCAATACGCGCTGGAACAAATACGATTCAGTGTTGGTTATATTGGATAATGGCTATGCGGCAGCAACCGGTCAGCACAAAGTGCCGTCGACCGGCGCCACGCCACGCGGTATGGCGTCTCTCCTTTCGATAGAAGATGCGCTCAAAGGCGTTGGTGTCAAATGGATCAAGCATGTCAATTCTTACAGTCTGGAAGCAACGATTGACGTGCTCCGGGAGGCCATGAATGCGCGCGGTGATGGTTTGCGCGTCGTCATTTCAAACAATGAATGCATGCTGGCCCGTCAACGCCGGGAAAAACCGGCCAAGGCAGCGGCCCTCAAAGCCGGCCAGCGTGTCGCCCACGAAAAATTCGGCGTCGATGAGGAAGTTTGCACCGGCGATCACTCCTGCATGCGGTTAAGCGGTTGCCCATCCCTCACCTTGAAACAAAGTGCTGACCCCTTGAAAGCAACGCCGGTTGCTCATGTCGACGAAACCTGCGTCGCCTGCGGCAATTGCGGCGAGGTTGCCCATGCAGCGCAGCTTTGCCCCTCGTTCTATAAAGCGGAAGCCATTCAGAATGCTGGCGTTCTCCGTCAATTTAGCTCGGCGATTAACCGCTCCCTCTTGTCGATGATGGGAGCAAAGTGATGAACGAGATTAAAGTCACCTCAACAATTGATCGGCCGGTTTGCTTGTTGCTCGGTGCACTTGGCGGCCAAGGCGGTGGCGTGCTTATTGATTGGCTGGTCGATGCGGCAAAGCGGGCAGGCTATCCGGCGCAGGCCACCTCTACTCCGGGTGTCGCTCAACGGACTGGCGCGACGACATATTATTTCGAGCTGTTTCCGGAAAAAAATCCACCAGCCCAGCCGATTTTCACGTTTTTCCCGGCTTCAGGCGATCTCGATCTGATGATTGCGATGGAGCCGACCGAAGCCGGTCGCGCCATTGAACGCGGCTTTGTCACTGATTGCACAACGGTCATCACGGCGACCGAGCGGGTTTATTCAACGGCCGAAAAGGTATCGGCCGGTGATGGCCGCATTGATGCCGCACCGATTATTGAAGCCCTCGGTAAGGCGACTAAAAATCTTATCCAACTGGATGTGAAAGCGCTTTCAGCCGGTACTGCCGCCCGCGGCAATGCGATCGCGTTTGGCGCAATTATCGGCACTGGCATTCTGCCACTTACCGCTGAAGAATGCCGGGCATCAATAACTGAAAAAGGTGTGGCGGTTGAGAGCAATATAGCGGGTTTTGACATTGGTCTGAAAGCCGCCGATGCGGATCCTCAGCCGACTTCCACTGAAGGCGGCCTCACTCATAATGCCGCTCCTGAATCCTTTACATCTGATATTGCCGCCTTCCCGGCCTCTACCCACGACATTATTGGCTACGGCATTGCGCGCTTGATCGATTACCAAAACGAAGCCTACGCACAGCTGTACCTAACGCGCTTGAAAACCGTGTGCGACGTCGATACGGGTGAAAACAAAAAGCTTACCAGTGAAGTTGCCAGCCACCTCGCCCGCTGGATGAGCTATGAAGATGTCATTCGCGTCGGCCAACTGAAAACGCGTCCCGGACGACTTTCACAAATCAGGGCAGAACTCGGTGTTGATGCCGGCGTGCCGCTTAAAGTTACAGACTATTTTAAACCGGGCCGCGATGAATTCTTAAGCGCCTTACCCAAGAGCCTTAGCTGGCTGGTGCCAAATCTCGGCAACGGCATCGCGCTGCATATTCAAACCGGTTCATTCACTGGTTACGCCATGCTTAAATTCATGGCAGCGCTTAAACCTTTGCGGTCGAAATCCGCGCAATATCTTGAGGAACAGGAAGCCATTGAGCAATGGCTGGATGCAGTCGCCAAAACTGCTGCTGTTGATAATGACCTTGCCATTCGGACTTCTAATCTCGCCATCATGGCGCGCGGCTATGGTCGGGTGCGAAAAACCGGATTGACCAAGCTCAATGAAATATTTGCCGATTGGCACGATAATTTAGCAAGTAACCCCGCAGGTCTATCGGCTGGGGTGGATCAATCGATTTTGCTTGCTCATGCGAATCCAGATGAGGCCTAATTTTTTTATTATGGAAAATTATTATGAGTGAAAAACGAAACAAAACTCTCCTCCATTGCACTGTTAATGGCAAAGAACGCGACGACGTCGTTAAAGACAATCTTTTGTTGGCAGATTATCTGCGCGAAGAGATCGGTCTCACCGGCACCAAAATTGGCTGCGATGGTGGCGAATGCGGCTGCTGCACTGTCTTGATCGACGGCGTGCCACAGCATGCATGCTTGCGATTAGCTGCAACCTGCCAGGAAGCGGAGATCGAAACGATTGAGGCTCTCGCGGAACAAAATCGGCTGTCTGCCTTGCAACGCGGTTTTCATGAAAAGCTTGGCACCCAATGCGGCTTTTGCACCCCGGGCATGATCATGGCGGCGGAAGGAATGCTGAGAGAAAACCCGAACCCCAGCGAAGATGAAATTCGCCAAGGTCTGGCCGCCAATCTTTGCCGCTGCACCGGTTATGTAAAAATTATCGAGGCCGTGCAATTTGCAATCGATGAATTAGGCTCGAAAGGAAAAGCGGCATGAACGAGATCAAGCCAACTAAAACCATTGGCGTGCCAACGCCGCTGGTCGACGGCCCGGAAAAAGTTGCTGGCAAAGCTCAGTATTCAGCTGATTTTATGCCGAGCGATTGCCTGATTGGCCGGATATTCAGAAGCCCAGTCGCGCATGCTGAAATCATTGATGTTGATATTTCGGCTGCTCAAGCCTTGCCTGGCGTGAAAGCCGTTATTACCGGCGATGAAACGGATGAAGCCTATGGCATCCTGCCGATTGCCCGTTTTGAGTACCCGCTGGCCCGTGAAAAAGTACGCTACAAAGGTGAGCCGGTGGCCTGCGTTGCGGCAATTGATGTTGAAACCGCGCAAAAAGCGATTGATTTAATCAAGTTTAAATACAAGGAACTGCCGTCATATACCACCGCGCAGGAGGCCATGGCCGAAGGTGTCGTAAATATCCATGATAACCGTGAGCGCAATATTGAGCGGGAAGTTGATTATGATCTCGGTGAAGTTGACGAAGGATTCGAAGCTGCCGATCTCATAATGGAAGAAACGTTTAATTGTACCGAGATCGCTCAGGCACAGATGGAACCGCATGCAGCTATCGCTGAATATGACCCAACTCGGGATTTCATGACGGTTCACGCCAGTACACAAGTCCCCTATTACGGTCATTTGATGCTGGCGAAGATATTGAAGATGGAAGAAAGCCAAATTCGCATGATCAAGCCATTTGTCGGTGGCGGCTTTGGTTGCCGGACAGAATGTTTGAATGTCGAACTAATCTGCGCGCTCGTAGCGCGGGCTGCTGGCGGCACGGTACGCATAGTTGTTAGCCGGGAAGAATCCTTCATCACCCATCGAGGCCGACCGGAAACGGATGTCGAGATAAAGATCGGCCTCACCAAAGACGGCATGATTACCGCCGTTGATTTCAAAGCGATCCAGCGCGGCGGTGCCTATAGCGGTTATGGAATTGTCACGATATTGTATGCCGGTGGCATGATGTTCGGCCTCTACGATTTACCGGCCGTTCGCTACAAAGGCTTCCGGGTTTTGACCAACACCCCACCCTGCGGTGCTATGCGTGGGCATGGCGTTACTAATGTCCGCTATGCATTCGAGAGTCTGCTCGACAAAATGGCCGACGAACTTGGTATAGATACGCTTGAAATCCGGCGCAAGAACTTACTGCAAGGACCAAAATACGAAACCCTCAACGAGATGTTTATTAATTCCTACGGCTTGCCTGAATGTCTCGATTGGGTTGAGAAAGCCAGTGACTGGAAAAAGCGCAAAGGCAAAATGGGACCTTACAAAGGTCTTGGTATCGCCTGCGGTCACTATCCGAGTGGCGCTTCGAAGCCGGTTAACTGGTCAGGTGAGCCGCATGCGACCGTTCATCTCAAGCTCGATTGGGATGGCTCCATTACTCTGCTTACCGGCGCGCCGGAAATTGGCCAAGGCTCAACCACCATGGCGACCCAATGTGCGGCAGAAGTGCTGGGCGTCGATATGTCCCGCTTTCAAAGCCTCACCAGCGACAGCAAGTTTACGCCAAAAGACAACGGCTCCTATTCATCGCGGGTCACTTATATGGTTGGCAATGCGTCAATAGATGCGGCGACTAATCTTAAAAATATCCTGATCGAAGCTGCCGCCAAAAAATTGGAAGTCAAACCGGAAGATGTCGAGTGTCTCGGTGAAGTTTATCGCGCTGGCACGCAAGACGAAGGCTTGACGTTTAATGAGGTTGTCAAAGAGGCTCTCGTCGGAACAGGCACCATTACCGCCAAAGGTAATTTCGATACCCTGCCCGAATCCTGGGGCACCAAGAAATACCGTGGCGGCGCCATCAGCGGCAGCATGGCCTATGCCTATGCGGCACAAGTCGTCGAAGTCAGCATTGATCCGGAAACTTTTGAAATCACGGTCGAGAAAGTTTGGGCGGCCCAGGATGTCGGCAAAGCGCTCAATCCACTCGCCGTCGAAGGTCAGATTGAAGGCTCGGTCTGGATGGGCATGGGCCAGGCGATCTCGGAGGGCACTGAATACGTTAACGGGCTCGGTATTACGAATAGCATGCTGGATTACAAGGTACCGACGATTATCGAATCTCCACCGATTGAAGTTGGCATTATCGAGAGCGTTGATCCGCACGGGCCGTTTGGCGCCAAGGAAGCCGGGGAAACGTCATTGGTAAGTTTCATCCCTGCCTTCGTCAGTGCGGTCACTGATGCTCTTGGCGTCCGGCCACTGGATTTGCCGGTGACGCCGGATCGTCTGATGGAACTCGTCGAAAACAGCACATCAAACAAAGAGGCAGCTGAATAATGGAATATATGCCTAACTTTCAACTTCACCGTCCGGAAAGCGCTGCGGAAGCCGTCAAGCTGCACAGTGAAAATACTGCAGCGCTGTATGTCGCCGGTGGCACCGATATGATCGTCAATGTCAGGCGCGGTATCGAGCAGCCGGAAAATTTGATCGACCTTAGCGCTGTCACAGAGCTTAAAGCCATCACAGAAGACAAAGAAGGTCTTCATATTGGCGCTGGCGTGACGCTCAAGGAAGTCTCCGGTAACGAACATATCGTCAGCAACTATCAGGCGGTTGCCGAAGCTGCTGCTGCCGTTGCTGGTATCACTCATCAGCAATACGGCACGCTCGGTGGTAATCTCTGCCTCGATACGCGCTGCTTGTTTTACAATCAAAGCGAATGGTGGCGTCAAAGCAACGATTATTGCCTCAAAGCGCGTGGCGAGACCTGCCACGTTGCCTCCGGTGGCAAGCGTTGTTTTGCGGCCTTCTCAGGCGATGTCGCGCCGAGCTTGCTGGTTTATCAAGCCGAGGTTGATCTCGTTGGTCCGGAAGGAACGCGGCGCATTCCACTTGCGGAGATGTACCAGAACGATGGCCTTGATCATTTGACCCTCAAGCCCGGTGAATTGCTGACGGTCATTCATTTGCCAAAAGCCCTGGCCGGCTGTCCATCGCGTTATGAAAAAGCGCGCATTCGCGGCTCGATCGATTATCCCTTGGCGGGTGCGGCTGTTCGATTAGAAATGGCGGACGGTAACGTTAAAGACTTGGCAATCGCTTTGACAGGTGTGAACCCCTACCCGCAAATCGTCAAAGGCACCGATGATTATGCCGGCGACGCCTTGGACGAAGAAAGCCTCGATAAATTACGCGACAATGTGCGCAAACAGGCAAAACCGATGAAGACGACAACGGTTGCGCCGTGGTATCGCCGCCGGGTTATTGGCGCCTTGGCCCGCCGCTTAACGGCAGAACTGGCGGGGTAGCTTTACTGCTTGTCGATCCGGATGAAGGATTCTGATTGATTGCGTTGGGTACCAAACGTGATGGTCGTAATACCCGCAATGACAAGGGTGAAACCAAACATCAAAACAAGCGAAGCCCAGCCGCCCGATAATTCGGGAGCGACGAGCCTGACCAGGGCAACGCCAAGAAAGGCGACTATCGTACCGCCGATCCAGTAGCCTTTATTATCTCGCATTGTCTGGTTCATCGCAGCAACGTCACATAGATGCCGGCGATAATGGCCGAGGAAATCACGCCCGATACGCTGGCTCCCATTGCCCAGGGCAGGATGATGGCGTGCTTATTTGCCGCCCGCGCCTCTTTCTGCGCGACTTTGGCCGTCGTTGGAATACAGGACACGCCGGAGATACCGATGGTCGGGTTGAAGTTGCGGCCGCCGAAACGATATACCAGCAAGCCACCAATGATGCCGCCGATGCCCGACAACAGCAAAGCGGTAATGCCCAAGATCAACAGCAGGATAACCTTCGGATCGAGGATCGTGCTGGCTTCGAACAAGACGCCCAATAGCAGGCCCAAAAAGAATGTCGCACCGTACAGCACAGGGCCCGAAAGGAAGTCGACGAACGGCTTAACGCCCGATTCCCGGATAATAACACCGAGGAAAAATGACATAAACAGCGGTGCCGCCACCGGAAACAGCAAACTTAAGAGGGTCGATGTAATAACCGCGAAAGTCACCTTTTCGGCCTTGGAAATATTCGGAATTGTGGTTGGATCCATTTTGACGCCGCGGAGATTCTTCGGGATCATCAACCGGACCAGATACGGATAGCCGGCATAGGCCAAACTCAGATAGAGATAGGCAACGATGGTGATGGGAACGAACAAATCCCGGGCCAGCAGCAGCGAGGTGTAGAGAACCATTGGTGCATCGGCGCTGCCAACCATGGCAATAGCCGCCGCTTCGTTGAACGGTAACCCCATGGCGACAGCGATGGGAAAGGTCAAAACGGTTCCCAATTCCGCGCAAATCGCAATAATCATGCAGCGAACCGGCGAGATTAGCAGGTAACCAATATCAGACAATGTACCGATACCCATGAAGATCAAGGTGGCGATCAAGCCGTTGGAAAAGCTGAAGGTATAAAGCGGTTGCAGGAAATTAATCTGCAAGGCATCCATCAGCTGAGACGGGTCGCTGGCAATCGGGTCGATGAACAGCGTTCCGGTGGAGGTAGCTGAGAGATAAAGCACACCGGCATTAACCGACGACATGCCGAAGCCCATCGGGATCATGATCAGGGGTTCCAGCGTTCCCTTAACGCCAAGATAAACAAACATGAAACCGAGCAGGATCAGAACGATACGCGCAATGGCGATAACCGGATCACCGTCCACCATGGTGGCGATGCCTTGAAAAATTTGCAGTAATTCTATATCGGGCATGATCAGGAAGTCCCTTCCGCTATAACTTTTTCACCATCGCCAGAAGGTTCATCTGAGGCTTCATCCGGCGCTGGATTATTTGCCGCTGCGCGTTTCTCCTTCAAGTGGATGACGCCAAATAGCAGCTTAATTATCCACGCCACGGCCAGGGAAACGACTGCCGCCAGGGCATAGACGAAAATCATCAAATTGACGGATTCCCAAAAATTTTCCATTTAACTCTCCATTACTCGGCGGTTTTCGCACATTACTAACAGTGCCAATCCACTCGAATTTCGCCGACGAAGACTTGCTGTTCCGGTTATTCCAGAACAATCAACACATCGTTGGTTTCAACCTCGTCTTCTTCCTTGACTTTGATCTCAAGGACCTTGCCATCCGACGGGGCGTAAATCGGATTCTCCATTTTCAAGGCTTCGAGGATGAGTAGTTCATCATCTTCGGCAACTTCCTCGCCGACGGTTACATGTATTTTCCAAATTGACCCCGACATTGGGGCGGTGACGTTTACACTCATGGTGATTACTCCAAAATAAATAATGTTCCGTTAGCTATTGCGTGATAGAAATTTCCAGCACATCGGCAGTACCGCCGCCGCCAGGGCTATTTTGAAGCCCGCTCCCCACAAGAACGGCAGCACGCCAAACTGGAGGGCCTTCGCCATACCGATAAGATGCGCCAGCCAAGCATAGCCAAAGCCAAAGATCAGCGCGGTACCCAGGACCATCGCCGCCAGCGTCGTCAACAAGTTACGATCCCAGCCGCGTTCGCCGAGATATCCAACCGCCATTGCCGAAACCAGAAAGCCGACCAAATAACCACCGGTCGGACCAGCCATATAAGCAAGGCCGATGCCTTTCGCCGGGGTGCCGGCGAATACCGGTAGACCTAGGGCGCCTTCAGCCAGATAAAGCAGCACCGTCGCCGCGCCCAGCCGCCAGCCAAACGCCATACCGATGACAAGGATGGCAAATGTCTGCATGGTCATAGGCACCGGATAAAACGGCACTTGAATTTTAGCCGACACTGTTAACAGCGCGGTGCCAGCTACGGCCAGAATGATTTTACGAAGCAGGCTATCTGCCGATGCCGGCCAGA
This sequence comes from uncultured Rhodospirillaceae bacterium, assembly GCA_913020445.1. Taxonomy (GTDB): domain Bacteria; phylum Pseudomonadota; class Alphaproteobacteria; order Rhodospirillales; family UBA2165; genus TMED23. The sequence goes on from CAJWAR010000034.1 coordinate 39,482, forward strand.
CAGCGCCTAGCAACGTCGGCTGAGCTAAAGTTCTTTCCATCAATGTATCCTTTCCTGTGAGATTGTATTGAGTTGTACCGCAGTCATGTTGCTGGACAATATCGCTCAATAGCTATCTGAATTTTTCTAACACGTACCTTTTTTTAGCCACCTTGAAAATAGGTTTCCTAGCCTTTGATCAAACGCGGCAGCAGCATTTGGTGAACCGGCGTGATCGATTTGGGGTTTTGATAATTAGCCCCAGTGAAGGCCTGAATGTATTTGCGTAAATCGGGCAATTGAACGATCTCATCAACAAAGCCCTTCTTGGCGGCAAACACCGGTTCCGATTTATCCTGATAATCCTGGATCATTTCGTTCATTTTATCGACCACCGGGGCAATGTCGTTGCCGGCTTCATCTTCCTTGATCAAGCGCCGGGCGTAGGATGCGGCTGCGGCAGTTTCACCATGCATAACGCAAATTTCGGTACAGCCCGTGCCGAGCGTAAAGGCGTTGTTGTTGTTGGCCTGGGGGCCGCACATGATGTAATGGGCTGCCGCCTGACCTTTACGCAGGACAATACACATCATTGAAATTTCGGTCTGCTCGATAGAATAAACCAGCGCTTGGCCCAAGCCGAGCAATTCGGCTTCCTCGGCCAGGTCACCAACATCAATGCCAGTGGTATCCTGCAGCCAGATCATCGGCAGATTGTCGCGGCCACACAAGGTGACAAATTCGGCTTGCTTGATCAGACCTTCGCGGTAGTGCTTGCCGCCAACGCCAGGATAAGCGCCGTCAGCGTAGGCGGGATAATCTGGATAGACCCCTTGACGATTGCCGACAATGGCGACGGGAAAACCGTCGATCTTGGCGATGCCGCAGAATACCTCAGGACCATAGTCGGGGCGGAATTCCATAAATTCGCTGTTGTCGGTAAGACGGGCCAGGAACTGGATCGAATCGTAGGGGCGTTTCTGGTTGACCGGCAGGATCAAGTTAAGGTCCTTGGCTTCAAACTTCGGCTCAGCCGGGGCAGCCACTTGGAACATGACCGGATCATAAGCCGGCATCATGCGCATGTAATCTTTAAGGCCGTCCAAGACGCCCTGCTCGGTCTCGTGGACTTCACGGAAATAAGCGGTTTCATCGAAATGAATTTCGACCCGGCCGGGCGCTTTGGCTTTGAAGTTTTTGGAGCCTTCGATCAGGGCGCGGGCACCTTCCATATCGACTTCACCTTTGGGATTCATGCCGCCGACAATACCGGCGCCACCGACTGCGATATTGGCGCCTTCGTGCGCCAGCAGGATGGTCGGACTGATACCTTGATAACCGCCGCCAGCCGGGTTGGTGCCGTAAATGGCATTGAGGATCGGCACGCCCAATTGGTTCAGATCAGCGTGGCGGTAAAACGGCGCACCGCTCGAGCGGCGGCCGGCGTAAACTGTTTCCTGCTCCATCAGCTTGACGCCGCTACAGTTGGTCATCCAGACCAGCGGAATATTGAGCCGCTTGGCCATGTCGGTAACCATCAGAATATTTTCGGCCTGCCCGGCAATCCAGGCACCGGCCATGACTTTGTTGTCAAAGCCGATGATAACCGCCCACTTGCCTTCAATTTTACCGATACCGTTGACGACACCGGTGCAGCCTTCTTCATTGTCGGTGGGATTGTAGAGAGTGTGAAGCGGGTTCCAGGTTCCTTCGTCGACCAGATATTCGAGGCGGTCATAGACCGTCATACCGCCGCGTGAGTGAATTTTTTCAGCTGGAATACCAGCGTTTTCAACCCGCTCTACCTCTTTGGCGACGATGTCATCCTGTGCTTTGACAAGCTCGACATTTTCTTGCGAACGTTTGATGACGCCGTCACTCAGCTCCTTGCCGATTGCGGGCATTTCCTCGAAATAAGGACGTAGTGGCGTTTGCTTGCGGGCCATGGTTAGTTCCACCTCTTTTAGAATATGCTCTCGAAGCTGTCGATCTTACCGCCAGATTGCTGACGGTCACATACTATTATACTCGGTTTTCAGAATCTCCCAGCGAGATGCCGGCGATGATCAGCTTTTGAATATTACTGGTACCCTCGACCACCCGGAGGGAATGGGCGTCACGCAGGAACCGTTCTGCTGGATACTCAGTGGAAAAGCCATAACTGCCGAAAATCTTCATCGTATCGTTCGCAGCGTGGACCGCGGCTTCGGAGGCGAAGAGTTTGGCCATCGACGTTTCGTGCTGGTTAGGCAGTCCCTGATCTTTTAGCCAGGCGGCCCGGTAAAGCAATAATTTAGCGGCTTCATGTTCTGCGACCATATCGGCGATTTGTGCCTGAACCATCTGGTAGGAACCAATTTTCTTACCGAACTGGGTGCGTTCGTTGGCATAGTTGATAGCAGCTTCCAAAGCGCCACCACCGATGCCGACGGCGCCGGCAGCGCAGCCGATTCGCGTGTTATTCAATTGCCACATGCAAGTCTGGAAGCCTTTGCCGACTTCACCCAGAACTGCGTCTTTCGGAATCTTAGCGCCTTCAAAAACGATTTCACCGGTCGGCGCACAATGCAGACCAAGCTTGGTTTCAATCGCCGATGTGGAGATGCCATCGGTTTCTTTGGGGTTGATGATGAAGCAGGTCATGCCTTTGTGGCCCGCTTCGCGATCAGTGATGGTGTAAAGCAGACCCCAATCGCCGGTGTGGGCGTTGGAAATCCACATTTTTTGACCGTTGATTTCCCAATGGTCGCCTTTATCGGTTGCCGTCGTGCGCATTTGGACCACGTTGGAACCGGTGTCGGGCTCGGTCATGGCAAAAAAGCCGATGGATTCGCCGCTGACCCAGCCGGGAATAAAACGTTCTTTCTGTTCATCGCTACCAAAATGATTGACGGTTACGGCTGGACCGTGGTTTTGCATATTGAACGGCAAGCGCCAGGATCCACTGACTTTGGCGATCTGCTCGGCGATGATGACTGCTTCCAGAAAGCCAAATCCGCTGCCGCCGTATTCTTCAGGAATTGAGCAGCCGAAAAAGCCCAACTCACCCATTTTCCTAACCAATTCAGGGCGAAATTTATGAGCGGCTTCATCTTCTTCGAGGGTCGGCAGAATCTCTGTTTCGGCGAAATTTTTCGCCATATCCTGCATCATCTGTTGTTCTTCGGTCAGTGCGAACTGCATCTCTGGCTCCTAAAAGTGTTGTGCTACGATCTGCGCGGCCATCATGGTTTACAAATGGTTCTTTTCCACCTGAAATAAACAGTTAAACCGAGGTTTCAAGCGCAATATTTCAACATTAAATAGTAATTAGGTACTTTAATACCAAATTACACGAAAAATACAAGAACTTTTCGCCAATTTGTCTGATCACCGGGCCCGGAATGACTTTTGCGGTGGCCTGGGCGCCAAGAGTTTCATAGAATTAACCCGACACATACTCAATTAAGATGAAAATTGAAGGGGCGAAAATGAAAATTGACATGCTTGGCACCGGCGCGGCATTCGTAGACCCCGATCGGGCTCAGTCAGGAATTTTAGTTACCTTGGATAATGGTACCAAGTACATGTTCGATTGTGGTGCCGGAACCATTCACAACATGGCCCGTGCCAATGCAAACCCGGCTGAAGTGAAGGCCATATTTCTCACCCACTTACATCATGATCATATTTGTGATTTTCCGCTTTTTGCAATTACCGGGTGGATGTCGGATCGCCCGACTTCACCAATCGTTTTAGGCCCCAAGGGAACTCAAGGTTTTTGCACTCACTTATTTGAAGGTGGGGCGTTTGACGCTGATTTCAGAGCGCGCGGCGCCTATCCGTTACGCCAAGGCAATTTGGCCGCAATTCAGCCCGACGTCCGTGAAGTAAGTCCCGGTCTCGTCTATGAAGATGATGATGTCCGCATTTATTGCGATTTTGTCGACCATATTCCACGCGAAATCTCGGAATGTTTCGGTGTCCGTTTGGAAGCGGAAAGCAAGGTTATTGCGTTCTCCGGCGATACTGCACCCTGCGACAGTATGGTCGAACTGGCAAAAGACGCGGACATTCTCTTCCATGAATGCACGTTTCCAGAATCCTTTATTGAGTTTCGCAGTAAATCAGGTGTCGGTACATTTGCGCACACCTCACCAACCGCGCTTGGGCAGATTGCGGTTGATGCCAATGTAAAGAAACTCGTGGCCACTCATTTCGGCCATTTTGAATCGACCAATCAGGTCATCCATAAATATGCCAAACATCACATGCCGGTCGATGAAATGGGCCCTCATCTGATGGATGAGGTGGTGCGAGATATTCGTCGCAATTATAATGGGCCGCTGCAGATGGCATACGACCTGCTTAGGATCGATCTCTAAGTGGCTTTATTAGCCGCCAGGAGCATCTGAATTATAGACTACGACAATGTCGCCAGATGGATCTTCGGTCACCGAATAACTCGTCAGATGATCGGCATCGACTTTATTTAAGGTAATTTCAACATCGCTGCCGTCAAACGTGATGATGGTATCTTTGCCGTCTTGAACAATCTCAACATCTTCAGGCGAAAATTCAGGCCCCTCAAAGCGCAATTCATCACCGAGCTTGAAATCTTTGACAATATCTCTGCCGATGTCGCTATCGAGGTTGAACAAGAAAGTATCGCCACCTTTGCCGCCACTCAACTCATCATCGCCGGCACCTCCGACGATAACATCATCGCCATGACCGCCTTTGATTTTATCATCGCCGGCATCGCCATAAAGCACGTCGTCACCATGGTCGCCATGAATTTTATCATCCCCGCCGCCACCGTGAATTTGATCATCACCATGACCGCCATAGAGTTTGTCGTTGCCGTCTTCGACATCGCCGTAGCTGACATTGATCGTCGTCGCAGTAACTGCTGAACTTTGCACATTGCTGTCAGGATCAGTATCAACAGCGTGCGCTTCAATGGTGAGAGCAAAATCCTGCCCCTCGCCTTCTGGCAGGTTGACTGATAAGCCAGCTAAATTATCTGGCGCCAATATCCAGGTTCCGTCACCGCTTACAGTTCCAGCCGACAAAGTCGCTCCATCTGGCACGCCAGAAATAGTGACGACTAAGACTTCTGATGCATCAACATCGGCCAATGATGCTTCGATATCCAGCGGCACAATAAGCGGTCCCGCATCACCTTGGCCCCAGTCGCCATAGATTACGTCATCACCCTCATGGCCTTTGATGTCGTCATCACCGCCGCCGCCGACA
>CAJWAR010000035.1 GCA_913020445.1 uncultured Rhodospirillaceae bacterium
TGGCGCACCCGACAGGATTCGAACCTGTGACCTCTGCCTTCGGAGGGCAGCGCTCTATCCAGCTGAGCTACGGGTGCTGAAGAGAGGTCGATAGGGCGCGCACCATACTGCAAGTGCTGCGATTGGTAAAGGTTATGCGGGGGTTAAGCTCATTTATTTCTGAGAAATCCAAATGACGATATCCCGCCAGACATTTTCTGCCTGCAGATCACGCAGCAGCATGTGATAGCCTTCCGGGTAGCGCCGAAGTTTTTGACCTGAGGTGGCGGGCTGATTAAGTCCCGGGAGCGCGGCCAGCATCATCTTCGTCGGCTTTTTCTTGATCACTTCATCATGGTCGCCGTAAAGGATCAATGTTTTCGCCGTCAATTTTGGCGATGAAGCCAAAGCGTCATCCATCAAATTAACCAGGCCCCAGATGGTATCAACCCGGGTTCTTTTAATGAACAGGGGATCACGCCTAAGGGCGCGCAGCATGGCGATATTATCGCTCGGTTTTATATCCAACCCTTCCGCCGTGAGGGTCAGCCACGGCATCGTATGAGACAATACGGCAAGCGCCCAGCGTTGATAAAATTGCATGCTGGCCCGGCCCCAGACAGCGGGAGCCGCTAAAATAATGCCGTCTGCATTTGGCGGATTATTTCCGGTAACAGCCGTCATCACAATTGCACCGCCCATGCTATGGCCCAGCAGATAGAGCGGCGTTGCCGGATGGTGACGGCGCAGCAGGTGTGTGATCGTGCTCAGATCAGCGGCGAAAGCGTGGCGGCCGGGCCAGCGTCCGGTATGGGGTGCGGCGCCAAATCCACGCTGATCATAAGCGTAGGTTTGAATGCCGTGGCGGGAGAAATATTTGGCGCCGGTTTTAACAAACAGGCCGTAATCATTGAAACCATGCAGCGCCAGGAGGATGGCTTTGGGTTTGTCTTGGTGCGTTCCGGTTGGCGGCCAGCGGTGCATCGGCAGCGCCGTCCCATCTGCCATAATGACAGTTGTACCGGTGAGCCTCGGCTCAGTGATTCTTGGTCCCGGTTCAACGAATTGTGGGGCGCAGGCAGATAAAACGGCGCTGCATAGGATCAGAACACCGATAGCAAAAAAGGAACGCCGTTTAGTCTTCATGCTCTTGGGTCATCATCAGGAAGATGTCTTCAAGATCACTTTCCTTGGTGGTGAGATCAACAATACCGAGTCCGGCCCGGCGCACCGCATCCATGACGGCTTCCACCGGAACTTTGCTGGGCGGTACGTGAAAGACGAGTTTATGGCTGTTGCTCAGATCGACATTGAAGTTCGTTAAGCTATCCGGCACGGCGGACAATTTCTGATCAACCGTGACGATGAGCTCTTTTGAATCCAAGCTGCGCAGGAGGTCTTCGGTTTTTTGACTGGTGACCAAGCGGCCATGGTTGATAATCGCGATTTGATCGCAAAGTTCTTCGGCTTCTTCGAGATAATGGGTGGTCAGCAATATCGTCGTGCCTTGATCGCGCAGCCCGCGAATATAGGACCAAAGCTGCTGGCGCAATTCGACATCGACGCCGGCGGTTGGTTCATCGAGCACCAGGACAGGCGGCGAATGGACCATCGCCTTGGCGACCAGCATGCGCCGCCGCATACCGCCCGAGAGCGAGCGGGCATAAGAATCTGCTTTATCCAGCAAACGGACGGCATCTAATATAGCCTCCGTCCGGCGCTCGGATTTGGGCACGCCATAGAGACCGGCTTGAGTTTCCAGCACTTCGCGCGGCGTGAAAAACGGATCAATATTGAGCTCTTGCGGCACAATCCCGATCGATGAGCGGGCTTGGCGCATTTGCTGCTCGATATCGTAGTCCCACACTTTGACGTCGCCGGAGCTTTTGATCACCAGCCCAGCCATAATATTAATGATGGTCGATTTGCCGGCGCCGTTGGGTCCCAGCAAACCAAAGAAAGCGCCACGCGGAATCTTCAAATTAATATCGATCAGCGCTTCCTGTGGCGGCTGAATTGAATTCCCGGCATAGGTTTTGTTGAGACCATTAATCTCGATGGCAAAATCAGGCCAGGACTCAGACGAAGATTCAGTTGCGTTGGCGTTCATTGCGTATTTTTGATCCCGCGCATATTAGGGTTATTGGTGATTGCCGAAGCTTGCCAATGTTCGGCCAATGTTGGATTGTGAGGTATCACTCGCATAGACTATGGTCAATGATCAACTGTGGGACCAACTGCGGGACCAACTGATCAACCAGGATACAATAGCAAAAGGTGGGCAAAAAAATGGACAGCACTGAAATTGAACAACCGGTTGTCGTCGAAACTTCCGCTGTAAGCTGTGATGGTGGTGGTGGCGAATTAGGCCATCCGAATGTGTTTTTAAATATCGGCAATGATGGTCAAGTCGTCTGCCCCTATTGCAGCCGCACCTATGTTCTTGCCGAAGGTGCGACGGGCGGAACAGGTCACTAACAAACTCATGGCGGCTAATTCAAAAGAGATGAAACATGTGTTCCTGATTGATGGGTCGGGCTTTCTGTTTCGCGCCTTTTTTGGCATAAAGGCACAAATGAACCGTCCCGACGGCACGCCGACGAATGCGGTCTATGGCTTTACCCAAATGCTGTTGAAGCTGGTCGATGATACCGATGCCGATCATATCGCCGTGATTTTCGACCGCGCGCGCAAAACTTTCCGCAATAATATTTATAAAGAATATAAAGCTCATCGGCCGCCGCCACCGGATGATCTCATTCCGCAGTTCGAGCTGGTCCGGGAAGCGACCCGGGCGATGAATATCCCAGCTGTCGATATGGAAGGTTATGAGGCCGATGATTTAATCGCGACCTATGCCAAACAAGCCGTCGCCGCCGGCGCCAATGTCACCGTCGTCTCGACCGATAAAGATCTAATGCAGGTTGTCGGTCCCAAGATCAAAATGTTCGATGCGATGAAAAATCGCGAGATCGGACCTGAACAAGTGGTCGAGAAATTTGGCGTCGGCCCGGACCGGGTTATCGATGTGCAGGCGCTGGCCGGCGATTCGGCTGATAACGTGCCGGGCGTCGCCGGCATTGGCGTTAAAACAGCTGCGTTGTTGATCGAGGAATATGGTGATCTCGATGGCGTGCTGGCCAATGCTGAAAACGTCAAACAGCCAAAACGCCGGGAAGCTTTGATTGAGCAGGCTGACCTCGCCCGCATTTCACGCGAACTGGTGACACTCAAAGATGATGTGCCGGTAGAGGTCCCGCTCGAAGATTTTGCCGTCAAGGAGATCGAGCCGGACACATTGTTGGGATTTCTTCAGGCGCAAGCCTTTAAATCTTTGGTGACACGGCTGGAAAGTAAGCTGGGCGCCAAGGCACCGGAAGCCAAAGCGCCAACTGAAAAAGCCAAACCCAAAAAAGAAAAACCATCCGGCAGCAAAGCCGATCCGGCGGCCTTTCATGTCGCGGCAGCCTTTCCGGAAAGTACCGAATACGAACTGGTGCAGGATAAAAAAAGCCTACAGGTCTGGATCGACGAAGCTGAAGCGGTCGGCATGGTGGCTGTCGATACCGAAACCACGTCGCTTGATTCCATGCTGGCTGATTTGGTTGGCATTTCTATGTCCGTTCATCCCGGTAAGGCGTGCTATATCCCGGTCGCTCATACCGCACCTGAAGCGCAGACGACCCTTGATCTTGGTCTTGATGATGCGCCCGCTTCGGGAAAAAGTAATGGCGCGATAAAACAAATCAAGCGCGACGAGGCGATCAAGCTGATCAAACCGATGCTGGAAAATCCGGCGGTGCTGAAAATCTTCCATAACACGAAGTATGACGCCAAGATTTTTGGTCATTACGACATTGATGTCTCTCCGGTCGATGACACCATGTTGATTTCCTATACGATCGAAGGCGGCCTGCATAAGCACAATATGGATGATTTGGCTGAGCTCCATCTCAATCATCAGACGATCAAATTCAAGGAAGTCGCCGGCACCGGTAAAGCGCAAGTGACCTTCGATAAAGTGCCGCTGGAAACGGCGCTCGATTACGCCGCCGAAGATGCCGACATCACGCTCAGGCTGCATAAATTACTGAAACCCCGGCTCGCACTTGAACATATGGTTGGTATCTATGAAGCCATGGAACGGCCATTGATAAAGGTGCTGACCGATATGGAGCGCACCGGCATTCAGGTTGATGCCAAAGTTCTCAAAGATCTCAGCACCGATTTTGCCAAGCGCCTCGGCGATCTCGAAGTTGAAATTCATAAACTTGCCGGGCACGAGTTCAATATCAATTCACCGAAGCAATTGGGTGAAATTCTGTTCGATGAAATGGCTATCGAAGGCGGTAAAAAAACCAAGACCGGCGCCTATGGCACAGGCGCGGATATCCTGGAAGGTCTCGCCGCCGAGGGACACGAATTGCCGGTTAAAATATTGGAGTTTCGCCAACTCGCTAAATTAAAAAGCACCTACACCGATGCGCTGATCGAACAGATCAACCCGGAGACTGGACGCGTGCACACTAATTATGGACAGGCTATTGCCTCAACCGGCCGTCTAAGTTCCAACGATCCAAACTTACAGAACATTCCAATCCGCACCGAAGAGGGCCGTAAGATCAGAACCGCCTTTGTGCCATCCAAGGGCAATGTTTTACTATCGGCGGATTATTCTCAGATTGAGTTGCGCCTGCTGGCGCATGTCGCTGATATCGATGTTTTAAAACAAGCTTTTCATGATGGCGTCGATATTCACGCGCTGACGGCGTCCCAGGTATTTGAAGTACCGGTAGAGGGCATGGATCCGATGGTGCGCCGTCAGGCCAAAGCGATTAATTTTGGCATTATTTATGGCATTTCCGCCTTTGGTTTGGCGCGCCAGCTCGGCATATCCCGGACCGAAGCAGCGCAGTATATCGAGGCCTATTTCGCCCGCTACCCCGGCATTCGGGATTACATGGACCGGACCAAGGAAAGCGCCGCCGAAAACGGTTACGTCACAACGCTCTATGGCCGCCGCTGCTATGTGCCGGGGATCAAAGACAGCAATGGCGCTAAACGCAGCTTTGCCGAACGCGCCGCCATCAATGCGCCGATCCAGGGTGGTGCTGCTGATATCATCAAGCGTGCCATGCTGCGTTTGCCGGCAGCACTGGACGATGCGGGTCTGAAAGCAAAAATGCTCTTGCAGGTGCATGATGAATTGATATTTGATGTGCCTAACAAAGAGCTTGAGAAAATGACCGAAATTACCAAGTCAATCATGGAATCGGTTGCCGAGCTGGATGTGCCTTTGGTTGTTGATACTGGATATGGTAGTAATTGGGACGAAGCGCATTAATTATGTAAAGTATGGGGCTAAAAAGGGGTGAAATTGTGCCGGTAGAATTACGTCGATTAGTCTTTAGTGAGCAAGAAGTGCAGGCTGCACTTATCAATTATGCGCTTAGAAGTGATATGAAATTGCCCAACGCTAATATTCAAAGTCTCCAGGTTTTTAAAAAAGATGGCATATCGGCAATTTTGAAATTTCCGCCTAATGCAGAAGGTAAAGCGCGGGAAGTCAACTTCTCGGAAGCTCATCTTGCCGCAGCAATTATTCTTTATTGCCGCGTACAGGATATTCCGGTGCCGCGTGATGCGCGCAAAGTGCTGGCGCATAATAAGAATTCGGTTTCGATGTCGATGGAAGTGCATTATGGCGAGCAAGCCCAGGGCGCCGCTGAGGCAGCCCGAGAGGCGGTTAAAGATGCGGGCTCGGAATAAGCTGAGGCAGAAGCGACGGATCGGTTAGAGCGGGATTAATTGTATTAACCTCACGCTATTTTTATCTAGAATAATTCAAATAAGTTGGAATAATGCCCTAAAATGGGCATTTATCGGATGTAGAGTAATTGGCCATCGTGATCGCCAACCCAAGGTGCTAGGGAGAAATTGAAATGTTGAAAAAATGGCGGAAAGCGTCGGACGTTAAGTCTTCGGAAATTACTCCCAAAGACGTGTTTTTAAACCGGCGTAAATTTATGCAAGCGGCGGCGATTGTCAGTGGCGCCTCGCTCGTGCCCGCTTTCGTGAATTCAGGTCTTGCCGCCACGGCGCCAGGGTATGGCGGCAAGAAATATCCCGACGTTAAAAAAACCGCGTTCGGCGAAGCGGAGAAATTGACGACCTATGAAGGGCTGACGACTCACAATAATTTCTATGAATTTGGCACCGGAAAATCTGATCCCTTTCGCAATGCCCGGACGTTAGAGCCGTCACCCTGGTCCGTTGAAATTACCGGGCATGCCGCCAAGACCGGCAAATTTAGCTACGAAGATATTATCAAACCGCATCAATTGGAGGAGCGCATCTATCGGCTGCGCTGCGTCGAAGCCTGGTCGATGGTGATCCCCTGGGTCGGTATCCCGCTGGCTGATATCATCAAACGCTTTGAGCCGACATCAAAAGCCAAATACGTCGCTTTTGAGACCTTGGTTGATCCCAAGCAAATGCCTGGTCAGGAACGCGATGCGCTGCCGTGGCCTTATGTTGAGGGGTTGCGGATGGATGAAGCCATGAACCCGCTGACGCTTTTGGCGGTTGGTGTTTATGGTGAACATATGCCGAAACAAAATGGCGCGCCGATCCGCCTGGTGGTGCCGTGGAAATATGGCTTCAAGAGCATTAAATCAATTGTCAAAATCAGCTTTGTTGAAAAAGAGCCGCCGGCAACCTGGAACATCCAGGCACCCCGAGAATATGGCTTTTATTCCAATGTGAACCCCCGGGTTGATCATCCGCGGTGGAGCCAAACGAAAGAGCGGCGCATCACCGGAGAAGGCGGCCTGAGCGCGTTGTTTACGCCGAAGATTGAAACCAAATATATGAACGGCTATGCAGAAGAGGTTGCGCATCTGTATAAAGGCATGGACCTCAATAAGTTCTTTTGATGCGATATGGCGACTAAAAAATCCAGGCGTATATTTAAGCCGTTGGTTTTCCTGGCAGCCCTGATTCCACTTGGCTGGCTGGTCTTCGCGCTTTATTCAGACACCGTACTTGGCACTAAATATATGACCGCCGATCCGGTACAAAAGCTCGACCGGGAGCTCGGAGATTGGGCGCTGATTTTTATAATTCTTGCGCTCTCCGTCCGGCCGTTGGCGGAAATTTTCAAAAAGGGTGAGCTGGTCGCCTATCGGCGGATGATCGGCTTATTTGCCTTTTTTTATGTCTGCCTCCATCTCAGCGCCTATATCGGCTTAAATCTGCAATTGGATCTCGACGAGTTCATTAAGGACGTCACAAAACGTAATTTTATCACCATCGGCATCATTAATTTTGCCCTTCTGACACCGCTGGCGATTACGTCTACCAAAGGCATGATCAAGCGGCTCGGTGGCAGGCGCTGGCAGAAACTGCATATGCTGATTTATCCGATCGCGCTGCTGGGCGTGTTTCATTTCTTTATGATGATTAGGGCGGACTTTTCCCGGCCGGCGACGTATCTCGCGGTTATTCTGGTGCTGCTCGCCTATCGCTATTGGGTGAAGTGGAAAAAGACTCACCCTAAGAAAGAGCCGGCGACGGCTTAATCACATAAATCCCGGTGGATTTGCAGCAATGCGGGAATGGTCTGCGGATCACGCCGGCCAAAGCCGCATTCGGTGGCAATATCAAAATCAGCGATAAATTTTTCGGCCGTGGCAATACGCGCTTTGCTGCCCTCGACGCCATCGGTGTGATGCACCAGACCAAGAATAAGGCGCGTTTCGACCGGCATAGAAAGTCCGTTAAGCGGCGCAAAATAAGCTTCGTCATGGCGGTCTTTCGGCACCGCCATATGCATGAAAGTTATCTTTCGCGAAGCCGCATCGATAATGCCGTTAGCGAAAGCGACAGATGTACCAAGATCGGCGGGCTCAATAATATGTTTGTGACCCGGATCGCCGTAACACAAATGGATGCCGCACTCGACGTCGCTATTTACTTCGTCACACATATGGCCAACGCGCTTAACCGATTCGCCGACAGTATCTTCATAAGGCAGTTTCGGTCCGCCGTCGTGGCCCACAACTTCGTAACAAACATCAAATTGGATGGCGAGTTCATCAGCCGGAATCGCAGCTTGAAGTTTGGCCAAATCTTTTTTCATCGCCGCTATAATGGCTGGTTCTACTTTGAGCTGGTCTTCCGGCATAATAAATCCGACAACTAAAGCCATCGGCGAGGGGAAGCAAACTTGGAAGCGGACATCCGCGCTAATTGCACCGTCTGCTTTCAGCGCTTTGAATATCGCGTGGGATTCAATCGCCTCATCCGCATAGCCCAATTCGCCGAGATCAATTGACGCCGGGTCAACACCGTCCTTGATGCGATAGAACGGCCGTTCAACCTTATCTTTAAAGCCGGGAATCGTTTGGGTAACCACTTCGACCTGAAGATCATCACAACCGTCAAAATTGGATTGCTGCCATCTGATCCAATAGCCGCGGTCACCGGTTTCGCCGTCAGGTATTCGGGTGCAGCAATCACCTAATATATCGGCAACGGTGGAAATGACAGTTTCGGCGTCCTCTAAGCCAACACTGCCAATAAGATGAGCGTGACGCACCATGAGAAATCTCCCCTAATATAAACCTGTTATCCGCTGATGCGCCAAACTTCAGGAGCGGCATCAAGTCGTTCTGAGAAAGCCTGGCGCTGAACTTCCATTTCTGCCGGCAGGCGGTTTTCAAAGATTTCGAAATACCCTTTCAATTCTTCGACTTCCCGTTTGCCGGCCTCACGGTCGATATCCATAATTTCACTGAACGTATCGGCAGCAAAATCATCAAGGCCGTTCCAATTGATATCCTGATAGGTCGGCATATAGCCAAACGGACTTTCAGCCGCCTCTTCCTTGCCATTCACCCGGTCAACGATCCAATTGAGCACCCGCATGTTTTGGCCAAAGCCAGGCCAGGCGAAGCCGCCATCTTTATCTTTGCGGAACCAATTGACGCGGAAAATTTTCGGCGGATTTTTGAGCGCATTGCCGAGCTTCAGCCAGTGCGACCAATAATCAGCCATATTGTAGCCGCAGAACGGCAGCATCGCCATCGGATCACGCCGGATGGCCGCTTGATTAACCGCCGCCGCGGTTGCTTCGGAGCCCATCGTTGCCGCCATGTAAACGCCGTGCTGCCAGTCGAGCGACTGATAGACCAGCGGGAAGGTGTGGCTCAGCCGGCCACCGAAAATAAAGGCGCTGATCGGCACACCGGCCGGATCGTCCCAGGCCGGATCGGCGGTCGGACATTGGCTGGTGGCGCAAGTGAAGCGCGCATTGGGATGGGCTGCCGGGGTATCGCTATCCGGGGTCCAGTCATTGCCTTTCCAATCGATCAGATGTTCCGGCGGATCATCATCATGACCTTCCCACCAGACGTCACCATCATCGGTCAGCGCAACATTGGTAAAGATGGTGTCGCTCTCCATCATTGTCATGGCACTTGGATTGGTTTTGCTCGAAGTCCCGGGCACGACGCCGAAATAGCCGGCTTCGGGATTGATCGCATAAAGCCGGCCGTCGTCACCCGGTTTGATCCAGGCGATGTCATCACCAACAGTTCTGACTTTCCAGCCATCAAACCCTTCCGGCGGGATCAGCATGGCGAGATTGGTCTTGCCGCAGGCACTGGGGAAAGCGGCGGCAACATAAGTCTTTTCGCCGGCAGGAGATTCGAGGCCAAGGATCAGCATATGTTCGGCGAGCCAGCCTTCATCGCGGGCCATCACCGAGGCAATCCTGAGCGAGAAACACTTTTTGCCGAGCAATGCATTGCCGCCATAGCCGCTGCCATAGGACCAGATCGCGCGTTCCTCAGGATATTGCACAATGTATTTGGTCTTATTGTTGGGCCATGGCACATCTGCTTCGCCGTCGGCTAACGGTGCGCCGACCGTGTGCATGCAAGGCACAAACTCACCCTCATCGCCCAGCACATCAAGCGCCGCCTGACCCATCCTGGTCATCACCCGCATACTGGCGGCAACATAAGGGCTATCGGTGAGCTGCACACCGATATGAGCAATCGGCGAGCCCAGCGGGCCCATGCTGAACGGAATGACATACATGGTGCGGCCCTGCATTGAGCCATCAAACAAGCCATTCATGGTTGCTTTCATTTCGACCGGGTCGGTCCAATTGTTGGTCGGGCCGGCATCCTGTTCTTCTTTGGAGCAGACAAAAGTGCGGTCTTCGACCCGGGCAACATCATCCGGATCGGAATTGGCGAGAAAAGAGCCCGGTCGTTTATCGGGATTGAGCGGTCTTAATGTCCCTGCTTCAACCATTTCGGCGCAGAGCCGGTCATATTCTTCCTTTGATCCATCACACCATTGAATATTGTCTGGTTTGGTCAGGCCTGCCATCTCATCGACCCAGGCGATTAACTTATGATTATTAGTCCGATTGGTTTCGGCAGTAGCCATTTGACGCTCTCCGAGCCCTTTTGCGGGCCTCTAAATTGGCAATAATGCAGTATCTAAAATTGCCGCATCTCTTCCCTGACACGTCACTTTCTTAGGCGAACTCTAACCTTCGATTTTGGCAGGTGCAACCAATCTTGTTTGGGAATCAAACAAAATTTTAAAAAAAATGTGGATAGATTATTGCCGGTGTTTTCAGCGGCAGAGATAAAAGAAATTAGCCGTCGGTGCCGGTGGCTTTTTTATGCAGCGAATCAAGGGTGTGAATTTGGCGGGAAACTTCCTTGAGCGAGTCAGTGATGGCTTGCTCTTTGCCGGCACTGTGTTGCTGACTTACTTTAACAGCTTCAATGTCCTCGGTGAGCTCGCGGCAGGCGATGCCAATTTTTTTATAGCCTTCTTCCACTTCCCGGATGTTAGCCAGCAGCGAGGTAAACCGCTCATCGATATAGCGTTTGTTATTGGCCATCATGCGCCGGGTCATCTCGACGACAAACCATAAAACGCCAATTGATACGAATAAACTAACAAAAGAGAAAGTAACGATTAATACTGTCATAATATACTACTAATAAAGCCCCAAATTTTTAAGTAATGGTTAAAAATTATTGCCCTGTTATATTTTTTTATTTAGCCCAATAATCAACATAAAGTGGTACGATAGCGGGGAATATATAATATATAGTATGAATATAATATTAAGCAATATTTTTTTATTTAAGTAAAACTAGATAAAATTTGAAGTATAGGTTAGGTCTTAGAGTTGCGCGCCTGCGCTGCCAATTCTACCAGCCGTTTCCGAACTTCACTTGCCGAGGTGCAATTGGCGGCAAAATTCAAGCGATGAATATTTTGCCCGCACACCAGATCGCAGCCTTCCGGGTCAATGCCGATCAGGCGCCAATGTTTGCCGCGTTTGCCGAGCAACTTATTGCCGTAGAGCCGCAGGGCATCGGCATGGTCGGCGTTCATATGGGCGATGATATCTGGTTCACTATCCGCTATGTCAGCCCATTCCGCCTTGGCCAGTAGCGCCTTACGCTTATTGATCCAGGCGGCGCGGGCAAAGCCGCCGACAAAATGAAACTTCTCAACGCTCATTTTATAGAAATTAAAATCGCCAAAGCCGGCATAAAGACTGGCCCGGGGATGGCGATTGAGAAAGCGGGCGTGCAGTCTTTTGTCATGGGTTTTTTTGAGCCGCCCCACGACACTAACGCGGGGTCCTTCCTGGGGATTGGCGTAGCCGGCGGTGCCATCAAACAAAATGGCGGAACGTGCATCGGCTTGAATATTTTGCGCATGATAAGCGATATCCGAGAGCATCAGCACCGGCGAGCAATCCCAGGCCGTCACGGTGGTGACCATCGAGCTCGACGGCCAGCCGGCAAAGGAATTGTCTGCCGGATTGGCGAGGGTGTTGAGATATGCCTTGCGGGCGCTTCTAATTATTTGCCGGGAGGTTTGAATTGCGGAAAGGTTTTTTTCTCTTTGCTCGGCCATTATCAATATTTACCTTAGTTGTGTCCTGCCATATTTGAACTATATTTTTGACACAATTGCTGTGTCAATTTAGCCTATACCTGTTCGGAGGCTATACCATAGTTTTTTGCCTCATAATTGAATAGGATTGTGTTTAACATCAAAATGTAAAGGTGTACCAGTGTCTCAATCCATTGCTCTCGTTGATGATGATCGAAATATCTTAACTTCCGTATCCATCGCGCTTGAAGCCGAAGGGTTTAACGTCGAAACTTATGTCGATGGCAGCGAAGCCTTGCGGGGTCTTTCGCAAAAGCCGGTCGATCTGGCGGTGCTCGATATTAAGATGCCGCGGATGGATGGCATGGAATTGTTGGGTAAAATTCGGGAAAAAAGCGCCGTACCGGTTATTTTTCTGACCTCAAAAGACGATGAGATCGATGAGGTGCTTGGCCTCCGAATGGGGGCCGATGATTATATCAAAAAGCCGTTTTCCCAACGCTTGCTGATTGAACGCATTCGGGCACTATTGCGGCGCCGCGAATTGGATACCAGTACCGGTCCCGACGGCACGGCTGAGGAAGTTATCCGCCGCGGTGAGCTCATCATGGACCCAGGCCGTCACCAATGCAGCTGGAAAGGCAAACCGGTCAACTTAACGGTTACCGAATTCTTGTTACTGAAATCCTTGGCGACCCGGCCGGGCCATGTCAAAAACCGTGATCAATTGATTGATGCGGCTTACGGTGAGCATATTTACGTCGATGACCGGACCATCGACAGTCATGTCAAACGCTTGCGGAAAAAATTCCGCGCGGTCGATAGTGAGTTTAGTGAGATCGAAACGCTTTATGGTGTTGGCTATCGATATCAAGAGAGTGCGGCCGGTACCAATTAACTGCAGCAGTTAAATGAGATAGGGTTAACTTTGCATTCAGGGGAAAAATCGCAGGTAAAATCGCAGGCAAATACCGGGGCCGAAAGCAATAGTCCAAAGCGATCAGGCATGTCTCCCATCACCCGCCGGATCTTGGCGATTAATGTTCTGGCCTTGGCCCTGCTGGTTGTCGGCCTGCTATTTGTCGGCCAATACCGCCAAGGCTTAATCGACAGCGAGCTTGCGGCGCTCAATATTCAGGCAAAATTGTTTGCTGCTGCCATTGGTGAGGCGGCAGTTGGCAATCAGGGCACCAAGCAACATGTGCTGGCTGAGCGCGCCCGCCAAATTGTCCGGCGGTTGTCATTAACCACGGGGACCTACACCCAGCTTATACTGGCCAACGGCAAAGTGTTAACCGACAGCCGCATGCTGGGTGGGCGCGGCGGCGCGGTTCAAGTTGAGGAATTACCGCCACCCAAAACCGATAACGGCATGACGGAACGGCTCGCCAACAGCTTTGAAGATTTACTGCGCCGCTTATTGCGGGATAGCACCCACACCACAGATCTATCTGTAGCGACAAAAATGGCGCTCAAAGGTGAGCTTGGAACGGCCATCCAATCGCAAGTAAATGGTACGCTCAGCTTAAGTGTGGCGGTGCCGGTCCAGCGCTATAAACAAGTGCTGGCAGCTTTGACGCTGACTAAAGATTCGCGCCAGATCGATGAAGCTGTCTTTCAAGTGCGGCTCGATATTTTCAAGGTATTTGGCATTGTCCTATTGGTCACGGTGTTGCTGTCGATTTATCTTGCCAGCACTATTGCCCGCCCATTGAAACGTCTCGCCGTCGCGACCGAGCAAATTCGATCCGGCCACTCCCGGCACTATGCAATCCCTGATTTGATGGCGCGTAAAGACGAGATTGGCGAGCTTGGCAATATGTTGAACGTCATGACCGAAGCGTTATGGCAGCGGATGGATGCCATTGAACGGTTTGCTGCTGATGTCGCCCATGAGATTAAGAATCCCCTGACATCACTGCGCAGTGCGGTTGAAACAGTGTCGCGCATCGAAGATCCTGACCAACAGAAAAAACTGATGTCGATCATCCTTGATGATATTCAGCGGCTTGACCGGCTAATCTCAGATATATCTGATGCGTCGCGATTGGATGCGGAATTATCGCGGGCAAAAATGGCACCGGTTAATCTTAATGGCCTGCTTGAGACATTGGTCGATCTGCATAACGTGACGATTGATGAACATGGTATCAATTTGAATTTAATCCGGGAAAATACCGGAGAATTGATAATCTTCGGTTTGGAGGACCGCATCGTTCAGGTTTTCCGTAACCTCATCGGCAATGCGGTTAGCTTCAGCCCGGATAATGCCAGTATCACCCTGCGGGTCTCGACCGAGGAGGCGTTGGTTAAAATCTGTGTCGAAGATGAAGGTCCAGGCCTGACACCCGGAACCGAAGAAAGCATTTTTGACCGGTTTTATCAGGAGCGGCCGGATCGTGAAAAATTCGGTACTCATTCCGGATTGGGACTAAGCATCTCCAAGCAGATTATCGACGTTCACGGCGGTGAAATTTCCGCTCAAAATAGCCTCAATGAAGCGGCTGAGATTACCGGCGCTTGTTTTATTGTCCGGCTGCCGCAAGCAGAGTAATCTCAAGCCTATGATCCAGCTTCATGCAACCGCTATCGCCATTGAGGGACAAGGCGTGTTAATCCGCGGGCCCTCGGATAGCGGTAAATCCGACCTGGCTTTGCGGCTGATTGATGATGGCGCACAACTGGTGGCGGATGACCGGGTCAATGTTGCGTGCGTCGAAAATTACTTAAGCATTTCCGCACCCGACAACCTTAAAGGTCTCATCGAAGTGCGCGGTGTCGGTGTAGTCAATATCGGTGCTGTTGATAAAGCGGCACTTAAACTAATCATCGATTTAAAACCGGGGGCGGATATTGACCGCCTGCCGGAACCGAGGGAAGAAATCCTTGAGGGTGTCGCCGTCCAGGTTCTTGAGCTCAACCCGTTCGAGGCTTCTGCCGTGGCCAAAATAAAAATGGCGTTGCGGATTCAAGAAGGAAAGGTCACCCTGGTCGAATGATGTCAGAGAATTCTGAGTCACAAGATAAAATTCAGGCGGTGATTGTCACTGGCATGTCGGGTGCCGGCAAAACCTCAGCGCTGAAAGCCTTGGAAGATTTAAGTTTTGAAGCGGTCGACAATGTGCCGCTGTCACTGCTTGAAGCGATAATTACCGGCGGCCAGGCGCAGCTGAATGTGCCAGGATTTGAACGTCCGGTGGCGGTCGGTGTCGATATTCGAACCCGTGATTTTAATGTCGATGAATTCCTAAACCGCTTGGACCAGATTACCAACAGTTTTGATATCCATGCCAGCCTGCTATTTGTCGATTGCGATGACGACGTCTTGCTGCGGCGCTATGAAGAAACCCGCCATCGTCATCCGATGGCAATGGACCGACCGGTCGCTGACGGCATTCAGCGGGAACGCAAACTCGTCTCGCCATTGCGACAGCGCGCCGATCTGGTCATCGACACGACGGCAATTGGACCGGGCGAGCTCAAGACCATCCTGCAGGCGCAATTCGCCAGCGAAGCCAAACACGAGCTTACGGTGTTTGTGACATCGTTTTCGTATCGTCAGGGTTTGCCGCGCGAAGCTGATCTGGTTTTTGACGCGCGGTTTTTACGCAACCCGCATTATGAAAGTGATTTGCGCGAGCTGAGCGGTCGGGATGAGGCTGTCGGGGCCTACATAAGAGAGGACGAAGCCTATCAGCCATTTTTCGAAAATCTAACCCAAATGCTTAAACCTTTGATGCCGCGCTTTGAAGCCGAAGGTAAAAGTTATTTGACCATCGCTATTGGCTGTACGGGTGGCCGTCACCGGTCGGTTTTCGTTGCAGAACAACTCGCAATGTGGTTTGACAAAGCAGGCCTGCAGGCGCAATTAAATCACAGAGAATTAGAGTAGGGATTTAGTCAAACAATGATCGGATTGGTTCTTGTCACTCATGGCCATTTAGCGGATGAGCTTATCGCCGCCATGGAACATGTTGTTGGACCACAGGAAAATGTCGCCGCCATCTGCATTGGCGCGGATGATGATATGGAACAGCGTCGGGTGGATATTCTAAATGCGGTCAACGAGGTAAGCTCGGAAGATGGTGTTGTGCTGTTAACCGACATGTTTGGCGGCACGCCGTCAAATTTGGCGATTTCAGTGATGGATCGCGCCAATGCCGAGGTTATCGCCGGCGTCAATCTGCCGATGCTGGTTAAATTTGCCAGCTGCCGCGATAAATGCGATCTCGAAGAATGCGTCACTAAAGCCCAGGAGGCCGGCAAAAAATATATCAATGTCGCCTCACAACTTCTCGCCAAAGACAAATAACAAGTGGGCGGATTGAGCCGGTGAGTAAAGCCACCCTGACAATTTGTAATGAACGCGGGCTCCATGCGCGGGCGGCGGCACGATTTGTCAAACTCGTTGGCGAATTTGACGCCGATGTGCTGGTTGCCAAAGACGGCCAGGAAGTATCCGGCTTATCGATTATGGGGTTGATGATGCTGGCTGCTGCTCCCGGTGATAAGATTGCCGTCAGCGCTACCGGAAAGGACGAGAAATCTGTTCTGCAGGCGCTGGCAAAACTGGTCAAAAATAAGTTTGAAGAAATCTAAGTTTAGCGATTATTTTGTCCTAAAACCTTGAAATTGCTGCGATACATCTTAGCTCTTGTATAGAGACGGGCTGGCTGATACATCCCACCAAAATCTAGTGGCAAATTTCAGTACCACATATATTTAATGCCACCTCTCAGCTCAGGAGAATAGAATGTCTGATTACAAAGTTGCTGATATTTCTTTAGCCGATTGGGGCCGTAAAGAAATCGCTATTGCCGAGACCGAAATGCCGGGCTTGATGGCGCTGCGCGAAGAATATGCCGGCAAAAATCCGCTTAAAGGTGCGCGCATTGTCGGCTGCCTCCACATGACCATTCAAACCGCTGTGTTGATGGAAACGCTGGTTGATTTAGGCGCTGAGCTGCGCTGGTCGTCGTGCAACATCTTTTCGACCCAGGATCATGCCGCGGCCGCGATGGCCGATGCCGGCATTCCAACTTTTGCCTGGAAAGGCGAAACTGACGAGGAGTTCTGGTGGTGCATTGATCAGACCATTCATGGCCCCGATGGCTGGGTGCCCAACATGATTTTGGATGATGGCGGTGATCTGACCCTGGTGATGCATGAAAAAACACCGGAACTGCTGGCTGATGTAAAAGGTCTTTCCGAAGAAACCACGACCGGCGTTCACCGGCTTTATGAAATGGAAAAAGACGGCTCGTTGAAAGTGCCGGCGTTTAACGTCAATGATTCGGTGACCAAATCCAAATTTGATAATCTTTATGGCTGCCGGGAAAGTCTGGTTGATGGCATCAAACGTGCCACCGATGTGATGGTCGCCGGTAAATGCGCCGTCGTCGCCGGTTTTGGCGATGTTGGTAAGGGCTCTGCCGCTTCGCTTCGTAATCAAGGTGCGCGGGTGCTGGTCACCGAGATCGATCCGATCTGTGCGCTGCAAGCTTCAATGGAAGGTTATGAAGTTGTCACCATGGACGAGGTGGCACCGATTGGCGATATCTTTGTTACCACAACCGGTAACATCGACATTATTACCATCGACCACATGCGCGCCATGAAAGACCGGGCGATTGTCTCCAATATCGGCCATTTCGATTCCGAAATTCAGGTCGAAGCGCTGCGTAATCTCAAATGGCACAACGTTAAACCACAGGTCGATGAAATTGAATTCCCAGATGGTAAGCGGATCATATTGCTGGCTGAGGGCCGTCTGGTGAATTTGGGTTGCGCCACCGGTCATCCGAGTTTCGTCATGTCGGCATCTTTCACCAATCAGGTGTTGGCGCAGATCGAACTGTGGGAGAACGCGCATTCATACGAAAACAAAGTTTATGTTCTGCCGAAGAATTTAGACGAGAAAGTAGCGCATTTACATCTCGCCAAACTCAATGTCCGCTTGACCGAGCTGACCAAAGAGCAGGCCGACTATATCAGCGTTTCCCAAGCCGGACCGTACAAACCGGAACATTATCGGTACTGATAAATTATTGAATTCGTTTTAGGCCAGTCTGCCCACTTGTTACGGTGCGCGGAGAGGCCTAAAATTTATCCGTGGATACGCTTGATCAAAAAGATATCGTTGCGACGCTGATAAAGGCGCTGCCGATTGCGGTGGCGGTGGTAGATCGTGACGTGCGGATTGGTCCCGGCAATGCGGCCTTTCAAAAATTGTGGCAGTTGGAGCCGGGTTATCTCAACGGCCAGCCGACCCTGTCTTCGTTTTTGGACAGGCTGCACGATAAGCGCCAACTGCCCGAGCAAAATAATTATCCAAAATTCCGTGCCGGGATTATTGCCAAGGCACAGTCTAAAAATAAATCAAGTGAGGATTGGCACTTGCCGGATGGGACGGCGTTGAAGGTCAAATTCGTAGCGCTGGACACTGATCGCCATCTTCTCATCAACGAAGATTTAACGCCGCAACTTGCCACCGAACGTGCCTTCAACGAATTTGTTCACACCCATCAAGCGACCCTTGATCATTTGCAGGAAGGCTTGGCGGTCTTTGGCAGCAATGGCTTGCTTAAAATTCATAACCCGGCTTTTGCGGCAATCTGGCAACTACCGGAAGATGCGCTGGCGCATGATTTTCACATGACGGATTTCCTCGATGCCACGCGCCAACTATTGCCGGTATTAGAGAACTGGCCCGAGCGCCGGACCAAGCTTTCCGGCCGCTTGCTGGGGCGCAAGTCTGGCATTGATCAAATTGTCTGTAACGATGGTATGACTTTGGAAGCCGCTCACATTCCTTTGCCCGATGGTGCCGTGCTGCTGCGCTATGGCGATATAACGGACAGTGTAAAACTTGCAGAAAATTTGCGGCTCCGGGCCGAGGAAATGGCCGAGCGCGCTGATATGATGGCGGCGGCAGATCGGCTGAAATCGGAGTTTCTCGCCAATCTCGGTCATGAAATTCGCAACCCCCTCAATACCATCGGCGGCTTCGCCCAGATGTTGGCGGGCGACTATTTCGGTGACCTCAACAAGCGCCAGCAAGATTATGCCGACGGCATTGTCGAAGCCTCAGAAGCGGTTTCTGGACTGGTCGTCGATATTCTTGATCTAGCCTCGATCGAGGCGGGTCTCCTTGAATTACAAATAGCGCGGGTCGATTTGCATCATTGCCTTACCGATATGTTGGGCTTGATCGGTGAACGGGCGCGTCATAAGAAACTCAAACTTAATTTCGACTGTCCGATCGATATCGGTTGGATCAACGTTGATGAAAAACGCTTTAAACAATGTTTGCTTCATTTGCTTGGTAATGCGATTTCGTTTTCAAGCTCGGGCGGCACCATAACGATTACCGCAGCCCGTGTAGATGAAGGTGTCCGCATCGATATTCGGGACACCGGGATCGGCATCCCAAAGATTGATATCGAGCGGGTGTTTAATGGATTTGAACGCGGCGCCGAGGCTGATTCGCATAAACCGGGCGCCGGGCTCGGTCTCACCTTGGTGCGCGCCTTTATTGAGTTGCATAACGGCCAGGTGGCGATCTCCTCAAAACCCAATCAGGGCACCACTGTCAGCCTTTTATTACCGGACGTCTTAGAAACAGACAATGAGATGTGAGAAGGCTCTTTTACTCAAACGCGCGCCCGCGTAAAAATAAGCCATGAACGACATCGCAACGCCTTATCAATTTGCCCTTGAAAACGAGGAAGCCATGGCTGCCTTGGCGGCCAAGCTTGCTGGCATTGCCGAGCCCGGAGATGTGATCGCCTTGATCGGTGATTTGGGCGCCGGCAAGACTTCTTTCGCCCGTGCCTTTGTCGCTGCCAAGGGTGGCGATGGTGAAGTACCGAGCCCGACCTTCACCCTCGTTCAGCTCTATGAATTTGCCGGGGGTGATGTCTATCACTTTGATCTGTATCGCTTGGAAGAAGCTGAAGAGATATTTGAGCTCGGTATTGAAGATGCCATGAGTGACGGCATTTCACTGATCGAATGGCCGGATCGTATGGGCGCCTATCTGCCGTTTGAACGGATCGATATTGTTTTGGGCATTGGTGAGGATGAGACGGTTCGGAACGTTGAATTGACCGGCCGGGGTGACAGCTGGACCGAGCGATTGGCGAAAGCCTTCCAAGATGGCTGATCGCGCTGCTTTGATTGAGGCTTTCTTAACAGCAGCTGGCTGGGCTGGCGCCAGACGCAGCCTGCTCGCTGGCGACGCATCGTTCCGGCGCTACGAACGGATCGAGCGGGATGGCGAGCGTGCGGTCTTGATGGATGCCCCGCCGCCGGAAGAAGATGTCCGGCCCTTTATCAATATCACCACTCATCTTCGGGAACTTGAATTTTCCGCTCCGGCTGTATTTGCTGAGGATGTTGAGGCCGGGTTATTATTGCTCGAAGATTTAGGCGATGGCACGTTTACCCAGGCGCTGGCGGCCGGTGTTGATGAAGAGGTGCTTTACCAAAGTGCCGTTGATGTGCTGGTTGATCTGCATCGCCGTCCGGTGGTGAGTGCGGTGCCTAATGATGTCGAGCCCTATGACGAAAATAAACTGCTGGGTGAAGCGGCGTTGCTGACAGAGTGGTATCTGCCGGGCATTCTTGGCGACGAGATATCGGACCTCACCAAAAATGAATATCTGACAGTTTGGCGGAAAGTACTGCCAGACATAGCGGCGAGTGGCGAGACCTTGGTATTAAGGGATTTTCATGCCGACAATTTAATGTGGCTGCCGGATCGCGACGGCGTCGCGCGCTGCGGCCTGCTGGATTATCAGGATGCGGTCGTGGGCTCACCGGCTTATGATTTAATGTCGCTGTTAGAGGATGCCCGGCGCGATCTAATGCCCGGTCTGGCGGCGCGCTTGCTGGACGGATATTTTGCTGCCTTGCCTGACATGGACCCGGACGCTTTTAAAAAAGCCTATGTCATCTTGGCGGCCCAGCGCCATTGCAAAGTCATCGGCATTTTCTCGAGGCTTGCCATGCGGGATGGAAAATATGACTATTTGGTTCATATTCCGCGGGTCTGGAAAATGTTGGAGCAAGCGTGCAATACGCCTGAATTGGCAGCCCTAAAAGACTGGCTGGACAACCATATTCCAGCCGATAAACGCACCAGCCCAACGCCAAATTTGAGAGCTTAAAACCCGATGGCCAAAAAGTCTAAAAAATCAAAAAAATTCGCGCCCAAAACTGCCATGGTCTTGGCCGCGGGTTTGGGTCTGCGCCTTCGTCCGATTACTGATAAAATACCAAAGCCCTTGGTCAAAATCGCTGATCGTACTTTGTTGGATCATACTTTGGACCGGCTGGTCGCCGCTGGAGTTGAGCGCGCGGTTGTCAACATTCACCATCTGGCGGATCAGGTTGAGCAGCACCTTACAAATCGCCAAGATCTGGAGATTATTATTTCATCGGAAACCGATGATCTGTTGGAAACCGGCGGTGGCGTTAAGAAGGCGTTGCCGCATCTGGGTGATGAGCCATTTTATATTTCAAACGCCGACGTGTTGTTGCTCAATGGACCATCCCCAGCCCTGGGGCGTCTATGCGAGCGCTGGAATGATGAAGAACTGGACGTCTTGTTGTTGCTCCATTCCACCGTTGAAGCTTACGGCTATACCGGCAATGGTGATTTTATCGCCGAGCCTGACGGCAAACTCGGCCGCAAAATGGAACGCGAGGTAACGCCTTATCTCTTTACCGGCGTTCAAATTGTTCATCCGCGGATTTTCGAAGCCGCGCCGGAGGGAGCGTTTTCGCTCAATGTAATTTATGACACGGCAATTGAGGCAGAGCGCCTTTTTGGCGTTGTTCATGACGGTGAATGGTTCCATATCGGCACGCCGGATGGCCTCACCCAGGCGGAAGTTTATATGGGGCAACGGTTCTCAGGAATGCGGCATCGCTAGATTTGGGGGATAACAAGGGAATGGCAGACAAAGGATCGCCTTTGCAGGTCTTTAACATCCCGGCGGAATTGCCTTTCGTCGATGCCCTTGCTGTTGGATTAACCGAGCGCGCTGCCTCAGGTCCCTTTGACCTCGCTGATTTTACGGTACTGTTACCAACCCGCCGGGCCGTGCGATCATTGCGCGAAGCCTTTTTGCGCTTGAGCGACGGCCAGCCGCTCCTGCTGCCGAGGATGATGCCGCTTGGTGATCTCGATGAGGATGAGCTTGCTATTGCCGGTTGGGAGGAACTGCCCAAACAGCTTGACGGCGAAGACATCAGCGACCTGCCGGAAGCCATTTCAAGCCTGCACCGTCACCTGATGCTGACCAAACGCATTCAGGCACTTGAAGGTGAAGGTGTGAGTATCGATCAGGCCGCCAGACTAGCCAGTGAGCTCGGCAGCTTGCTCGATCAAGTGCAGACGGAGCAGCTTGATTTCGCCAAGCTGCAATCTTTGGTGCCGGAAGAGTATGCGCTGCATTGGCAGGTGACGCTTAAATTTCTAGAGATTTTAACCGAGTATTGGCCGGGTATTTTGGCCGATAAAGGATTGGTTGATCCGGCGGAGCGCCGCAACGCAGTGATGCAGGCGCAACTCGCCCATTGGCAGAACCAGCCGCCGCAAAAACCGATTATTGCCGCCGGGTCGACCGGTAGCATCCCGGCAACGGCAGATTTGCTGATTTTGATCGCTGGCCTGCCGGCAGGGGCTGTCGTTCTGCCTGGATTAGATAAGGATATTGATCCAGCCTCCCTGGAGGCCCAGGAATCCCACCCGCAGCATGGTATGTATCGTTTATTGGCAAAAATGGAATTGTCACCGGCAGATATTCTAGATTGGCAAAGTGGAGATATTAATGGCGCGCCGCCGGAACGCCGCGAGCTTATTTTTAATGTCATGCGACCAGCGGAAAGCGTCAACGAATGGCGTGAGTTAAAGCCGCCTCAGGCGGCGGCGCTGACGGGTGTTGACTATGTTACCTGTCCCGGCCCGGATGAAGAGGCTAGAGTTATCGCGTTGAAATTGCGTGAAGCTCTGGAAACGCCGGGTAAATCCGCAGCCTTGGTGACGCCGGATCGCCGCCTGGCCCGGCGGGTCGCCAGCGAGCTTGGCCGCTGGGATATCGAGATCGATGATTCAGCCGGACTGCCCTTGGCGCAAACGCCACCAGGATCGTTTTTACGGCTGACGGCGGAATTGGTGGCGCATCATTTTTTGCCGTTGGATTTGCTGGCCATCGGCAAGCATCCGTTGGCCGCCGGCGGTATGAAGCCCGCTCAGTTCCGCCAGCTCATCCGTGATCTTGAAGTGGAAGTTTTACGTGGGCCTCGTCCGGCACCCGGTTTGCCGGCATTGATCGATCTCGTCGCAGATAAACGATCTGACCTCAAAAAATTACTTGAGACCATTGCGGTGATGGCAGCAGATTTTACGGCGGCGATGGCAAGCCCCGGAATTACGCTGAGTGAGCTGTTAAAGGCCCATATCGCCTTTATCGAAGCGCTCGCCGGTTCAGATGAGAAATCCGGCTTGGTTCGGATGTGGTCTGGCGATGACGGTGAAGCGACGGCGGGTTTTGTTGCCGAGCTGATGGAGGTCAGCGAAGTTCTCGGAGAAATCGAGCCGGGTTCTTATCCGGCGCTGCTTGATGTGCTGATGATCGGCCGTGCTGTCCGCCCCAGCTTCGGCAGTCATCCCCGTTTGGCAATTTTGGGTTTGCTTGAGGCTCGCTTGCAACATGCTGATCTGATTGTCCTGGGCGGGCTTAATGAAGGCACCTGGCCACCGGATGTCGGCAGTGATCCCTGGATGAGCCGCCCGATGCGGAAAGATTTTGGCCTGCCGTCCCTCGAGCGCCGCATCGGCCTGACGGCCCATGATTTTCAGCAGGCGTTTTGTGCGCCAGAAGTTGTGATGACGCGCGCCTCCCGGGTTGATGGCACGCCGACCGTACCGTCGCGCTGGCTGATGCGGCTCGAAAAAATATTATTCGGCTTAGACGAAAGTTTGGCAGGAAAGCTTTTTTTACCAGGCCCGTGGCTGCATTGGCAGGCGCAACTGGATCGACCGGATGAGGTGTCGACAATAAATCCGCCGGCACCGAAGCCGCCCGTCGCCGCGCGGCCGCGCCAGCTGTCGGTTACCCAAATCGAAACCTGGATGCGTGATCCTTATGCTATCTATGCCCGTCATATCCTTAAATTTAAGGCGCTGGATCCCCTGGATGCAGCACCGGATGCCGCAGTGTATGGCACCCTTATTCACAACACGCTCGATGATTTTTCAGCGCAGTTTCCGAACGACCTGCCGGCAGGCGCGCTTGATCAACTGATCCAAATCGGCAGTGAACATTTTGAGCCAATGCTTAAGCATCCCGGTGTCTGGGCGTTTTGGTGGCCGAGATTTTTGCGCATTGCCAGCTGGTTTGTTGAGCTTGAAGCTGAGCGCCGCCAGGAAGTCGCAGCGATCCATAGTGAAGCCGCAGGGGAGTTCGTGTTCGATGGCCCGGCAGGCGACTTTAAACTCACCGCCAAGGCCGATCGCATTGACGAACTTAAATCAGGGACTTTGCGCATTATTGATTACAAGACCGGCGCGCCGCCGAGCAAAACCGAAGTGGCGGCAGGTTATGCCCCGCAACTGCCGTTGGAAGCCGTAATTGCCGAGGCGGGCGGGTTCGCAGGCATTGCGGCCAAACCGGTTAGCGAGCTCGATTATTGGCGGCTGCGTGGCAGTAATCCGGCTGGCGAAGTATCATCGGCAGGTGATGAGCCAGCCCAATTAGCAGCCGATGCCAAGGAAGGATTAGCAGCTCTGGTGCGTCTGTTTGATAATGTTGAGACGGCTTACGAAGCGCGGCCCCGGCCTGACGCGGCGCCCAAATATTCTGATTATGAGCATTTGGCGCGCCTTAAAGAATGGGCGTCTTCAGAAGGTGAAGGCGGATGAACCAAGTTTCCCACCTATCCGTTGATCCCAATCAGCAGCAGCGTCTTGCTGCCAGTCCTGATGCCTCGGTCTGGGTTTCTGCATCGGCAGGCACCGGCAAAACCAAAGTGCTTACTGATCGGGTATTGAGCTTGCTGCTGACCGGCACCCGGCCACAACGCATTCTGTGCCTGACCTTCACCCGGGCGGCGGCGGCGGAAATGGAATCCCGTATCGCCGACCAATTAGGGTTCTGGACCATGATGGCGGAAGATGACCTGCAAAATGTTCTGGCAGAATTATTGGGTGAGCCGCCGGAAGATCAAATGGTTGCGCGCGCGCGCCAATTGTTTGCTGAAGTGCTGGATACGCCGGGCGGTATGAACATTCAAACCATTCACGCCTTTTGCCAATCTTTGCTCGGGCGGTTTCCGTTGGAGGCTAATGTGGCGCCGCATTTCGCTTTGATGGATGAGCGCGATGCCGAGGAAATGCTGATCGCTGCCCGCGAAGATTTGCTCAACCGCGCGCGGGGTGGTCAGGATGAGGAACTGGCAGCGGCCTTGGCGGAGGTTACCTCTCATATTCACGAAACCCAATTCCCCGAATTGTTGGCCGAGCTTACCTACGCCAGAGGCCGCTTGCGCCGCCTGATTGACCATCACGGCGGCATCACGGTAGTGATTAAAAATGTCCGTGCTTTGTTATCAGTCAGCGCTGACGAAACCCCGGAAAGCGTAATTGCTTTAGCCTCGGAAAATGAGGCCTTCGATGAACTGGGCTTAAGGCTTGCGTTAACGGCGTTAGCCGGCGGCAGCAAAACCGACCAGGAGCGTGCCGCGGTGCTCCAAAACTGGCTGGAACAAGGGGAGCGGACGTATACTGACTTCGAGACCTATGTTGGCGCGTTCCTAACGGCGAAATGGCACCACGGGGCCATTGAAGTGCGTAAAAGTCTCATCACCAAAAAACCAGCTGAAAACAATCCGGGGGTCAAAGAAATCCTCGAACAGGAGGCCGGGCGATTGGCCCGCGTGCTGTTGCACTGGCGGGCGGTCAGTGTCGCCAGGAGCACGACCGGATTGCTGGTTTTGGGTGAGGCCTTACTGGCGACTTATCAGGCACAGAAAGAAGAACGCGCGCTGCTCGATTACGACGATCTGATTTTGCTGGCGGGTGAATTGCTGCACCGCGAAGGGGTCGCACCTTGGGTGTTGTTTAAGCTCGATGGCGGCATTGACCATGTGCTGATCGATGAGGCCCAGGATACCAGCCCCGATCAATGGCGGGTGATCGAAGCCCTGGCCGATGAATTTTTTGCCGGTCTCGGCAGCCATGAAACCCCGCCGACGATCTTTGCGGTCGGTGACGTCAAACAATCGATTTATTCGTTTCAAGGCGCCGATCCCATCACTTTTGGCGCCATGCGAGATCAGTTTGCGAACAGAGCCCAAGCCGCCGGCCAGGAATGGCGGCCAATTGATTTGACGGTCTCGTTCCGCTCAACGCAGGCGGTCTTATCCGCCGTCGATGCTGTCTTTGCTCAAGCGCCGGCGGTGGACGGCGTCACTTTAGAAGAAGAGGTTATTCACCACGAGGCCTGGCGCGCCGAAGATGGTGGTTTGGTTGAGCTATGGCCACCGGTTGAACCCCGCGCCGCCGACGCTCCCTCCGCCTGGAAGCCGCCGGTAGAACGTATTCGGGGCGATGCGCCGCAAACCCGTTTGGCGGGGCTGATTGCCGGCCGTATTGCCAGGATGATTAACGATAAAGAAATACTGGAAGCCAAAGGGCGGCCAATTGAGCCCGGTGACGTGATGGTGTTGGTGCGCCGCCGCTCAGGCTTTGTCGAGGATCTCGTGCGCGCCTTGAAGGAGCTTGAGATCAATGTCGCCGGTGTCGACCGTATGGTTTTGACCGAGCAGATGGCGGTGATGGATTTGATCGCGCTCGGTAAATTTCTGTTGTTACCGGAAGATGACCTCACGCTTGCAACCGTGCTCAAATCTCCAATGATAGGTCTTTCGGAAGAACAGCTGTTTGAGCTAGCCTATCAACGCGACGGCACTTTGTGGCAGTCCTTGGCCGCTCATATTAAGGATCAGCCCGATTTTGCCGTCGCCCATGAAGCGCTTACCGTTTTGCTGGCACAGGCCGATTACGTGCCGCCGTTTGAGCTTTACAGCGAAATTCTCGGTAAACATCATGGCCGATTAAAACTGGTCTCGCGGTTGGGGCCGGATGCGCTCGACCCGATCGCTGAATTTCTCAATCTCGCACTGGTCTATGAGAAATCTCATGTCGCTTCCCTCGAAGGCTTTCTGTATTGGGTCGAGGCGGGCGAAGTGGAGATCAAGCGTGATCTCGAACAAGCGACGCAAAACGCGGTGCGCGTGATGACGGTGCACGGCGCCAAAGGCCTGCAGGCGCCCATTGTTTTTTTGCCGGACACCTTGCAAATGCCAAAACAAAGCGCGGCGCTGTTCTGGCCGCAAGACGATGCGGGCCAGGATGTATCGTTGTTGTGGCCGCCCCGCCGGGGGCTTTACGAAGATGTTGCCGAGCATGAGCGCACAACCGTCATCCAACGCCGCGATCAGGAATATCGGCGCTTGTTGTATGTGGCAATGACCCGCGCCGAGGACCGGCTTTATATTTGCGGTTGGCACACCAAAAACAAAGCGCCGGAACAGTGCTGGTATAATCTCATCCAGGCCGGCTTGATGGATTGTGCCGTTGAAGTTGAAGATAAGTATTTGGCTGAGGTCGGGGAGACAACCAGTTCGACGGTTCTTCAATTGGTATCGCCGCAAAAAGCTAAAACCAAGGAAAAGCAGCCATCACCTGACCAAACTTATGATGATCTTCCCGATTGGGCTGGCCTTCCGCCGGCAGATGATCCAACGCCACCGACGCCGCTGACGCCGTCGCGCCCGGATGATGAAGAGCCCGCTGTCATGTCGCCGCTGAAAAGCGATGATGGTGCCAGGTTTAAACGCGGCCGCATTATTCACAACCTGCTGCAAACCCTGCCGGATATGGCAGTGGATCACCGTGAGGAGGCGCTTAAATCCTACCTTGCCCGCGATGCCCATGAGCTCTCCGAAAGCCAACAGCTGGAAATTGTGGAAGAAATTCAGGCTGTTTTAAATGATTCAGAATTTGCCCCTCTGTTTGGCCCAGGATCGCGCGCTGAAGTGCCGTTGATTGGCGAAGTCGCCGGTCAAATTATGTCGGCTCAGCTGGATCGTCTGCTGGTGACCGAGGATGAAATACTGGTCGTCGATTTCAAGACCAATCGGCCACCCCCAACTGACCCCAGTAACGTAGCCGACATTTATTTGCGCCAAATGGCGGCCTATCGGCGGGCCTTGCAAAACATTTATCCCGGTCGCGAGATTCGCTGTGCTTTGCTGTGGACAGTGGGACCTCACCTGATGCCGCTGACGACGGATCAACTGGTTAATTACGAACCATAAGGAGTGTAGCAGACCGAAAATACGGTACCTTGACGGGGGCCCGTGGCAGACCTAGATTGGATTTATAGTATTTTAATAATCCGGTGCGCAAAATAGGCAAATCCGGTTAGTTAACATAGGAACCAAGCATGTCTAAACAAGTAACAGATGATTCATTCGACAGCGACGTTATTTCTGCTGCCGAACCGGTGCTGGTTGATTTTTGGGCGGAATGGTGCGGCCCTTGTAAACAGATCGCACCCGCTTTGGACGAAATCAGTGCCGAACTTGGTGGTCGATTGACCATCGCCAAAGTAAATATCGATGATAATCCGGAAACGCCGTCCAAATATGGCGTTCGCGGCATTCCGACTTTGATTTTGTTTAAAGGCGGTGAGGTTGCGGCGACCAAAGTGGGCGCACTGCCGAAAAGCAAATTAAAGGAATGGGTCGAATCCGTTATTTAATGAGCTTATGATATTTTCGTTATCGGGACCCCGCCAACCTGGCGGGGTTTTGTTTTAGGCGCAGAGTTTTAATAAAGGACAGTTAATGAGTATCGTACATGCCAAGGATACGCCTTATACTTGGGGATTTTACGATGAGCTCAACCCGATATTCTTAAACTATGTGTGCGCCCTCAATGGCCATCACCCGGTACCGATCAAAGATGGCTTCAGCTATTGTGATCTGGGCTGCGGCTTCGGCGTAACTGCCAATGGACTGGCTCAGCTTTTTCCGCAAGGCAAATTTACCGGTATAGATTTTAATGAAGATCATATCGCGACCGCTACTGAATTGGCGAAGGATTGCGGCAGTACCAATATCGAGTTTATGACGCTGGATGTTAATCACATCACCGATGCTGAATTGCCGCAGTATGATTTTATTATTCTTCATGGCGTGTTGTCCTGGGTCGATCCGGGGACTCGCGAAAATATCCGCCAATTTGTCGCCGACCACATAAAAGACGATGGCATCGTCTATGTCAGTTACAACAGCCTGCCGGGCTGGGCGGCGTTGGCACCGCTTCGCGATGTCGTGCTCACCCATACGGCAGGCATGACGACAGATTATCTGATGAAAACCCAGGCTGGTCTGGATTATCTTGATTTTATGGCAA
Source organism: uncultured Rhodospirillaceae bacterium (assembly GCA_913020445.1). Classification (GTDB taxonomy): domain Bacteria; phylum Pseudomonadota; class Alphaproteobacteria; order Rhodospirillales; family UBA2165; genus TMED23. The sequence goes on from CAJWAR010000035.1 coordinate 29,411, forward strand.
CGAATAACGCTGCCTTTTTTGTTGATAATCCACCGGCGCGTGAATTTCTCGCTGAGATAAAGACCAGGGATATCGAATATGTCGCCCATGAACTGTTAATCGAGTTTACCAAGGCCTACTACTTCCATCAGGTGGCCGCAGAATATCGCAGCGCAGGTCTCAGCTATTCCGGCAACGCGGATTTATACCTGAATTTTATCGACCTTGCCGTGCCGGCGGAGTTTCGCGAAATCTTGCTGAAGGCAACGTCTCGCTTTGAGTTTGAAAGCCGGGGCGATTTCATCCGCAACCAGCGCTTCAGAAAAGACGTCTATAAAAACAGCCGTAAGACTATGAGCGAAGAAGAGCAACTTGAGACGCTGTCACACATTGTTTTTGGTACGAGCTGTATGGTGCCGGAATTTCAGACTTCCGTGGCGTTTGGCGACGTTGAGCTCAAATATGCTGGTGATGTGTTTACTGGCTTGATCGAAGTTTTATCGACGACGCCTAAATGCGCTGCCGAGCTGGTTCAAATGGATCAGTTTAAAGCTTATGGTCTGGATCTCGTCATTGATGCGCTCAAGTTTCTCAGTGCCGGCGGGCAGGTTGTACCGATGCGGGAGAATGCCAATGGCCGAACCGATTTGGATATTGATGCCGATCGCTACTCAATTCCGGCCAGTTTTAATGTTCAATTGTTGAAGCGCCGGCTGTTGCAACAGGATGCTCTCGGATTGATCGCGCCCAAAGCGGGTGTTGGTATTTCTGTTTCCATGGCAGACGCATTGTTTGCCCTTTGTCTGGTTGAAGCCAATAAAGACGAGGTGCCGAATTGGGTGTTTCAACGCTTGCTCGAAGCGCGCCAGGAATTGCAGTTTGAGGGCGGCACCGAAACCGAAGCGATTGCCGCTGCAGTCGAAAAATTCCGCGCAACCCGCCTGCCCAAATTCCTCGAGCTTGGGATCTTGGAACCGGCGGAGTAATATCCGGCTAGGAAGAATTGTCGTCTAATTGGTTAGCGACTTAACCATCGCCTTGACGCGCTTTTGCAATTCATCAGCAGTAAAGGGTTTGGTTAAATATTGACTGACTCCGGCGTCGGCCGCCGCTCGGACATTTTCAATCGATGAGTTAGAGGTCAGCATCATAAAAGGAATATCCGGCCTAATTTCCCTTAGCTCTTTTAGAAATTCCAGGCCGCTCTTGCCCGGCATATTCCAATCACAAATGACAATATCTACAATACGCGCATCCTCTTGAAACATCATCAAAGCCTTATCAGCGTTTAGTGTCCGCTCGATTTTTTCGAAACCCATAGACTGTAAGATTGTCGCAATGAGGGTAATCATGCTTTGATCGTCATCTATGATCAGTACACGAACATTAGCGTAAGGGTTTTTGTCGTCAATCATCGGTTCAACTGTACCCAATTACCCAGATAAATAAATCCCTTAATACCCCAATGCCTTGTCCGTCAGTTGTTGCAATGGCTCACCAGCCTCAAAGCGGCGGATGTTTTCGACAAATTGCGGTGCGATTTGGCTCACCGGCGGGCGGCGGGCGCAATGCGGCATGATGGTGATCTGGGGGTGATCCCAGAGCGGGCTGTCTTCGGGCAGTGGTTCCGGCTCGGTCACATCCAAAGTGGCTGCCGACAAATGCCCGCTATCAAGGGCAGCGACCAAATCATCGGTGACGACATGACCGCCGCGGCCCAAATTGATAATCGCCGCACCTTCCGGCAGTTTGGCGATTGTCTCGGCGTCAATGATACCTTTGGTCTCCGGCGTAAAAGGCAACAGACAGATCGCTATATCCGTCCGCGCGAGAAAGGCATCGAAGTTGTCCGGCCCGGCAAACACTTCAATCGGTGCATCCGGTTTTGGTGTCCGCGCCCAGGCAGCGACATCAAAATTCAGGGATAACAACACATCAACAATCGGCTTCGACATGGTGCCATAGCCCATCATGCCGACACGCTGATCCTGGGGGCGCTTTTGCGGCAAAGGCTGCCAATTGTGCTGGCGTTGTTGTTCCCGGTAGGCCGGCAGATTGCGGTGGTGGCGCAGCACGTGGGTCACGGCATATTCGGTCATCGACGGATCACCCGTTGTCGGCTCGCCTTTAACCAAGGGAATGCCTTCGGGGCAGGCTGGGTTATTGTAGATGCCTTCAACGCCTGCCAGCATGGTCAGCATAAGCTTAAGATTTGGCAGGGGCGGCAGATCCTGCATCAGCGGGCGGCCGATGACGAGATAGTCGATATCTGCCGGATCACCGATTTCCGGCCATTCGCGGATTTCCAAATACGGATAGGCTGCCTAAAAAAAAGGTGTCCAATCGTCTATCGTTCCCCGCAAACTGTTAAACATTAATAGTGCCATCGGTCGAATTTCTCCTTAAGAATTATCTTTCAGCACACTACCGGCTAAATAGAGCGAGCCGCAAACCAAAATGCGGCCCCCTAATTTATTGGCCGATTTATTGGCTGTGATCTGGGTAATTGCGTCACCTATGGACGACGCTTTTAACGCCTCAATACCCAACGCAGTGGCGGTGTCGGACACTTCATCGGCGCTTAAGCTCGCCTCTTCACCCGTGATTTCAACGGCCCATAAGGCTGTCGTGTGGTCTTTGAGCGGGCTCAAAAAACCGCTCGGGTCTTTGCTGTTGATCAAGCCGGCAATCAAATAAAGCGGCCGGTCATCCATTGCTTTAACCGTGTTCGCCAACGCTATACCGGCAGCCGGGTTGTGGCCGCCATCGAGCCAAAGCTCCCAATTGTCCGGCAGTTGATCCGTGAGTGGGCCACTGGTGAGTTTTTGCATCCGTGCCGGCCAGTCGATGGATTGCAGGCCGCTGGTGACGGCTTCCCGGGTGATGCGTATATCACCAAGCGCCGCCAAACTAACAATCGCTAAGCCTGCATTTTGCAATTGGTGAGGGCCTGGCAGGGCCGGCAAAGGCGGCTCGATCTCGCCTTCCGGCGTCATGACAGTGAGCTGATCGCCTTTGATCGCGATAAACCAATCTTCGTCCTCAACAATCAACGGCGCATCAACGCCGGCGGCAAAGCCTCGAATAACATCGAGAACAACTTGATCCTGTTTGGTAGTGACGCAAGTTACCCCTGATTTCATGATGGCGGCTTTCTCAACCGCAATACCGGCGAGATCATCGCCCAAGAAGCCCGCATGATCCTGGCTGATCGGCGACAGCACCGTCACTGCCGGCCGGGCAATCACATTGGTCGCATCCAAGCGGCCGCCCAAACCCGTTTCAAGCAAGACCAAATCAGCCGGTTCCCGTGAAAACGCCAGCAACGCAATCGCCGTGGTAATTTCAAAGAAAGTGATGGGCGCATCGACATTGGCGGCTTCAACTTCATCAATCAACGCCAGGAGTGCATCGTCACTGATCAGCTCGCCCGCAATTCGAATACGTTCATTGAATGTCACCAAATGCGGCGACGTGTAGACATGCACCCGCAATCCAGCTGCCTCGGCAATAGATCGCATAAAAGCTAACGATGAGCCCTTACCATTGGTGCCGGCGATGTGGATCACCGGCGGCAAACGAGCTTCAGGATTGCCGAGCACCTCCAGTAACCGTTCAATGCGTTCCAGCGACAAATCAATGACTTTGGGATGATGTTGGTTGAGGCGCTGGACGAGATCCATATCTCTCACACTTTTGTTTTAGGCAGTTAGGCCTCTTGAAATATCGCGGACCAGATCAAGCACCGCCTCGGTGCAGCCATCTTGGGCGCTGCCATCGGGATTTAGATTTTCGGCGATCTGATTGACGAAGGCGGAACCGACAACAACTGCTTCAGCATGTTGACCGATCGCCGCTGCCTGCTCCGGAGTCTTAATGCCAAAGCCAACCGCGATGGGGAGGTCGGTGTGCCGCCGCAAACGTTCTAAGGCACTTTCGATATCCTGTGTTGCGGCTGATTTGGTGCCGGTAATCCCGGTGACCGAGACATAATAAACAAAGCCGCTGGCATGCTCGACGACGGTCGGCAGGCGCTGATCATCAGTGGTTGGTGCCGTCAGATAAATAAAGCTCAAGCCCGCCTGCTCAACCGGGTCCCGCATTTCAGCTTCTTCCGGCGGCAGATCAACAATGATAAAGCCGTCGACACCGGCGGCGGCGGCGTCTGTGACGAACTTTTCAACGCCATAAATATAGATTGGATTGAAATAGCCCATCAGGATAATTGGCGTGTCGCTATCGTTATCCCGGAAACCCCTTACCATATCGAGGGTCCTGATCATTGAAGCGCCGTTATCAAGGGCGCGTTGGCTCGAGGCCTGGATCGCCGGACCGTCCGCCATCGGATCGGAAAACGGCATACCGAGTTCGATAATGTCGGCGCCGGCTTCTGGCAGCTGATTTAAGATCGCCGAGGAAACATCCAAATTGGGATCGCCTGCCGTCGTAAAAGCCACCAGCCCCGTCCGGCCCTGGGCTTTCAGATCGGCGAAGCGTTTGGCGATGCGCGCGCTGCCGATCATGGATTGTTTCTCTCAAGATAAGCAGTGATGGAATCCATATCCTTATCACCACGTCCGCTCATATTGAGGACCATGATGTGATCCTTGGGCAGATCACCGGCGATCTTGATGGTGTGGGCAATCGCATGGGCGGATTCCAACGCCGGGATAATGCCTTCGAGGCGGGTGCAGGTCTGAAAGGCCTCAATCGCTTCCTGGTCCGTGATCGAAACATATTCAGCCCGGCCGATATCGTGCAGCCAGGCATGTTCCGGCCCAATCCCCGGATAATCAAGACCGGCGGAAACCGAGTGGGCGTCAATGATCTGGCCATCATCGTTTTGCAGCAGAAAAGTCCGATTGCCGTGCAATACGCCTGGCGCTCCGGCATTTAAAGATGCGGCATGCTTGCCGGTCTCGATCCCTTCGCCGGAGGCTTCGACGGCAATAATGCGCACGTCGTCATCTAGAAAGGGGTAAAACAGTCCCAACGCATTCGATCCGCCGCCAATGCAGGCAATGAGGCTATCCGGCAGGCGGCCTTCCTGCTCCATGATCTGGGCGCGGGTTTCCTCACCGATGATGGATTGAAAATCCCGCACCATGGCCGGGTAAGGATGGGGGCCGGCCACCGTGCCGATCAAATAATAAGTGGTCTCGACATTAGCGACCCAATCCCGGAGCGCGTCATTCATCGCGTCTTTCAGCGTACCCGTACCGGAAGTAACCGGCACAATCTCAGCCCCCAGCATTTCCATGCGGGAGACATTAGGCGCCTGGCGGTCGATATCGGTGGTGCCCATATAAATCGTGCAGGGGATATCAAACAATGCGCAGACGGTGGCGGTGGCGACGCCATGCATACCCGCACCGGTTTCGGCAATCACCCGATTTTTGCCCATCTTGCGGGCGAGCAAAATCTGGCCCATGCAATTGTTTACTTTATGCGCCCCGGTGTGGTTGAGGTCTTCACGCTTAAAATAAATCCTAGCTCCCCCGGATTTCGTGGCTAATTTGTTGGTCAGGCGCTCAGCGAAATAAAGCGGCGACGGCCGGCCGACATAGTTTTTAAGATAGCCGTTGAGTTCAGCCTGAAAAGCGTCATCAACCTTGGCCTCATCATAGGCGCGCTCGACCTCCAGGATCAGCGGCATTAGCGTTTCGGCGACATAACGCCCGCCAAACAGGCCAAAATGACCATCTTCGTCCGGGCCGTCCATATATGTATTGAGCTTGCTCATAACGTTGATGGTTTTACCTGAATGATTAAGAAATGCAATTGCCTGTGTAATAAAGCGACCCGGGTCGACTTATTACAATGTTAACTTTTTGCTGCCATCAGAAACGCTTCGATGCGCTTGAGGTTTTTAACGCCCGGAGAGTCTTCAACGCCTGATGAAACATCGATAGCTGTGGCGCCGCTCGTCGCGACAGCTTCCTGGACATTTTCCGAGGTTAAACCACCGGCCAGCATCCACGGCAGAGGAATATCGGCATGGCGTAACAGCTCCCAATCGAAGGCCAAGGCATTGCCACCGGGCAGGGCATTTTTCATATCGGCGGGCGGCTTGGCATCAAACAGCAGACGATCAGCGATATCATAATAGGCGGCGGCAGCCGCCAGATCATCCGGCCCGGCTAGCTTGATGACTTTCATCGCCGGCAGGCCAGTCAACTGTTTGATCTCGTCCACCCGTTTTGGTGTTTCGGCGCCATGAAGTTGGATAAGATCGAGAGATGAGCCATCGAACATGGCGGTGATCTCGGCGTCTGTCGGATCGACGAATAAGCCAACCCGGGTGACGTTTTCCGGTACGCGGGCGATCAGAGGCAGAGATTCTTGCGGCATTAAATTTCGGGGCGAGGGCGGATAAAAGACAAAGCCGACAAAATCAGCGCCATGCTTTACCGCCGCATCGACGGCTTCGATGCGATCAAGGCCGCATATTTTGACCTCAACCTTCATTTTAGGCGAGTTCTTCTTCGATTTCGGCAGCGATTTTTTTGGCTGCCTCAGCTGGATCGTCGGCGCCATAAATCGGCCGGCCGATCACCAGATAATCGGCGCCGCGTTTAATTGCTTCAGCCGGCGTGACGATGCGCTTCTGATCACCCGCCGCCGCCCAGGCGGGACGAATGCCCGGTGTTAGCAACTTAAAATCCGGACCGCAAATTTCGCGCAAAGCTTCAATTTCGGCAGCAGAGCAAACCACGCCATCCAAGCCGCACTCTTGGCTGAGTACAGCCAGGCGTTTGACCTGATCGAGCGTCGTGTCGGCAACACCAATGTCGCTGAGGTCGTCGTCATCGAGCGATGTCAGCACGGTAACACCTAATATGAGTGGCACTGGGACACCGATCTTTGCCGCTTCTTCAGCCGCCGCATCGCACGCCGCTTCAAGCATGGCCCGGCCACCCTGGGCATGAACGTTCAAAATAACAGGCTTGAGATGGACAGCAGAACGCACAGCACCGGCAACCGTGTTCGGGATATCGTGGAACTTCAGATCGGCAAACAGCGGCATGCCGAGCTCAGTTACGCGGGCGACTCCTGCCGGCCCAAGGGCGGTAAAAAATTCTTTACCGATTTTAACGCCGCCGACCAAACCATTGAGACTATTGGCGATTTCCAGCGCGCGGTCTATATCCGGCGTATCGAGCGGAATAAAAATACGTTTATGCGGTTGTTGATTTGAAGTCATCGACGATCTGCTCCTGAATTTTGCCTCTTATACAGGCCTCCTTCGAAGATCACCAGAAAAGAAACTTTATGAGTTTATGTTCGCCTGTTTACGCTTGGCGTCAAGTTCGTCGATTTTCTGTTGCAGAACAGTTAAATCTTTTTCGAGGCTGGAGGCACGGCGGCTGGCTTTGCGCGCTTTGCTGCGGGTGCCGCCAGCGGAAAACCAGGCGATGGCGCCACCACATAAAAAGCCGATAATTCCCGCGATCAGCACCGGCACATAAACCGGCGCATCCTGTAAAACCGGCAGCGGCCAAAAATCCAGCGTTACCAGGTTGCGATTGGATATCGAAAAAACCACAACAACGACGCCTACCACAATCATGGCAAGCCAGGTCAAAATACGTTTCAAGGCGGGCTACTCCAATTGGCTGATGGTTAATTAATCAGGCCAAAGAATCTGGGATTTCTAATTGTTGTTTAATTTATCGCGTAATTGTTTGCCGGTTTTAAAATAGGGTACGCGTTTGGCATCGACTTGCACTGCTTCACCTGTTCTCGGGTTGCGGCCAATGCGGGCATCCCGTTGTTTTACCGAGAACGCGCCAAAACCGCGCAATTCAACCCGGTCTCCCCGAGATAAAGCAGAAGCGATTTCATCAAATATCGTTGTTACTATCCGTTCAACGTCGCGTTGATACAGATGCGGATTTTCTTCCGCTAGATAGGCAATGAGCTCTGATTTTGTCATCGTCTTCCCGCCCTCCTCGGCAAGATCCACGCCGGTCAAGTATTAGTCCACAGGTTCGATTTATTGGCGCTATTAAAATCAAAATGTTTCAAATGCGCCTTATTCTATAAAATTGTGTCTTTACTGTAGGTTAGGGTGCCAAAGGGAGATCAAGCCGTCAAGTCTAAGTCGTTCAGAAATCAATGTTTTTCCAAATAAATCCTCAAGGGTTTTCCGCAAAAAACTGTCGTCGCGGCGAATTCTGACCGCTCGTTTTGGCAATTTTCGGCTGATATTCTTGGCGCTGGCGAGCCAATCAAGTGCTTCTTTTTCGCCGCCAAGGGCATCAATCAAGCCATTTTCCAGTGCTTGGCGACCTGTATAAACCCGTCCATCCGACAATTTGGTGACGGTTTCACGGTCCATTTTGCGGCGTTCAGTAACCATATCGACGAACATTGCGAACATATCTGAAACCACGGCTTGCGCCGCCGCCCGGGCTTTTTCACTCATTGGTTCCAGCGGATTTGGCTGCGCTTTTAGCGGCGCACTTTTAATCGATTCCGGTTTGACGCCAATTTTTTCTAGCAGTCCGGTAATGTCCGTGGTCTGCATAATGACGCCAATCGAGCCCGTAACGGTTGATCGGCGGGCAAAAATCTGGTCGGCCGCAATCGCTGTCATATAGCCGGCGGATGTGGCCAGATCAGCCATCACCGCCACCACCGGCTTGTTTTTGGCTACTTTGCGGAGCGCGAGATAAAGCGCTTCACCGCCGACGACAGTGCCGCCGGGGCTATTAATATGGACGAGGAGTGCTTTAACGGATGAATCGCCAGCAATTCTTTCAAGAGCTTCATTGCGGTCGGAGTCATCGATAATTATATTTTCGACATCCAAAATGGCAATATGGTCGCCACTACCGAATGTGTTGAAACGTCCGGCCACGAAAATCACCAGTGCAGCAACGGCGACAATGGCTGCAATACGCCAAAAGGTGAGACGGCGTTTCAGGCGTCTTCGATCGAGCAGCGTGTCTAAATCCATAGTCATTTAAATTTTGGTCCAAGCTCTGCAATATTAAAATACCGAAAAAAATACCCGGGTAACGCACGCGGCTACCCAGGTATGATTTTAATTATGTTAGGCGGAAAAGACTAATTATTTGTCATCACCTTTCTTGGCGGCAGCTTTTTTCTTAGCTGGCGCTTTTTTCTTTGATGTTGCTGCCTTTTTCTTAGCGGCAGCGGCTTTTTTCTTAGCTGGCGCCTTTTTCTTAGCCGGTGCTTTTTTCTTTGCAGCTTTCTTAGCTGGTTTTTTCTCGGCCTTTTCTTCTACTTCTTCTTTCGGTGCAGCGTCTTCGGCTGGCGCCTCTTCGGCTGGCACCTCTTCGGGAGCGGCTTCTTCTTGCGGTGCTTCCTCGGGAGCAGCCTCCTCTTGTGGTGCTTCCTCGGGAGCAGCCTCCTCTTGAAGAGCCTCTTCTGGTGCAGCTTCTTCCGCCGGTGCTTCTTCTGAGACATCTTCTGGGGCATCTTCTGCAGTAGCGGAACTGCGTTCTTTCAGCGCCGCGCCAAGAATATCACCAAGTGATGCACCCGAATCAGAGGAGCCGAATTCAGCCATGGCGATTTTCTCTTCTTGAACCTCGCGGGCTTTGATCGACAGATTGACTTTGCGGGAAGCTTTATCGACCGATGTTACCAGCGCATCGACTACTTCACCGGCGGCAAAGCGGTCAGGGTGCTGCTCGGAGCGATCACGTGACAAATCACCCCGCCGGATAAAGCCGGGAACGTCATCATTGACGGTAACTTCGATGCCGTTATCAACGACCGTGGTAATTTTACAGGTAACGATGTCGCCTTTTTTCAGTTTGTCGATACCGCCAGCGACCGGATCACTGGTCAACTGTTTGACGCCTAGGCTGATGCGTTCCTTCTCGATATCGATATCAAGGATTTTCACCTTAATGGTGTCGCCCTTGGTATGATCAGCGATGGCGTCTTCACCGGATTTGACCCAATCAAGATCGGACATGTGAACCATGCCATCGATTTCTTCGGTCAAGCCGACAAACAGACCAAACTCAGTGATGTTTTTAATCTCACCTTCGAGCTCATTGCCGGTTTTGTGTTTTTCGGTAAAGTCGATCCATGGATTGGCCGTGCATTGTTTGAGGCCGAGGCTGATCCGGCGTTTGGATGGGTCAACATCCAGAACCATAACTTCGACTTCCTGGCTGGTGGAGACGATTTTGCCAGGATGAACGTTTTTCTTGGTCCAGCTCATTTCGGAAACATGGACCAAACCTTCGATGCCAGCTTCCAATTCAACAAATGCGCCGTAATCGGTGATGTTGGTGACCCGGCCATTGAATTTGGTTTCGATCGGGTATTTGGCTTCGGCGCCTTCCCACGGATCAGATTCGAGCTGCTTCATACCCAGCGAAATGCGCTGGTTTTCAGCATTAAAGCGAATAACCTGGACATTGACGGTTTCACCAACCTGCAGAGCTTCGGAAGGATGATTGATGCGTTTCCAGGCAATATCGGTAACGTGCAGCAAACCGTCGACACCGCCGAGATCGACGAAGGCGCCATAATCGGTGATGTTTTTAACGACGCCTTCAAGCACCTGACCTTCGGTCAGATTTGAAATCAGCTCGGTGCGTTCTTCAGCGCGGGTTTCTTCCAGCACGGCGCGGCGGGAAACCACGATGTTGCCGCGGCTGCGATCCATTTTAAGAATTTGGAACGGCTGCGGGTTACCCATCAGCGGGTTAACGTCGCGGATTGGCCGGATATCGACCTGGCTGCCGGGCAGGAAGGCAACGGCGCCGGAAAGATCGACAGTAAAGCCGCCTTTGACGCGGCCAAAGATAACGCCGTTGACGCGTTCTTCGGCTTCGAAAGCTTTTTCCAATACAGTCCAGGCTTCTTCGCGGCGCGCTTTGTCGCGGCTCAGCATGACGGTGCCGTCACGGCCTTCGTAGCGCTCGACAAAAACATAGATTTTATCGCCGGCGCTGATTGTTATATCGCCGCCGGGCTCGCTGAATTCTTTGATTGAGACAGCACCTTCGGATTTCAAGCCGACATCGATAACGACGATATCGTTTTCAATCGACAGGATGGTGCCGTTAACGACGCGACCTTGCAGACGGTCTTCCTCTTTGAAAGACTCTTCTAAAAGATCGGCAAAATTTTCATTTGTTAAGGGGGGTAGTTCTTCTTGGTTGGTTTCTACATCAGCCATTTCTGGTATTCCTCATACTTTATTTCGATTTCAGGCCGGCTGGTTGGTTCCAGCGGTCTTGATCACAATAAATCCGCAGTCTCCGATTTCAGAGTATTGCGGGGTTCAAATTACAAAACCACATGCCCTGCCGAAGCAGAATTCATCCAGTTCTGTGGTGGTACTAAGTTCGAGAAGATATAAAATTCAGCGCTGCGGCAAACACCGCGTCCGCGTCCATATCACTGGTATCTATGACCTGTGCATCTTTGGCCGGCTCCAGGGGCGCCACCGTTCTTGAGCGATCTCGCTCATCCCGGTCAATAATATCCCTCAGAATGGCGCTACGTATAGCTTCCTCGCCGCGCTCTTGCAACTCTTTATAACGCCTTTCTGCGCGCACTTCGGGAGAGGCTGAAATGAACAATTTATAAGGGGCATCCGGACAAACGACGGTGCCAATGTCACGCCCATCCAATACGGCGCCTAAAACCGCGCCATTTTTGTTATCTGGCGGGTTGGTGGCGAAATTACGCTGGAATTTCAATAGGATATCACGAACGGCAGGAATGGCGGCAACCTCGGAGGCCGCATTGCCGGCAACCTCATCGCGCAAGCCCTCTTGATCCAAATCGTCGAAAGATAAGGATTGAGCAGCCTCGACAGCGATTTCAGGATCGGCGGGATCGCCAATTTCGAGCGCTTTCAGGCCAACTGCCCGGTAAATCATGCCGGTATCAAGACGCGCCAAATTGAAATGCTCGGCGAGCTTTCGGGTGAGCGTGCCCTTACCAGCGGCGGCCGGGCCATCGACAGCGATCAACATTATGCCGGTTCCATGTTAGCGCCCAGGCCATTCATCAGTTCAATAAAGCCCGGAAAACTAGTTTCAATCGGCCCGCCATCGTCGACCGCGATCGGGTTTTCGCTGGCCAGCCCCAAGACCAGATATGACATGGCAATCCGGTGATCGAGGCGGCTGGCGATGGTGCAGCCGCCTTTGGGTGCAGCACCCGTACCATGAATGGTCAGCGTATCCTCGGTCGCCTCGGTTTCAACGCCACAGCCTTTGAGCCCCGCTGCCATTGCTTCCAGGCGATCGGATTCTTTAACCCGTAATTCGCCAACACCTTCAAAAACGCTGGTACCCTCAGCTGCGGCGGCGGCAACGCTGAGGATCGGGTATTCATCAATCATGCTGGGTGCCCGGGACGCCGGGATGGTGGCGCCTGTTAGCGCACTGGCGCGCACATGAATATCGGCGATCGGCTCGCCGGCGTTCTCCCGCTCATTTAAGATGCCGATCTCCGCGCCCATTTCCTGCAGGCTTTGCAACAGCCCGGCCCTTAAGGGATTAATGCCGATATTTTCAATCATGAGATCGGAACCCGGCGTAATCAACGCGGCGACAATAGGAAAAGCGGCCGAAGAAATATCACCCGGTACAACGATATCCTGACCGGTGATTTCAGGCTGGCCAACCAAAGTGATCTGGCGCGAGCCATCGGAATTTTCTTGGGTCGTGATGTCAGCGCCAAAGAAACTCAGCATTTTTTCGGTGTGATCGCGGCTCGGTTGCGGCTCGGTGACGATGGTATTGCCTTGGGCATTCAGGCCGGCCAGCAAAATGGCTGATTTTACCTGCGCCGAAGCGACTTTGAGGGTTTGGTCACCGGGCAAGGCCGTCCCGGAACCGGTAATGGTGACTGGTAGCTTGCCGCCGGACCGGGCAACAAATTGCGCGCCGATCTCGCGGAGTGGCGCCATCACGCGTTCCATCGGGCGGGAACTGAGCGAATCGTCGCCGGTTAAAGTTGCCGAAATATCATGGGCCGCCAGAACGCCCATGAGCAGCCTGGCCGCCGTGCCGGAATTACCCAGATCAAGCACGCCAGATGGTTCGATCAAGCCACCAATGCCGCGGCCATAGACATGCCAAACGTTCTCCCGGCTCTCGATCTCGGCGCCCAATTGCCGCATTGCCGCGGCTGTTGCCAGCACGTCCTCGCCTTCAAGCAGGCCGCAAATGGTTGTCTCACCCACCGCCAAGGCGCCAATCATCAGCGCCCGGTGGGAGATTGATTTATCCCCCGGTACAGTGATGGCGCCGGATAGAGAGGCCCCTGTATGGGAGCGAATTGATGGCAATTAATATGTCCTTATCGGCTGATTTTAGGCATTAATGCTGTGGTCTCTAGCACTTTTGATCGGCGAGGGGTAGGGCCCCGACCCAATTATCTGGAAAATAGCTGAACATTTTTTATTTAATATACGATTTAAGAATTACTGCAGTCATTACCACAGTGTTTGACAGGGCCGATTGAACATGGCACATGGCGCGCTCTGAATTTGAATCTCCAGCAAATCAATAAATCTAAGAGGAGAAAAGAGTGGCGAAAGCAAAAAAAGATTTGGGCACCAAGCTGAGCTGCCAAAGCTGTGGCGCTAAGTTTTATGATTTAAAAAAGAAGGCGCCGGTCTGCCCAAAATGTGACGAGGCCTATGTCACGGTGAAGCCTAAAACCCGCCGTGCGGCGGTTAAGGCCGTGGCCGAACCAGCAAAAGCAGCTACTGAAAAAACCGCCAGTGAAACACCGGCCAATGATGATGCGCCAAAAACCGAAGAGGAAGCAATTCAGGAAGTCGAAGTCGAAGTCGAAGATGATGATAACGATAGCGATAAATCATTAATGGAGGATACCTCCGACATCGGCACGGATGAAGACGATGTGGCTGGCGTGATCGAGAATATCGATACCTCAAAGGAAGCGAAAGATACCTAAGCCAAAGTAGGATTTGCGGTCATTTGACCGCCGCTTCCGTGAAATAAATACTTGCATGAAGGGGCGCATTTCTCTTATGTTCCCGCCGCTGCAATAGCCTAGAATTAATGCAGCGCCCAAATATCGTGGGGCCGTAGCTCAGTTGGGAGAGCGCTACAATGGCATTGTAGAGGTCGTCGGTTCGATTCCGTCCGGCTCCACCATTCTTTTCAAAGGGTTAGTGAAAAATCGCTAACCCCTTTTCTTGTACACCCCACCATATCCCCACTATAATTACTCTATAATCTCATTTCATTGGGGGCTCGGATGTGCCCAAGAATACGTTCTTGAGCATGGATGTTACTCTTATTTAGGCCCGACCGGCGCATTTTGCTGACCCCATAGCAGCAGTAATGATGACGCACCTTCGGGGGGCCGGGGGCGGCTCCGCGAATTCGAGGGTGGTACTAGATAACGGAAGGAAGTTACCAACCCTATTCTGTTGAAAAAATTTCCTTTTCAAAAAAAATCTGAGATCACTGAGCAATATCTACCTATTTTTTTACGGCCTTCTCTTGAATACCGTCCGTACTTATAGGTCCAGCACAAAAGGCTGTGGCATCGCGTAGTCGTCCGGTTCTCCCATTTGGGCTACCGCCTCAATCAAACTCCCTCCCAGATATAGCGCCTGATCCGCTAGTTCAATCATCAGCCGATTGGGGTGGCAGAAGGGTGCCTGCTGCTTGAGGTGCCATACCAGTTTAGCCTCATTGTTGGGCTGGCCGCCCGAGGCCAAAATTAGGCTCGCTGCGGGAGACCGACTAACTCCGGAAAAGCAGTGAATTCG
>CAJWAR010000036.1 GCA_913020445.1 uncultured Rhodospirillaceae bacterium
ATGGCAGGATCAAGTAATAATACGATCCATCCCTAATTTTTTGATTTCAAACAAAAGCTGACGCATAGCACCTTCGAAACTAGTGTCTGCTTTGCCACCGAAGGCTGACATTTATGACTGCGTGATTGTTTGGGCGGTTGCAGGTTGATAGGTTTTGGGTGTAGTCCAATTCAAGCTCCAATGGGCGCAATCCTAATTTCTATTACCCGGTAGAAATCGGCGAAAAATCTTTCATCCGAATTGATAGTGGCTTTTTTCCCATGGTTTTTACCGTACAAGTTTAACAGCGAAACGATGTCGTCGTACCAGAAACCGTCTAGAAATGGCTCCAACTTGGTGATAAGCCAGCGGCTTGGGGGAAATCGGTAAAGAATGTGTTTGGTCGGCAGAGGAGCGTACTCAGTGACCAATAGAATACCGCCCGCAGTTATCACTCTCATGCATTCGGAAAGAACGTTGGCGCGGGCTTCTTTCGGCATTTCATGCAGCAAGAAAAACAACACCACAGTGGAGAAACTGTTGTCGCTGTAGGCCAATTGTTCCGCGTTCATCCTTGTCGCCAGCAAGACGTTGTCATCAGGCGCTTTGCTCTTCGCCAGTTCAAGCTGGACACCCGCCACATCGGTAATATGCAACGGCGCCGGCGACAGAGCTTCGATCAGCTTCGGCGTCAGTTCACCGTATACAGAGGTTAATTGTAAGACACGTTCATTAGCTGCAATTTGCAGCTTCGCCATGGTCGCCCGCATTAAGTTTCTATACTGGCCGAACAAGATAGCGTTGATGACCGGCTGGTGGTCGAAAAACCAGACTGCGACCGGCCACAGGTATGCCCACCAGTAATGACGAGCCAGATACACAGGTACGCCATCCAGAAAATGACGGTAAAGATTGAGGGATGGAAACTTCATGAATATGTCTTGATCACGCCTGTTGTTACCCACACTGTAAGTTTAGTTTGGTGACACAAAGAGTCCATCAGTTCAATAGAGTTTCTGGCTAGGAAAAGGAAATCTGCGAGTCGTCCAACGACGATCACTTTTTTGAGCGCAACATATGCCATTCAAACTAATGTCCGCTTTTGGCTAAAAGCGGACATTGTGAGGCTGTACCGAAACCAACTCCTTTCCATACCACTTCAGAATATATCACCGAAATAACGATTTCCGGTCTTAAGGGACAGGAGAGAACTGATATTTTCGACTGCCAGAAGTCTTAATGTGAGCGGGCGTAATCACGCAAAACACTAACCTCAAGCTGGGTTTCTTCAAGCCGGTTTTTAACGACATCACCAATACTAATGATACCGATTAGCTTGCCCCCGACGACGACCGGCACATGCCGGACACGGCGATGGGTCATCGTACTCATGATATCCTTAATATCGTCATCCGGTGTGCAGGTATAAATTTCATGCACCATTAGGTCTTTGACACGAAGAGCAAATACTTCAGTGCCATGATTCGCATTGCCGCGAATAATGTCCCGCTCGGCAAGTAACCCGATAACTTTTTCGGACGAATCAACGACCACGATCGCCCCGATATTTTGATTGGCCAAGGTGTTTACCGCGCGGGCAATGGTCTTTTCCGGATCAATGGTAACAACCTGATTTCCCTTCTTATTCAGAATTTCTTTTACATGCACGATTACTCTCCTCTTGAGTTGGGTTTGGGTAGCAAACGATCAGGTTATGTAACTCACCGATTTACCCGTTAATGCGACATCAAGACCGGGATTTCAGCTTGATCCAGGATGTGACGGGTGACGCCGCCAAGGACAAATTCCTTCATTCTATTGTGGGAGTATGCTCCCATAATTAATAGGCTGGCGCCAAATTCCATTGCCTCAGCGAGCAGTATCTGACCAACGCTACGGCTGTCCGGAGCAACTTCTTTAACGCTCACTTCGATACCTCGGAGCCTAAGTTGATAAGCTGCTTCCTGAACAGAAGCACCTTTTTTGGCGCCGGTCTGAACATTTAGCAATTCGACACTTTTTACACGCTCCAATAATGGCATTGCGTTGGCGATCGCGTTTGCCGCATAGACAGTGGAATTCCACCCGACTAATACGTTCCAATTTTCTATTTGGGTATCGCAATAGACGTCCTTGAAGCAGGGCGGTGTAACGAGGATTGGCCGGTGCGTGTTGAAGATCGCTGATTTTACCAAGGCGCCGCCAAAGGGTTCGCAGCCTTGGTTTGGCCTGTTGGCGACCACCAGATCATAAAGACAACCTTTCTGAGCAATGACTTCTTGCTCGTCTCCTTTGACCTGTTTCCAACTGGCCGATGCTGAATTATTCGAAGATGCCTCAGATTGGTACGAAATACCGGCGTCGCGCAGTTGCGCATCAAAATTTTCACGGGCGGATTTTGCCGCCTCAGCGGATTTTTCATCGGCTTCGGCCAGAATTTTTTCAGCCATACTTGCGTCAATGTCGAAAGGAATATCAATATCGTGGCTCTGAATGTAGACAGCATCCATGTGCCCGTGGAAAACTCGGGCAAGCCACAACCCGAACAACAATGCGTTTTCATTTTGGTCGCGTCGTGTAATCGGAACAAAGACGGTTTTTCGTAACATCATCGCTCTCCCACACAGTTGGTCCATTGATGCAAAATCCGCCGGAGGATAATTGCTCACCTCTTTCGATGTCTGTCGACAGGAGTAAAAAATGTAACGCATCCTGTCATGATGAAAAAACCAGCAGGATATGGTGCCAATTTCGACACTCGATCTCCGGTGGAGGATGCTTAAGCGTAATATCTTTGAGTCTATTTTGAAGTGCTAGATTGATCCCGATTTCACCGGAGCACACACCACCTTCTGCCACTTATTCAGACAGCGTGGCAGGAAAACATCCTTTATTTTGAACGGATTAATTATAGCACAAATTGGCATTTCGCTCAAATTCCGCTCCTGTCGAGATTTAGTTTTTGGAATAGGGGGATTTGTGGCGGGCAAGGATTTGTTCGCCAAACAGGCTGCCCACAAGTTCGACGACGAGTTGCGCAGTTTTGTTTCTAATGTCATCAGCCGGATTGAGTTCCATGATATCAAGAGAGCCCATCAAACCTGAATCATAGATCATTTCCATGCACAATTGCGCTTCACGGTAATTGGGTCCACCGGGAACCGGCGTGCCGGTACCGGGGGCGATTTCCGGGTCGAGAAAATCGACATCTAAACTGACATGCAAATGGCCGCCCCGGCGCGCCGCAATTGCGAGGGCGTCCGTCATCACGCTTCGCATGCCGCGTTCATCAACAGTCCGCATATCGAAGACACTCATCTCGCTTTCAACGACAGCGTTCTTCTCAATATGGTCCACTGAGCGAATGCCGATTTGGATAAAGGTGGAACTGTTAATTGCCCGATCCAATTGGACTAATCCTGTAAGATCTGATGGGCCGATGCCGCACAGCACCGATACCGGCATACCATGCAAATTGCCGGTAGGCGTAGATTTCGGCGTGTTGAAATCAGCATGGGCGTCGAGCCAAAGTACGGAAAGCGGTATATCTTCGCGCCTGCAATAATCGGCTACGCTTGAAATGGACCCAATAGAAATTGAATGATCACCACCCATAATGAGCGGCAGTTTTCCAGAATTGAGCATAACGCCTACTGCAGCGTATACTTCTTGGCACCATGTTGTTACTTCGCTCAGATGGCGATATCCATCGACAGGACCGTTCGACGGATTTCCGGGTCCGCTCAAATTGCCTAAATCTTCGACATTGATCTCAAGCCTTTGGATCATAGCGGCGATACCGGCTACTCTTAAGGCTTCCGGTCCCATAGAGGCGCCGCGGCGTTCGGCGCCGACATCAGTCGGTGCTCCGATGAGTGCGACAGTTCTGCCAGCGTAGGTCAATATCACTCCTTTGCGCCTAAGGAAAAATATCAAGTAATTCCACCACTATAGGCTAAATAAGGCAAGTGGAAGAAATTGAATAACTATCGATGCTTGCTGGGATATATGGTACTTTAGGTCAGGCCCATCATCGCCCGTAATTGAGGATATAAGACATGAAAACCTCACCAAAAGGCCTCACTCCATCCGAATACATCGGCATTGAATCAGAACTTGGAGCCCACAATTATAAGCCTCTCGATGTCATTCTCGCGCGTGGCGAAGGTGTTTGGGTGTGGGACACCGATGGCAATAAATATCTCGACTGTCTATCCGCCTATTCTGCTGTCAATCAAGGCCACTGCCATCCCGTAATCCGCCAGGCGATGTTGGATCAGGCGGAGAAGCTTACGCTCACGTCCCGGGCTTTTCGAAATGATCAATTAGCACTGTTCTATGAAGACATCTGCGCGTTGACGGGTACCCACAAGGTATTGCCAATGAACAGCGGTGCCGAGGCAGTTGAAAGCGCGCTTAAAGCCGCCCGAAAATGGGGATACGAAGTGAAGGGCGTGCCGGAAGATCAAGCCGAGATTATTGTCTGCGAAAATAATTTTCACGGCCGCACGCTGGCGATTGTGGGTTTCAGTACTGATCCGACGGCCCGTAATAATTTCGGGCCATTTGCCCCGGGATTTAAAGTCATTCCATTTGGTGATTCTGAGGCGTTGGCTGCGGCTATTACGCCGAATACGGTTGCCTTTCTGGTCGAACCAATCCAGGGCGAGGCCGGGGTTATCATCCCTCCGGCAGGATATTTAAGCGCGGTGCGCGAAATCTGTAGCGATCAAAATGTCACCCTTATTCTGGATGAAATTCAAACCGGTCTCGGTCGTACGGGAAAGCTGCTTGCCGAGGAACACGATGGTATTGAGGCTGATGTGACGCTTGTCGGCAAGGCGCTTTCCGGCGGGTTTTATCCGGTCTCGGCGGTGCTCTCAAGCACCGAGGTACTTGGTGTTCTTAAACCGGGCGAGCACGGCAGTACTTTTGGCGGCAACCCGTTGGCCTGCGCCGTGGCGCGGACGGCCCTCCGAGTCTTGGTCGAAGAAGGAATGGTCGAGAACTCTGCTGAAATGGGGGCCTATTTCCAGGACGCGCTTAGTTCCATCAACAGTGACGTAATTTCTGAAGTTCGGGGCCGCGGCCTCCTCATCGCGATAGAATTGACCGAAGAAGCGGGTGATGCGCGAAACTATTGCAACGCGTTGCAAGAACGAGGCATTTTGTGCAAAGAAACCCATCTTAAAATAATCCGATTTGCCCCGCCGCTAATCATCACAAAAGACCAAATTGATTGGGCGATGGAACAAATAAGACCAGTGCTCGCGGCCTAACTCACACCACAATCCGGCCAAAAATGCGCCACGTCCTGCTGAACAGCGACGCGGCGCAAGTGTTCTATTTATGAGGTAGTAAAATGTCTAGGCAGCGAAGTTTATGTCAGAAAAAGCTGCCGGTCCGGGGGTAAACCCGCCAAGTACCAGCCAGGCGACAATAACACCGAGGCCTAGTGCGATAACCAAAGCGATTAAGGGGTGGTGCGTGACCTCCCACATAACCGTGTGGTCAGCTTGCATATAAGACATCTTCACCTCCGTCTACATCGGTGCAGCTGCACAAGATTACGGAAGACGTCTCCATAGAGCTTCAAAGCTCATTGGGCTAATTATACACTTTTTGGTCAATTTTGTCGAATTTGACGATTGCCATGATTATACGGAGAACCATTATTATTTTCCGCTACACATGGTCCGCTTGGCCCCCCACAGGCGTGCCCTGTTTATTAACATTCTAATATTGTAAAAATTGCATATTTGTTGAAACAATTCTAAGATGGGAAAAAGTATATTTGATAAAATATTGACGAGGGAGAACAATGAACGACTTGCTATCTGAAAATGCCAAATCAATGACAATAATTGTCACCAAAGGTACGCTAGACTGGGCCTATCCGCCCTTTATCCTGGCGACTACAGCTGCTGCCATGGACGTTAAGGTCGAGATGTTTTTCACCTTTTATGGTCTGCAACTTTTGAAAAAAGAATTGGATCATCTGCAAATATCAACCTTAGGAAATCCGGGGATGGAAATGCCGATGATGGGCATGCATATGACCATGCCTAATTTGGTTTCAGCGATACCGGGCGCCGATGCGCTCTGCACGACCATGATGAAAAACCTAATCAAGAAAAAAGGCGTGGCATCAATTCCGGATTTACGGGAAGCTGCAATTGAGAGTGACGTAAATTTAATTGGCTGCCAGATGACCATGGGTCTGTTTGAAATGGAAAAAGAAGACCTGATGGATGGCATCGAAATCGGCGGTGCGGCAACCTATATGGAGAAAGCTTTAAAGTCAGACATCAATTTGTTTATTTAAAAAATTGGATTCGCGCTACATGGGAAGCGTTCAAATGCCAGTCAGTTTAGATACTAAAGGGTTGAATTGCCCGATACCGATATTGAAAGTCAAAAAGGCTCTAATGCGCCTGGAGTCAAATGACACGCTGCTAGTTGAGACAACAGACCCCGGCTCGGTTATTGACTTCGAAGTATTTTGCCGGGCAAAAGGGCATAAATTAGTGACAAATTATGAAGAAGATGGTGTGTTCAAGTTCGAAATTCGCAAATCGACTTAATAAAAGGACAAGATCATTAAAGGCTGTGTCTGGGGTCAACCCAATTATATAAATGCAAAAAAACGACGCCATATTGGCGCCGTTTTTTCATAAACTTCATACAATGTTATGGTTTGATATAGGTGTAACCCATTTGTTGTAAGCGGGAAAGTTCAGCCACCCCACTTGGCACGATGTCTTCTTTGTAAACATCGAACAAATCTTTATTATAATTGATCTTACGACCGCGCAGCGTATTGGCGCAAACCTGGAAGTCAACGTTTTGCGATTTCAAAGCAACGACGGCACCTTTAACTTTATCATTCTTTGTGGCGCTTTTTAGTAGTCCTAAGCCGTTTCCGTGCAAGACCACTTTGATATCCATTTTGTCGGCGCCGACAGCATTGATATGATTTTGGATATTACGCATAGCGCCGCGATATTTTTTATCTTTGTCGCCGCCCGTATAGTTGACGTGATAAACAACTTTTTGTTTGCCGTACCGCTCACCAGCATCGACATTTTTACTCATAAAACTTACTGCCGCCATAACGGCCAGCAACATTCCTAGAATACGCATTAAAACCTCCTGAGATTATATATTTTATATTTTAGTTAATCATTAATATTGTGCGCTAATTGGACAAAAAATTCAACAATTTTACTGTGAAACTAAGAACCAATCTCTTGAATGCGGAACAAAAAATCTCGCCATATTAAATTTACCTATTTAACGGGACGGCCCCCCTGCTTCTTCCAATATCGATCGTTCACGTATTTCTGGAAATGTTCGCCGGTTTCATAACGTTTTTTCTGGATCCATTCGAACATAGCAAGAAATGTACCTTTACCAAAAGCACCTGGCATAACAGCAACGGCTGCTTGAGCGCCGCTTTTGCCTTTGACTTTTTCTAGGCTGTCGGGGAGGAACACAATCGTCGGCGTAAACAGCGACCCCCATTTGCGGGCAATTTTTTTCTCCGTCGTTACTTCACCGTCAAAATCCGTCACTTCCTTGGAACCCCACATATCAATTTGCACGATCTCAAAATGTTTTCTGATATAGGCATTTATTTTTGGATCGACCAGCAGTTGGGTCTGTACCTTAGTGCAGTAAATACATCCTCTTTGCTCAATGAAGATTACCAGCCGTTTGCCATTCTCAATAGCGGTACCCAAATCTTCTGTGAGATCCAGAAAAGTTTCCAAAAACCAAGCATGACGATAAATGCCATCATCGCCTTTTGTTGGCTGAGGGATCGGGCCGGCAATTGCGGTTGCGGAAAACAGACCCATTGTAAAAACCAGGATCAATAATTTTGGTATAAAATAATTCTTGGTATTCATTTTCAATGACCTTAATTAACCGACTCATTTTGCTAAAGGACGACAAAAGCCTATTCCTTCCAATTCCCAGGTATTGCGATTTTTGAGTATAGGGTTTACTCATTATGTCTCCGTAGAGGCGCTATTGTGTTAGAATCCAGCCGATAGTATTTTATAATTAGAAGTTTACACTATTATATAATTAACTAAAATGGAAATTATGGAAGAAAAAGCTGAACAACTTGCCATGGAAAACAACGCCGATAAAGCAGCGGCGTTTCTGAAATCCATTGCCAATCGAAATCGTATTTTGGTTTTATGTCATCTCATTGCTGATGAATGGACCGCGGGCGAGCTCAGCGAAAGCATTGGCGTGTCACCGGCCAATCTTTCTCAGCATCTCACCTGGCTTAAAAATGAAGGGCTGGTGAAGACGCGGCGGGAAGGCACGGTCATTAATTATAGTTTGTCTGAAAAAGACGTTCGGCCGTTGATCTCTGTGTTGTACGATATGTTCTGCGAACGCGATTTTAGTAAGGATCAACCTTCGTAATACGTCATCACGACGTGCTTGGCTTCGGCGAAGAATAGCCAACGTTCGGTGACAACACCCAATGCGGCAGTTAGAAACGCCAAGACCGAAGCGATAATCGCTAAGGCGGGAGCAACTAACGTTAAGCTTACCAAAATGATGGGCACGATAAATAATGCAACGGCTGCAATACGGCGGAGCTTCTCTGCATGCTTGCGAGCTACCCGGTAGCCCATTTCCTGTTGCAGGTAATTCTCGGACGTATGAGGCTTGTCCAGCACTCGGACTTTGCCAATCCCACCGAGACCGGTTGCGCTGGCAAGGCCTGTCGCCGGCGGTGTTTTATCAATTGTCTTCCAATATTTGAGCTTGAGCACCAATCCGACGATCAATGCCATCAAGCAAAGCACAGACAGCCCGCTAATGGGTTTGCCATAAACTTTCAGTAGGACGTCCAGGATTAAACCACCCGTCGCCAAGCCAAGAACCAGATAAATCGGTGAGACCAGTTCATGAGTCCAGGCAGGAATCGCTTTTAAGGATGCATAGATCATGCTGGTGCAATAGACCGTAATGGCGGCGCCGATGGCCGCAAATACCCCCATGATCATCCAAATGCCGGTGGTTTGTTCCAATATCACCCAGCCGAGGGCAAACAAGCCCGCTGGCACATAAGTCAGCACAGCTATTACGCCTTCGCGAGACAGCCACGAAGAGCGCCATTGCATGAGGGCCCGCCAGCTCCGTTCCGGATGTCCCAAATGAAATGTCGAGGACAGCAATCCCAAGGTGATCAGGCCGAGCGACAAGATAAATCCGGTCAGGCCAAACCAGCGGTCGACCGGCAAATAGCCCCCCGCGTTCAGCACACCCATTAGTGCCAGCAAACCATATCCGGCGCCGGAAGCTGTGGTAAAGAATATGACGGAATAAGCTGGATGCATGCTGATATTTTCCTGGTCTTAATCCGATAACACTTTGTCGAGCCAGCCTAAGAATCCACCCTCAGGGGAGGCGTCTTCAAGTTTGGCATTGTTGCTGATATTTGCGAGTTCGGTCTGACGCGCGCGAGGCGGTAAATATTTATTTACCGGCTTGGTCGCTTGTTCCGGCATGAGGTCGTAACCACCGCGGGCTTTAACCATCTGGGAAACTTCTGAACTGGGATCGCCGAGATCGCCAAAGTGACGGGCATTGGCCGGGCAGGTGCTTACACAGGCCGGCTGGCGGCTCTCTTCCGGCAAATTCTCGTTATAAATTTTATCGATGCACAGGGTACATTTTTTCATCACGCCTTCTTGGGCGTCATATTCTCTGGCGCCATAGGGACATGACCAGGAGCACAGCTTACAGCCGATACACCAATCTTCATCAACCAGAACGATGCCGTCTTCGGTTCGCTTATAAGAGGCACCGGTTGGACACACGGTTACGCAAGGTGCATCTTCGCAATGGAGACAGGATCTCGGAAAATAGACCGTCTGGCTGTCACCGCTTGCGGATTCCACTTCATAAGTATGAATGCGGTTGAACCAAACGCCGGACGGATCAGCGCCATAGGGGTCCACATCTGTTAGAGGCGCGTGATAGCCGGATGTGTTCCATTCTTTGCAATTAACGGCGCAAGCATGACAGCCGACACAGATGTCGAGATCAATCACCAGGCCGAGTTTGCTCTCGGTGCTTTCGGGGAGGGAAGTCACTTTTTATTGCCCCCCTGTTTCACGGTATAGCCCATGACGCCGGGGCGGTCCGGCATCGTCGGCGGCTGCTTTAACGGATCAAAGCGTGGTTCGCTTTGAGCGCTCGCAGTTTGTTCTTCCGGCGGCGCTTTTTCGATCTTCACCCGGACATCAAACCAAGCCGCCTGACCCGTCACCGGATCGGAATTGGAATAGCGGTAGTCGTGATTGTTGGCCGGCAGACAATCATCAATTAGGTTATTAAGCAAAAAGCCCTCGGTGGATTCCTTGACGTCTTCATCTAAGTTCCAGGCACCGCTGCGCTTGCCGATGGCGTTCCAGGTCCAGACAGTTTTCGAATTCACACCGTTCATCACGGCGACGCGAACTTTAATTTTGCCACTACGGCTCGAGAGATAAACCCAGTCTTCATCTTGGATGTCATGCCGTTCGGCGAGGCTCGCTGGAATATAGAGCCGGTTGGTGCCGTGAATTTGCCGAAGCCAGGCGTTTTGACTACCCCAGGAATGGTACATTGCCGCCGGGCGCTGGGTAAGTGCATGGAGCGGAAATTCGTTGCCATCAACCGCTGCCTGATCAAACGGTTCGTACCATATCGGCAGTGGATCAAAATGCTGCTCAATGCGATCTTTGTGTTCATCCGGCGGTACGTGATCGCCATGACCTTGGGCGGCGAGTTTAAATTTTTGCTGCGGCTCACTATAGAGATTAAAGATGATCGGCGAGGGGTCTTTGATAAAACCCATCGATGTTGCGTACTCAAGATAGGCTTGGTTGGCGTGGCGGTAGTAGACGGCCTCATGCGGAATTTCATCGTACCAATAACAGCCGTTCTCGATATATTTATCCAACTGATCGGGATTTGGCTCACCCTTGCCTTTATCGCTACCGTCTTTGCCCCGGAAGCCCGCAAGGTTGCCGAGACCGGGCTGGCGTTCATGATTGGCGATATAATCTTTGTAGCCTTCCGGGTAGCGCCGCCGGCCACCTTCCTTAATCAACCCTGGCAAGCCCAGCCGGCCACCAAGATCGATCAGCACGTCTTGAAACGCTCTAACGTCGCGATCAGGTTCCACCACCGGATGGCGGATCGCATCGGCAGCACCTTCGGCATCACTGATCGGCCGGTCGAGTAAGGAAATACAATCCCAGCGCTCCAAATACGTCGTGTCCGGTAAAATCAGATCAGCATAGGGCACGGTCTCGGAGTAAAAGGCGTCGGAATAGATGATTTGCGGGATTTTATACTCGCCGGTATCCTCATCCCTATCGGTCAACATCTTGATGGTTTCTGCCGTGTTCATCGACGAATTCCACGCCATATTAGCCATATACATGAACAGCACATCGATTTTGTAGGGATCACCTTTCCAGGCATTGGTGATGACCGAGTGCATCATGCCGTGCGCCGCCATCGGTGCGTCCCAGGAAAATGCTTTGTCGATGCGCATCGGCTGGCCATCATCGTCGAGCAATAAATCTTCCGGCCCCTGGACAAAACCCAAGTGAGGTCCAGGCAGCGGATTATTGGGCTGAATTTCACCGGGACGTCCCGTCGGTTTGGGCAGCGAGTTAAAACCTTTGGGGTAGGGCGCTTTGTAACGCAAGCCCCCAGGCACATCGATGGAGCCGATGAGTATTTGCAGTAAGTGAATGGCTCGACAGGTGTGGAAGCCGTTCGAATGCGCCGAAATACCCCGCATCGCATGCATGCTTACCGGCCGGCCAATCATCTTATCGTGCTGTTCACCTCGCCAATCGGTCCAAGGCTGGTCAATCGTGATCTCTTGCTCAAACGCCACATCAGCAATTTCTGCCGCAATGCGCCGAATGGTATCGGCGTCAATACCGGTCTGGTAAGCAACGACCTCCGGACTGTATTGATTGTCGAGATAGCGTTCGGCCAGCAGCTCGAAAACCGGCCGGGCTTTGCGGCCATCTGGCAGTTCGAACATACCCTTCATGGCTGGTTTTAAGTCGGGGTCTTTAAATGGCTCCGCCTGATTGCGCACCCGATCCCAACACAGCTCTTGCCCGTCATCATCGCGGACGAAAAGCCCATGATCCGCGCCACCGGGGTTCTCGATCACCAGATAAGGCGCGTTGGTGTAGCGAGTAAGATAATCGACATCGACTTTTCCGGCGCGCAGCAATTCATGCATCAAGGACATGACAAAGAGGCCGTCGGTGCCGGGCGTAATGCCGACCCATTCATCGGCAATCGCTGAGTAACCAGTTTGCACCGGATTGACCGAAACATATTTGGCGCCCCGGCCCTTAAGCTTGCTGAGCCCAATTTTAATCGGATTACTGTCATGATCCTCGGCGACGCCAAACATCAGAAAATATTTGGTGTTGTCCCAATCGGGCTCTGAGAATTCCCAGAAAGCACTGCCGAAGGTGTAAATGCCGCCGGCCGCCATATTGACCGAGCAAAAGCCGCCATGGGCCGAATAGTTAGGCATGCCGAACTGCTGTGCCCACCAGCCTGTTAAGGCCTGGCTTTGATCACGGCCGGTGAAGAAGGCAAGGCGTTTGGGGTCAGTGGCCCGTACGGATGCCAGCCAGGAAGTTGCAATGTCGAGCGCTTCGCCCCACTCGATTTCCTTGAATTCACCGGAGCCCCGTTCGCCGATCCGGCGCAACGGTTTCGATAGTCGCGCCGGCGAATAATGCTGCATAATGCCGGCCGACCCTTTGGCGCAGAGCACGCCTTTGTTAACCGGGTGGTCGGGATTGCCTTCGATATAGCGTATTTTACCATCCAGCAAATGCACTTTGATGCCGCAACGGCAGGCGCACATGTAGCATGTGGTAGTGTCCACTTTGTCTGCGACAATAGGAGATTTATTTATCGGCTGATGTGCGCCGTCCATGAGCGATTACCGATCGTTGGAGATTGGCTAAAAAATTTGCGGCTCTATCAGGGCGGAGACTATGAAGCTTTCTTAATGACGTAGGTGAAAACACCGTCAGCTTCTGAACTTTCAACCAGTTCATGCCCACCGGTGCGGCAAAAGGCGCCAAAATCAGCAACTGATCCAGCATCTGTCGCATAGATGGTGATGGTTTCTCCTCCGGCCATATCTTTCATTGCCTTTTTTGCTTTAAGGATTGGCATGGGGCAATTCATGCCCTTGGTATCTAGTTCCATATCCATTTCACATTCTTCCTGTAGACCGATATTTCATAATTTACGATTCTCTTAAATATAACTATTTGAATTTTACAAATCAAACAATTTAAATGAGTAAATGATTTTCCGAAGTGTTCCGATCTATTGGCGCGATCGACGGAATATATTACACTCTGACCCTGCCCGACCAAAAATCGAAAGTTTAGTAAATGACGGGACTATCTCGGCGTGGTTTCAGTGCCCTTTTAGGGGCGTCAGCGATCACCTCACTTTCTTTGCCATCAATCAGCGCGAGCCATAAAGCGGAACTTCCAGATTCTAGAAATGCCCGAGTTGTCATTGTCGGTGGCGGCTGGTCCGGATTGTCGATTGCCAATTATATTAAAAATGAAAATGAAAAAATCGATGTCGTGCTGGTCGAACGCCGAACGTCGTTTTTCTCGCTGCCACTGAGTAATCTGTTCATCGGTGGGCTTATGACGCAAGCTCAACTCACGCATCGCTTTGAAAATGCGGCCAAGCTCAGCGGCTATGTCTATTTCAATGCGAGTATGACGGAACTCGATCGATCTAAACGGCGCATCGAAACCAACAAAGGCTGGATAGGCTATGACAGTCTCGTCTTGGCACCCGGCGTTGATTATGATTACAGCTCGTTCGGTGTCAAAGACCCAAAGGCAGTTGCCGAACTTAAAAGTAATTTCCCAGCGGGCTTTGTCTCAGTTGAAGAGCAATTGAAGATCAAAAAGCAGCTCGCGAATTTTGAGAAAGGCGTGTTCGTGTTGACTGCACCGCCTGGCATCTATCGTTGCGCGGCTTCGCCCTATGAGCGCGCTTGTCTGATCGCAGCGACTTTTAAACAGCGTAAGATTAAGGGCAAAGTTGTGCTGATCGATTCCCGGGAAGAACCGGCGGTCAACGGCGAAGGGTTTCTCACCGCCTTTGAAGAATTATACGGCGACACAATTGAATATATGAACTCCACCGGTATCGAGGGCATTGATCCACACACCAAAGTTATTAAAACAGATTTTGACGATATCAAGTTTGACGGCGGGGCGATCTATCCCAGAACCCGGGCGGCCGGCATGATTGAACGCTTTGGCTTGAGCGATCCGGCCAGTCCGCAGAAGGAAGCCAAGATTGATCCGTTTAACTACAATTTTGTCGAAGATAAGCATGTCTACGTGACCGGTGATTGCCGCCCCATGCCGTTTTCAAAAAGTGCCAGTGTCGCCAATAGCGAAGCAAAGCACGTTGCCAAAGTGATTTCAGCGCGCTTGCAAGGGCGCGAAGCGAAATGGGTAACGCCTGAATCGGTATGTTATTCAATGGTCAATACCCAGCCACAGGAAGCCATATTATCGCGGTCTTTTTATCGCTTTGATGAAAAAAGCAAACAATGGGCCTTTGATCCAAAATCAAAACCCTACAACACTCGTAGCGAAACCTTCGGAAAAGAGACTTTTAACTGGGGAAAGGATCATTTTCGTGAATTATTTGGGTAAATTTAAGGAAATGCTAAAATAATAATTACAATTCACCTTAAATTTTGTAAAATGAAAATCTCGAGAGTTTGGAGGAAGTAAACGTGAAAAAATTCAAGTTTCTTGGTCTTCTCGTGATTTCTGCGTTTATCATATTCGCGGTCGCTGAGCCTGCGCCAGCCAACAGTAAAAAACTACCGAAACCAGTGGTTGGTGAAGACGGCCTGCACAAACAGGAATGGTTTCACGACAGCTTCCTTGATCTCAAAGAAGACCTTGCCGAAGCCAAAGCCAGTGGTAAACGTTTGGTGATCTTCTGGGAGCAAAAAGGCTGCCCCTATTGCAAACGTACCCATGAAGTGAATCTGCGTATTCCCAAAATTGTAAAGTTCATCACCGATAATTTTGTCGTCATTCAAATGAATTTGTGGGGCGACAAGGAAGTCACCGACTTTAATGGTGAGGTGACGACCGAAAAGAAACTATCGCAGAAATGGGCGGTGCGCTTTACGCCAACCATTCAGTTTTTTCCGGATGATCCAAAAGCCATCGGCAAAAAAAGCGGCCGCGACATCGAAGTGATGCGAATCCCAGGCTACTTCAAGCCCTTTCATTTTTATTTCTTATTTAAATATGTCCACGCTAAAGCCTACAAAACCGAGCCCAATTTTCAGCGCTGGCTGGGGCTTGAAGGCGATAAACTAGCTGAAAAAGGACTGGACATCCAAAAACTGCTTTGGGCGGATGATCTGCTGATAGATTAACCCACTTGGGTAAAAATCGGGAAGGTATTCAGCAACCAATTGGCAACCTCGGCGAGGTCACCAGTAAAGATCGCAATGCCGGTGACGATGAGCAGGGCGCCGATGGTGAGCTCAACCCTACGCATTTGGCTTTTAAAGCGGCTGAGGAATTTCATGAACGGTTTAACGGCGAAAGCCGCCGCCAGGAATGGAATGCCAAGGCCTGCGGCATAAACGGTTAATAGCGATATGCCAAAACCAATCGAATCTCCCGAGGCTGCAACCATCAAAACAGATGCCAGGATTGGTCCGACGCAAGGTGTCCAGCCAAAGGCGAAGGCGAGGCCGAGGATGTAGGAACCGGCGAGACCAGCTGGTTTGTTTTCGAGATGAAAGCGCTTCTCGAAGTTCAAAAAGCCAATGCGGAAAACGCCCATGTAATGCAGGCCGAAGATTACAATGATTACCCCGGCAATCTGCCCCAAAAGCAACGAGTTTTGGGCGATGAGTGTGCTGATGGCGGTTGCTGTTGCGCCGAGTGCAATAAAGACGGTGGAAAAGCCCAACACGAAGGCAATAGCTGCGTAGAAAACCCGTTTTTGTGTCGCCGCATCCACGCCATCTTCTTCGGTGAGTTGACTAAGCGACGCACCGCCCAGAAAACTGATATAGGCGGGGATCAACGGTAATACGCAGGGAGAAGCGAAACTCAATAATCCGGCAACGAGAGCACCAAAATAGGTTATTTCCATCATTGCTTAAGTGCCGATCCTACATGCCGGTTACTTTGACGGCGGTGTTTTGTTCTATCTTAACCGATTTTTTGCGTTTGATGTAATTGCTGACTAGATCATAAATCGCCGGGCCTTTAGTGGCTGGGTTTACTGATGCCCAGCCGCCGACAATATAGGTTTTGGCGGGATCAATTGGCTCGCCGGTCGAAAGTAGTGTCATCTTTGATACGCGAGAGCCGATCTTCTGGCCGATATCGAAATGATAGCCCATGCCGCCAACCCGCACCATATCACCGCCCTGTTGGAAATAGGGGTCCGGATTAAACAAATTGTCGCCAACGTCTTCGAGAATCTCTTTCAAAAACTTGCCAGTCATTTCGTTGCGATAGACGGCGGGATAAGTCAGAGCTGTTTGGGAATAAACATCTTCAACACGAATGTCCTGACCCGGCAGCAGTGTTGCACCCCAGCGGAAGCCGGGCGACAGCGAAATCTGTGTATCGCGCTCTTCCATAATTGCCTGATTAATCAGATCGTCAAACGTGCCGTTAAAATTGCCGCGCCGATATAAGAGGCTTTCGGTTTTACCGAGCACGGAGTTGACGGATTTTTCATACGGCGCCCGCACTTTGCGGATCACTTCGGCTATTTCAGGATCAGGCTTGATGGCATCCGAGAAGATCGGCATGAGCTTATAGCGGTAATTTGTGACCTTTTTGTTTTTCACTTCGAGATCAAGACGGCCAAGAAATTTACCGTGGGAGCCGGTGGCGATCAGAATGGTATCTTTTACCTTTATGGCAGCCGGTATGGCATCGTGGGTATGACCGGTTAAAATGACATCAATCCCTTTGACGCGGGAGGCCAGTTTGCGGTCAACATCGAAGCCATTGTGGCTCGCCAGTACGACCAGCTCTGCGCCACCCGCTTTGGCTTTTTTAATGCTTTCGATGATTCTTTCTTCCTGGATACCAAACGACCAATTGGGAATCATATAACGCGGGTTGGCAATTGGAGTGTAGGGAAATGCTTGGCCAATGACGCCGATCTTAACACCGCCTTTTTTGAAGAATGTAACATCTTTAAAAACCGGTTCTTCCCATTCTGTATCGGTGACATTCCCAGCGAGGAAGGGAAATTTAAGTTTCTCGATCAGCTCTTTGACGCGCTCAGCTCCGTAGGTGAACTCCCAATGCGCGGTCATCAATTCGACGCCCATGGCGTTCATCACTGTGACCATATCCTCGCCGCGGGTCTTGAGCGAGCTATAGGACCCTTGCCAGGTATCACCGCAATCGATCAGCAGGGTGTTGGCACTGCGCTCGGCGCGAATGGCTTTAATCAGCGTTGCCATGTGGGCCATGCCGCCAATCCGGCCGTAAGAATTACTGAGCGCGATATGGTCGGTGCTGGTAAAGGCATAGGCCTCGGGGGAGCCGGCTTTGAGGCCGAAACGAGTTAAAAAATCTTTGCCGGTAATATGCGGCGGTAGTCCGTTCGCCGCACCGACACCGAAATTCATCGAGGGCTCGCGGAAATAGAGCGGCATCAATTGGGCATGACAATCGGTGAAATTCAGCAACGTAACTTGGCCAACGGGCGAAAATTCAAGCAGTTTTTCCTGGGTGATTTTTTGCTGTGCGGCAGCTTGTGAGAACGGTGCGCCGCCCATCAGCGCAGCGGTTGCTGCCGTTACTTGAAGAAAATCCCGACGTGTTAACATATTTAAAACTCACCCAGTAAGAGGTAACGAAAATGTAGATAAAAAAAGGGCGGCATCCGATTTGAACACCGCCCTTTAAATTACTATTTAGTTGCGGACTGCCGGGGTTTCCCATTTCAGTCCGGCCGCACGTTGCATCAGATAGAATTCAAGATTGGTGTATTCTTCTGATCCGCGTTTATACGGTTTAGCCCGCACGTTCTTGTTACAGCCTGAGAAGCGGCGATGTATTGTTCCCGGTTTTTGCCATTTCAGACGATAGGTTGGAAAGCCGTTTGGCATCCCCATGCTGAGAACATTAGAGCGTGCCAAACTACCGGCATAATCTTCATGGCAATGCTTGCATGACAAGTCCAGTAGACCGCGTCGCTGTTCAAAGAACTTCTTACCTTTGGCCAAGAACGGTGCAAGAGTCGCACGGTTTTGATCGTTGATGATGCTTTTAACCGGCGTGCCGCGAGATTGGAGTTTTACATACATTACTAATCCCATCATGCCGTCCGATTCCCATTTCATTTTCTTGCCGCCCATATCATCGATAATGTGACGGTTCAGGAAAGCCTGAATGGCAATCATTTTTTTGGTTTTTGCGTCATAACGCGGGAAAGTATTTGCAACACCTTTCATGGATTTAGAGGCAGCGTCGTGACAGCTTGCACAGGCTTTGCCCACTGTGCCCATTTTTTTGTTCCAAATTTCTTCGCCTTGATCAACCCATGGAAAACCAGAATTTTCAAAATCATCATCCTGCATATCGCGAGTTTGCGATGTCATATAGACGTAACCACTCTTTTTCTCACCAACAACATAGTTTTTGTTGCGTGGATCTTTTGCCCGTCTTTCGGCTTCATCAGCAAACGCGATCGACGCATTGTTAGCGAGTCCAACAATAATTCCTAGGCCCATGATGGCGACTACTGAGAGTATTTTTCTGCCAATCATTTTTAAATCTCCTGTTAAGTGCTCCCTAAGATCAAACTCAGCCTAATTGGCCGTGACCTTTTTGGATGTTGTTACCTTGCCGCCTTTATCGTCTGTCCAGACGAATTTGAAGGTGCCGCTTTCATCTATTCGTGCATAAAATGCAAAATAGGGATTTGCAGAAATCGCGGGATGCAAATCGGCAGTTACAACGGGTTTCCCATTAAAGACGGCTTCCACTTTGTTAATAATGAAGCGCGGAATTTTGCCGCCTTTTTTATTTTTGCGCTGACCCGTTTCCATCTTGTGTGGGATCAATGTTTTAATCTGAACCACCTGTCCTTTATTAACGGATTTAGGCAGTTTGATACGAGGTTTTCTAGCCATTTTTCTAATTCCTTCCTGTTATCAACCGCCGCAGCCGCCGATGGTGACTTTAACGAGCCGGGATACGCGATGGACCGAGCCATCACTCATTACCGCAACAGCAATAACGTTTTGAGTTTTTGCCAACCGCATCCGGGTGGATACTTCCGCTTTGCCGGAGGCCGGCGTCAGATGGAAGGATGCAACTTCAGAGCGCGGATTTTTATCAGCAGCTAGATGTATAGATTTTACATAACTGCTAGCGGTCATTGGGCTATCGACCCGAACGGTTAACGGAACGGTCGCGCCATTTTCTGCTATTTCCGGCATTTTCAAAGTGATTTTGCCAGATTTATAAGATGATGTTCCGCTAAGCTTGCTGATCAATTTAGCGGCAGAATCTGGCGTTGCCAGAGCTTCACCGCTGACAATTGAGCCGGTCGCTGCCGCAACTGTGCCCAGTCCAAGAAGCTTCAAGACGTCTCGCCGCTCCAAGGTGTTTTCCAATTTTCTAATAGTATTCGACATTTGATGTCTCCGATTTTGATAGAACGAGATTGTCTATTTCTCTTTGAGCGTAACGAGATAGGCCAAGATATCTTCGACATCCTGAGCGCTAATGATGGTCTTACCCTGCCATTTCTTCTGCACCCGGTGGTAACCGGTTTTCAGATGAAACGACGGCATAATGGTATCCGGGTTCAAAGTCTTTGCACTGACCAAACGCAAACGCAATTCAGCGGGTTTGTAGCGACTTGCGACGCCGCGAAGATCAGGCCCAATGTTGCCGTGGTCGGCTTGCTCAGGCGCCGGCAAGGTATGGCAAGCCAGACAATTACCTTTTTTTCGGTGGATCGCTGTCGAGCGGCCCTTCTTGGCATTGCCAGGTTTGCCGGTGAGAGATTTTGGGATGCCATCACCGACCCGCGCTTTTGCGAGATCAAATTCAGCTGCGTCGGAAGGGGCGGAGAGCCCGATCGTCAGAGCTGTTCCGATCATTAGGCCAGCGAATGAATATATCAGTTTGCTGAATTTCATAATGAACTGTCTCCTTAACCTGGCAAAAAGGTGACACTTTAAGCGGCTCCTCCTGCGCAGATTGTTTCTTTTTAATGACCGTGAAGTCACCTGTTCCAAAACGTTTTTACTTGTCGTCACCAAGTATTTTTATATTTCTAATGGGTAACTTAAATGTGATCTAAAATTATTTCAAGTCTTAAATTATATTTAAGTTAAATTTAAAATAAGAAGCTGCTGAGGATGAAGATTGATAGACACTGTCACGATTTGTGCACAAAAAAATTGTTGTTATGCGAGATTTTATACTAAAAAACACCACATTAAATATATTTATACATTAATTATGTGTATTTAATGATAGTGGAAATTCAAATAAAATTCGTTGATCTATATTTATTCTTATCGTCTTAGATTAATTTATTATTTGATGTTTAGTTGTCATTTTAAACAAATGAAATAGTAGGAAAGATTTAAAATATAAGGTTAGCTGCTAAGTGCCTGCAACGTCACTTTTAACCTGTGTTGACCATTTATCCATGATCTGGCTCCATTCAGCGGCAGTCGGTGGATCAATGTCGAGAATGGTAAAGCGGCTGCCCTCGCGGATACGCACTCTCATCATTCTGAGGCCACTTTCATGGACAACTTCTTGGCAGGTAATTTCGCGACCGAAAGGCGCTTCTAATTTAGCAATTTCTCGAATTTTTTCGTCGGCCATCATTCCTCCGAATCATCTGTATTAATTATTTCCGGGGGCCCGGCAAAAGGACTTTTCTTGGTTAAAAAGGCTATCTCCAATTGGGCTTGCCAATTTCGAGGGGTATCTGGAAAATCCGGCTTTAAATCAAATTCCATCAAAACCATGCCCCCTTCGCCCATTGCATTAACAACATTAAGCAGCTCGGCGAAAGTGACGACATCATGATTTTGGATAATGATCTGGCTGAGCGGTATAACGGGTGCCGGCTCGGTCGATACGGGCGTATTCTTGTTCAAAATTGCCTCCTGTAATTCAGCTGATCCAATTTGCCGCGAAGTTAGGTATTGGTAATACGATCAAGATAATAAATTCGATAAAACAGCCGCTTGGTTTCGGGGTCTTCACCATCATAAAATTTCGTCCGGCCATGGAGTACATTATTGCCGACCAATCCTGAGCCAGGCTTCAGCTTCACTCTAAACACATATTTAGTGTCATTGTTAAGAATCAACTGCAGAAATTCCAAGGCCTCTTTGATACGGGGGTCGTCCAGCCAGGTTACATAAGTTTTGCGGCCAGTATAGCGCAGGTGCAGGGCATTGATTGTCGGATTGATCGAAAGTGCCGGCCCAATTTGTTCGGCGCGAATCACTTTGCCATTTTCAATATTGGCTGGAATTGTCAATGCATTTGGCTGCATCAGGCCATCGATAAAATCCGGATCTTCATCCCGCAGCAAAATGTAGGCGATTTCGGGATCGAGCAAAAAATTTTCGCCACCCTTGGGCGCTGCCCGAACGCAATGTAACAAAAAGCCATGCACCAAATGATCAGCATCATTGTAACAGCCGTCAGTATGCCAGCCGAGAGGTTTGTCGGTGTAGGGAATATAAGCGCTCTTTTCACCATTATCAGCGACAGCGAGCTCACTGACCCCATCTCCTTCGGTCGTTAAGGAGCCGTCCACTTGTTTGAGACCAAGGCTGGCACCAAGATTAATGGGTATGTTTTTATCTTCGATAATCTGCTCGGGCCCAACGTAAATCGCCATATTGGATTTGCGGCATTTATCAACGAGCGCCTCTATCTGTTGTCCATTTGGCGCGCTCGGATCATCCACATTTACCATCAATTCGTCGATATTGGCGGGATAGCCGGTGAGCTTTTCCTCCCGCCAATGCAGATAGCACTCATTGTTTTTAAGATCGTTGGGTAAGGTCATTGGTGGCGCCATCAAGTGATTAAAATCTCACACCCACTTAAGCCAATTGATCTGTTGAGTCTACTTTAGATCAGCGCGAAATCTATTTTAGGATAAATGCACGTAAATTTAACAATAATATTACGTACAATATATATAAAATACGTAAATCATTGAAAATTAATAATATTTTTCCGATAAATCCACGTATATCGTATTTAAGGAAAACGTTGATTATAGTAAATACATTGTGCTAACAATCATTCTAGAAACGAAAATAATATGCAGGGTTTCGTGCTTAGTCCCATAATTACAGGATTGCTGAGCGACTAAAATTGTAAGACCAACTTGGCAGTTTTAAGCACGATTATCTAAATTTCTGAATGCAGGGGCGGGGTCTCTAGCGAGAATCCGACAAGGAGAATATGAGTGACTAAGAAAAAACACGAAACCCCGATGCTGGATGAGCTTCAAGGCGGCAAATGGCCCAGCTTTGTCGACGGCTTGAAAAGATTGGCCAATGATGAAGACAAGCAATATTCAGGCATGATGAATGATCTGCTGGGTCAGTTGGAGCATTCTTACGAAACAAAATTGGGTTATTGGAAAGGCGGCACGGTCAGCGTCTTCGGCTATGGCGGTGGCGTTATCCCGCGTTTTTCGCAAGTTGCCGAGGACTATCCGGAATCTTCTGAGTTTCACACGTTGCGTGTACAGCCGCCTGCCGGTATGCATTACAATACTGAGTTGCTGCGTAGTATGTGTGATATCTGGGAAGAACACGGTTCCGGCTTGATCGCCTTGCATGGCCAAAGTGGCGATATCATGTTTCAAGGCTGCACCACCGAGAAAGTTCAGCCGGCATTTGACGCGTTGAACGAAATCGGTTTGGACATGGGAGGTGCTGGTCCAGCGCTCCGGACGTCAATGAGTTGCGTCGGCCATGCGCGGTGCGAGCAATCCTGTTACGACGAAGTGCGCGCTCACCGCACGATCATCAACGCTTTCCTTGATGAAATGCACCGCCCGGCCTTGCCTTATAAATTTAAGTTTAAGTTTTCGGGCTGTGCCAATGACTGCGTTAATGCAATCCACCGCGCTGACTTTGCCGTCATCGGCACCTGGCGCGACGATATGAAAGTTGACCAGGAAGAAGTCAAAAAATATGTCGCCGAGGCCGGTCGTAAATACACCATCGATAATGTGATCACCCGCTGCCCAACCAATGCGCTCAGTCTCAACGATGACGACACGCTGGAAGTTGATAATCCAAGCTGTGTCCGCTGCATGCATTGCCTCAATGTCATGAACAAGGCTTTGTCGCCGGGCGATGATAAGGGTGTGACTATTTTGATCGGTGGCAAGCGGTCGCTGAAAATCGGTGATCAAATGGGCACCGTCGTTGTGCCGTTCCTCAAGCTTGAGAGTGATGAAGATTACGAGAAACTCGAAGAAATGGCTGAAAATGTTATTGATTTCTTTGCCGAAAACGCGCTTGAGCATGAGCGCATTGGCGAGACCATTGACCGCATCGGCCTGACTAATTTCCTTGACGGTGTGGGCATCGGGATCGATCCCAATATGGTCTCTCATCCACGCACGAATTCCTATGTCGATACGTCGAAGTGGGACCAGGAAGCCGCGAAGTGGCTTGAGCGCAAAGCGGACAACAGCGCCAAAACGGCAGCGGAATAGGGAGCGGAAAAATGACAGATACACACGTAGAACCGCGCCGCGCCGACGAAACTGGCGTTCCGGATCCTTTTCCCTATATGCATCCGGTGCTCAAAAAGAATTACGGCAATTGGAAATGGCATGACCGTCTGCGCCCCGGCGTGCTGCATCATGTTTCCCACGACAATGATGAAGTTTGGACGGTCCGCGCCGGCACCCAGCGCCAGATGGATGTTCATACCATTCGCACCCTTTGTGACATTGCCGATATGCGGGCGGAAGGCCATGTCCGGTTTACCACCCGCAGCAATATCGAATTTATGGTGAGCAAAGAAGAAATGGTTGCGCCATTGATCGAAGCCTTGGAAGCCGAGGGTTTTCCCATTGGCGGCACCGGCAATTCTGTCTCAATGATTTCACATACCCAGGGTTGGCTGCATTGTGACATACCGGGCACCGATGCTTCCGGTGTGGTCAAGTCTCTCATGGATGATCTCCACCAAGAGTTCGTCACCGAAGAAATGCCCAACCGGGTTCGCATCACAACGTCGTGCTGCCAGATCAACTGTGGTGGTCAAGGCGATATCGCGATTAACGTGCAATACACCAAACCACCGGTGATTGATCATGATGCGGTTGCTAATGTCTGTGAACGCCCAGCCGTTGTCGCTCGCTGTCCAGTTGCCGCTATTCGTCCGGCTTTGGTCAACGGCAAACCGTCGCTCGAAGTGGACGAACAGAAATGCATTTGCTGTGGCGCCTGTTATGCGCCGTGTCCACCGATGCAGATCAACAGCGAAGAATCGACCAAAATTGCGATCTGGGTTGGCGGCAAGCATTCGAATGCGCGCACGAAGCCGACTTTTCATAAACTTGCCGTCGCCGGCTTACCCAACAATCCACCACACTGGCCCGAGGTTAGCGAGGTGGTGAAGAAAATTCTCTACGCCTATAAAGAAAATGGCCGCGATTGGGAACGTCTCGGCGAGTGGATAGAGCGGATCGGCTGGCCGCGTTTCTTTGAGCTCGCGGATATTCCGTTTACGCGTTTCCATATTGATGATTTCAGAGGTGCTCGGGAAAGCCTGAATGCCTCGGCACATATACATTTCTAGGGGGCAAAGCTAAATGAAATTAGGCATCTTGGTCAATGAAGGACCCTTTACCCATCAAGCCTCGGATAGCGCTTATCAATTCACCAAAGCGGCGATCGAAAAAGGTCACGAAATTGTCCGGGTGTTTTTCTATCACGATGGTGTTGGCAACGCGAACAAGCTCGCCGATCCACCCAGTGACGACCGCAATCTGGTCAGCCTGTGGTCACAATTGGCGGAAGAACATGGTGTTGAGATGGTGGTCTGTGTGGCAGCGGCTATGCGGCGCGGTATCAACGATGAACTATTGGCCGCCGGTTTTAAAATATCGGGTCTCGGCCAATTGGTCGAAGCCGGAATTATTGGTGACCGGCTCGTAACATTTGGTGATTAGAGGGAACGGTGATGGAAGATTTTGATGACGACGAGTTTGATGGACCGATTAAAAAGTTCATGTATGTAAATCGCAAAGCGCCCTATGGAACCGTATATGCCCTTGAAGGCTTGGAAGTAGTCTTAATCACCGCCGCCTTCGACCAGGATGTCAGCATGGTGTTTGTTGATGACGGCGTGTTTCAGATTAAAAAGGATCAGGAAACCACCGGTATCAATATGAAAAACTTTTCGCCGACCTACCGGGCACTTGAAGGCTATGACGTTGAAAAAGTTTACGCTGAAAAAGAATCATTAGAGGCCCGGGGTCTCAGCGGCGACGATCTGGTCATACCGGTTGAAGTTTTAAGTTCGGCCGAGCTTGCCGAACTTATGGACGCGCAAGACGTCATAGTTAGTTTTTAGGAGTTAATCATTGGCCTTACTACACACCGTTAACAAATCACCGTTTGAAAGAAACGTCCTTTCAGATTGCCTGCGGCTGGCCAAAGACGGCAGTGCCGTCCTCTTGATCGAGGATGGTGTTTATGCCGCGCTCGAAGGCACCTCAGCGAGTGATGAAATCATCAGCCGTAATGGCAGTATCAAATTTTTTGCCTTAGGCCCGGATATTGAAGCCCGGGGATTAAGTGAAAAACCGCTGATCGATGGGCTTACGCTCGTCGACTATGCCGGTTTTGTTGATCTCGTGGAAGAGTACAGTTCCGTTCAGTCCTGGCTCTGACGCTAATATTTGAATATTAATTTTAAGGAGAACAAAAATGGATTACACGGTAAACGAACAAACAATCAATGCTGACGAAGAGGGCTACATCACCGATATCAGTACTTGGTCGAAAGATTTGGCTGATACAATTGCCGAAACGGAAAATATCGACATGGGTGATGATCATTGGGAAGTTGTTAATTTCCTGCGTGACTATTACGAAGAATATCAGATTGCACCGGCTGTCCGCGTCTTAACCAAAGCGGTTAAAAAATCTCTTGGACCGGATAAAGGCAACAGCAAATATCTGTATGAGCTGTTCCCCTATGGTCCGGCTAAACAAGCTTGTAAAATTGCTGGTTTGCCGAAACCAACCGGCTGCGTTTAAGTCATTTTCGTATTTTTGGGCTAGGAGTCTCAATTGACCGCTGCCTATGCCATTCTATTTTATGCTGCGACCCTGATCCTGATCATCGGGCTGGTTGTTAAAATCAGACAATATGCCATGACACCGGCACCATTGAAGATTCCGACAACGCCAGCGCCGACGACCAAACAGGGCGTTGTATTGCGCATGGCACGCGAAGTTCTGCTTTTTCAAAGCCTGTTTCGCGCCAATAAATGGATTTGGCTGTTCGGTTGGATGTTCCACGTTGCGCTGGTGCTCGTGTTGGCCCGTCACCTCAGATATTTTACCGAACCGGTTTGGAACTGGGTGGTCTTGATCCAGCCGTTTGGGATTTACGCCGCCTTCGCCTTTGTTGTTGGGTTGGTAGCATTGTGGATCAGGCGGATCGCCGTTGAGCGTATTCGCTATATTACCGGCCCTTCCGATCATCTCATGCTTTTGATCCTGCTTGGCATCGCCGGCAGCGGCCTCGGCATGAAATATGTCGCCAAAACAGACATAGTCGCTGTCAAAGCCTTCATCCTCGGCTTGCTGTATTTCGATTGGCAGCCGTTACCGGCCGATCCTGCGGTATTGATCCATCTTGGTTTGGTGGCGCTGTTGATGATCGTTTTCCCGTTTTCCAAATTATTGCATGCGCCGGGGGTATTTTTCAGCCCAACCCGCAATCAGGTCGATAATCCGCGTGAAATTCGTTATGCGCCTGATGCAACCAGCAATGCTGCACCGGGAGAGTGATCGATGGATGATTTTACCCTCCCTGGATTAAAAGAGCCGGTCGAGATTCCTAAAATCGATCAGGGTGCTATGGCCCATAGCCAGCCTTTTAGCGCCGCCCCTGATCATCAGATTGCGCTCGGGTTTCCGGGCGAATTGGTCGACGATTGGCACGATAAGGCAATTGCTAAATTTGGTGAGATACTCGACAGCCAGCGCGCCCTTAAAGTCTATATGGACGCTTGCGTCAAATGCGGTGCCTGCACTGATAAATGTCATTATTTTCTAGGCACGGGCGATCCCAAGAATATGCCGGTGGCGCGCCAGGATTTGATGCGGAAAATTTTCCGGCGCTATTTTACCTGGGCTGGCAAGTGGTTGCCGTGGCTGGTTGGCGCCAAGGA
This sequence comes from uncultured Rhodospirillaceae bacterium, assembly GCA_913020445.1. Classification (GTDB taxonomy): domain Bacteria; phylum Pseudomonadota; class Alphaproteobacteria; order Rhodospirillales; family UBA2165; genus TMED23. The sequence goes on from CAJWAR010000036.1 coordinate 27,532, forward strand.
CTTGACCCGCGACGTGCTGGATGAATGGTACAGCTATTTTCACCAGTGTTCCCAATGCCGGCGCTGCTCGGTTTACTGCCCCTACGGAATTGATACTGCCGAGTTTTCGATGGCGGCCCGTGAGATCATGGATCATATCGGCATGGGCCAGAAATATTGCAATGAAATCATCGGCAAAGTGCACGATATTGGCAACAATCTGGGTCTGCCTGAAAAAGCGCTGGGTGCCACCCTCGAAGACCTTGAAGAAGACTTGGAAGATGAAACCGGTATTGCGGTACGCCTGCCGCTCAACGAAAAAGGCGCCGATATTCTGCTGATCACACCAAGCGCCGATTTTTTCGCCGAGCCTCATGTTGATGGCTTGATGGGCTATGCAAAAGTATTTCATCAGGCGGGCGTAAGCTGGACGCTAAGTTCCAAGGCCTCTGAGGCCGCCAATTTCGCGATGTTCATCGGCTCCCACGATCAAATGGGCAAAATCGCCGAGCGGATCAGAGACGCTGCCATGGAATTGGGCGTTAAGCGGATTATTGTCGGTGAATGCGGTCACGCCTGGCGGGTCGCTTATAATTTCTGGGATACTTTGGTTGGCCCCTTTGATTTTCTCGATCCAAATTATCCGATCCCGCAGCATATCTGCGAGTTTACCTATGATCTGATCCAAAAAGGTGAGCTGACTTTCGATAAATCGGCCAATGATCACATAACGCCAACGTTTCACGATTCGTGCAACGTGTCGCGGGCGTCCCGTATGGGCGATATGCCTGGCGGGCAGTTCAAAATACCGCGCGATATAATCAAGGCTTGCTGTAACAATTTTGTCGATATGGCGGATGACACCATTCATGAAAATACCTTTTGTTGCGGCGGTGGCGGCGGCTTGCTGACTGATGACTTGCTCGAGCTCCGCGCTAAAGGCGCCAGCCCCCGGATGGGAGCCTACGATCAAGTTGTCAAGGATCACGGCGTCACGCATTTGGTGGCGATTTGCGCCATCTGCAAAACGCAATTTTCAAAAATTATGCCGATGTATGGATTCGCCATGGATGACATTGTTGGCGTTCATCAATTGGTCAGCAATGCTCTCATTCTTGACGGTCAAGAGACGAATGAGGAAAATAACGGAGAAACAGTGGATGAATGAAGTCGCTGAAAATGTAAACTTAAGCTGGCGGCGATATGAGGATGGTGATGAATCATCGCCCGAATGGACCGATAAAATTCACACGGCTGGTCATTCGCACCAATGCCCCACTTATGTGCACCGCACGCCACCGTGTCAGGGCAGTTGCCCCTCCGGTCATGATATTCGGGGCTGGCTGGCAATCGCCCGCGGTATCGATAAGCCACCCGTCGAAGATATGGCGTGGCAGGAATATGCCTTCAATCGCATGGTCGAAGCCAATCCGTTCCCGGCAACCATGGGCCGGGTATGTCCGGCACCGTGCGAAGACGGCTGCAACCGCAACGAAGTTGATGATTTTGTTGGTATCAATGCGGTTGAACAATATGTCGGCGATTGGGCGATTGAAAACAAATTGAAACTGCCGAGCCCGGAAAAAGAGAGCGGTAAAAAGATCGCTGTTATTGGTGGCGGACCGGCCGGCCTCGCCGCAGCCTATCAATTGCGCCGCGCCGGCCACGGGGTAGCTGTTTTTGACAGCCATGAAAAGCTCGGCGGCATGATGCGTTATGGCATTCCCGGTTACCGGACGCCACGCGAAATGGTTGACGCCGAAATCCAACGAATTCTGGATATGGGAGTTGAGGCTAGAACCTCGACCAAGATCGGCGACGATATTTCAATCGAAGTATTGGAAAAAGAATTCGATGCGATCTTTTGGGCAATCGGTGCCCAGACCGGCAGGCCCTTACCGGTGCCGGGTGCCGATGCCGAGAACTGCCTGAGCGGCATTGCCTTTCTTGAGGCTTTTAACCAGGGCCGCTTGCAATTTGCCTCGAAAAAGATTGTTGTCGTTGGCGGCGGTGATACCTCAATTGACGTCGCCTCGGTGGCGCGCCGGATCGGGCATATCCAAAACACCCATGAAAAGGACCGACCGGAAAACATCGTGCTTGGTCATACCGCGCATGATGTTGCGGGTACAATGAAGCGGGAAGGCGTGAACGCTGTTCTGACATCATTGTTTCCGATTGAAGAAATGACGGCGGCTGAACGTGAACGCGAGGATGCCAAGCGGGAAGGCATCGATCTCCGCGGTAGCGTGATGCCGCTGGAAGTTATCCAAGATGCTGACGGCCGGGCGACCGTGCTCCGGATGTGCGAATGCGACATGGACGGCATGACGCCAATCCCGCGAGACGGCACGGAATTCGAAATCGAATGCGATATTATTGTCTCGGCGATTGGTCAAATGGGCGATCTCAGCGGTATCGAAGAATTGGATAACGGCAACGGATTTATCGCCACTGACAATCTATTCAGCGTGACAGATCGAGAATCTCATTTTGCTGGTGGTGATATTGTCCGTCCGCATTTGCTGACCACCGCCATTGGCCAGGCACGTATAGCAGCTGATAGTATTGATCACTATTTGGCCGGCGCTCAGCTTGATAAGCGTCCCAAAGTCGACGTCTTTCATTTTAATTTACTGTCCGAATTGGCCCAGCGTGAATTGGAACCCGAAACATTCGATCACACGCCGACGCGGGGAACCTCGGATGACAGTTTTGCCGTCCATAATTATGAAGACCGTTCGGCAACTCAAATAATGTCTCATGAAGGACTGTTCCTCGGCCATTTCGAATATCAGGCACGTAATAAGCGCCCGGAGATTCATATCAGCGAGAAAGATGTCCTCGGTAATTTTGACGAACGCATTGGAGATTTAACCGCAGAACAGGCGCAGGCAGAAGGCAATCGCTGTATGAGCTGCGGCATGTGTTTTGAATGCGACAGTTGCGTCGTCTTTTGTCCGCAAGATGCTGTCCACCGGGTGAAAAAAGATGAGAAAGCGCTCGGCCGTTATGTCGAAACCGATTACACCCGCTGCATTGGCTGTAAAATTTGCGCCGATGTTTGTCCATCCGGCTACATTCAAATGGGGCTCGGTGAATAAGTGTGGGTGAATAAAGGAAGGTGAATATAAAATGTGGCCGCTAGGATATAAGTTACTGCTAGCAGTATTGGGAATGGCGGTGCTTGTATCCGGCTTACCAGTTCAGGCCGCCGACCGCGTACCTATGCCCAAAGTGCCCAAGGCCTTGGAAAAGACGGAAAAAGGCCATGCCAAATTAATGCGCCTGAAACATATGGATTTGATGCGTCATCAGCGGGACGAGACCGTCCATAAAGGAATTCGCACCAAACAATATAGCTTGAAGGCCTGCATTTCCTGCCACGCTGTGGCGGGCCCCGATAAGCAGCCGGTGTCGATCACCAGCCCAAAACATTTTTGCCGCAGCTGTCATGATTATGCCGCCGTGAAGGTCGATTGCTTTCAATGTCATTCGTCGAAACCACCGTCGAGCGCGAGTTTAAAGCTGCCTTTGACTAAACAGATACAAGGGTTTCTTCGGCGATGAGTGAGGCGATGAAAAACTCAGAAACTGGTAATCTAGCGCGCCGGAAATTTCTTGCCGGTATGGCAGGTATGGCGGGTGTTTCGCTGGCTTCGGGCGTGACGCTGTTCAGTTTTGCCGCCGCCAAAGAGCCCGGTCAGGCGGTCTCATCAAAAGTCCGCTGGGGCATGCTGATCGATATAAATAAATGCGCCGATGGTTGTGATAAATGCGTGTCGGCCTGTTTTGAAGAAAACGGTATTGATAGCACCGGCAATCCCGCAACCGATCCGCAATGGATCAGAAAAGTTGAGTTACGTGATCCAAATTCTGGGGCAACCAAATCGCTACCGGTGATGTGCCAACATTGTGCTGAGCCGCCCTGCGTTGATGTCTGCCCAACCGGCGCTTCGTTTAAGCGTAAAGACGGTATTGTCCTGGTTGATAAGCACACCTGTATCGGCTGCCGCTATTGCATGATGGCCTGCCCCTACAAAGCCCGGTCTTTTGTACACGAAGACCTAACCGATCAAAAACCCTATGCACCCCGGGGTAAAGGCACGGTCGAAGGTTGCACCTTATGTGTTCACCGGATTGATGCGGGCGGTATTCCGGCCTGCGTTGAGGCCTGCTCGGATAGTGCGGGCGGCGCCATGCTGTTTGGTGATCTCAATGATCCCGCCAGCGAAATTTCCAGGCGTGTCGCCAAATATGCCACTCGACAAATCCGCGCCGATCTTCGCCTTGATCCAGGCGTGCGTTATCGGGGATTATAAAAATGGCCACAGCTACAAAGACTGTATTTAAAGAATTGAATGGCGAAGAGGCGAAATTTTATGGTGCCCTTGGGCTGCTTGGCCTCGCTGCCTTAATCGGCGTGGTTGCCGCCTATTATATGGAAACCAATGGCCATCATGTCACCGGCATGAACAATCAGATCGTCTGGGGCATGCCGCATGTCTTTGCGGTTTTCTTAATTGTTGCGTCATCGGGCGCGCTTAACGTGGCATCGATCGGATCAGTTTTTGGCCGGACCGCCTACAAACCGTTAGCCCGGCTTTCCGGCCTGTTGGCGGTTGCGCTGCTGGTCGGTGGTCTCGCTGTGCTGGTGCTGGATTTGGGGCGGCCCGACCGGTTGATTGTCGCCATGACAACGTATAATTTTAAATCCATCTTTGCCTGGAATATTTATCTTTATATCGGCTTTCTCGCCATTGTCGCGGTCTATCTGTGGATGATGCTGGAGTGGCGGATGAACCGTTATTCAAATGCTGTCGGCATGGTGGCCTTTGTTTGGCGGCTTGCCTTGACCACAGGTACAGGTTCAATTTTTGGATTTTTGGTGGCGCGTCAAAGCTATGATGCGGCAGTGTTTGCACCTCTCTTTATTGCCATGTCGTTCGCTCTTGGCCTGGCGGTTTTTATTCTGGTTCTAGCGGTTTCCTGCGCCGCCGATGATCGACCTTTAGGCGATTACATTATTACCAAGCTTGGCCGTCTGTTGGGCGTGTTTGTGGCTGCCGTCCTTTATTTCGTCATCGTCCAGCATCTGACGAATTTGTATGCTGCCGAGCACCACGGCGTTGAACGGTTTATTCTTTTGGAGGGCGGCGTAATTACGGCGCTGTTCTGGGTTGGTCAGATCATCCTTGGCGGATTGGTGCCACTGGCGCTGTTATTTCATCCTGCTCTCAACAAGACGCGGGCAAATATTTATCTGGCGGCAAGTTTGGCTATCCTTGGCGGGATGGCACAGCTCTATGTCATTATCATTGGCGGACAGTCATACCCGCTGGTTTTGTTTCCGGGTATGGAGGTGAAAAGTTTGTTCTTTGACGGTGTCGTTCATAGCTACCTGCCGAGCCTGCCGGAAATTGCATTGGGCGTCGGCGGGATTGCGGTGGCCGGTCTGATCATTATGATCGGCATGAAGGTTTTGCGGTTTTTGCCGGATAGCTTGACGGATGGCGCAGTCGACCCTCACCACAATAATTCCCCTAATTGATCGGAAAGGCCGGAAAATGGCAAATAGTCTGTTTGTATCTGCAGCCCTGAAATCCTCGGGCAAGACAACAGTAACCATGGGTCTCTGTGCAGCCCTGCGCCAACGCGGCGTTACTGTTCAGCCGTTCAAAAAGGGGCCGGATTATATCGATCCAATGTGGCTGAGCCGGGCGGCCCAGACGCCGTGCCGTAACCTCGATTTCTACACCATGGACCATCAGCAAATCGTCAATTCATTCAGTCAATTCAGTGCACCTGCTGAAACGGTTTTTATTGAGGGTAATAAGGGCCTGTTTGATGGTCTTGATCCGGAGGGTTCCGACAGTAATTCGGCGCTTGCCCGGTTGCTCGGTGTGCCGATTATTTTGGTGGTCGATACCTATGGTATGACCAGGGGCGTGGCGCCACTGCTGCAAGGCTACCAATCTTTTGAAAGCGACATTCAAATCGCTGGTGTTATTCTCAACAAAGTTGGCGGCGCTCGCCACGAAACAAAAATGCGTGCGGCGATCGAACATTACACCGATCTAAAAGTTGTCGGTGCGATTGGCCGGCGACCGGAAATGAAAATTGTTGAGCGCCACCTTGGACTGGTACCGGCCAATGAAATGCCGGCAGCGGATTCCAACATCGCCCGAACGGCACGCATTATCGAAGCTGAAGTCGATGTGGAAGCTGTCCGGGTCTTGGCCGCTCCAGCCGAACCGTCGTTAAAGCCTGAAAAAATGGTGCCGAGCGTCGTTACCTCACCGAAAGTTCGAATTGGCATCGCCCGTGATGTTGCTTTTGGCTTCTATTATCAGGACGATCTGGAAGCTTTGAATCAGGCAGGAGCTGAACTGGTGCCTTTCGATGCGCTGCATGACCGTCATTTACCGGATGTTGATGGGCTCTTTATCGGCGGCGGCTTCCCCGAAGTGCATATGCGAGCGTTGTCAGAAAATACATCGCTGAAAAATGACATCCGTGAGGCGATTGAGGGCGGTATGCCCGCCTATGCCGAATGCGGCGGCCTGCTCTATTTGGCCCGAAGCCTAAGCTGGCAAGATGATACTTACGATATGGTCGGCGTCATTCCAGGTGATGGTGTGATGCATGACCGCCCGGTTGGGCGCGGCTATGTGCAGCTAACCGAAACCGGCGATGGGATTTGGCCTAAACTGGATGAAAGCGCAGGCGCCTCGGGAGAAATAGCGGCTCATGAATTTCATTACGCCTCGTTGGAAGATTTATCGGGACAACTGCGTTTTGCCTATAAGGTGATGCGGGGTCATGGTATCGACGGTGAGCATGATGGGATGGTGATCAATAATCTCACAGCTTGTTTTGCTCACCAGCGCAATCTTACGTCCAATCACTGGGCCGAAAATTTTGTCGCCTTTGTTGCGCAATTCAAAACGGCTGACTTGCCCGAGACAGCCAAACCGGCGACCTTAACGGCTTAGGCGTATCAGTATAATCGTATTTTTTTAATTTAGCTTTTGGCGAAAATTGCCTTGAAGGCGCCGGAAAAACTGTCTTCTTCGAGATATTTCAAGCCATACACTCCACCACACAGGATGGAAGCGAGGGCGATTAGCGAGCCCAAAGCCAATGTCGACATGCCGGTGATGCCTTGACCAATTGTACAGCCAAGAGCGATGACGCCACCCGTTCCCATCATCGCCGCGCCGATAATATGGCGGATAAAGTCGTCTGCTGTGGTGAAACTCTCAATCCGAAACTCTCCCTTGGACTTGGCCATTAAAAAAGCGCCAACAATAACGCCGCCGACTGTTGCGATGCCGAAATTGATCGTCGAGCCGGTAAAGGTCATCAAATATTGAATGGCATCGCCGCTGGGCGCGACAAAAGTGAAAGACGCAAGGGGGGTTGGCTCAAAATCATCATTGCCGACAACACCCGTGATATACCAAGCCAGCGGAATCAGGATACCAATCACAACGCCGGCTGCGATATCCTTGTGTGATCTCCGAAATTCTGCATCCTTAAAACAGAAAAACAGGAGGCCAAAAGCAAATAGGCCAGCGACAATCCAGCGGGCGGTTGGCTCGCTTGTACCAAAGAGCGAAGCGAGGAGTTCCGGGATACCTTGCGAGGCAAAACCATTTGCTTTGAGATCAATAACTGTTAGGGCTTCAAGCTCAAGACGCGCCGGGCCGATAAAGCCGCGCAATGTCATATAGGCGAACATACCTAAAAAAATCAATACGATCAGCGATTTCAGATTTCCCGCACCGAGACGTACGAGCGTCTTATTGCCGCAGCCGCCGGCAAAGGTCATGCCAAAGCCAAACATTAGCCCGCCGACAATTGCGCCGGCCCAGCCGAAATTAGTCGTCAAATAGATCGATTTATTGAGATCAACGGTGCCATTCAAGTGAAGGATTTGACTGAGAATAATAGCCACGGCAATGGCCAAAATCCAAGCTCGAAATCGACTCCAATTACCCATAAAAACGATATCAGAGAGCGCGCCCATGGTGCAGAAATTAGTGCGCTGAGCCGTCGCACCAAAGATAATTCCAATAACAAAACCTAGGCTGGCGACGACCATTCCGATCGGCAGTTCATCCATTATTTAAGCGTCCCCTAAAATTTTATTTTATCGCAGAAAACTCATGTTTTTAGTGCCGTTTTAGCTTGGCTTAAGCCCGATTTTAACGTATTTTACAAGAACAATATGGCATTTATAATGCCCATTCTGCAAGTCTTGTTTAGGATTTGCGAAAATAATAATTGTTAGGATAAAATCGATTTTGGCCAGATTTTTTATCTTCCTTTTTGCACTGCTATTAATCGTTGGTGGCACACCTTCAGCAGCTCGTTCGGCTGAGCTCATCATGATAGAATCCGATAGCTGTGAATGGTGTGAAATATGGCATCAAGAGATTGGACCGATTTACCCCAAGACAGCCGAAGGTAAGCTGGCTCCCTTGCGGCGTATCGATATCGCCGATGATATACCAAAAGATCTAGCCAAACTGCGTCGCGCGAGTTTTACCCCCACATTTATTCTTATGGATAATGGTAAGGAGGTGTCGCGCATTCTCGGCTATCCGGGAGAAGACTTCTTTTGGGGATTGCTTGAAGAGGCGTTAACAAAAATTGGCTTCAAACCAAATAGCTAATGTATCAGGTGGATTTTATGTATAGAGCCGTGGTTTTTAATTTCGTATTTTTGATTTCGTTGGTTTTTATTTCGGCTGTTCAGGCCGAAGATAATCCCCTGATGTTTTCGCAGAAATCTTTAACTCCAGAAGCAGCGCTTAAAGTCGCTCAAGCTACCCTGACGGCTTGCCGGAAAGCCGGTTTCCAGGCTGCTGTTGCCGTGGTTGACCGGGGCGGCAATATGCAAGTGATGCTACGCGATCGTTTTGCCGGCGCTCATACGCCGGAAGTCGCGCGCAAAAAAGCCTGGACGGCTCTCAGTTTCCGCATCAATACGGTGCAAATGTCGGCAAACACCCAAGCCGGCAAGCCGGCCTCCGGCCTGCGCCATGTCAAAGGCGCCTTGATGCTCGGTGGCGGCGTGATGATCAGGGCGGGCGGCGAATTGATTGGCGCGATCGGTGTCTCTGGTGCCCCTGGTGGACAGGCGGATGAAGATTGCGCCGTCAAAGGTCTGGCGTCTATTCAAGACGACTTAGATTTTTAAGTTTGGGATTTTTGAGATAAAAAAGGCGGCCATTTCGGCCGCCTCTTTTTCTATTTCAGGTAAAAATTATTTATGGACGGACGTAGCTCCAACCTTCTTCTTGGCGTTGGATCATGTGAACGACGCCGGACTGCACCATTTTAGCTTGCGGCAGCAATGGCACTTTCTTACCGGCTTTTTTGCTCATTTTCTTGTGCGTGTTACCGCATGAGCGAAAGGTAATGTTGTCGTAGTTTTGACCGAAACTGGCGATACGCTTTTTAACCGGTGACTTGCCGGCGTGCAGCATGATCAATCCCGGGCCGTAAGCTACGACTTCAATTGTGACTTCTTCGCCTTTGGTTTTGTAATATTTATCGACGTTGGCGGCATTATTTAAGGCCATGTTCATGCGTTTTGGATCATTATCATCGACATGGAGGACAACCCGATGCACGCCATCTTTAGGGGCTGCGAATGACGGAGTCGCCCAGAAAGCTACTGTTAATAACGCGAAGGCGGCTATAATTGGAGTGAATAGTGATCTTTTCATGTTTGAAAGCTCCCATTTTAATAAGACTAATCTATAATTAAGTATTTTCGAAAATAGTATTGCACATTTTTTGCATGTAGAAATTACAAAAATTATCTGTCTAATGATCTATTTGACAATGCGTGAGTATAAAATATATATAATACACAAAATAACTGGGGAAATTTGATGCCCACCCAAAATGTGACTGTTTTAAATCCGGATCAAAGCAGTGTAATTGAAATTGACGCTGAATTGGCGAACTCATGGCTTGAAGCCGATGAGGCCGTGCTTTTGGATGTTCGCGAACAGGAAGAATTGGAGATGGAATGGATTCCCGGGGCGACACCCATGCCACTTTCTAAATTTGATGCCAAAATAGTGGCAGAGACGGTGATGGCAAATGCAAAAATTGTGGTGATTTGCTTTACCGGTCGCCGTTCTATAGATGCTGCAGAACGTCTCATCGATTTTGGAATTAAAGAAGTCTATTCTGTCAAAGATGGCTTGCTCGCCTGGAATGCTGCCGGTCTCGAGTCCATTGATCAATCGGCCCTGCTGATCTGATTGAAGCAGACCACGTCCTCCGCCAGCTCCTAACCCATTGATCCAATATTATTAATTTATGTTTTGCTCGAATTAGCAGCCGAAATTGCCTGCCAAATCCGTTCTGGAGTTGCCGGCATAACAATATTTCTTATGCCCAGCGGCTCCAGTGCGTGATTGATGGCGTTCATGACAGCTGCGAGTGAGCCGACCGTACCGCACTCACCGGCGCCTTTTACACCGAGCGGGTTGGTGTTGGTGGCAACCGGATGGCGATCAAGATCGAAATTGCAGAAATCACCCGCTCGCGGCATGGCATAATCGAAAAACGAGCCCGTGAGCACCTGACCGTTTTCGTCATAAATCATATTTTCCATCAGCGCCTGACGGCACCTTAATCAGACTGAACTGGCTTTAACGTCGGTCAGTTGACGCAATCGATCACCGATCATGTTCATCGATAAAATCGTCAGAAACATTGCCGCCGAGGGCACGAAAGCCGCTTGCGGCTCCCGCGAGATATCTTCAAAACCATCGGCGATCATTTTACCCCAGGTCGGCGTGGGCGGTGGAATGCCAACGCCCAAAAAGGACAACACGCCATCGATTACGATAATGATCGCCATGTGAAATATAACCAGCGACAGCAGCGGCACCACCACATTGGGTAAGAGCTCGCGAAACATTATGCGCAAATGTGAAGCCCCTTGCGCGCGCGCCGCCATGACGAAATCGCGCTCGGCAAACATGATAGCATTGGCGCGGGCAACACGGGTGTCCAAGGGAATGCCAAAAAAACTAAACACCAGGATCATGTTGAGCGGTGTTGCGCCGAGATAAAACAGCAAGGCAATGATGGCGACAATATTGGGAAAGGCGAGGATAGAATCAATGAAAATGCTGATGATCGTATCGACCCGGCCACGGAAATAGCCGGCGCTGATGCCTAAACACAGGCCGAAAAATAGACTAAAAAACGGCGCGATATACGCCAGTTTAAGCGAAACACCGGCGCCATGCATCACCCGTGAGAGTAAATCGCGGCCATTGGAATCCGTGCCGAGCAGCGCATCATCTGAAAACATCGGCCGATAAATTTTGTCGAGGTCGCCATTAATCGGGTCTTCAAGCGGCAACAGCCCGGCAATAAAACCACCGACCGAGATAAAGACTACCCAGGCGACGCTCAACCAAAAGAGCACACCCATCTGCGACCACCACGGTTTGATGACGGCGCTACCGTTCACGGCCGGGGATGTCGTTGGTGTCGAGGTTGTCATCTCTGCCATCTTCAATGCTCCTGGGCGCGGCGGTTAACGCGCGGGTCAAGGACGGCATAAAGCACATCGACGGCGAGATTGACGAAGACATAGGCGAGGGCCGAGAACGTAACAATCGCCTGGACCACCAGGACATCACGGCGATCTATCGAATCAATCAGAAACTTTCCCATGCCGGGCAGGGCAAAAATTGACTCAATGATCACCAAGCCACTGATCAGCCGCCCCACCTGCAGGCCGATCACGGTGATCAGTGTAAACGAAGCCGGCCGCATGGCGTGGCGAAACAGGATATAGCTTGTCGACATGCCTTTGGCTTTGGCGAGCGCAATGAAATCTTCCTGTAAGGTGGTGATCATATCAACCCTGAGCACGCGCAGGAATATCGGCACTTCAGCCAGGCCGATCACCAATGTTGGCAAAATAAACCGTTGCAGATTGGCCGGGATTGTTTCGGATAACGGCTGGTAAGCGTTGAACAATGGCACATGACCGGCAGCGGGTAAGACCTGCAAGATCACAGCAAAAATATAAATAAACAGGATGGCTGAGACGTAGGGCGGGGTCGCTAAAACCCCAAACGCGCCTGCCGAGATCAACCGGTCTGTCGGCTGATTTGCCTTGAGCGCGCTCAATAGCCCGAGCGGGATGGCAATCAATAGAGCGAGCGTCAACGACATCGCCATTAACTGAAAGGAAACCGGAATGCGATCCCACAGCATGTCCGAGATTTTTTTACCGGTGATATAAGAGCGCCCCATTTCGCCCTGTACCAGATCACCCAGCCAAACGAAATAACGGATGATCACCGGCTTATCGAGGCCATATTCTTTTTCAATTTCCGCGCGGGCTTCTAGATCGGCAGCGGCATCGACATCATCTCCCAAGATGGCGTCAACAACATCACCCGGCAGCAGATTGATGAGCATAAAGCTGGCAAACGTCACCAGAAAAAAAACCGGTATCAGATGAAATAGGCGCTGACGTAAATAAGCCAATTCGTTCCCCACTTTTGCCCGCTGGATTGTTCTTATTGTTGGGCTTGAGATTGATCTTAATGTAAGTGCTGATGATCTAAAAGTTAATTTCCGACAAGTTAATTTCACGACTGTTGAGAAATTAACTATTTGCCGCGATTGATTTTTGCACCGCGGCTTCCAGCGCATTGAGAAACTCCGAGCGATCACGTTTGGAAAAGGGGCGGGGGCCGCCAGTAATTTCACCGGATTCTCTCAAGTCCTGCATCAATTCCCGCGTCGCCAAGGCCATGCCGATGGAGTTTTCAGTAAAAGCCTCGCCGTTGGGTTTCAGCGCTTTGGCGCCTTTCTTCAAACAGCGTGCCGCCAGCGGGATGTCAGTGGTGATCGCGATATCTCTGTCGCCGATATGCTCGGCGATCCAATCATCAGCCGCGTCGGCGCCTTGGGTGACAATGACGAGCTCAACCAAGGGAGACGGGTAGGGCCGAATGCCGCCATCACTAACCATAAAAGTTTTAAGTCCGTGCCGTGTCGCCACCTTGATCACTTCATCTTTGACCGGGCAGGCATCGGCATCGACATAAATTTCTGGCAACTGCGCCTCTTATGCTGTTAAAGGAGCTAAATACTCGAGAAATAAAGACACCGAAAATGACAGATTACAACTTCTATGCCGGTTATCTCCGCTTCGCCGCCGATAAAACCGAGCGTGAAACGCCTGAAATGGAAGCCATGATGGCGGAACTTGTGCGTATTGCCGATTTATTGGAGACGGCAAACTCATTTAATGTTGAAGCCGATAAACTGCGGATGACAGCGCGTGCTCTGGCCGGTGTGGCCGGCTTTCTGCAACAACATATCCTGCCGGAAATCGTAGCGGCTGAAAACGAAATCGGCGAAGCGCAAACCCGCTGGGTGATCGATACCTCGATGAGCGTCATGGCCAATTTAATGGCCCACGCTGAGACGACTAAAGACAGCGAAAGCTATAAGGTTGTTTTGCCCGATTATAATTGGTGAAATAGAGTAAATTACTCGATAATAATAAATCAGGAGATGGGAACATGACCAATTCAGCAACAAATGTGAAAGTCGTTCAACGGGGTGCTCATATCGGCGCCGAAATCCAAGGCGTTGATTTAACTGAAGCCGTCGATGACGCAACTTTCAGCGTTATTGAAGAAGCATTTGTTGAGCATGAACTGCTGGTTTTTCTCGACCAGCCGATTAATTCTGAGCAGCATATAGAATTTGCTAATAAGTTTGGCGAGCTCAGTATTCATCCATTTTCACCAAATAGTGATGATACGCCCGAATTAATTATGTTCGATAATGATGCCGATAATCCGGCTTTTTCAACCGATTGTTGGCACAGCGATGAAACCTTTCGCGCCACACCGCCATTGGCGACGATGTTGCATGGTTTGGTTATACCAGAGGTCGGTGGCGACACGATGTTTGCCAGTATGACATCGGCCTATGAAGGTCTCAGCGACCGGATGAAAAACTTTATTTCCGGTCTCGAAGCGATCCATGATTTTAAACCATTCCGGGCGCTATTTGGCAGTGATGAGAAGAGCATAGCCGACCTGCGTTACTATGAAGACCGCTATCCGCCAATCCTCCATCCGGTGGTCAGTAAGCATCCAGTTTCGGGCAAGCCGGTGCTATTTGTAAATCCGCAATTTACCATACAAATCAAAGGGATGGACGAAGTTGAGAGCCGTAATTTGTTGACCCAACTTTTTGAGCAGGCGAAAATTCCGGAGTTTCAATTTCGCCATCACTGGGCGGTTGATACAGTTGTTATTTGGGATAATCGGTCAACTCAACATTATGCGGTTCACGACTATTTTCCGCAGCGCCGAAAGTTGGATCGGGTGACCATCAAAGGGTCTGACGTCTTACCCTATGCGAAGGTTGCGGATGCCAAATCGGTGCAGAATAATAAGAGCCCTTTACCCGATAATCCCAAGGTCAAACACGGCGATCATAAGCCCAAAAGAGAGCTCGAAAGACAACTCGAAGAGACTGAAAATTAATCCAAAATAGAGCATATTAGAAAAATCTATTTTAAATAAAAAATGGCGAAAAATTTGTTTCCCCATTGAGATTTTTCTCAATCCATTGTAAATAAAAGCTAATCTTTTCCGGTATGTTCACAGTCGTAGCCGACTTCCACCCGAAGGGCGTGCTCATCTTCTACATTATTGGATCAGTTTAAAGCCGGTATATATCGGTGCGTTAAAATATATAGTATTCCCAGTTGAGGAGGTTTTTCGATGCCTAAGGGGACAGTAAAGTGGTTCAATCTGCAAAAAGGATATGGCTTCATTATGCCTGATGATGGCGGTGATGATGCTTTTGTTCATATTTCTGCAGTTGAACAGTCCGGGTTAACCAGCTTGGATGAAGGCCAAAAGGTCGATTATGAATTGGCTGAAGGTCGAAATGGTAAAATGGCGGCACAAAACATTTCCATTTCTGAATAAACCAGGAACTCATATATAATTTGAGTGGGGCTGCCTTTTACCGGCGGCCCTATTTTTTTGCCAAAATTGAAACTGCATGGCATGTTAATTCCTCAGGCAGGGGAGGCAGGATTGGCCGAAATCACTAAAATAAGTTCTGAGTTGCGCCATGAACTCGGCGATCTCATCACCGCCTTTTGCTGGTATGCGGATCATGGTGAAGCGGCGAAAATACCCGAGCTTTTTACTGAGGATGGGCGCATTTCGGCGCCGGAGACTTATGTTGTCGGCGATTCATACGAAACCTTTGAAAAAGGATCGGATGGCCAATGGCGGTTTGCAGAACGCCGGCTTGATCTAACCTTTAAGGCGGATAGCTAACTAAGGTAATCAACCAGGGAGATAGAAATGAAATTAGCGACCTTTACCGTCGGCGGGATGACCAGAATTGGTGTGGTTAAAGGTGATGAAATTGTCGATCTATCCGATGCGGCGCCTGATCTGCCAAGCGATATGCGCACGTTTTTGCGCGCCGGTGAGGTTGCTTTTGATACGGCGGCGAAAGCAAATGGTAAAACCTTCAAATTAGCTGAGGTTCGGCTGGAGACACCGGTGCCGAACCCTCAGAAATATCTGGCGATCGGTTTGAATTATGGCTCCCACCTGGAAGAGGTCGCCAAGCTCGGGATGACCAAGCCCGAATATCAGATCTGGTTTAATAAGCAGGTCTCCTGCCTCAATGGTCCTTATGATGACATTCACCTGCCCAAGGTCTCCAGCGAACTGGATTACGAATGCGAGCTCGGTGTGGTCATTGGTAAAAGCTGCCGCCATGTCCCGGTGGAAGACGCTGCCAATGTTATCGCCGGCTATACGATTGCGAATGACGTCAGTGTCAGGGATTGGCAAATGCGCTCACCGACGGCGACGCTGGGTAAATCTTTTGACACTCATGGTCCGGTCGGCCCCTGGATTGTCACCGCCGATGAAATAGGTGATCCCCATGATTTAGCGATCTCGACGATCGTCAACGGGGAAACTCGCCAAAGCGGCAATACCGGCGAGATGATATTCAACTGTTTTGAGCAAATCGCTTATCTCTCGACGGTGATGACCCTCGAGCCGGGCGACATTCTGGCCACCGGCACACCGGCTGGCGTCGGTGCCTTGGCCGAGCCGCAGAATTTCCTGAAATCCGGTGACGTGGTTAGAGTAGAGATCGAAAAAATCGGCCACATCGAAAACACCGTCATCGACGAGCCGGTTTAAGCCTATTTCCTCCCCCTTGATGGGGGAGGCCACATAAATATTATGGGGAGGGGATGATCCTGACGGTTTTTATAATTAATCTTTGGCTGTAATTGTCGAATACGCTACTCTTATCAGAAGGTGTACGGAAACCCTCCTAAAAATGGGTCAAAATAGGTCGCTGAGGCCTGCGGTTTGGTAGTTGGTTCAATGGGGGTAAACGGAAAAGAGTTTGTTTCGGTATGGCCTACAATGTCCGCTTTAGCCTCGGAAGCGGACATTATTTTCATAGCACTGAGAGTCCGCTTTTAGCCAAAAGCGGACATGGTGATGCCTCAGGTACCCATTGCACTTGTCTGGCTAC
>CAJWAR010000037.1 GCA_913020445.1 uncultured Rhodospirillaceae bacterium
TCGAGGGTAAAGCAGACACTGTTTCCAAGGTGTCAAAGAGTCCGCTCTTAGCCAGAAACGGTCATTGTCTATAAGCAATCCGAACCATCATTTTAAACTGCACTAAACTCGAACTTAAGCGGTGGAGCATTTAGTGGGAGCAGGCCAGTTGCCTCTATCCCGATTTTTCTTTTTCAAGGAGTTCATAAAAGTCAGCAATCTTTCTTAACTCACCTGGCGTCGCATCAAACTTTATCCGGTTGGCCCTTCGGCTAATAAAAATTACGTTTCCCGGAACGTATCCGCGTTTATTATCTATCCTATCCAACGAGGGGGCATGATCGTCGAATTTCGGGCCGTCCAACCTCATTGGAATACCTAATACTGGGCACTTCTCTGGAACCTTGGGTAAATCCTCAAGGGTGATAGTGAACTCTTTGCCGTCCCTTTTTGCGTTTGCCCTAGCCGTACGTAGCCAAGCCTTATAGGGGTTTTTTCGTTCACTGTTTCTTTTCTCCGCCGCCATCTTGGCCAACCCCCCCGTTTAGTAGCCCGGTTTGAATGTTAGTGCATGGCTGCCCTTTTGTCTATTGAGACTAAGGATGGGAAAAGGTCACAACCTACTCCAAATTTGGCGGCATTAGATCAGAAATCGAATTTCTCAGTTCCCGTAGCAGATGCCCGCTTTGGGTCAAAAGGCGACGTTTATGCTAACGCTTGAAAGAGTCCGCTATTGAGGATAAAGCGGACATTATCCTGGTAACGATCGCCTGCTCGATGAAATTGTTCAGTTGAACTAATAATATGGTTTCGGCACCTTATATATTACGACCAAAATACATCCTCAAAAATACGGCGTTTTCCACTCTAGTTTCTTCGGAGAGATGTTTTGCTCAATCGACAATGCGGCAGCGTAGCCTGCAATTTCGCCCGTTTGGGTGCACCATGGAAAATTTCTCATGACCATAAAAATTGTTTCGTAGGTGAACGACAATGACGCGCCGGTTAGAATAAGATTGTCGATCGTCTTTGGTAAAAAACACCGGAAAGGAATTTCGAACGAATAGCTTTTAAATCCATCCCAGTAAAAGGTCTTGGTCATCGGCGCCGTTACCGCATCGGAGAATGATTTGCCGGATATGGCATCTTCGATCGAAAACACATATTCACCGATCGGATGCCGGCCATCACGAACGCCGACAAATCGCCCGATATTGGTGATGTAAGACTCTTCAAATCCCGGCACATATTTTTTCAAAAATTGCGCCTCAACTTCAACGAAAGAGCGAAGCACCTCATCGGCGCGCGCTTCATCCTCAGCAGTATCATCCATATGCAACTCCCATTCATAAGGAACGTTCTGCCACAGGATATAAGTGCCGTCGGCCTGAATAGGGCTCAGATCGAGCGTCGGGTGTCCGATATAATAATCTCCATACACCCCGGAGCCCGACATTCTTGGCCGATATAGATCGGGCGGTATATCGCCCGCTGAGCGCGCCTGCTCGATTAATTTTGAGAGCAGGGGGTCTTTAGCTGACTTTTGATAAGCCGCCACTTTGGCAAAATCAATTCCACTCATAATCCACAGCAATCCACCGGGAATAGGCCTGCATTCGCCATCCCAATCAGCCGTCTCTGGTTGGGGGCCGCCACCCCGTACAAAAGGTGCGCCTGAACGTGCTGCCAATTCCGCTGTCCCGGTGCCATCGATAAAAATTTTACCTTTAATGGCCGTTTGACCCGAGGCATTTTCCACAATCACCCTATCAATCGAGCTGTTTTTACCGCCCTCATTGAGATCTACATCGACTAAGGTAGAGCGGTACATGACTTGGACACCGGCTTCTTCAAGCATTGTCGCCATGACGTGCCCCGCACCTGAGGGGTCAAAACTGCTGCGGATAAACTTTGCGTCAGGTTCGAGGTTTTTTTCGTAATGAGAAAGCGGATTACCGGCCCAATCGGAATGAGTTTTTTCGGTCGCGGTGTAGATGCAACCAGCCGCCAAAAATTTCTCCATCAATTCTGTATGAATGCCGCCAACCCCAGTATTAGCAGAACCTTGCAAACCGGATGTGTGGACACCACCCGGCATGTCATACTTTTCTATGAGAGTGACACTTGATCCCGTGCGCTGGGCCTTCAGAGCCGCCGAAAACCCGCCGGGTCCAGCGCCCACGACAACGATGTCTGCGTCGGCGGTCACGGAACTATTTTGGCGTAAATGTTAATCATATTTGCAATAATATGCTTCTGACATGCCGTCTTGGCTAATTATTCGCTTTTCCCAAAGCAAGTCGGGACGATAGTAGTCGACCAACGCCATAAATGCCAATGTCTGCTTTGTGTCATTAGCGGACTCTCTCAGATTACCGCCACAATGTCCGCTTCGGGTCATACGCGGACTCTTTTGACATATCACGCTAATGTCCGCTTTCGGGGTAGAGTGGACCTATCTAACGCTGGCAATTATCCGCCGGTCTTAGTTGTGGTCAGCCATTACGCTCAATGGCTAATTCGATCACCTAGGGCTATTCGCTCTTTATCCCTTAAATCCATAATTGATTTAATTCGTCCCCAAAAGAAAGAATGCCGGCTACGTTTCCGCAGTCGGCATTTATTTAAAAAATCTTGGTTTAGTTCACCGCTTGCTTCAATCCCTTACCGGCCTTGAATTTAGGTCGCTTCGATGCTGGGATTTGAATCGCTTCACCGGTTCTCGGATTACGACCCGTGGTCGCTTTGCGGTCAACTACGGAGAATGAACCGAATCCAACGACACGGACTTCGCCACCGCTAGACAAGGCACCGGAAATGGCATCAAAGACACCATCGACCGCCTTTTCAGCGTCGGATTTGGTCAAACCAGAATTGTTCGCTACCGCAGAAACGAGTTCGCTTTTATTCATATTGAGATCCCCTTTGCTGTAAAAAACTTGATAAACGCCTAACTGAATTTAATTGCCATGCGCCATAAAATCCCAACAGTGTAATGCCGACAAAAGAATTGCGTCAATTGAAGAAGCGCAGTTTTCCACAGCTTTTTTTCCATTTTTGTGGATAAATTGATATGTTCGCCATGGGTCAGAAGCCGATATTTTCAATATTTCCCGATCGAGTCTGCTATTGGGGTCTAAAGCAGACATTAATTTCTGGCTTCAAAGCGTCCGCTGTTAGCCAAAAGCGGACATTGAACTGACACATTTGATGCAGTAGACTGGTTAGTTGATCTGTCCCATCGTCACGCCTACGTCGGCGATTAGAATTTGCACCCGTTTCTTGTGGTCGTTTATATCGGCCACATAAAGAGCCTCTTCTCCTGCGGTAGTTAGAGATTCCAGCTCGATCCGCAGTTCTTCAATTTTCGAGCACACCGCCGGGTCGTGGCATATTTCTGCTGCCTCGTTCAGGTAGGAGAGCAGTTCATGAAGGGACTTAACGATGAAATAAGTGCGGAAGATACGCTCTGCAAGTTCCGGATGGCTCAACCAGGTACGGAACCCGTAAATCTGCTGGGTGACCTTTTGGCCTGCACCGTAACACTGGTAATCGACGCATCCTTGAAATCCCTGTGCGGACAAATCGTCGTGGATGCGGCAGCGATAATCGCTGCCTAGGTGCCGGCAGCGATTCCCGGCAGGCTTCTCAAAGGCGAAACTCGTGGACCGCCATATATAGGGTGCAACGCAGCAAAGCGCTGCACAGTTATCGCAATCTGGTACTAAATCTGATTTATCCGCCATGATCCTGTCTAAAGATTGGTTAAGAGATCATTCTAAAGGAAGTATGTTTGGAGGCAATTTATTCGGCACCATTCGAGGAATGTCTCCTTTGGGTCAGAAGAAGACATTTTTCCGAAAACCTGAATACGTCCGCTATGCACCCGAAAGCAGACATAACAATTGTCGATGAAAAGCGTCTGCTTTTAGCCAGAAGCGGACATCAACTTTCCTGAGCAAACTCAATCTCGGAACGCCAGACCGTGCGGCGGCGGGTGACTGTGAAGTAAAGTGATCCAACGATAATTAGGTTAATGATGCCGGCAAGTGCTGCATTGGCAAAGGTGACCGTGTAATTTCCGGTAAGATCAAAGAAAAAGCCTCCTTGATAGCCGCCCACGCCATGACCAAGCCAGGCAAACAGCATGACAATACCAAGAACAGAAGCGCGCCGTGAGATCGGGGTCAAAACGCGCACGCACACTAACAGACCCGTCATCACGCCCGCATAGCCGAAACCATAGATAACAGCATAAATGTAAAAACCATTGAGCGTATCAATAAACACATACCCGAACACCAGGATTGTCTGCCAGCAAGATGCAATCCAATAGGCCCTGATCGCGCCAATCATGTCGGCCAATTTACCAAAAGCAACGCGGCCCGCGATCGCCACAAGTAACATGAGAAATAGCACGCTCCCGGCATCTTGCAGCGGAAATCCGCGGTCCTGTATCAGCGGCACCAAATGCATCAACGGTACCGACATGCAGGTGCAGCAGAAAAATACGGCGGCTCCGAGCCAGACAGCAACGACGTTTGGCGAGAGCGGCACCGGTAGATCATCTTCTTCTATAGATGGGTTGGCTGTCTTTGCTCCTGCTGTTTCTGGAGGTTTTCGAATTAACAGAGCCAGGGGAATGAGTAAAAAAAGCGTAATCAATCCGAGGGCCAACAAAGCATCCCGCCAGCCCATCGAGCCGATTAAAACGGCGGTGCCAAAAGGCACACCTCCTTGTCCTACGGCCTGACCGGCAGCGGTAATTCCTATTGCCAGCCCGGCACCGGTTTTGAACCAGTTGCCGACATTTGCAACAAGTGGTGCGAAGAGAGCTCCGGCTCCGAGAAAACCTGCCAGAAAAAACAGCACATAAAACTGCCACAGTGTTTCGGCCCAGGAAGAGGCAAGGATACAAAGGCCCAAAACGATGGAGCCAAGCAAACTGACACTGCGGGCCGAAGTGCGATCAGACACGCGACCCATTACAATGCCACCCAGAGCCAATCCGATTAAGCCGGAAAAGTTAATAAAAGCGATGGAGCCGCGCTGCCATCCGAATTCTTGACTCAAAGGAATGAAAAATACCGAGAAGCCATTGACCATAACCCCCATCCCAATTGCCAACATAACGGCAGTGGCCGCTAGGATCACCCAACGGTATACCGGTTCTATCTCGGTCTCGCTTTCGGCATTCATTATTTGTTCCCTGTATTCGATATATTGCCAGTAGAGCATAAATGTCTAAATCTTCAAAATATACTCACTCGTCACGGACAATTTTCTAGATACCTTCCTCTAGCGTTTGCTTTCCGTCACAATACGGACATTGTACATTTATTCGACGATCAACCATCACACAGAACGGAGAGTTTAATATGCCAACACGATTCTTTGATCCCCAGAATGTCTCGACCCGGCCCATTCCTTATAGTCATGGTGCAGAGGTTGAAGCCGGCTCTAATATTCTCTTTATGTCAGGGCAAGTTGGCCGCGCTCTCCCCGACGGAGACCTGATACCGGATTTCGAAGGTCAGATCCGCCAAACCTACGTCAATATTAAAGCGGTCTTGGATGATGCCGGCATGGATCTGACAAATATCGTCAAGATGACGACATATATTACGGACCGGAATAACCTGGCGGCCATGCGCGAGATCAGAAAGGAGATTCTTGGCGACCACAAGCCGGCGCATACCTTGGTGATCGTCGCCGGGCTGGCCTTCGAAGATTATCTGATCGAAGTCGATTGCACCGCTGCCGCCTAGAGCCTGATCGGGTTAGACAGCAGCATAGTCTGCAGTAGGTATTTCTTACTGCATTAGGCGCGAGGTTAATTGAGCGCGGCCAGTGCCTGCTCGATCTCGGGCAAGACCGTTACATCTTCAATCGTCGCCGGCATCTTGTACTCCTCACCATCAGCGATTTTCTGCATGGTGCCACGCAAGATTTTGCCCGAGCGCGTTTTAGGCAACCGTGCCACGACGGTTGCGGTTTTGAACGCAGCCACCGGTCCGATCTGCTCACGGACCATCTGCACGACTTCTTTGACGATCTCGGAATTATCCCGCTCCACGCCGGCACTGAGTACGAGGAAGCCAAGCGGCAGTTGCCCTTTGAGATCGTCGGCAACCCCGATGACGGCGCATTCGGCAACATCCGGGTGGGCGGCCAAGACTTCCTCCATCGCGCCGGTGGATAGACGGTGACCGGCGACATTAATGATGTCGTCGGTACGCGACATGACAAAGACATAACCATCTTCGTCGATAAATCCAGCGTCGGCTGTTTTATAGTAGCCCGGAAATTCCGCCAGATAAGCTTCGATGTAGCGTTCCTCGGCATTCCACAGCGTTGGAAATGTACCGGGTGGCAGCGGCAGTTTTATCACCAGCGCGCCAATATCACCCGGATTAACTTCCTCACAATTGTCATCGACAACATGGAGGTCCATGCCGGGCACAGCCTTGGTCGGTGAGCCTTGTTTGACCGGTAGAGCTTCGATGCCGAGGCAATTGGCGCAGATCGACCAACCGGTTTCGGTTTGCCACCAATGATCGATCACGGGAACGCCAAGATTTTTTTCAGCCCATTGAAGCGTGTCCGGATCCAACCGTTCACCGGCTAAAAACAGGGTTCTGAAATTTGAAAGGTCGTAGTCTTTTATTAGCGCACCGGCCGGGTCTTCTTTCTTAATGGCGCGAAAGGCCGTTGGCGCCGTGAACATCACTGTTACGTTGTGCTCGGATATGACGCGCCAAAAGGCGCCGGCATCCGGCGTGCCTATTGGTTTGCCTTCATAGAGGATGGTGGTGTTACCATTGAGCAGAGGCGCGTAAACAATATAAGAGTGGCCAACCACCCAGCCGACGTCGGAAGCCGCCCAATACACTTCACCCGGTTCCACACCGTAAATGTTCTTCATGGTCCATTTGAGCGCGACAGCATGGCCGCCATTATCGCGCATGACGCCCTTGGGCTCCCCTGTTGTGCCCGAGGTGTACAAAATATAAAGCGGATCAGTCGCCTCAACGGAGACGCAATCATGGGGTTCAGCCGTAGCGGTCGCTTCTTTCCACTCAACATCTCGGCCATCAATGAGAGAGCAATCCTGCATCGGCCGTTCCAGAATGATGCAATGATCCGGTGTGTGACTAGCCAGCTCAATCGCCTCATCCAACAGAGGCTTGTAGGGGATAACCTTGCTGACTTCGATGCCGCAGGAAGTTGAAACAATAACCTTGGGTTCGCAATCGTCGATGCGGACGGCTAATTCGTTGGCGGCAAATCCGCCAAACACTACAGAATGGACAGCGCCAAGCCGCGCACAGGCCAACATTGAGATGACTGCTTCGGGAATTGCCGGCATATAAATAATGACGCGGTCCCCTTTAACGACACCATGATTGGCAAGGGCACCGGCGAAAACGGCAATTTCATCGCGCAGCTCACGATAGGTAAAGGTTTTGACTGTACCGGTAACAGGGCTGTCGTAAATAAGAGCGGTTTGGTCGGCGCGCCCTTCATCGACATGGCGATCAACGCAATTGTAGCAGGTGTTCAACTCACCGCCTTGGAACCACCGGTAATGGGGTGGGTTCGAACTGTCGAGTACAGTATCCCACGGCTTAATCCACTTAATATCGCTGGCGATCTCAGCCCAGAAATTCTCAGGATCGTCGATAGACTGTTGGTAGATGTCGTCGAATGAACGGTTCACGGATTGCCCCTCCTAATTGCCGATTTTATTCTTTGGTCCTGAAACGTTTCCCGGCTTAATTTCTTGCGTAAACATTGCCATAAGGAGAAGCTAGGTTACAAGGGTGAAACTGGGGTGAACCCGGCTATTAATTGATTTTGGCTAATTTCGCTGAGTGATCTATTTCAACTGGAGGCCCATCGCTAGCTTTCCTCAATCTTAATTTCCCTGATGGCAATATAAACACCCGCTACGGCGACAATTGCAATACCCACCCAACTCCATTGATCCGGCAGCGCGCCAAACAATACAAAGCCGACAGTCGTCGCCCAGATGATCTGCGTGTAGACAAAAGGCGCGATGATGCTGGCGGCGGCAAAACTGAACGAACCAACCATCAATATCTGGCCAATTGTGGCGAGCGATGCAAAGCCAAACAGGATGACGACATCGTCCATTTTTGGCGCCACCCAATAAAACGATAGAAATGGGATAAGCAATATCACGCCGATAAACGAGGTGTAAAAAGCCGAGGCTAAAATGGGCGTGGTGTCGGCAAGCTTGCGGTTAGCCATATAGAACAAGGCGAGAAAAACACCGGAACCCAGAGAAATGAAATAGCCGGTACGGTCACCTTCCATGGTCGGGCGCAGAATAAATAACACCCCGATGAAACCGATGATAACGGCAATGGTTCGGCGCGAGCCCAGCGGCTCACCTAAAACCCAGGGGGATAAGGCCGTGATAATCAGCGGCGCGACAAAAACCATCGCTGTCGCATCGGCAATATGGATAAAGTTGATCGCCCAGTAATAAAGCCCAACGCCAATCGTGACAAAGGCGCTCCTGAGAATTTGGCCAAACCATTTATCTGGTATCAGCGCGCGTACGCCGTTTTTGTGGATTACCATCGGCGCCAAGATGAGACTGGTGACGGCAAACTGGATCAATAAAATCGTCAGCGGCGTATAACTCGCCGCCAGCATTTTGGCGATGCCGTCTTTGGTCGCGTTGAACATCATCGCCGCGACCATGAGGGAAATACCGAAAGGAGGATTGGAATTGTGCATAAACCCGTTATATCTAAAACGGACTACTTGTCGAACGCTATTCGTTTTTTACCGTCTAGGCCGGCAGTAAATATTCTGTAGATTTGCGTGAGCGGTAATTTGGCTGCTGTCGGATGAGGCTTCTTATGTGGCAGGTGAAAATATGAACCTATCGGGCGCGCGTTAAAGCGCGATACGGGCGGTGCCTTGCTGGGCAGTAAACCAATGCTCTATACAATTGTCGCCACTGCCACCACGATCGATGACCAAGAATTCGTGCCCCTCTTCTAAAACCAATAGCGGATGGTGCCAGAGGTCGCGCTTGTAATTGACCCCTTGATGGCCGGCGGCCTCAAAGGCGTGCAAATCTTCAAGCCCGACACTGTCGCCAAGCGGCGCAACGACGATGAGATAGGGCCTGTCCTGCAACGGTATGAAGGCTTGCGAGCCCAACGGATGGCGTTCCATCATTTTAATTTCAATCGGTTGGGGTCGCGGGGTGCCTCGAAAAATATTGATGAGCGGATGGCCATTTTCCATCGCGACATCAATATTGGCGAGATCGTGAAAGCGTTCGGTCGTTCCTTCATTGATGATCAATCGCTCCGCGCCGTTGGTTTCAATAACATCGCCAAATGGCGCGAATGACTCCGGCGACAGCTTTTGCAGTTTTAGCTCAAGACTCATTTTTGGTCAGTTTCCCCAAAACCTTGAAACGACTGATGCCGCCATCCGGAAAAATGTTCAATCGAACATGCGAAACCGGTCCGATTTTGTTTATCTTGTCGCCTTCAAAGGTGTGGTTGCGATCCATCGCCAGCTTTTGTTCGTCCATTAAATTTTCCCAGCTACAATCATCGCTTAACAAATCTTCGTTGTCGGGATTTTCCACAAGGGCTGCCTGCACCGAACAGCGATCGGGATAATTTCCTTTGAAATGCGCCGTATCCACTTCGATACGTTCTACTACGCCAGTTGCACCAAGAGAGATAACGATCCAATCGTTACCTGGTTCGCGCCGCCGCCGGGTCTCCCAGCCATCGCCCATATTAACCCCGCGGCTGGGTGAAAGTATGACCCAAGGATCACCATAATGGGCATCATTGTAGCCGATGACATTGCCGCCATTGATCACAGATGAAAGCTCTTGCAGGTTGCTCAAATCATGGCGTTGCCATTCGCAAATTGGATTGCCGTAAACGCGCAGCCGTGCAACGCCGCCGTCGGGATAAATATTCAGGCGCAGATAATTAAAACGTGCCTTTAAGGCGTTTTCAAAAAAATTGTGTGAGTCGGCGTCGAGAGCTTTCTTCGGTAATACTTCGACCCACATCGTATCTTCATCAGGATCGCTATCTGACAGCGCACCTTCAATTGAGGCATGCGGCGGATGGTTGCCGGTAAAGTGGCGGGTATCGATATCAAAACCCGTGATCACGCCTTTGGCGCCAAGCCGCACAATACAATAATCATTACCCGGTTCGCGGCGGCGTCTCGATTCCCAGCCGTCCATCCATTTGCCATGTTCGTCAAATTTATCGTCGATGAATACCGGCTCTTCGACTTTGATCAGCCGGCTCTTATGAGCGAAGAAATCATCCGTCGCGTAAATCACGTCGGCGCCGATACGCGGCGAGGCCAAATTGATGGCGCCTTGGGTAAAGTTCGGTAGTTTATTTTCTTGATCGCTCATTTATTTGCGTTCCTAGGTAATTGCTTTTAAGCGAAGTAACGCGATCCGATGGACCTGCGTCAGGGCTTCGTCAAATTCCGTATCTGCGTCGTTATCAACGCGTTGTCTGAAAATTTCCAAGATTTCCGCCCGGTGATAGCCGCGGACAGCGAGGATAAACGGAAAGCCAAATTTCTCTTTGTATTGATCATTGAGGCTCTGAAAGGCCGCGAATTCTTCAGCTGTGCAATTGCCGAGATCAGCGCTGGCTTGCTCAGAAGTAGAGTCTTCCGTCAGCTCACCACTGATGGCAAGTTTACCGGCTAGATCCGGGTGAGCCCGCAGGAGCAAAAGCTTTTGTTCTTTGTCCGCAAATTCAACAACGCTTGCCATGGCGAAATGCAAATCTACCGCATTGTTATGAATTTTCACTAATCTTTTATCGAATACTTGTTCGGCAATCCAAGGTGAGTGTTCATAGACGCCGCCAAACACACGCACAAAATCCAAGCGGTCCATTTGGCTTGGAACATTTGTTTGATAGGCGCCGGCAGTCATTTAGGTGGCCTCCTCATACGGGTGGGCGGCGCGCCAATGCCGCGCGATATCCACCCGGCGGCAGAACCACACCTTGTCGTGCGAACGTGCATATTCAACAAATTTCTTGAGCGCCTGAAAGCGGCCCGGGCGCCCAACGACACGGCAATGCAGGCCAACCGACATCATTTTCGGCGTCGTCGCGCCTTCCTCATAGAGCGTATCAAAGCTGTCTTTGAGGTAATTAAAAAATTGATCACCGGCGGTAAACCCGGCGGTGGCGGCAAAGCGCATGTCATTGGCATCCAGCGAGTAGGGGATGATCAAATGCGGCTGGTCGACGAGTTTTGACCAAAACGGCAGTTCATCTGAATAATCATCCGCGTCGTATAAAAAACCGCCTTCCTCGGTAATGAGCCGCCTTGTATTGGGGCTGGTACGTCCCGTGTACCAGCCGAGCGGCCGCTCACCGGTCACTTCGGTATGAATTTCGATGGCCTTGTAGAGATGTTCTTTTTCGATGTTTTCCGGCACATATTGATAATCGATCCAGCGATAGCCGTGGCTGCAAAGCTCAAAATCGTTTTTAAGAGCTGCCTCGACAACATTAAGGTTGCGTTGCAGGGCCATCGCGATAGCGAAGATGGTCACCGGAATTTCAAAATCTTTGAACAAGTTGAATAAGCGCCAGACACCAACTCGACTGCCATATTCATAAAAGCTCTCCATGCTCATATGACGCACGCCTTCGCGGGCATCAGCGGTTATTTCGGATAGAAAAGCTTCGGAGGCCTCATCACCATGGAGGATGCTGTTCTCGCCGCCTTCTTCATAATTGATGACGAATTGCAGGGCGATGCGCGCCTCACCCGGCCAATTGGCTTGCGGTTTATCTGCACCATAGCCGATCAGATCGCGGGGGTAATTTTTAAAATCGGAAGAGATATAGCCTTCAGCCATCTGATCTATCCTCCTCAGCCCGTTGCCCGGGCTTCGATGACTTCAGCAAATACCGATTTGAGATCATTATTTTCCGCAGGCGCGTCCAGCCGCATTTCAGCTTCGGCTTTTTCAAGATGGCGGGCCATCAAATCGCGGCATTTTGCTGCTTCGCCGGCGGCCACCGCGTCAACAATATCAATATGATCATCATCAACACAGAGCAGATGACCCGGCGCTTCGTAGAGGGCGAGGGCGAGCGAGGATTGGGCCACCAATTGGCGCAGTAACTCCTGGATCGGTTTGTTGCGGGCAACACCGGCCAGCCGGACATGGAATTCGCCGGCGAGACGGATGGCGCCACTGCGGTTACCGGTCTGGATGGCGGAATTTTCACGCGCGACAATATCTTTAAGCGACTGCGTGTTTGCCGCCGTACAATATTTGCAGACTTCATCAATAATTCCGATTTCCAACAAGCGCCGGGCGGCAAATATTTGGCGGACGTCCTCGGCCGCAGGTGTCGCTATGACAGCGCCTTTGTTGGGGCGAAGCTCGACAACTTTGTCCAACGATAACCGTAGCAAAATTCGTCGAATGATCGTTCGGCTGACGCCAAAGACCTCGCACAACTCGCTTTCCCTCAGTTTGGCGCCGGGGATAAGCCGCTGTTCCAGCACCGCACTAAAGACCTGATCGTAGATCCATTCATCAGTCGTTTCAGGTTGTCCGTTCATAGGTAATTGCGCCGCCTCATTTAGCTCAGATTTATTTTGTATACTAAAATAATATATAATGGATACAAAAATTGCAATAAAAAGGTCGATAGTAAAGGGTATATTCGGGGTGCGCCATTATTTACTGTTTAGATTCAAAGGTCTTGCTGACTATAAATCATGGTTATAAATCGCAGAAAATTGCAAAAAAATACCAATTACCTCTTGCAACTCCGCATAGATATGAAGTACGATAATTTTCAAATTGGCAACAATAATAATATAAAATTGGATACAATTTGTTGGAGGCAAGTTTTAATATGGGTTTTCTAACGACACATGTCTTGGATTCAGCGCATGGCTGCCCGGCTGCCGGTGTGCGTGTCGAATTGTATCGATTTGAAGGCTCTGAGGGTGAGCAAGTGATAGAAGCAACAACCAATGATGATGGCCGGTGCGATAATCCAATATTAAAGGATGATGATTTTGCCGCCGGTACTTATGAGCTACGGTTTCACATCGGCGATTATTATCGGCATAAAGGCGTTGATCTGCCGTCGCCGGCTTTTTTGGATGTCGTGCCGATCAGATTTGGCATTGCCGCGCCCGAAGATCATTATCATGTGCCACTCCTGGTCTCGCCTTATTCCTATTCCACCTATCGCGGCAGCTAGCCCAACAAAAGGTAACTATCCCCATGATCGATATCGCATATGCTGACTGGTTAGAACTGATGTTTCGGTGGTTGCATCTCATCGCCGGTATCGCCTGGATTGGATCATCCTTTTATTTCATTTTTTTGGATTTGAGCCTGCGTAATAGCGATGCCTTGCCGACCGGGGTCAAAGGCGCCTCCTGGAACGTCCATGGCGGCGGCTTTTATTTTATGCAGAAATATACCGTCGCTCCGGATACCATGCCCGAGGAACTGCATTGGTTTAAATGGGAAGCCTATTTTACCTGGATATCCGGCTTTTCGCTGATGATTATCATCTACTACTGGGGCGCCGAAAGCTTTCTGATCGACAAAGAGGTGATGGACCTCAATCAGTGGCAGGCGATTGGCATTAGTATCGGTGCCTTTATCGTTGGTTGGGTGGTCTATGATCAGCTTTGTAAATCGCCAATCGGCAAAAACGCCATAGCTCTTTCAGCGATTGTTTTCGTCATGATCCTGCTGGCGGCCTATGGCTTTACCCATGTCTATAGCGGGCGTGGCGCTTTTGTCCATGTCGGTGCAATGGTTGGCACGATCATGGTGGCAAACGTGTTTTTCGTCATCATTCCCAATCAGAAAGTTGTCGTCGCCGATTTGATCGCCGGACGGGAACCGGCAGCCTATTTAGGCGACGATGCAAAGCAACGCTCGACCCATAATAATTATCTGACCCTGCCGGTGTTGCTGATGATGATCAGCTCGCATTTTCCGATGGTTTTCTCGAACAAACATTCCTGGCTGGTGGTCGCGCTGGTGATCATTATCGGCGGTATCATTCGCGATTACTACAACGCGAAAAATGCCGGCGGGTCTGGTAATCGTCTCAAATGGCAATGGCCGGTCGCGGCGGCTTTCATGGTCGTGTTGATTGTTTTTATCAGCTATCGCGAAGATGTGAAAGTTGCCGAGGACGACCAGCTTGAATCTAATGACGTGCTGGCGATTGTGCAGACCCGTTGTGTCTCCTGTCATGCCGCCAAAACCACGGATGAAGATATTGAAGAGGCGCCCGGCGGTGTGAAGCTTGAAACGATTGCAGAAATCAAAAAGTACAGCGCGAAAATACTAAAGCAGACGGTGCTGACCAATGCCATGCCGCTCGCCAATAAAACCAAAATGACCAAAAAAGAACGGCAAGGGCTCGGCGATTGGATCAGGCGTGGCATGCCGGTCGAAGAAGATTAGATGGGACTCGTTCTTTAAAAGAGGCAATAATTACTTAAGCGTCAAAAGTGCGTGAATATAAGCAGGGATTTAGAAATTAATGGCACTCCAGTTCACATTAAATGGCGAAAGGCGCGAGGTATCTGGAGTCTCGCCGACCATGACCGTGCTGGATTACCTGCGGGAAAATGCCGAATTGACCGGCACCAAAGAAGGCTGCGCCGAAGGTGATTGCGGTGCCTGCACGATTGTGCTGGCCGAAACCACTGATGGTAAGCCGCAATACAAAGCGGTTAACGCGTGCCTGTTGATGGTGCCGCAGTTGGATGGCAAACACGTTTTTACGGTCGAGGGTTTATCCGCGAGCGACGACCTGCTCGACCCGGTGCAAGATGCCATGGTTAAGACCGATGGTACCCAATGCGGTTTTTGCACGCCGGGGATTATCATGTCGCTCTTTGCGCTGCGCCAAAGTGATGCAGAGGTTACGGAAGGTGAAATCCACGACACATTGGCGGGAAATCTCTGCCGCTGTACTGGTTATCGGCCGATTGTTGAGGCGGCGCGGGAAGCCTGTGTGGCGCAACCGGACGGTTCTGCCCTGGCAACGCTCGACGCCAGTGACAGCTACCAGAAAGCTGACCAGACCTTTCACACGCCCAAATCAATCGATGAAATGGCGAAGGTTTTTGCGGCCAACCCGGAGGCAAATTTGCTCGGTGGCGGCACGGATTTAGGTATCTTAGTGAGTAAAGAACGAGAAGCGTTATCGACTGTCATCCACACAGGTCGCGTCGCCGAGCTTTTGCAGATCGACGAGACCGATACCGATATTACCTTTGGGGCCGCTGTAACATACACAGAGGCCCTTCCTTTTATAGAACGGCTATATCCGTCATTTGCGACCTTGATCACCCGCATTGGCTCTGTGCAAATTCGTAATGTTGGTACCATTGGCGGCAACATCGGCAATGCCTCACCCATTGGCGACACGCCACCGTGCTTAATCGCCTTGGACGCGACGCTTATTTTGTATTCCGAAGCAGGTGAGCGGGAATTGCCGATCGAAGAGTTTTTCCTCGATTACCGGAAAACCGATCTTAAAGCCGGTGAGTTTATTAAAGCCGTCCGCATTCCGAAGTTGAGTGAGACCCAAGAGTTTCGCACCTACAAAATATCCAAACGCTATGATCAGGATATCTCGGCGGTAGTGGGCGCCTATCGCATTGAGCTTGAAGGCGATGCTGTCTCAGACGTGCGCATTGCGTATGGAGGTATGGCAGCGATACCAAAGCGGGGTGTGGCGTGCGAAGCTGCACTGATTGATAATGCCTGGGATTTAGCAACGGCCATGACCATGCTGGGCGTTGTTCAAGAAGACTACCAGCCGATCAGCGATCATCGGGCGAGCAAAGAATACCGCCTGCAAGTCGCCGGTAATTTATTCCAGCGCCTCTATCAGGATTTATCCGGTGTCGACCAAACCCTTGAAGTGGTGGCGGTCTAATGGACGGCTCACAAAATATTGTCGGCGCTGCCCATGACAAGATTCAGCATGACAGTGCGGTCAAGCATGTTACCGGCAAAGCGCTCTATATTGATGATATGCCGAGCCTGCCGGGAACGCTGGAGATCGTGCTCGTCACCTCGCCGCACGCCTATGCCAATATAAAGTCCATCGATGACGCCGACGCGCTGGCGCAATCAGGCGTTGCTGCCGTTCTGACGGCCAAAGATATTATTGGCCACAATGATATCGCGCCGATATTTGAAGGTGAGCCTGCGATAGCTGATAGTGTTGCGGAATATGCCGGCCATCCGGTCGCCATCGTCGCGGCTGAGACCTACGACCAGGCTTTTAATGCTGCCAAGCTGGTTAAGGTTGACTATGAAGAGCTCACCCCCGTTTTGGATATCCAGGATGCGATGGCGAACGAGCAGTTCACCTACACGCCACCCTCGGTGACCAAAGGTGATCCGGACGCCGCGCTTGAAAGTGCCTCTCACCGTCTGCAGGGAGAGATGTCGTGCGGCGGGCAGGATCATTTCTATTTGGAAGCCAACGTGGCTTTGGCGGTTCCGGGCGAAGACCAGGACATGACGGTTTACAGTTCCACCCAGCATCCGACTGAAGTTCAGCACGGCGTCGCTCATGTGCTGGGCGTGCCAAGTAACGCGGTAACGGTTGAAATCCGCCGCATGGGTGGTGGCTTTGGCGGTAAGGAAAGTCAGCCGACGATTATTGCGGCGATGGCGGCGCTCGTCGCGGCTAAAACCGGCCAGCCAGCCAAGCTGCGCTTGCGCCGGGATGAAGATATGATCGTTACCGGCAAGCGTCATGACTTTGAGTTTAAATATGATGTCGGCTTTGACGATGAGGGCCGGATCGAAGGCATCGATATTGAGATGGCGATGCGCTCCGGCAATGTTGCCGATCTTAGCTCCGGTGTGATGGCGCGCTCGCTCTGTCATGGTGACAATTGCTATTACCTGCCAAATGCGCGTTTCCGGGGCTATCCGTGTAAAACCAATACGGTGTCTAATACCGCTTTCAGGGGCTTCGGTGGTCCCCAGGGCATGATCGTCATTGAGACCGTACTTGAGCACATCGCCCACCATCTTGGCCAAAGCTTGGATGAAATTCGCAAAGTGAACTATTACGGGCAGGACGACCGCAATCAGACGCCCTACGGTCAGATTATCAACGACAATATTATTGAAGAATTGGTCGATCGGTTGACCGGGGAGATTGATTACGAGGGCCGTAAAAAAGCGATTGAGATGTTCAACGCTGAAAATAAAATACTCAAAAAAGGCATCGCGGTAATGCCGATCAAGTTTGGCATTTCGTTTAATATGCCGGCGCTTAATCAGGCGGGTGCGTTGGTGCATGTTTACACCGATGGTTCGGTCCATTTAAATCATGGCGGCACGGAGATGGGGCAGGGGCTCTTTACCAAAGTTGCGCAAGTGGTGGCGACTGTATTCCAGATCGACATCGACAATATCAAAATTTCTTCAACGCGAACGGACAAAGTACCCAACACATCGGCGACAGCCGCCTCAGCCGGCTCTGACCTCAACGGCATGGCAGCATATGATGCAGCGGATAAAATCAAGGGCCGTATGACCGGTATCGCGGCCCGGCATTTTGATGTTACCGAAGATGAAATCGAGTTCCGCCAAAATTGTATTTATGCCGGCAACGAAAGCCTGACCTTTGCCGAGCTCGCCCAAAAGACCTGGGAAGCTCGCGAATCTTTGTCAGCCACCGGATTTTATCAAACGCCGGATTTGACCTGGGATCCGATCACTTGTACGGGATCACCATTTTATTACTTCAGTTATGGGGTGGCGATATCAGAGGTCGTTATCGACACTCTGACCGGCGAATCACGGACGCTGAGGACTGATATTCTGCAGGATTGCGGGAAATCTTTGAACCCGCGTGTCGATTACGGCCAAATTGAAGGCGCCTTCGTGCAGGGCATGGGTTGGCTGACATCGGAAGAACTTGTCTGGAACGATCAAGGACAGCTTTTGACTCACGGGCCATCAACCTACAAAATCCCAGGTAGTCGGGATGTCCCGCCAGAGTTTAACATTCACATCTTGGAGGATGCGCCTAATCGAGTGCCGACAATTTTCAGATCAAAAGCTATTGGCGAGCCGCCGTTAATGTTGGCGATTTCGGTGTGGCTAGCCATTAGGGATGCAGTACGGCGCTCGGGCGATGGATCAAATAGACCAAATCTCAATGCTCCGGCAACACCGGAAGCAATATTAAAAGCGGTAACGGAAATTAGGGCTTAGGAGTTTGGGGGCAACATGACAGAACAAACACCGCGATTGGAACTCGAAGGGATTACCAAAGCCTATCCAGGGGTAATCGCCAATAACAATGTGAGCATGAAGATCATGCCGGGTGAAATTCATGCGTTGCTCGGCGAAAACGGTGCAGGTAAATCGACGCTGGTCAAGTTTATCTATGGCGTGCAGAAGGCTGATTCCGGCACGCTCAAATGGCAGGGCGAAGAGATGGTCATTGCTAATCCGAACGCCGCCCGAAAACTCGGTATTGGCATGGTGTTCCAGCACTTCTCTCTGTTTGATGCGATGACGGTGGAGGAAAATATTGCCATTGGCATTTCACCGGAGCTTGCTGCGGGTGATCTCAAACAACGTATCCGCGATGTTTCTCAGCAATATGGCCTGCCGCTTGATCCCACTCGATATGTGCACTCTCTGTCGGTCGGTGAACGTCAGCGCATCGAAGTGGTGCGCTGTTTGCTGCAAGACCCTAAACTGCTGATTATGGATGAGCCAACTTCGGTTTTAACACCGCAGGAGGTGGACGAGCTTTTCAAGACCTTGCGGCATCTCTCAGAAGAAGGCGTTTCCATCCTTTATATCAGCCACAAATTGCAGGAGATTAAAGACCTCTGTCATTTCGCGACGATCATGCGGATGGGCGAAGTTGTTGATGATTGCATTCCAGCTGAAGAATCACCCCGCTCGATGGCGGAGATGATGATGGGCGCAAATCTTGTAAGTCCGGAAAAACCCGGCAAAGCAGAACCAGGCGCAGCGCATTTGGTGGTAAGCAATTTGAGCTTGGCGTCGAGCCACCAACACGGTGTTGATCTCAAGAACGTTAACCTCGAAGTTCGCACCGGTGAAATTCTTGGCATTGCCGGCATAGCCGGTAACGGACAGATGGAGCTGATGGAGGTGTTGAGCGGCGAGATGCTGGTTGATGATCAAAACGCAGTCATGATCGGCAATGCACCGGTCGGCAAATCAGGACCGGGTATCCGGCGAGATGCCGGCATGGGATTCGTTCCGGAAGAGCGCTTGGGCCACGGTGCCGTTCCGGAAATGTCGCTTTGGGAAAATGCCTTCTTGTCCGGCTCCAAAAGTATGAATTTGATGTCCAAAGGTTTCATTAATATCAACGGGTCGGTCGATTACGCGCAAAACGTGGTTTCAGAATTTAATGTCAAAACACCAGGCGTCGAACATGCGGCCAATAGCCTATCGGGCGGCAATCTGCAGAAATTCATTTTTGGCCGGGAAATTCTACAAAGCCCAGGCGTTATCGTCGCTTTGCAACCAACCTGGGGCGTTGATGCGGGCTCGGCCGCCTTTATCCGTCAGTCCCTGTTGGACTTGGCAGCCAAAGGCGCAGCTGTTCTGGTTATAAGCCAGGATTTAGAAGAATTGTTCGAAGTCTCTGACCGCATATCCGTGATTTGCGAAGGCGAGTTATCAGCCCCTAGGCCGGCCGAAGAATGTACGGTCGAGGAAATTGGCTTGCTCATGGCCGGCATTTCTCACGAAAAGGAGGCGGCTCATGCTTAGGCTCGAACTCCGGGGCGAAATGTCCCGCTCCATGATTTATTGGTCGCCGATTTATGCTGTTATTCTGACCTTTATCGCCGGCATGATCATGTTTGCCATTTTGGGTGTCGACCCTGTGGCGGCAATTTTAACCTTTTTTATTGAACCTTTAAATTCCATGGATGGCGTCGCCGAGTTATTCGTCAAGGCGACGCCCCTGGTCTTAATCGCCATTGGATTGTCTTTCGGTTTTCAGGCAAATGTCTGGAATATCGGGGCGGAAGGTCAGCTGACGATCGGCGCACTCGCTGGTGGCAGTGTGGCGCTGTTGTTTTTCAATGTCGATTCGCCACTGTTGATGCCGGGCATGATTATCGCTGGTATTTTGGGCGGCATGGCCTGGGCGGCAATCCCGGCTTTTCTTAAAACCAAATACGGTACCAACGAAATTCTGACCAGCCTGATGCTAACCTATGTCGGTTTGCTGGTACTTTCTTATCTTATTCATGGACCATGGAAAGATCCGGAAGGGCAAAACTTCCCGGAATCAAGATTGTTCCATGATGCGGCCATCATCCCGATAATCCTGGAGGAAACCCGCCTGCATTTTGGTTGGATTATTACGTTGTTTGGCGTAGCTGTTGCTTGGGTGGTGATGACGCGGCATATGATCGGGTTCCAGATCAGGGTTATCGGTATGGCACCAATGGCGGCGAGCTTTGCCGGCTTTAAGGAAAAGCACATCATCTGGCTCACCCTGATGATCAGTGGTGGTGCCGCCGGGCTTGCTGGCATGATCGAAGTATCAGGTCCGATTGGTCAAATCGTTCCGGTCATTTCGCCCGGCTATGGCTTTACGGCAATTATCGTCGCCTTTTTAGGCCGCCTCCATCCGGTGGGGTGTTTGTTTGCTGGGCTGTTGATGGCGCTGACTTATTTGGGTGGCGACAATGCCCAGATCGAAATGAATTTACCCAACGCAGTGACCGGCGTGTTCCAGGGAATGCTATTGTTTTTCTTGCTCGCCAGTGACGTGCTGGTGCGCTATCGCATTCGATTTGGTAAAGCCACTGCACTTGTGGCGCCAGCAGCTGCAACGCCGCCGATGGCGATAGATGAGGAGGGTGTGTAAAATGCCCGAATGGATAGTTCCCGCATTATTAACGATTATTACCGCATCGACGCCCTTGGTCTTTGCCGCGGTGGGTGAAGTTGTGGTTGAGAAATCCGGTGTGCTAAATCTTGGTGTCGAAGGCATGATGATTGTCGGCGCGATTGCGGCATTTGGTATTGGCGTCACCACGGGCAGTGCGACCCTGGCGATAATTGCCGGTGCTGTTGGCGGTGCGGCAGTTGCGTTTATTTTCGGTTTCTTGACGCTTTATTTGTTGTCTAATCAAGTGGCAACCGGTCTGGCTTTAACGATCTTCGGGCTCGGTTTCAGTGCGCTGTTGGGGCATGGTTTTGTCGGTAAAACTTTCCCCGGGCTTCCGAAGCTTGAAATTCCGTTCATCAGCGACATTCCATTTATTGGTCCACTTTTATTCGGTCACGACATTCTGGTTTATGGGTCCGTCGTTATCGTGATCATAGTCACCTACGTGCTTAACAAAACACGAACTGGCCTGTTGATCCGGGCAGTAGGCGAAAACCATCACGCGGCGCATTCCATTGGCTATTCGGTCAATAAGATCAGAATGGCTTGCGTGCTATTCGGTGGCGCAATGGCTGGTTTGGGTGGTTCCTATTTATCGCTCGCTTATACGCCGCTTTGGGTCGAGAACATGACAGCGGGCCGAGGCTGGATCGCTTTGGCGCTCGTTGTCTTTGCCTCCTGGAAGGCATGGCGCGCATTCTTTGGTGCTTACCTGTTTGGCGGCATCACAATCGTTCAATTACACGCTCAGGGATTTGGTGTCGAGATCGCACCGCAGTTCCTGGCGATGTTGCCCTATCTTGCAACTGTGGTGGTTCTTGTGCTCATATCACGGGACAGTTCACGGGCGAGACTCAATGCTCCTGCTTGTTTGGGCAGGAGTTTCCACGCATCAGGTTAACTAAGATAAAATTAAACATCTCAATCGGAGGAAAACGATGATTTCAAAACGTGTATTTTTAGGAGCTCTTTTGTCGGCTGTTATGGTCGTCGGTGCTTCCGCTGGTCAAGCAGCAGAGAAGAAAATAAAAGTCGGCTTTGTCTATGTCGGTCCAATTGGCGACCATGGCTGGTCGTATCAGCATAATGTAGGCCGTTTGGCGATTGCCCGGACATTTGGCGATCAGGTTAAAACCACTTATGTGGAATCTGTGCCGGAAGGCGCCGACGCCGCGCGGGTGATTACCAAATTGGCGCGTACCGGCCACAAGCTGATCTTTACGACGTCTTTCGGCTACATGAACCCCACATTGAAAGTTGCCAAACGCTTCCCCAAAGTGAAGTTTGAGCACGCCACGGGGTTCAAACGCTCGAAAAACCTATCAACTTATTCGGCGCGGTTCTATGAAGGCCGCCATGTTGTTGGTTTGATTGCTGGTAAAATGACCAAATCCAACATTCTTGGATATGTTGCTTCTTTCCCAATTCCGGAAGTTATCCGCGGCATCAATGCCACCATTATTGCGGCACGCAGTGTAAATCCGAAAGTTAAAATAAAAATTGTATGGGTATCTTCCTGGTTTGATCCGGGCAAGGAAGCTGACGCGGCGAAAGCCCTGATCGCTCAGGGTGCTGACATTATTATGCAGCACACCGATTCGCCGGCACCGCTGCAACAAGCTCAAAAGAATAAAGTTTGGGCGGTTGGTCAGGCCTCTGACATGGTTTCCTTTGGTCCCAAAGCTCAATTGACAGCCATCATCGATAACTGGAACGCCTATTATATTCAACGCACCAAAGCAGTGCTCGATGGTACTTGGAAATCCCAAGACGTCTGGGGTGGCTTCAAATCCGGCATGGTTACTATGGCGCCCTACAATAAAGCAATCCCGGCAGACGTCGTCGCCATGGCCGAAAAAGCCAAGGAAGGCATCTTTAACGGAACGGTTCATCCATTTGCTGGTCCGATCAAAAACCAAGCAGGTAAAATCGTTGTGCCGGCTGGTAAAAATGCTGATGACGGCATGTTGGCAGGTATGAACTTCTACGTCGAAGGCGTTGACGGTTCCATACCGAAATAACATAACGCATATTGCCGGGGCTCGGTCTTGTGTATCGGGCCCCGCATTCCTTTTTTATAAACAAAAGACTGATAAGCCATGTCAGCAAACCCTGACATAAATTCTCCGCTTGCCCTAAAGGGACAGGTTCTGTCTTTTAATGATGGCGCTGATGCCAGCCAATATGACTATTGGGAGAAGGGCTGCGTTGTCATTGAAGATGGCTTAATCGCCGCCGTTGGTGATGCTGCTTCAGTTACCGTACCGGAAGGAGCTGGGGTCGTTGATCATGGCGACGATCTCATCATGGCGGGCTTTGTGGACGGCCATGTCCACTATCCGCAGATGAGCGTGATTGCATCTTACGGCGCTAAGCTCATCGATTGGCTCAATACTTATACGTTCCCGGAAGAAGCTAAATTCTCTAACGAGGATTATGCCAGCGCTACCGCAGAGTTCTTTTTGGCGGAGTCGCTCAAGAACGGTTACACTACCAGTGCGGTCTTTTGCACCATTCATCCCCAATCAGTTGATGCGTTCTTCAGCGAAGCCGAGCGGTTAGGTCTGCGCATGGTAGCCGGTAAGGTCCTGATGGACCGCCACGTGCCGGATAATTTATGCGACACGCCGCAATTGGCTTACGACCAGTCGAAAACCTTAATCGAAAAATGGCATGGCAAGGGGCGTAACCTTTATGCCATCACGCCGCGCTTTGCGCCTACCTCGACACCCGAGCAATTGGAAGTCGCCGGCGCGCTCTATCAGGAAAGCGATGGCGTCTATGTTCAATCGCATGTCTCCGAAAATGTCGATGAGATCAAATGGGTGGGGGAGCTGTTCCCAGAGGCCAACTCCTATCTCGACGTTTACAAGCGCTTCAATCTGCTCGGCCCGCGGTCGCTTTATGGCCACGGTATTCATTTCTCAGACGCCGATATTGCGATGACAGTTGAGACGGATACCTCAATTGTTCATTGTCCGACGTCCAATTTGTTTTTGGGTAGCGGATTGTTCGACTATGAAAGTTTACGTGATGCGGGCGCTCGGATCGCGCTTGGTACAGATGTCGGTGGCGGCACTTCGCTGTCGCCTTTTGCGACGATGAAAGCAGCCTATGAGATCGCCCAATTTCGAGACTATTCACTGTCACCTTTTGCCGCCTTTCATATGTTGACCTTAGGTGGTGCCCGGGCCTTGCATCTCGACGATAAAATTGGCCGCCTGGCGCCGGGCTATGAAGCCGATCTCACTGTACTTGATCTAAACTCAACCGACCTCATTCACCACCGTATGCAAAACGTCGACAGCCTTGCCGATACATTGTTTGCCCAGATCGTTCTCGCCGATGACCGCGCCATCCGGGCGACCTATGCGAATGGTGCTGAAGTCTATAAGAGGAATTAATGATAACGCCTGAACTTATCGAGCAAATGCCGAAGGCCGAACTTCATGTTCATGTTGAAGGAACCCTGGAGCCGGAATTATGTTTCGAGCTGGCGAAGCGCAATCATATCGAGCTGGAATTTGCGACCGCCGAAGAACTGCGAGAGGCGTATCAATTCGGCAGTCTGCAGGATTTTCTCGATATTTATTATCAGGGCTGCGCGGTATTGATCGAGGAACAGGATTTTTATGATCTCACCTGGGCCCATCTCGAAAAAGCCCACCAGCAAAATATTCGCCACACTGAGATGTTTTTCGATCCGCAAGCCCATACGTCGCGGGGCATCCCTTTCAAACGAGTCGTTGATAGCATTGCCCACGCCATGACGGATGCAGAAACAAAGTTTGGTCTTAGCTCTCATCTAATTTTCTGTATTTTGCGCCATATGGATATCGAAAGCGCGCTGGCGACGGTGGACGAAGCGATTAAGTTCAAAGATCAGCTTATCGGTATCGGACTCGATTCTTCAGAGAACGGATTTCCACCAAATCTTTATACTGAGGTTTTTGAGCGCGCGCGTGATGCCGGCTTTAAAGCGGTCGCCCATGCCGGCGAAGAGGGCCCGCCTGATTATGTCTGGGAGGCGTTGGATATATTAAAGATAGATCGTCTCGATCACGGTAACCGGTCGCTGGAAGACGAAAAGTTGGTGGCGCGATTGGTTGAAGAACAGATGGCGTTGACCGTCTGCCCATTATCTAATCTCAAGCTTCGCGTGGTTGATGAAATGACGGAGCATCCATTGAAAATCATGCTCGATAAAGGTCTCAAGGCGACGGTCAATTCAGATGATCCGGCCTATTTCGGCGGGCACGTTAATGCTAATTATCTGACTGTTTCAGAGGCGCTTAATCTTAGTGTAAACGACCTCTACACCTTGGCGCGAAATTCCTTCGACGCGAGCTTTTTGAGTGCGGATGAAAAGAAAACCTATATCGATGAACTAGATAATTTCGCGCAAGAAAACGGTTGGAAATAAGGTCGCAGATCACCTCGATCGAGCACGAATCAACTATAAGAAAGCCCCTAAATTAATTGTCTCTATTTATTCTGTTAATTATCTAACTTATTGATACTAAGAGAAATATTATAATTTACGCCTTCTTAAGCTTAAACATTTTAACTTCTAAGCAGTGTAGCTAACAGCTACCTCATTACTTAACTGCTCAGGAGGCTTTTAATGAGTGACCAACCTACCCAAGCGGATTTACAAAATCCGGATTATTCCCCACCCCTAGGACAAGCAATCCCGCTCGGAATTCAACACGTATTGGCGATGTTCGCCGGTAACGTAACCGTGCCGATTATTATCGGTGGCATGGCCGGGTTAGCCGGTGGAGACAAAGTATTTCTCATTCAAATGGCAATGCTCTTTGCCGGTGTTGCAACTTTAATTCAAACAATTGGTTTCGGACCGGTTGGCGCGCGACTGCCGATTGTGCAAGGGACCAGCTTCGCTTTTATTCCGGTGATGATCCCAATTGTAAAAGGGGCCGGTATGGGGGCGCTGTTTGGCGCAACCGTGATCGGCGGCATTTTCCATTTCTTAATCGGCACGTTTATCGGCAAAATCCGCCACTGGTTGCCACCGATTGTTACCGGTGTTGTAGTGATGTCTATCGGTCTCGCCTTGATACCGGTCGGCATCAAATATATGGCCGGTGGCGCCGGACCGGTGAAAGACTTTGGAGCGTGGCATCATCTCATTCTCGCTGGTATCACCATGTTGACGATCCTGGTGGTTAAATTCTCAACCAAAGGATTTAGCTCCGCCGCCGCCATTCTTATTGGTTTGGTGGTTGGTTATGTCATCGGCTGGTTTACCGGTGATGTTAACTTTGGCCGGGTTGGTTCGGCGGCTTGGTTTGCCTTCCCAGTGCCGTTGAAATACGGCTTCGATGTTAACGCGGCTGCTATCGTCGGCATGTGTCTGATGGCTGTTGTCAGCGCCATTGAAACCGTTGGCGATATTTCCGGTATCACCAAGGGTGGCGCTAACCGCGAAGCGACCGATAAGGAAATTTCCGGTGGTACCATGGCCGATGGTCTTGGTACGGCAATTGCCGGTCTTTTTGGCGCCATGCCGAACACGTCTTACAGTCAAAACGTTGGTCTCATTGCTTTCACCGGCATGATGAGCCGTTTCGTTGTGACTTGCGGTGCGATCTTCCTGATCATTGCCGGCCTCATTCCCAAAGTCGGTGCCGTCATTGCGGCGATGCCAAATTCTGTTCTCGGTGGCGCAGCGATTATCATGTTCGGCATGATCGTTGGTGCCGGTATTCGTTTGCTCAACGATGTTGATATGAACCGGCGGAATATGCTGATCGTCGCCATGGCGTTAGGCATGGGCCTTGGTTTAAGTGCTGTTCCGGAAGCGCTTAAGGAGTTTCCGAACTGGCTGGCACTTCTGCTGAAAACCGGTCTTTTACCAGCCGCAATTATTGCTGTTTTTCTAAACGCAATTTTACCGGAAGACGACTAAGTAATAATTTCTCAGAAGAAGGCGCTGTGGCAACGCAGCGCCTTTTTTGTTGGTTTACTTTTGCCGCTGCCTCATTTTACCTTCCCAGCGCGGCACGGTATCGACCGTAATATCGAACTGATCCAGCACCCGCATGACCACATGATCGACCATATCCTCAAGGTTTTCCGGGTGGTTATAAAACGCCATCATCGGCGGGACGATATCGACACCCATACGGGATAGTTTCAGCATATTTTCGAGATGAATATCGTTAAGCGGCAACTCGCGGGCAACCAGCACGAGCTTGCGTCTTTCTTTAAGAATAACATCGGCAGCCCGGTGCACGAGATGCGAACCATGACCGTGAGCAATCGCTGCCAGGCTGGCCATCGAACACGGAATGATCACCATGCCTTCGGTGCGAAACGAGCCGGACGAAACCGACGCGCCCATATCACCCGAACCATAGTTGACATCCGCCATCGCCATAACTTGGTCATAGGTATAGCTCGTTTCATGTTCAAGTGTCTGATGGCCCCATTTACTGATAATCAAATGAGTTTCGACATCTGAGCCACTGAGAATTTCCAGCAATCTGATGCCCAAAATAGAGCCGGTTGAACCAGTGATGCCAACAATCAGTTTTTTCATACGCTTAACCTGCTAGTTT
Source organism: uncultured Rhodospirillaceae bacterium (assembly GCA_913020445.1). GTDB lineage: Bacteria > Pseudomonadota > Alphaproteobacteria > Rhodospirillales > UBA2165 > TMED23. The sequence continues at coordinate 27,551 of CAJWAR010000037.1, forward strand.
CTCTGCTAATTTCTGGGCCCCTTACCTCCAGCACCCGGCTTGGTCGTTGTTTTACAGCCTTCAAAATTCATGCCGAATTCTTCCGGTGGATTTGGTCCCCACAAATAAAAGCCGACATCCATCGGCCAGTCTTTCACCTCCCAGGTATCGTCATCGGCAATATAGTCGATATCGGCGAAATATTCACACAATCCGTCATGCGGATCACGAATATACCAGAAAAAATTTGATCCTAAGGCATGTCTGCCCAGTCCCCAGCCGTTGCGGTAGCCTTTTTCAAGCATCGCCTGGCCGCCGAGCCCAACATGATCGACATTGTCCATTTCGAAGCTGGCGTGATGGAAACCCGGCTTGTCGGCTTGCAAAAAAGCCACTGTATGGTGGTCGCAGCCGCCTGCTGTACGCAAAAATGCGATCAAGCCTTCACAGGTATCGGTGAGCTTTAACCCTAAGATATCCTGATAAAATTCAATCTTCTTATCGAGGCTGGTGGTAAATTGCACCATATGGCCAAGGCGGTGAGGTTCGGGCTGCGTCTCATAGGAGATGCTGCCTTTTTTGTTGACGCGGTCATAATGTCCGGGGCCGTTGGCTTGAAAAGCTTGGTGATCTACCGTTGGATTCCGCCCACCTTTGGAAGGCGCTTCCTCAGCGGCAATTACGTTGAAAACATCACCTTCAAAGTCTTCGATCCAAATCCCGTCATAGGGCGTTTCTTTGGGGCAATCTATCAGTTTCGCAGTGTCGCTGGCCTCGACATTTTTTTTGACCGCCGCCAACCCTTCTTCGTCAGCCCCATAAGACACATGATGTAATTGACGCTCAGCACCCTCGGTCAGTACGAGCTGATCCTGATCGCGGCCATGGCAGCGCATGATGGCTCGATTCTCGGTTTCCTCGCCAATCAGACCAAAATCCTCGTAAAATTTCTTTTGCACCGGAACGTCCGGGATCGCCAAACCTAAATGATGAAAATGCCCTACAGCCATTTCATGTTCTCCCAATCTTTTTGTTATGGTTAACTCTATCGTGCCTGCACTGGAAAAGTAACGGATTTTCTTCGCCGCTAACAATCTTGTTATTGCCATCATGAAGCTATTGCGCGTCCGACATTAGCCTGTAAGGTCTCGTAACTATTAAATTTTTCAGGAATTTTCATCATGCCGGATCGTTTTGGCCCTCGTGGCGTCTTCGCTTTTCTTATCCCCCAACAGAATGCCAACATGCATCCGGAATATGAGATAATGCGCCCGGATGGCGTTAATAATCAGATGTATCGCTTTGATATTTCCGAGCACGACAAGGTGCGAGAAGCTGTCCTTGCGACACTGCCACAATGTCATGGCTGTTATCCGGATATGATTATCACAGCCAATTCGATCGAGATGCGCAACTGGTCGCTGGATATCCAAGCGGACTATGTGGAACAGTTGGAAGCGGGTGCCAATGGCGTGCCGGTGGTGACGGCGACCGATGCCACGGCGGCAGCGCTTAAGACCCTCGGTGCCAAGCGCATCGCTGTCTTGTCGCCAATGTCGGAAGTTTATTCAAAAAGCGTTCAGGCGTATTACGACAGTGCCGGCTTCAGCGTGCCTTATGCGACCTGCCTTGAGGTCAAAGAAAGTATCGACATCATCAAAGTCACGGTCGATCAAATTTTCGAAGCCTTTAAGCGCAATGATCATGAAGATGTCGACACCTTCCTCCATGTTGGTGGTGCGCTCGGCATGGTCAGCATGATCGACGAGCTTGAGCAAAAACTCGGCCGGCCGATCGTATCGTCAAATGCGGCGACCTATTGGTACGCCATGCGCAAACACGGCATCAAAGACACCCGCGACGATCTCGGTAAGCTCTGGACGCTGGAGGAAATTGTAGAGTAAATCCTCCGAAAGTCGTAAGATATTGACATGGATAGTGGAGAAAACAAGCCGCTCAGGAACAAAGCAGTATTAGGTGAACCTGTCGTCGACCCAGCGATCTGGACCAAAGAAGATTTAGCCAGTTCTGACGACTGGTTGTATCGGCTCAGCAATGCGGAAATTGATGGTCTCGTGACAATGGCGAAGCGCTATCTGGATCAATTCGGCGACAATCCGAATGCATTGTTGGAAACCGCCAAAGATGATTTCGACCTCGGCCATTTCGGTGAGACTCTGCCAAAAATATATAGCCAGTTGAAAGACGGCAAAGGCATTGCCTTAATCCGCGGCTTGCCGATGGACGACATTGAGCTGATTGATGCCGCTGCTATCTACTGGGGAATTGGCCGCCACATGGGCGAAGTGATGTCGAATAATCCCGAAGGCGATATGTTGGGTCACATAAGGGATGAAGGGCGTGACTACAATGATCCAAACCACCGTGGTTATCAGACAAATGTGACGATGGATTATCATTGTGATCAAACCGATATTGTCGGCTTGCTGTGCATACAGACCGCAAAATCCGGCGGTCTTTCCAAAGTTGTCAGTTCTATCTCGGTTTACAATGAACTACTCAAGCGCCGGCCTGATCTGGTTGAGGTGATGGCACAGCCCTATTGCTGGACCAAACATGCCGAAATGCAAAGCGAAGAGAAAAATTATTATGAAAGTCCGGTCTTTAATGTGCTTGAGGGCAAGCTCTGCGTCGCTTTTGGCCCAAAACATATGGAAAAAGGTCATATGTTGCCGGAGGCCCCGGATATGACCGATGCGCAGGCGGAAGGCATCCGGCTAACGGAGGAAATTTGCGAAGAACAGCATTATTCGATGACCTTAGAGCGCGGCGATATTCAGTTGGCCAATAATTGCGTCGCGCTTCATACCCGGGAAGGCTTTGAAGATTGGCCGGAGGCCGATCGAAAACGCCAACTATGGCGGCTCTGGCTGGTTCAGCCTGATTTGCGGCCGGCGACCCCCTATATTCTACAGTGGCGCCATGGCGTCCATCCGGAAGGCACCAAGTTGCGGGTGACGCTGATTTAGACGGGCTTTTTTTTACTCAAAACCCAATTCCAGATTGACTTATGAAGCCCATCCGTTTAACCATCATGGGGATGGTTCCGCTTTGTCATAGGGCGGATGAATTGGGAATACGGTGCATCTGATTAATTAGGTAATTCCGTGACTGCCCCCGCAACTGTAAGCATACTGATAACTGGATGCGAGTCAGATACCTGCCATCAAAACTGAACACGGAGGGTGAGTTATTATGAGTGAAGTTAAAGTTTTAAAACAAGACGCCAAACCTGTTGCGCTATCTCAGAGACTGGCCGCAGCAATATTTGGTGGTTTATTGGGCGCCTTTATCTTGCTCGGAGTTGGTTTTGCCAATGCCGATTTGGTTCACAACGCCGCCCATGATTCCCGGCACGCTAATTCATTCCCCTGTCACTAAGGGGGTCCCATGTTACAAAGATTGCTGCTGACCGGGCTGTTGTCCGGCGCTGTTGCTGGCGTCATTCTGACGCTGGTGCATTTAACCATGGTGCAGCCGCTTATAGCGGAAGCAGAAGTTTATGAAGAACAAGGAAGCGCGCCGGTCGCTGGCGTGCAACACGCGCATCCGGGCGGTATCAGCCATACGCATTCCGGCGGTAACATACCGCACCTTCACGAACAAAATTTTCATATCCATGCCGAAGGCCAAGCTGTCGGCACGGCGCATGTACATGATGGCGCGAAAGCGGGTCACACCCATTCAGCCAGTGTCGCGCAAGCGGCCCATGATCATGGCGCTCATGCTCACAGTGAATCCGCTTGGTCGCCTGAAGATGGTTTCGAGCGCTCAATTTTCACTCTTGGTGCAAATCTATTGACGGCGATAGCCTTTGGCTTCTTACTGGCAGCGGGCTTTACGCTTTATGGCGGCAGTGTCAACTTGACCCGAGGATTGTTATGGGGCGGTGCCGGTTTTTTAAGTTTTTCATTCCTGCCCGGATTAGGTTTGCCGGCTGAACTACCGGCAGCGGCGGCAGGTGATCTGTTGGCGCGTCAAGCCTGGTGGTTGGGTACGGCCGTGGCCAGTTGCGCAGGCCTGGCGATGATTGCTTTCGGCAAATTAAATGTCTGGCGGGCTGGCGGTCTATTGCTGCTGGTTATCCCGCATGCGATCGGGGCGCCACATGCAGAAGCCGGTGCGGTTGGTGCTTCACCACCCGAATTAGCTGCCCATTATATCATGGTGACGTTATTTGCCTCAGCCGTTATGTGGGGCATTTTGGGCATTGCGGCGGCTTTTGTGTATGGCCGCCTCGCCCATGACCAAGCAGCAACTTTTGCTGAGCCTCACGCGACCTAGCTGGTCCAAACTTGATGGAATTCGAAAAGCTCGAAGATTTTTATCAAGTTTACGATCAACATCGAACCTATGTAAAAGCTGAGGTTCGCAAAAAGCACATTCGCAATTATGATGACCAGTATTGGCTTCCGGCTCAGGGATCTTCCAACCACTCGGTGCTTGAGTTGGGAACTGGAGTCGGACTTTTTCTGGCATATTTAAAGGCAAAAGGCGTTACCAAAATTACCGGCATTGACGGTGATCCTAAGGTCAAAGAATTTATGCCACCCGATATTTCGGATTGCGTCATAATTGGCGATATTTGGGCAGAAATCCAAAATTTTTCCGAGCACTTTGATCGAATTGTCTTACTAGATGTATTTGAATATTTTTCTTTCATGGAAGGCCAACGACTGCTTGTTCAGTTGAAAGACCTTTTGGAGCCAGGCGGGAAGATTGTATTGCGAGTGCCGAACGCTGCTTCTCCTTTTGGTCTGCAATATCAATACAATGACGTTACCCATAAAGCGATCTATGGGCCGGGCAGCCTTCAGCATGTTGCACTTGCAGCAGGCCTTCAAGTAGAAAAATTTCTATCCGTCAGGCGGGGAAATCATTTCAAGCGTTTTTTAGAAAACATTGTGCTGGGTATTTTGGATATAACACTCACCGAACCGCCGCCTTTGTGGGGAGCAAATATAATTGCTGTGCTTGCGCCAACTGAAGACTAATCCTTATTGGAAACCGCGGCCTCTTCAAATGTCGCCATGCCGCTGTGGCAGGCGGCGGCACTGCGCAAAATACTGATCGCGAGTGCGGCACCTGATCCTTCACCCAGGCGCATGCCGAAATCAAACAGCGCTACTTTGCCGAGTTTTTCTATTAAGTGCCGGTGGCCCGGCTCGGCTGAAACATGGGCCACGACGCAATGATCAAGCGCATGTTCATCCATTGCATGAAGCACGGCAGCCGCCGCACAGGCGACATAGCCGTCGAGTAAAACAGGAATACGAGACAACCGGGCGGAGATAATTGCACCGCAAATCGCCGCCATTTCTCTGCCGCCAAAACAGCGCAGAATTTCCAACCCGTCGGTAAGCACGGCTTTATGCAAAATGACACTTTCTTCAACGACGCGAATTTTGTTGGCGAGCGCATCGCCCTCAACGCCGGTGCCGGGACCAACCCAGTGGGCAGCGTCGCCGCCATAAAGCGCATGGCAGATCGCTGCTGAGGCCGTTGTGTTGCCAATCCCCATTTCACCAAGGCACAACACATCAAGACCGACATCCGGGCCGGACATGCCGAAAGCAACCGCTTCAGCGCAATCGGCATCATCCATTGCGGGTTCTTGCGAAAAATCGCGGGTCGGAATTTCGAGGGCTGCTTCCATGACGTTCAGTTCAGCATCCTGCACTTTGCAAAGTTGGTTGATCGCGGCACCCCCGCCTTGAAAATTCGCCACCATTTGATGGTTCACTTCGTCTGGAAAGGCAGAGACCCCCTGCGCGGTGACACCGTGCGATCCGGCAAAAACAATGACTCGCGGCAGATCGATTTTCGGTGGATGTTTGCCCTGCCAGCCAGCCAGCCATTCGGCCAGTTCTTCCAGGCGGCCTAAAGAGCCTTGCGGTTTGGTGAGGTTTGGTTCGCGGGCACGAGTTGCTGCAATAGCGTCCTCATCCGGTCCCGGAAAAGATTGAATAAGCTCCCGAATTGCATCCAGAGAGGTAATTGGCTTTTGTTCCATGTCGCATCCCATGATATTCTAGATTAGTGATGGCTTGTCATATAATGCTAGGCGCTGACACGAAAGCAAAAAAGAGTTAGGGGCTGAAATTGGCCGATAAAAAGGAAGATTTAGACACCGAGGATCAGGACGAAGGTCTAGAGTCGGATATTGATTCTGATGATTCGCCGGACGAGGAAGATTTCTTCGGCCGGATGAAAAGCAAGGTCGATAAACAAGGCTGGTTCGCTGATCTTAGAATCTGTCTTGGCGTGTTGACGCGACTACCGGTCTACATTGGTGCGGCACCAGAGGATTTCTCGATTGCCGAGGCCTCACGTTTTTTCCCGATTGTCGGTGCATTGATTGGTTTGATTGCTGGTCTCGTGCTGTGGGTTGGCAGCTGGTTTGATTTTCCTTCTGTAATATTAGCGCTATTTTCCCTATTGGCCATGACCGGGATAACAGGCGCTCTCCATGAAGACGGGCTTGCCGATACATTCGACGGAATCGGCGGCGGTACTACCCGGGAGCAAAAGTTGTCGATAATGCGGGACAGTCAGATCGGCAGCTACGGCGTTATGGCGTTGCTGTTCAGTTTTGGTCTGCGTTGGGCTGCCCTAACCGAAATAACCGAAATTGGCATAGATGCTGCCATTTATGCCCTCATCGCAGCGGCAACAGCGTCGCGGGCTGCTTTGCCGGGCATTATGCATTATATACCGGTCGCCAGAGAGGACGGCTTAAGCGCCGGTGCCGGCAAGCCAAGCTTTGACCGGGCAATTGTCGCCATTCTGATTGGCGTCGCTTTTCTGCTCTTCCTGCTCGGGTTTCGCACCAGCATTGTCTCCTTGGGCTTCGCCGTATTGGTGACAGGCTTGTTTATCTATTTTGTCGCCACGCGCATCGGCGGACAGACGGGAGATGTTTTAGGCGCCTCCCAACAGATTGCCGAGACGACAATTCTGCTGGCAATAGTTATGGTGGGCCTTGAATGATCACAACTAGATGGTGGTGGGTACGTCACGCACCTTCCGCCGGCTCACCCGGTATTATTCATGGTCAAGATGAAGTCGACGCTGATCTCTCGGATCAGGTGGCAATTGATGCGCGCCGCCTTAGCTTGCCTGAAGATGCGGTTTGGCTGACCAGCGGGCTCAACCGTACTGTTCAAACCGCGGCAGCTTTGGGTGGCAAGGATTGCCGCGCGGTCCCCGGCCTGATGGAGCAGAATTTCGGCGAGTGGAACGGCAAGGCCTGGGACACTATGGATAAAGCCGAAGCCCGGGCGTTTTGGGAGGATTACACCACCCAAGCGCCACCCGGTGGTGAAAGCGTTGTTCATTTGATGGACCGGGTCTCAGATGCCGTGGCTGATCTCACTCTTGAATATCAAGGCAGAGATATCATAGCTGTTGCTCATGCCGGCTCGATCCGCTCAGCCGTGGCGGTGGCGCTGAACCTCTTTGCCAAATCCGCCCTCTCGGTTCAGATTGATACATTGTCGCTGACCCGCATCGATTGCCTGTATGACGAAGACGACGGGCCGAGCTGGCGGGTTATGGGTCTCAATCTGTAAATGCTTTGCCATCCCGGGGTCAAAATGATAGCGTCCGCTGTGTCGTTGGAACAGGGAAGTCGGTGTAAATCCGGTGCTGCCCCCGCAACTGTGACGGACGGATTTGATCCAAGCTTTTAATAAGCAGCCACTGGCGATATTGCTGGGAAGGTCGGATCAAATCACAAGCCTCAGCCAGGAGACCTCTCCAACGGTATGATAAACTGAACAAACCTCGGGGAGGAGGACTGCGTTTTAAATGAGTGATCTCATCAACCTTCAACAAGCTGGATTTTCTTTGGTGCTCGGTGGCGCGCGCTCGGGTAAAAGCGTCTTTGCCGAAAGTATCATCGAAAATGCTGGTGGTGGTTTTTACATCGCAACTTCGGAAGCGCTTGATGACGAAATGAAGGCCCGCATTGCCGCCCATAAGGCACGGCGTGGCGATGAGTGGCAAACTTTGGAAGAGCCGATTTTGCTCCAGCATGCATTGCTGTCGATCAAAGGCCGGGGCAAACCGGCGCTGGTCGATTGTTTAACGCTCTGGCTCTCCAATCTTATGGCGCTTGAAAAAAATATTGATGCCGAGATTGATGGTCTCTGCGCCTTGGTCGAAGATCTCGATTACCCGGTCATCTTTGTTTCTAACGAAGTCGGGCAGGGTATTGTTCCGGATAATGCTCTGGCGCGCCGGTTTGCCGATTGCGCCGGTTTGATGAACCAGAAAATTGCGGCTGCGGCGGAAAATGTTGTTCTCGTGACAGCTGGCATAGCGCAAAAACTAAAATAGGAAATAAATAGAAATGGCTCTTGCAGCAAAAACACCTGTTACCGTGATCACCGGCTTTTTAGGCGCTGGTAAAACCAGCCTGATCCGGCATATGCTGGAAAATGCCAACGGTCGGAAGCTCGCGCTGATCATCAATGAGTTCGGTGACCTTGGCATTGATGGCGATATCCTCAAAGGCTGCGGTGATGAAACCTGCAGCGAAGATGATGTGGTGGAGCTGACCAATGGCTGCATCTGCTGCACGGTTGCCGATGATTTTATCCCGACGCTCGAAACCCTGCTGGATCGGGAAGACCGCCCGGATCATATCGTCATCGAGACTTCTGGATTGGCTCTGCCCAAACCGCTGGTCAAAGCCTTTCAATGGCCGGAAGTACGGTCCCGGACCACGGTGGATGGCGTCATCACCGTCGTTGATGGCCCTGCGGTCAAATCAGGTCTGTTTGCTGAAGATCCGGAACTGATCAAAAAGCAGTGGGAAGCCGATCCGACGCTTGATCATGAAAATCCACTGGAAGAAGTGTTTGGCGATCAGCTGGCCTGTGCCGATATGGTAATCGTCAGCAAATCCGACATGATGGAAGCAGCCGAATTGGAAGGCGTGCTGAACCTTATCAATGAAGAAGCGCGCACGTCCGTGGAGGCCATCCCAGCTATACATGGCCGGCTTGATCCGGGCATAATCTTAGGACTCGATGCGGCAGTAGAAGACGATGTTGATGCCCGGCCTTCCTGCCATGATGATGAAGAGGAACACGAGCACGATGATTTTGACACCTTCACGATTGGCATTGATGTCGCTTCAGAACCCGGCGCTGTTATCGAGCGGATTAAACAGGCGCTGACCCAGGAAGGCGTGCTTAGGATCAAAGGGGCTTTGGCGATTGCGGATAAACGGGCGCGGTTAATCGTGCAGGGGGTCGGCGAACGGGTTGAGCATTATTATGACCGGCCCTGGGCGGGTGATGAAACCCAGACCGGACAGTTGGTCATTATCGGCCTCCAAGGCTTCGACCGCTCTGCCGTTGAAGCCATATTGCAGGACTAAAGTGAGCAAGGGGTAAAGGGACGACATGCATCTTCTCGTCACCCAGCCAGGCGAAATCAGCGACGGTTCGGAAGCTGTCGATCTCGGTCAATCGCCCGGCGATATTGTCTTTCTGTCGGCGGCGGCCAGCGATCTCGCCATCCTAGCCGAACAGCATCGGTTAGATGCGTACCCGTCCCTCAGGCTCGCCAATTTGATGCAACTCAGCCACAATATGTCGGTCGATGTTTATGTCGAGAACACCATCGCCCCCCCTAATCAAGCCTCGGCGAAGCTGGTGATTGTTAGGCTGCTCGGCGGACTGGGTTATTGGCCCTATGGCATCGAGCAAATCCGAGAGACTTGTTTGCAAAACGATATTCAGCTCGCCGTCGTGCCGGGTGATGATACCCCCGACCCGGAGCTGACTGAACAGTCCACTCTTGGCCCTGAAGTCTGCCATCGTATTTGGCAATATTGCGCCCAAAGCGGCGCCGGCAATATCCGAAATCTATTGAACTATGCGAGCTCTATAATTGGCGACGAGCGGGAGTGGATTGAGCCAGTGCCGTTGGTGCGAGCCGGGCTCTATTGGCCGGGAGATGTCTTGCCCGATCTCGAAAATATCAAAAGCCACTGGCAGGACGGCGAGCCTGTTAATGCCATCGTTTTTTACCGGGCCTTGTTGCAAACTTCGGACCTCGCACCGATTGATGCGCTGATTAATGGCTTGCAAGCCAAAGGCATCAATCCGCTGCCGATCTTTGTTGGCAGTCTCAAAGACCCGACCTCGGCGGAGATCGTCAAAGCGTTGTTTGCGGAAACCTCGCCGGACGTTATTTTGAACGCCACCGGTTTTGCTGTGTCGTCGCCGGGAGGAGATCGTATCGAAACACCGTTCACCGATGCAGACTGTCCCGTTATGCAGGTGATCCTATCGGGCGGTACGCAAGAGGAGTGGGCAGACGGCACCCGTGGGCTGGCGCCGAAAGACTTGGCGATGAATGTCGCGCTGCCGGAAGTTGATGGCCGGCTTATCAGCCGCGCGATCTCTTTCAAAAAGAGCATCCAGTTTGATGATGCGACCGAAGTGGCAGTGATTAAGCATGAACCCGTGCCGTCCCGCGTTGATTTTGTCGCTGAACTGGCGGCGTCCTGGACGCGCCTCCGCCAGACCCAGGCGAGTGACCGCCGCGTCGCAATCGTCGTTGCGAATTATCCCAACAAGGATGGCCGGCTTGGCAATGGGGTAGGGCTCGATACACCCGCCGGTGTTGCGGCGGCTTTTAAGCGCATGATGCAGGAAGGCTATGCGCTAGGAAATACTGCGCCGATGACCAGCAAAGATATCATGGATCAATTGCTGGCGGGCCCGACCAATGCAGCGGGCGTGCGGCAAGGGGGTGAGGTCTATGCCATCAGCGATTACCTGGATTTTTTTGCCTCTTTGCCTCAGCTCATCCAAGATGAAATAATCGACCGCTGGGGCGCACCCGAACATGATCCTTTTGTTTCGGGTGGGGCATTTATTTTACCGGCTCACATTTTTGGCAATGTCGTCTTGGCCGTGCAGCCCGCCCGTGGCTACAACATTGATCCGACGTCGTCTTATCATGATCCGAACCTCGTACCGCCCCATGGCTATCTCGCCTTTTATGCCTGGCTGCGGCGCGAGATCGACATCCATGCGATCATTCATTTTGGCAAACACGGCAATCTTGAATGGCTGCCGGGTAAGGCTTTGATGCTGGATCAAAGCTGTTATCCGGAAATTGCTTTAGGTCCGCTGCCGCATCTTTATCCCTTTATCGTCAATGATCCGGGTGAAGGCACCCAGGCCAAGCGCCGCACTCAGGCTATTATCATTGATCACCTCACGCCGCCGCTGACCCGGGCGGAAAGCTACGGGCCGCTGCGTGATCTTGAGCAATTGGTTGATGAATATTATCAGGCCGCCGGCATGGACCCGCGGCGGCTAAAAATTCTCGGTGAGGAGATCATTCAGCTGAGCGAACGCATCGGGCTCGACCGCGATGTCGGCATCGAAAAGTCTGATGATGAAAATCAAGCACTGGCCAAAATCGATAATTATCTCTGTGAGCTTAAAGAAATGCAGATCAGAGACGGTTTGCACATATTTGGCGAAGCGCCAACGGGAAGTCAGGAAACCGATCTGTTGATCGCGTTAACTCGATTGCAGCGGGAAGATGGTGAAGGTGAAAACGCCTCACTCATTCGAGCATTGGCAGGGGATTTGGGTTTTGATAAATTTGATCCGCTTGATTGTGAGATGGGGGCCAAGTGGCAAGGCGCCCGACCAAAAGAACTTAAAAGCTTCGACGGCGACTGGCGGAGCAATGGCGATACAGTTGAACGGCTGGAATTGCTGGCACAAGCTTTGGTCAGCGGAAAAACCGAGCCGAGACCAGATTGGCAAAAATCTGCAATCGTCCTCGCGTTTATTGGGGATGACCTCCGGCCCATCATTGCCGACTGCGGGGAGCAGGAACTCAGCGGTCTGATGCAGGGCTTGGGTGGTTCCTTTGTTGCCCCTGGCAGTAGCGGTGCGCCGACCCGGGGGCGTCTTGATGTCCTGCCGACCGGCAAAAACTTTTATTCAGTTGATGTGCGGGCCGTGCCGACACCGGCGGCGTGGCGATTGGGCTGGAAATCGGCAACGTTGCTGATCGAGCGGCATTTCCAGGAGCATGGCGAGTACCCCAAACGCCTCGCCATGAGTGCGTGGGGGACCGCCAATATGCGCACCGGCGGCGATGATATCGCCCAAGCACTCGCGTTGATGGGCGTACAGCCGCAATGGGACAAGCAAGCCAATCGGGTCATCGGTTTTGAAGTGATGCCGCTGACCGTTTTGGGGCGGCCCCGGGTTGACGTCGTGTTTCGGATTTCCGGCTTTTTCCGGGACGCCTTTCCGAGCCAAGTTGATTTATTGGACTCAGCCGTGCGAGCTGTCAGTTCGCAAGATGAAACCGAGCATGACAATCCCCTCGCGGCGCAAGCCCAAAAAGACCAAGCGGCTTTCATGGCTGCAGGTGCGAGCGAAGAAGACGCCAACCGCCGGGCCGGCTTCCGGGTTTTTGGCTCCAAGCCGGGTGCCTATGGGGCCGGGCTGCAGACGCTCATTGATGAAAAGTGTTGGGAAACCGACGAAGATTTATCCCGCGCCTATGTTGCTTGGGGCGGCTATGCCTATGGCAGCGGCGCCGAAGGGGAAGCTGAGAACAGCCTCTTCGAAGCCCGTCTTAAAGGCGTTGAAATCGTCGTCCACAACCAGGACAACCGCGAGCATGATCTGTTGGATAGCGATGATTATTATCAGTTTGAAGGGGGCCTTACCGCGACCGTGCGAGAGCTATCCGGCCAGCAGCCCACCATCTATCACAACGATCACTCCCGCCCCGACACACCGAAAATCCGCACCCTAAGTGAAGAGATTGGCCGGGTGGTGCGCGCGCGGGCGGCTAATCCGAAATGGATAGAGGGCGTCATGCGCCATGGCTACAAGGGCGCGTTCGAGATCGCCGCGACGGTGGATTATCTCTTCGCCTTTGCTGCGACGTCACAGGTGGTTGAAGACCATCACTTCGATCAATTGTTCGATGCTTATTTGGCCGATGACAAGGTGCGTGATTTTATTGAACAGAACAATGCGCCGGCTTTGCAGGAAATCGCTGACCGGTTTGACGAAGCGATTGAGCGGGGCTTTTGGCATCCACGCGCCAACTCGGTAGGCGATTTATTGGCGCGTCTTAGAAACAGGGTTGAGGAGGAAATGGCATGAGCGAAGAGCCATCGGAAGAAGAATTAAACGCCCAAATAAATGAGAGGGCCAACGAAAAACGCCGGAAGCACAAAGAGGCCAAAGACAAAATTTTGGCGACCAAGACCAAAGAAGGCGGCTTGCTGGTGGTGCATACCGGCAAAGGCAAAGGCAAAACGACGGCAGCGATGGGGATCGTCGCCCGCTGCATTGGCCATGGCAAAAAAGTCGGCATCGTTCAGTTTGTTAAAGGCAAATGGGAAACCGGTGAGCGCGTGGTGCTGGAAGCTTTTCCCGATCTCGTGACTATTACCGCCATGGGTGAGGGCTTTACCTGGGAAACCCAGGACCGGGCGCGCGATATTGAAGCGGCCAATGCAGCCTGGGCGCGGGCCAAAGAAATGATCGAAGACCTGGAACTAGACTTGGTGTTGTTGGATGAGATCAACATTGTGCTGCGCAACGACTATATCGACATCAAGGAAGTGGCGGATTATCTCGAGAATAAACCAGCCGATAAACATGTCATCTGCACCGGCCGTAATGCCAAGCCGGAATTAATTGAGGTTGCTGATCTGGTCACCGAAATGACCGAAGTAAAGCATCATTTCCGTGACGGCTATAAAGCCCAGGCCGGGATCGAGTTTTAATTCATGCCTGCTTCCCTCATGTTTCAAGGTACCGGGTCCGATGTCGGCAAATCGCTTGTCGTTGCCGGTTTGTGCCGGGCCTTGGTTAAGCGAGGAATGACCGTCAGGCCGTTCAAGCCGCAAAATATGTCAAATAATGCAGCCGTTACACCAGAAGGCGGCGAAATTGGCCGGGCTCAAGCCTTGCAGGCCAAGGCCTCGGGTGTTGCGCCTCATATCGATATGAACCCGGTGCTGTTAAAACCGCAGTCCGACGTTGGCGCCCAATTGGTGGTGATGGGAAAAGTTGAAGGCAATTATCCGGCACGGGATTATCAGGCCAAGAAAATTGAATTGCTGGAGGTGGTGGTCGCGGCCAGTGAACGCCTTCAAGCCGAAGCCGATATTGTCTTGATCGAAGGGGCGGGCAGTGCGGCGGAAGTAAATCTGCGTGAGAATGATATCGCCAATATGGGCTTTGCCGTGGCGACCAAAACGCCGGTAGTGCTGGTCGCCGATATTGACCGGGGCGGGGTGATCGCCAGTGTCGTCGGCACCTGGGAGCTTTTGCCGGAGGACGAGCGCGCGCTGGTCGCCGGCTATGTTATTAATAAATTCCGGGGCGATGTTACTTTGTTCAAAAGCGGCATCGAGATCATCAACCAGAAAACCGGGCTCACCTGTTTTGGCGTAATCCCGTATGTGCCTGAGGCCGCCAAACTGCCCCAGGAAGATGCACATACATTAGAGAATACAAAACGTGAGGTATCGAACGGCTCTATCAAGATCGTCGTGCCAAGACTGGCGCATATTTCAAACTATGATGATTTTGATCCACTGATCGCCGAGCCCGATGTTGATCTGCAGATTATTTCGCCCGGCGAAGCTCTGCCGGGCAATGCGGATTTAATCATTTTACCCGGCTCCAAAACGACCATTACCGATTTAGCTGATCTGCGCCGCCAAGGCTGGGATGTTGATCTCACCGCCCATCTGCGCCGTGGTGGGACAGTGTTGGGGGTTTGCGCCGGCTATCAGATGCTGGGCTCCCGCATTGATGATCCGGAAAAGTCTGAAAGTGATATCGCGTCCATTGATGGGCTAGGCCATCTCAGTGTGCATACTGAAATGGGCGGTGATAAATCCTTGGTCGAAGTGACGGCACAATCCGCACTCGATCTCGGCAGCTTCCAGGGTTACGAAATGCACATCGGCACCACCACCGGCCCCGATTGCGACCGGCCTTTTGCGGCGGTTGATGGCAAAAACGCCGGCGCTGTTTCAAATGACGGCAAAGTGATGGGCTGCTATCTGCACGGGCTGTTTGCCGATGATACTTTCCGCCGCGCCTTTCTATCGCGCCTTAAAGACCGGCAAATCTCCGGCGTCGCTTATGACCTTGAAGTTGAGCGGGCTCTAGATGCGGTTGCATCCGCTTTCGAGGCTGCGCTCGATATTGACGAGCTGATAAGCGCAGCGCGCTAAATAAAATATTGTCAATTTAAAAACCCTCCCCATCCCAACCTTCCCCCGCCCAATAAATTGGGGAGGGAAGGGGCTTATTGTT
>CAJWAR010000038.1 GCA_913020445.1 uncultured Rhodospirillaceae bacterium
TCGTTGAACGGAAAAAATACGGTCGCAAAAAAGCCCGCCGGAGCTTCCAGTTCTCGAAACGGTAGAAGCACAGAGTTATTTATCGAAAGAGGGCTTGCAGAAATGCAGGCCCTTTTTTTATTAGAAGGGGACATCTTCTTGGCACATCCCATCGGCCTCGCAAATGGTCGCCTAAGGTGTCCCCGCTTGAGGTGTTGAAGTGGTTTTGTGATTCCTGGATTCCGGCTCTTCGCTACGCTACGGCCGGAATGACGGTGAAAAGTAAACTGTCACCGAAATTGCGTCACTTAATATCATCAAACTCTTTGTTGAGTTTGTATTCGTCTGATGAGACATGTTCTTCCATGCCGTTGGTGCGTTTTTCCAGATCTTCGAATTTCTGCTTCAAGTCGGAAAAATCAAATTCGTCATCGCGATACGCAGTGCCATAAGAAGTTTGGGGGCCGCCGGCGGTGGCGGCTTCATCGAAGCCCGGCGCGTGGGTCATATTTTCAAAACCGCGGCGGGATTTTTCGAACGCTCCATCTAACATATCCTCGTATTTCCCCGGGTGCTTGATCCAGAGGTAGGCCAGGAAAAAGATCAGTAAGGCGAAGATTTTGGTAAACAGAAAGAGCACGACAAAGCCGATGATAATCACTTTGCTGGAGACGCCAAATTTAGTCGCCAAGCCCTTGATGGTACGTTTAATACCGCCGTCGCGTTTCCGCGGCCGTCGTGGGTGACCTTTATGGTAATGGTGATGATGGTGGTGGTGTTCACGGCGTTTCATTTTTAACTCCAGCGGGGGCTTCCGCTTCCAAAATTGTTTCCAGGGACTCTAATCTTTCGTCGAGTGAAACAGCGATCTCACGCAGCCGTAAAAGCTCTTTGCGATTGACCACCGTTTGGCCTTGTCCGGCGCCCGCCTGCTTCATTTGTTTCCACTTGGTTATGTAATGAAAAAGCAGCCAAAGCGGTAACCCAATCGTCAGGAAGAGTATGAGCGGGACATTTAAAAAATTCAAAAAGTCCATAATTGATCCGATTGTAGTTCAGTTCACTTGAAGTCTAGAAGTAGGTTCAGCTTTGCTTTTTCGCAAGCTTGGCTTTCATGCGCTCAAGCTCATCAACAATAGCGTTCTCGGCGGCTAACTCAATAAACTCTTCATCGAGCGTGCGTTCTTTACCCAAATCAAAACTTTCGGCATCGGCTTCCAACTCGTCAATGCGGCGCTCCAGAGTGGAATAGCGTTCCATGGCGTCGTCAACCCGGCCGTCATGCAAGGTTTGGCGTATCTTAACCCGCTTCTGGGCAGTTTTCATGCGAATCTCGATCGCCTTCTTTTTGGCCTTGGCTTCATCCAGTTTGGCTTGCAGTTGGGCCAGATCCTCGTTGTATTTGCTGAGCGAGGTTTCAGTGGCTGCCAAGCCTTCGCGTAAAGAAGCAGCTTGCTCAGAGAGCTTGGCTTTAGCAACCAGCGCACCTTTGGCCAGGTCTTCGCGGTTTTTAGACAGCGCGAATTCGGCTTTTTCCTGCCATTCCTCTGCCGCGGTATCGAGTTTTTCCAAGCGTCGGTTGATTTCCTTTTTATCGGCAATGGCCTTGACGGCGGTCGAACGTACCTCGACCAGCGTGTCTTCCATTTCCTGAATCATCAGGCGGATCATTTTTTCAGGATCCTCTGCCTTATCGAGCAGAGAATTGATGTTGGAGTGAACAATGTCGGTTAGACGGGAAAATATAGTCATGTCGTCCTCAATAGTTGGTTAAATGTATTACCCAATGTATTGCAGGCGCCGTGCCAACTTCATAACCCATTGAAAACAAACAATTCATCAAAATTGATCTCTAATAAAGTATCGTTTATCGCTAAATAACATCGACATTAATAGCGATATTCGCTATTATATTAATCATGCTTGATCAACTACCCGCCATCCTGGGCGAGGACCCGGCTTTTCTTGATGCCGTTGAGCGCTGTTCGCGCTTGGCTACCATTAAACCGCCCTTGTCTGGTGGTCGGCGAGCGCGGCACTGGCAAAGAGCTGTTGGCGGCCCGGCTGCATTATCTGTCACCGCGCTGGAACGGGCCGTTGATCAAGGTGAACTGCGCCGCCTTAAGCGAGACCTTGCTTGAATCGGAACTTTTTGGCCATGAGATGGGAGCCTTTACCGGCGCTCAGCGAAAGCGGGCCGGACGCTTTGAATTGGCTGATAACGGAACGCTGATACTGGACGAAATTGCCAATGCCTCACCGGCTGTTCAGGAGAAGGTTCTGCGCGTTATCGAATACGGTGAGTTCGAGCGGGTTGGCGGTACCGAAACCCTGCAGGTCGATGTCAGAGTAGTAGCGGCGGCGAATACGGATTTACCCGCTTTGGCCAAGTCCGGAGAATTTCGCGCCGACCTGCTCGACCGGCTGGCTTTTGACGTCATCACTATCCCACCGCTAAGGGCCCGGCCCGGCGATATAATATCGATGGCCGAGAGCTTTGCCGTTGAGACGTCGCAGGACTTAGGTCTGGAAACGTTTGCCGGCTTTACCGACGCGGCCAAGCAAAGCCTTACAGCCTATGCCTGGCCGGGCAATGTTCGAGAACTTCGAAATGTCGTTGAACGCTCGGTTTTTTATGCCGCTCGGGACAATACGCCGATTGCTCAGATTGTCATTGATCCGTTCGACAGCCCGTGGCGGCCGGCGGGCTCATCGGCGGAGACTGCGGATCAAGGGCCAAAATCTCCTGCCTCTGACGCGCCCACGAGCTTTAGCGAGGCCGTCGCCAAATATGAGATATCGCTGCTCGAAAAGGCTCTCGGCGAATCCCGTCACGTGCAAAAAGAAGCCGCCAGCCGGCTTGATTTGGGCTACCACCAATTCCGCCGCCTGCTGCAGAAGCATAAGATTAATTGACCACTTCAAAACGGTCGGCATTTTTTAGCGGTATTTTTTTTATTTTTTTTAGCATCTAGGCATTGCGTTTTTCGCTGGAAACGCAGATATATGCGCCGCTATGGCTAAAATTTTCATTGATGGTGAAGCAGGGACCACAGGCCTGCAAATTCTCGACCGGTTGAAAGGCCGGAACGATCTCGAACTCTTGCATCTGGGTGACGACCGGCGCAAGGACCTCAAGGCGCGTGCCGAGATGCTCAATAGCGCTGATATCTCCATCCTGTGTTTGCCGGAAGATGCCTCGCGGGACGCTGTGGGATTGATCGAAAATGATAAGGCCCGGGTGATTGATGCCTCGATCGCCTACCGGACCGATCCGGATTGGGTCTATGGTTTTCCGGAATATCAGGCTGATCAGCGCGACCTTATCGTCGGCGCCCGGCGGGTAACCAATCCCGGCTGTTATGCCTGCTCATCGATCTCGATCATTTATCCACTGGTTGCGGCTGGTCTTTTACCGGCGGATTTTCCGCTCAGCATCAATGCCGTGTCGGGCTATTCGGGTGGTGGCAAGTCGTTGATCGCCGCCTTTGAAGATCAAGCGTCGCCCAATCATACCGACAGCGAATTTTATCTCTATGGCTTGGGATTGGCTCATAAGCACACACCTGAAATTCAACGGCGGAGCGGTCTTGATCACGCGCCTATTTTCGTGCCGAGTGTCGGACGCTTTGCGCAAGGCATGCTGATTTCGGTGCCGCTGCAGTTGAGGTCCCTTGGCGAAGGCGTAAAACCCGGCGATATCCACGCCGTGCTGGCCGATCATTATGGCGGCCAAAAATTTGTCACCGTCGCGCCACTGGCGGAGACGGCGGCGATGGCCAGTCTTGATCCGGAAGATTTAAATAACACGAATATGATGAGGCTCTATGTCTTTGCCAATGACGCCAGCGGCCAGGCCGTCGTCTGTGCGCAGCTCGACAATCTTGGCAAAGGAGCTTCCGGTCAGGCGGTGCAAAATCTTAATCTCATGCTGGGATTAGACGAAACTATAGGCTTGCTTTAAACCTAAATTGCCTTAAGAATTTTGCCGTTGAAGTTATTTAATTCGCTCTCTTAGTTTCTGCACGGCATAAGCTTGTCCTTTCGCTTTATTCAAGCTCTTCAGACCAACCTGCGTAGCACCTTCGGAGTAAATATTTGGACGCTCCGAAAGGCGCTCGGCTATGCTGTTGGAATATTCGTTCCTGGCCTTCGTGGTCATTACGTGTTCGTTGTCGTTGATTTATTGCGCCGTCACCGGCATTTCCCCGGTGCCGAGCTCGCGTAATTCGAAGAAGTACATGTTTGATCTGTTGCCGGCGGATTTTACCGGTGAGGTGATAGATTTGGGTGCTGGCTGGGGCTCGCTGGCCTTTCCCCTGGCGCGCAGATTTCCGCAATCTAAAGTTTATGCCTATGAGATTTCGCCGGTGCCGTGGCTGGCGATGCAGCTGCGCCGGTTAGTCCAAATTCGCCGCAATCTTATTATCGAGCGGGTCAATATGCTAAAAAAGAGCTTCTCGTTTCGCGCTGAGACCAAGGCAGTTGTCTGCTATTTGCATTCAGAGGCGCTTGAGAAACTCCGCCCCAAGCTGGAGCGCGACCTTGAACCCGGCACGCTGATCATCAGTAATGTGTTTGATATCCCGGGCTGGCAGCCCGAAGCTGTGCATGAGATCGAGGATGCCTTCTGTCCGCAGATTTATGTGTATAGGGTGCCTTAATTTTTGCCCCTCAAGCGCCGCATTTAAAGCGACCCGGGTCGACTTATTACAATGTTAACTTTTGAATTAAGTAAGCTGTCCCCTTAATTCCTAAAGCTCGATCAACACACCTTCGTCAATCGCCCGGCGGATGCGTTCAGAATTCTCTTTTTTATCAACCACCGGCGTTTTTGCTTTGGCATAGGTTAGCTTATGCGTCAGTAAACCATCTTTAAAATGAAGCAGGTCCAAGCCGCGCCAGCCGCCGGCGCGGTCGCCGTTTTCCATCGTCATCAGCCACCTGAACATAATTTTGCCAGTGCCTTTACCTTCCCCGACCTCAACAAACTGGTCTTCGAAGTGAAATATCAATTTACCGAATTCATGACGAAACTGTGGAATTAGAGCTTCCCGAATAGCCGCTTTACCAACATGGCGGACGCCATTGAATTCGTCATAAACCGCGTCTTCGGCAAAGCAGGACATCACATCGTCAATATCCTCGCGATCAAAGGCCTCAGAAAAGCCGTCCATCAGTTTTAAAAGTACGTCCCGGTTTTCTTGGCTCATGACTTATCGATCCGATATTGGGCGCGTTTGGGAATGTCGAAATCCGGCAACCCGGCGGACTTCCATGTTTCCAAGGCTTTCATCATGGTTTCCTTAGGCGGCAAGGAAAATTCATCTTCGGGGACACTGCGGGTGCCGTCAATAACGATTTTGCTGCCCATCTTGACGCCGTCGACCGCTTCGATCGAGGGGTCCATGGCGGCGCGCATAAAGACATCTTTGATGATGACGGTGTCGCGCGACGGATTGTAGCGTGCGTTCAGCACCCAATCCATGTGCAAAGGATCGCGGATGTCGACATCTTCATCGACCACGGTGACGCGTTTTAGCGCACTAACCTCGGCGGCCATGCGGCCGATTTTCATGCCATGACCTTTATATTGCGGTGTCATGGCAATAATACCATGCGCCATTTGGCCGCCAAAGGTGAGGTCGATGTGGAAATCAGTGATGAAGATTTCGCCCAGGTCATGGCGCAGGATTTTGTTTATCATCCCAGCCGTCGCATGGCTTTGCAGCATGGTGCTCTCGCTCGGCGGCATTTGACTGGTCATGCCGTAATAGATGGCGTCTTTCCGCCGGGTAATGGCCGTGATGCGGGCCACCGGCTTATCGCTGATCTCGCACATGAAACCAAGGTTTTCGCCGAACGGACCCTCTTTATCGAGGTCGCCAGGCGCGATTTCACCTTCAATGATGATCTCGGCATTGGCCGGGACCAATATATCGTTGGTGACGCATTTGACGAGTTCGATGGGCGAACCCATCAAGCCACCGGCGACTTTCATTTCCTGCACGCCTGTCGGCAGCGTCGCCACCGAGGCCAATTGATAGGCCGGATCGGCGCCAATTACCCAAGCAACCGGGGCGGCTTTGCCCTGCTTCCACCAGGTTTCGCATTGATCGTGACCACCGCGGCGGGGGTTCATATTGACGACGACATGATGGTCGTCGCGCACCAGGGTACGATAAACACCGGAATTTTGATTATCGGAATCAACCAGTTTGGTCATCACCGTGGTCGTGATATAAGGCGCCGGATCCTTACCCGGCGTCCAGGTCGGGACCGGCAAGTCGCTGAGATTGGCCTCATCACCTTCAAGCACGATTTCCTGGCAAGGTGCTTTGTCGACGGAGACCGGTTCAAGCTGATTAATCAGCGCGTTCTCCCATTGGGCATTTATTTGCTCCGGTTCGACATCGAGCGCCAAGGCATAAGCTTGCCTGGAGGCGCCGAGTGCGCCGGTGCAAAGTGGCAGTTCTGAGCCTTCGACATTATCAAACAAAAGACCAAATCGATCATTATCCGGTAAAGCCTGGAAGGCCCATTTTGCCAGGCAAGCCGGCTCCCAACTGGGATCAACGGATTGCGTTACGCGCCGCAGCAGGCCTTGCTGCTCGGCGACGGCGATGAAATCTCGAAAGCTACGGCTCATGAATGACTTCCCTGGTTAATTGGTGTGACGTGGCAAAATTATATGGGGAGGGAAAATGACTGTCACGCGAGATTATCTTATATCAGCTATACTTTTTGGTATACGCTATCGATGGGCAGTTCGGTTGCCCAAAGTGTCCTTAATCCATCCCCGTCCAATCTTTTAAACATCAATCAGGCCGTCTTCGAGCTCGGCGGCGTGGGATTGGATGAAGGCGAGCCTAAGCTCGGGCTTTTTGCCCATTAGATCATCGACCAGCTTGGCGGTCTCTTTGGCTTCGATCTTTTCATCATCGGTATGACGCAGTGGCACCGTAACCCGGAGCAGCGTCCGGGTTTCAGGGTTCATTGCCGTTTCCTTAAGCTGCGCCGGCGGCATTTCACCGAGGCCTTTGAAGCGGCTGACCTCGATTTTACCGCGCCCGGAGAACTCTTTTTCGACCAAAATATCTTTATGGGCGTCATCCATCGCATAGAGGGTTTTGCCCCCTTGGCTGAGCCGGTAGAGCGGCGGCATAGCGATATAAAGATGGCCATTTTCAATGAGTTGTGGCATTTCTTTAAAGAAGAACGTCATCAAAAGCGAAGCGATATGCGCGCCGTCAACATCGGCATCGGTCATGATGATAACCTTTTCGTAGCGTAAATCCTCGTCACGGAAACGGGGCCCGGTGCCACAGCCCAGGGCTTCGTTCAGATCGTTGATTTCCTGATTGGCTTGAAGCTTATCAGCCGAGGCACTGGCGACGTTCAGTATCTTGCCCCGAAGGGGGAGTATCGCCTGAGTTTTACGGTCGCGGCCCTGCTTGGCGGAGCCGCCGGCCGAATCACCCTCAACGATGAAAATCTCGGTGCCTTCGGCGGAATTTTGCGAACAATCGGCGAGTTTTCCGGGCAGGCGCAGGCGTTTGGTGGCGGATTGCCGTTTGAGCACTTTGTCCTGGCGCTTTTTCATGCGGATTTGCGAGCGCTCAATAATGTGTTCCAGCAAGCGCTTGGCGGTTTCCGGATCGCCGCTGAGCCAATGGTCAAAATGATCGCCGAGCGAGCTTTCAACCAGTTTTTGTGCTTCGACGGTGGCGAGCTTTTCCTTGGTTTGGCCCTGGAACTGTGGATCCTGGATAAACAGCGACAGCATTATGCAGGCGCCACCGACGACATCATCGGCATTAATTTTGGTCGCGGCTTTTACTTTTGTTAGATCACCGTAGGCCTTGAGGGCTTTATTGAGCGCTCCGCGCAAACCCAATTCATGAGTGCCGCCTTGCGGGGTCGGCACGGTATTGCAATATGAATTAAAGAACTCATCCTCATCGACCGGCCAGGCAACGGCCCATTCGACCGTACCTGAGCCGCCATTGAGCTTGGCTTGGCCGAAAAAAGTGTTGGGCGTGATGGTCGCCCTTTCGTCAAGCGTGCTTTGCAGGTAGTCGCTGAGGCCGCCCGGAAAGTGGAGAGTGGCTGTTTCCGGCGTTTTTTGGTCGTTTTCGAGCAGTTTGGGATCAACTTTCCAGCGGATTTCGACGCCCCGGAATAAATACGCCTTGGAGCGCGCCATGCGGTAAAGGGTGGCGGGTCGAAAATGCACTTTGGAGCCGAAAATCTTCGGATCAGGATGAAATTTTATCAACGTGCCCCGGCGGTTGGAGACTTTGCCCGCGTCTTTAAGTTTGCCTTTGGGCTTGCCGCGCTCAAAACTTTGGGTCCGCAGCTTTTTATCGCGGGCTACTTCGACAGTTAAGTCATCGGCCAAAGCGTTAACGACGGAGAGGCCGACGCCATGCAGACCGCCGGACGTTTCGTAAGCCCCGGCTTTAAATTTACCGCCGGAATGCAGCGTCGTCAGGATGACTTCGAGGGCTGATTTGCTTTTGAATTTGGGGTGCGGGTCGGTCGGAATGCCGCGGCCATTATCACTGACAGTTATGTATTGATCGGCTGAAAGCTCAAGATCGATGCGCGTTGCCTCGCCGGCAACCGCTTCATCCATTGAGTTATCGAGAAGTTCAGCAACCAAATGATGAACCGCGCGCTCATCCGTGCCGCCGATATACATCCCCGGACGCAGGCGCACCGGCTCCAAGCCTTCAAGAACTTCGATATCCTTGGCGGAATAAGATTTGCCTTTCTTAGATTTCTTGCCTGACGCACCCGAACCAGGGTTTTTGTTGGCCCCTTTTTTGGCTTTTTTAGGTGCATTGTCAAAGAGATCGGCCATATTATTTCCCGGCTGTTACCAGTATTAATTTCTTGCGTTAATCGACATTATACTGTGTTTTACGTTAGAATTATAACAATATCTTGTGCCTCAGTAGATTATCTGTGGCAAGGACAAACATCCTGAATTTGAGGAAAAATCGATGTCTGATGATGATCTAGAGCAACCAAACGAAAAACCCCAAAAATCTCCAGAGGGCGAGCGGACGATCACTGTTGTCGCCCAGCCGGCCGATACCAATCCAAGTGGTGATATTTTTGGTGGTTGGATTCTGGCGCAAATGGATGTTGCCGGTGGCGTTGCCGCCAGCCGCCGTGCCGAAGGCCGCACAGTTACCATTGGCGTTAAGGAAATGGAGTTTCATAAACCGGTACGCGTCGGCGATCTGGTCAGTTGTTATACTCAAGTCCTCAAGGTCGGCAAAACATCTCTTTCGATCAAAATCGAAACTTGGACGACCAATCATTACAATCCGTCGCCGTTGCAAAAAGTGACGGAAGGGGTATTTACCTATGTTGCGCTTGATGAAAATCGAAAACCACGCCCAGTGGATAAGTCTTAAAAATTCTTCGGCTACATATTTTAATTTCCGGCCTGCAGCGTTCAGATGATCACCATCCAGACATAGCCGGCGGCAAAGAAGGTACTGAGGGCGGCGAATTCTTTGAAAAAAACTTTCGTATCCATAATGATTTTCCTCTTTCTGGTTGTCTGAAAACGGTTTTAACCCAGAAAGAACAAAATAGCAACATAAAATTAATTTGTTAATAGTAACAATAAGTTACTACAATGGCGGTGTCGTTTCCTGCGCGCCTTCGAGGCCCAATGCCCAGCGCCCGTAATTGGTGCCTTGGACATCCCAATTAAGCCCGAACTGGGCCCGCCCGGCTTGGACGTTTCTAAAGATACGCTGGAGGTGCCTGTCGAGGAACAGCTCCCCGGCTCCACCGGCATAGAAGATGCGTTCTATCGCTTTACCGGCAAGCACGGAGGCGTAACTGCCCTCCATAATCAGGCGCGCATGAGGATCGCGCGGAACCTGTTTACCTTCACCGATATAAGACATCGCTTCCCGCGAGTTTTGGCGGATTAGTAACTTAGCCGCATCGAGTTCAGCCGCTGATTCGGCAATGCGCAACTGCAGGCTTTGGAAGTCGGCAATTTTGGCGCCATGGCGGGAGGTTCTATCTTTGATGCCTTCAACAAAAATATCGAGGGCGCCGACCGCCATACCGACGACGACCGATGCCAAAGTATAGGGACCAAGCGCGCGGTGGCCGACTTTATAGACGCCATTATCATAAAGACCA
This sequence comes from uncultured Rhodospirillaceae bacterium, assembly GCA_913020445.1. Classification (GTDB taxonomy): domain Bacteria; phylum Pseudomonadota; class Alphaproteobacteria; order Rhodospirillales; family UBA2165; genus TMED23. The sequence goes on from CAJWAR010000038.1 coordinate 10,156, forward strand.
GCGCCGGGTGGGCGTTCGCCGCCGATAAAGGCATGAGTGTCGGGCACAAAGACATTTTTCATTTCAAGATCGTGACTACCCGTGCCGGCCAGACCAACCACCTGCCACGTATCTAATATGGTGACATCGGTTAGGGGGATAAGTGTGGAGAGGGGGTTGTCGCTGCCCTCAACATCGCTGCCGCCGGCAAAAAACCAATCGGCATGCTGGCTGCCGCTGGAAATCGCCATGATGCCATTGCCGATATAGCCGCCATCGACTTTTTTAAACGAACCGTTGGTCATCTTGGCGGAAGAAATGATTGCGTTCGGATTGGCGCCCCAAACCTCGTCTTGCACATCGAAACTGAAATTGGTGACCATCAGCGGGTGGCCGCCACATACACCCATAATCCAGCCGGTCGACCCGCAGCCTTCGGCAATCGCCAAAGTCAAGTCGCAGAGTGTCTCCCAGCCCATTTCATAACCGCCATAGCGTTTCGGCTTAAGCGCGTTGAAAAGACCAGCTTCAAACATCTCATCCAAGTTTTCCTGGGGGATGCGCCGCTCATCTTCACAACGCGCCGTTCTGCTGCGCAAATTTGGGATCAGCGCGCGCGCGCGGTCAACAAGTTCATCCGGTGTTGGTATGTTGGTGTCTAATTCTGAAGGGCGCTGCGATTCTGAGTCGGGCGGCATTAAAAATATTCCCCATTTAATTATTTTTTTAAAATCAATTTTTTAAATTACTTAACTATTTCAAAACAATACCGCGTTTTAGAGCGTTGCCAAAGTTCATGTTTGGCATAGGTGATATCAATTTTAGTCGATAAAACCCGCTAATGATGGCCAAAACCCCCAGCAAAATTAGCGGCGATCTGTTTTTGGCGAATTTCTTCCGGCCAGCGGCTTTTTATATAAGAGATGAGCGCCCAAATCTGTTTGCTGGTCAGGGTATCTTTGTAGCCAGGCATATTGCTTTTAATAGGCGGTGGATAAAAATCGGCGCCACCTTCTTCAATATAGCGGAAGATTTGCCGATCGGAGTGTTGCCATGTATGACCATCTTCATTTTGAGGCGGCGCCGGGTAGGTGCCATCAGCGTTTCTCGTTTCCCAATTTGGCTGGCCTTTCAGGTTTATACCATGGCACGACGCGCAGTGATCCTGATAGATAACCTTGCCTTCGGCAATGCGTACCGGGTCCAGAATTTTGGCGTCGTTAGTCAATTTCCCCGTCACCAGAAAATACGCGATAGCGCCACCTGCCAGCAGCAGGTACAAACTTCCAAATAAAAGTAATTTTTTGATCACGTTATTTTCATTCGTTAATGCCATCGGTAAAACATCAATGTCAGCAATTTTTACACTTTTCCAGATTGATGACAGATAAGGAAAAATCTATCGATAAAATTTTGCTGATGGCGACTATATGTTGAATTAATTTGTATCATTATCGGTTGTTATATATATGCTACCACACTACATAATGTTGCCAAAATTTAGAGAGCTCAATGGCAGCTAAAGAGATTATTTTAGCGATTGATGATGATCCGGCCGTCCTCAAATTTATTAAGGTCGTCTGTCATCATGCGGCGTACGAATATCATAGCGCTGATAGTGGCGCCCATGGATTGGAGCTGCTTGAGCAGATAAAACCAACCGCCATATTGCTGGATGTGGATATGCCGGAAATGGATGGCCTGAAAACGCACGATAAAATTAGGTCCGATTTTCCCAAATTAAAAGTGCCGGTTATTTTTCTATCGGCGAAAAAAGATTTGGCGACGATCAGTGAGGCAACTTCCTGGGGGTCGACCTATTTGCTTAAACCGATTGATCCGCAACGCTTATTGGCAAAGATCGAAACCGCTATTCACGATGCGAGAGCTAAATTAGCGTCCTTGTAATTCCCTTCAAATAGTTCCTGAAACCTAAAAAAAAGCCGGGAGTTTCCTCCCGGCGATTTTAATTTAGATCAAGTTATCGCTATTTCTTGTCGCGATAGAGATGATGGTATCCGATAATAGGATTATCCGGATACGGCACGCCTTTGATGCCTTTTTGAGCTACGGTTGCCAGAATGGCATGTTCGAACGGCTGATACGGTACTTCTTCGGTTTTGGCTTGTTCAAACGCGCAATGAGCTTTTTTCACATCGGCATCGGAACGGGCAGTTTGAACTTTTTCAATTGCCGCATCGAGCTTAGGTGAACGCACGCGCCAGTTATTGTCCTTGGCCTTAGAGTGCATATTCATCTCATAGATGGTCGGATGTATAGTAGGCCCTTGAACAATCATGTATATCGGCGTTTCACCCTTGACGATTTTAAAGATCACGCCACTGGGGCCGCGACCACCAACTTTAACGTTGACGTTAACACCGATTTTTTTCCACATCGCCTGCAACATGATCGTCAGCTTTTTGAACGACGGAATGTTGTAGGTCCAGATGTCAAAGGTTGGGATCGGTTTGCCGTACTGCTTGAGCAGTGCTTTGGCTTTGGCGACATCATAATCCGGGAACTTAATGCCGGGGCAATGCCAGCGGGAGCCTTTCGGGAAGGCTTGGTTGGCAAGTTTGGCCATGCCCTTGGTAACCACTTTAAGGATCGCTTGGCGATCAATGGCGTGGGCGAGGGCTTTACGCACCAATAAATTATCAAGCGGTTTGTAATCCTGATTGAAATTTACCGCCCAATGCATGGTGCCGCGGCCGCCGTTTTTAACGACCAGATTTTTGTTTTTCATCGCGCGTGGCAGGATGGACCCGTTCAAGGACCAGCCGACATCCAGATCTTTTGCCCTAAGAGCATTCCACGGTGCACCGGTTTCCGGACCGGTCCGAATGATATAACGAATTTCATCGGCATGTTGTTCCTTTGGGTTCCAGTAGTTGCGGTTGCGGACAACTGTCACACCTTTACCCGGTATCCATTCCTTAATCATGTAAGGGCCGGCGCCAACCGACATGCGGTTGTAGTCGGGCTTGTTTTCATTGGCTTTGGCAAAACCTGGCGCATTCAAATACCAGACGTAAATACCGGCCGCCATGACGGAGTCAAAAGCCAGATGAGGTTCGGAGAAAATAAAGTTCAACGTATGTTTATCAGCGGCTTCAACCCGGTCGAGACGCGGACCAAGGGCGGCGCGGTAACGGCCGGCCAATTTACTGCCAAGCAGACGTTTGAAATGATGCACATATGCTTCGGAAGTTAGTTCTTCGCCGTTTGAGAAACGCACACCTTTACGAAGCGTCACCCGCCATAGCTTATAGTCGTCACTGTGCGTGGCTTTGGTGGCCAAGCGTGGGATCAATTTACCGGTCTTGGAATCTTGCCGGAACAGCAAATCATGCACCGCATAAAGAACTTGAAAACGGCCCATACCGCCTTGCGGCACTTTGATATGATCGAAACCACTGATGCCGCGGTTCATGTGAACTTCAAATTTTCCGCCGGTACCGGCAGGATGATCTGCCAGCGCAGCGCTATCGCTGATCATAAAAGCTGCGGCACCAAAAAGAGCCCCGCAAATCGCGAGTTTGGATGAATTATACATTGAAAAATGTCTCCCCATTTATGCGGATCGCAATATGAAGGCGAGCCCGCGATATTATGAAATTACCCGTTAAATAATTTTTTTTATAAGTTGACGCCTTACGCTACTCACGTCCGCGTGTTCGGTCAATAGATGGCGGCTAATTGTTTTCCCTAATTTGCGTCACTAACCGGCTCGGCGTATACTATCGCCATTCTAATTTAGTGGTTAGAGGAGCTTGTATTGCCGAACTCCTTCCTGAAATTAGCTCATTGCCGGCCTGATCTGAGGTGCATGTTTGGCATCCGATGGATTGCGGCTTTCCTCCTGGTAATTTTTGTTTCATCTGAAGTCATCGCCCAGGTGTTGCCTAATACGGCGGCCAATCGCCGGCGTGGGGTTGCCGGCTGCACCCAAACCCGCAGTGGCATTACGTGCCCGGGCGGCGGTGGCGGAGGTGGCGGCGGTTATAGCGGCTACAATGCCAATTCTATGATGATGGGCATCATGGGTAACGCCATGAACAGTTTCATGCAGGGCTATCAGCGCGGCCTCGCAATCCGGGCGCGCAAGCAAAAGGGCAACCGGCTAAACGATCGGGGCCTCAAATATGAACGGCAAAAAAATTGGTCCTCGGCAGCCAGTTCTTACCGCCAAGCTTTGCAGTATTGGAATCACCCGACGATTGTTTCGAATTTGCGGCGGGTCGAAGATGAATTGTCGGGCGCCGCAGATCGCCGCCGCAGAGCTCAACGCCGGCGCCGGGCTGAATGGGCCGCGAAGCAAAAACGCCTGCAAAATATGATTGGCAGTCTCGCCGACAGTTTAACCCAGGGGGGCACGTTGGGATCCTTGCCGGAAACCGATATGGGATTTGCGCCACCGGGTGGTGGTACGGCTTTCTTTGGCACCGGCGGCCCCGTGACTGCCAATGCCGCACCCGATGGCAATGGCCTCAGTTTTATGGGCCCCAAGGATGAATTTTTCACCAAGGGCAATAAAAACTCGGCGATTGTTGATCTCAGAGAAGGAGCGTCTGATCAGTTGGCGGTCAACGCCGACAAAGGTGTAATAGGCAAGCCGGTTGACGCGAAAGATAGTCTGAATTTCTACCAGCCTAACGATAAAGTAAAAGGCGCCGAACAGGCTGGACTTGCGCCCGGCAAACCCATCCCGGTTAAACGCCTGCCGACCAGCCGCAAGGCTGAGTTGCTGCTCGATTCATTGGAGCATGGTCAGCGTGATTGGAATAAAAGCCGTGAGTATCTGGTTAAACTCGTTGAAGCCAATCCAAAGGATCAGGATGCGCTGGCGGCACTGCAGGACCTTGACGCGGCCCAGGCGCTTGATCAAAAACGCTCAGCTAAAAATCAGCCACTGGTAAGAAACGAAGATACCCATAAGATGATGAGCAGACTCCTGGTTAAGAGCGTTCTTGAGGATGACAAAAATTATGACAAATTTGGCTGGCCGATTAAGCCGCCGACAAAGGAGCAAGCCAACGATCCTCAATATCAGCACAAAATGCTGACGGCGGAAGGCCTGCGTTCGGACAAACAAGGACACCACCGCCGGGCGCGCCATTATTTTGAACGGGCGCTGGCGTTGGACCCTAAGAATGAGGATGTCAAAGCGGCGCTTGAAAATACGCAGAAGAATTTGAATGTAGAGGCAGAAAAGTTGATGTCCCAGGGTTTGCAGGCTCGTAAAGACGGTGACGCCTTAAAAGAACTGTCATTTTACGACAAAGCACTGGTCCGCAAGCCAAATGATCCGGCGATTAAAAACCTGATTGCCGAGGCCCAGGAATCGCTCAGGCATGAAGCCGGGAAGTTAAGTATCGAGGGCGTCAAGAAGTATCAAGAAGGTGATCCCTGGCGCGCCTTGGTTTATTTTAGACAAGCGCAGGATAGAATGCCGAACGATGCGCGGCTTAAAGCCGTGATCAAAGTAACCGAAGATACGATTAAAAATCAGCAAGCCGGACAAGGCCGCCTGAGAAATCAGGGCTTCAAAGATATGGCCGCGCTGACACGCAAAAAGCTTGATGACGAAGCCCATACCTTAAGCGTCAAAGGCATCGAAGCGGGCCGCCGGGGTAATGAGGTGCAGGCCCTCGGCTATTTCAAACAAGCTTTGAAGCGCCGGCCCAATGATCAGGGCATCAAAGATATTATTGCGCACTCGCAGAAAAAGCTCGATGACCAAGCTCATACCTTAAGCGTCAAAGGCATCGAGGCAGGCCGCCGGGGCAATGAATTACAGTCACTCGGCTATTTCAAACAAGCATTGAAGCGCCGGCCTAATGACCAGGGCATTAAAGATATTATTGCGCACTCACAGAAAAAGCTCGATGACCAAGCTCATGCCTTAAGTGTCAAAGGAATTGAAGCGGGCCTTCGGGGCAACGAACAGCGCTCGTTGGAGTATTTCAAACAAGCTTTAAAACGCCGGCCTAATGACCAGGGCATCAAAGATATTATAAAACGTGCTGAAAGTAAGCTTGCCAAAAAGAACAATGTTAAACCGCAGAAGTAGAGACTAAATTTCATGCCAATATTGAAACTTCTAAAATATGCTTTAATCGCTGCTTGCCTAAGTGTCGGCGCGGCGCCTGGCGTTGATGCCCAAACGCCGACCCAGAAGCAAATGGCGGAGAACTCGATGGCACGCGGTGTGGCGATGGCGCAACGCAAGCAGTGGCCGCTGGCGATTAAATATTTTAAAGCCGCTTTTCAGGCGACGCCAACCGATCCCCGGGTGTTGTTTAATCTCGGGTTGGCTCATGACCGGGCAGGGGGGCGTTCATTGGTTGCGGCGGCTTGGTACCGCGCCTTTTTGATCGCCGCACCCGAAGCCGGTAACAGTGCCAAAGTACAAAAGCGGGTGGTCGATCTAGAGATCGAAACCGAATCCCAGATCGCCCGCCTGTTGCAAACCGCACAAACGATAGCCTCGCAAGTTTCAGGCAAAGGTAAAACCACCGTGCTGGACCGGATTGCGCGGGCGCATGCGGAAAACGGCGATATTGCTTCTGCCCAACAAGCATCCCAAAGCATCAAAAATGCCGGCCGTCAAAGTGCGTGGTCGCAAGCTTTAATCGCTGCCTTGCAGGCGCGTAGCGGATTGTTTGATCAGGCTGCAAGCCTGGCCAAATCTATCCGTTCCCGCCCGGCGCAAGCCTGGGCCTTGGCGGAGATCGCGGTGCTCAACGCCGGCAAAGGGGACTTTGCTGCCGCCCTTGCCTTGGTCGAAAATGTGCGGGGCCGGGAAGGTGCTTGGGCTTTATCGCGTATCGCTTCGTTACAAGCACAGGCGAATGATAGCGAAGGTGCGCGGGCAACGTTGAAGAAAATAGCCAAGTCGCAGCCCGGCTTACGTCTGGTTGTCCTGGCTCATTTGGCGGCGGCATTGGGAAGCACCGGACAGCCCTGGCACATTGATCAGGCAAAAACGCATCTCGAAGAAATTATGACCGAAGCCAACAAAGTTAAAAACTTTAAAGCCAAATTGGATGTCTATCTGCAAGTCATTAAGGCGCGGCTCAGCCTAACGGATGTTGCCGGGGCTGAAGCGGTGCAGCGGCTGGTAACCTCCGAGCCCCATAAGACCGCCGGGCTGCGCGCCATCGCCGAAAGTAACAAGCAGTTTAAAACTGCCGAGCTTTATCGCTGGTCAGGGCTGGCCCTGCAAATGGCGAACTCCGCCCAGCTCGGTAATCTGGCCCAACTACTGACCCAGGCCAAACTTCAGGCCCCGGAGAAAGGTGCCCTGTCGATTGCCAAAATTGCCGAAAAAAGTGCGCGGATGCTGCGTCAATTCCGCCAACCTTAGAAGTATTTACCAAAGTTCCTGGAACCTTTACAAAAAATTAGTTTAGACTTAAACTAATTTGGAAATAATGAGCTGGAGCTTTAAATGTGGAAACCGCCTGAAAAAATTAAATACGAACCTGAGCCGGGTGAGTGGCCGAGCAAACCTGAGGCAGCGGACTCCCTGTGGTTCAGTCCCATCGACTTTGGCAATTTGCACCTCGAACAACGCACTTGGATTCCAGCAATGGTGCCGTGGCGCTCGACCGAGGAAGGCATTGTTACCGATCGGGTGCTGGCGTGGTATGAGCGTTTTGCCCAAGGCCGGCCCGGCTGCATCGTCGTTGAGGCAACCGGTGTTCGCGACGTGCCCAGCGGCCCGCTGATGCGCATTGGTCATGACCGGTTCGTTCCCGGATTGAAAGAGCTCGCCGATACGGTGCATCGCGCCAGTGATGGCCGGACTAAACTGTTTATTCAGCTGATTGATTTTCTATCGATCCGCCGCCGTCCGGCACCGGATAAATATTTTCAGCGTTTTCTCAAAATCACTGATGAACATCGCGCGGCGCTCGGTGCAGAGGATTGGCCGGACGAAAAAATCCGCGATCATCTAAGCGCGCTGGATGGTGCGGCCCTCGATGATATATTGACCGAGCGTGAGCTTGATGATTTGCGCATGGGGACGCGGGAACGGGTGACCGATGTCGAGTTTGAGCATATTCGTGAGCTGCCGCAAGTCCTGCCCGGGATATTTGCCGATGCCGCCGAGCGGGCGCAGAAGGCCGGGATCGACGGCGTCGAGTTGCATTATGCCCATGCGTATACGATGGCATCCTTTCTAAGCCGAAAAAATGATCGTGAAGATGGCTATGGCGGTGCCCGTGAAAACCGGGTGCGCCTGCCGCTGGAAGTTTACGCCGCCGTGCGGGAGCGGGTGGGCGATGACTATCCGGTCGGCTGCCGTTATCTCGCTGATGAAATTATTGCCAATGGCAGCGATGTTGAAGACGCAGCCTATTTCGGTGTCGAGTTTGCCAAGGCTGGCATGGATTTCCTCTCCATGTCTCGCGGCGGCAAGTTTGATGACGCCAAACAGCCGGGTGTCGGCGAGGCGGCTTATCCTTATACCGGCGAGAGCGGCTATGAATGTATTCCGGCTTACATTTCGGACAGCTTTGGCCCTTATGGCCGCAATATCCAGCCGACTGCCTTCATTAGAAAAGCCGTCCGCGATGCCGGCTTTGAGACGCCCGTGGTTGTCGCCGGTGGTATTCACGGATTTGAATTGGCCGAAAAAATTCTGCAAAGCGGCGAAGCGGATATTGTCGCCTCGGCCCGCCAATCACTCGCTGACCCGGACTGGTTCATGAAAGCCAAAGCGGGCAGGGGCGAGGATGTGCGCCTCTGCACTTATTCGAATTATTGCGAAGGGCTCGATCAGAAACACAAGATCGTCACCTGCAAGCTCTGGGATCGCGTCGACATGGATCAGCCCGACATACAGAAATCTGAAGATGGCAAACGCCGCCTGGTTGCTCCCGACTGGCAGGCGTGATTATTATAAGCGATGAAAATCGCTTTATTTTTCGCCGCAGTAGTGATTGCCGCTCCCGCCGCGGAGGCGCGCGAAATCCGCATGCTGGAGCGCTTTAATGTCGGTGACTACGTAAAATTTGGGCCGACTAAGCCGCACAAATTTCAACCCCATTCAAATCCCAGCGTCTTAACCCGGGCCGGCAATGAGCTGTTTAACCAGCGCGGCAATCTCGAAGCGGTGGAAGCGGCCAAAGCTTATGTGGCGAAATATCCGGGCACGACGGCGATGATGCTGATCGACCGCGGTAAAATTATCTTCGAGGCCTATCAGGGCATGGGCAACGAGGCCCACGAATTTTACAGCATGAGCATTGCCAAGAGCATGACCAGCCTCGCCATCGGCAAGGCGCTGTGTAATGGCGTGCTCAAAAGTCTGGATGTGCTCACCGGTGATATCGTGCCCGAGCTTAAGATCAATAATTACGGCCCCAGCACCATGCGGCATTTGCTGACGATGAGTTCCGGCGCTTTTATGACGGTGATTGGCGGACGGCCGAAATATCGCAGCGGTATCGGCTGGCGGGCCAAAACCGGCAAGCCTTACGGCGGACCCTCCTGGCCAATCCGGCTCGGCCAAATCACCATCAGCGATGTGTTGTGGGGGAAGGTTTGGGACATCACCGAAAATAAAAATCACGCCGCCCCGGGCGAGGTCTTCCTCTATCGCAATACCGAACCCATGGTGATGAGCAAAATCATTGAACGATTAACCGGCAAGAGCCTCGCCGCCTATTTCGATAAACATGTCTGGCAGCAAGTCCGCGGTGCCGGGACCGGTCATTGGGAAGCTGATATTGCCGGCACGACATTGGCGATGTCCGGCTTTCAAGTGAGCTTAAGAGATTGGGGCCGCATTGCGCTCTGGATTTTGGCGGAGCATAAAAAACCGGGCTGTTTTGGTGATTATCTCCGCCAAGCGACGACCACCCAGATTAAAACCTCCGGCCTTGGTGGTTCGGCCAAAACGCCGTTCAAAGGCTATGGGTATCAATGGTGGACCGATCATCCATTCGCGCCCGGTTTCTGGGGTAAGGGTCATGCGGGTCAAGAATTGGCGATCAACCCTGAGAGCCAGAAAGTTCTCATCAAGTTCGGCTATCGGGTTTACCCGGGCGTCAGCAGCGGTATCACCAAGCTCTATCGCAATTGGCATAAAAACTGATTTGCCATATACTAAAACGATGAAAAAATTAGCGCCTTTGCTTTTGATTTTGCTTGGTGGCTGCCAGTTTTGGATCGCCGGCAACAATACCGATATGACGGCCTACGTGACCGGCGGTGGGACGGCTGATCCGCTGGCCGGCACCACCGTCTATAAATTCGATATCGTTGGCACCGGCATCAACTGCAGTGGCACATCCTGGCCCAATCGGCAGCGACGCAGCGCCCAACAACCAGAGGCTTTTACGCAGATCACCTGCAACGATGGACGTACCGGCAAAGGCGAATCCAAACTGGTTACCGCCGATACCGGTGTCTCGAAAGGAACTGATTCCTGCGGTAATAAATTCGTCTTCGATTTCAGCGTCAATAAATTTTTCATCGATGAAAAAGAAGTGGAATACCGGGACAAGGTCAAACAAGGTGGCGGCTACTGGAATGATAAATGCGTCGCCAGCACCGACGCTCCAGCCCACACCGATCCGTTGATGTAGGTTAATTTTATGAGTTAATCGGCACGGCAACTCGCCAAATTGCGGCGAAGAGGGGTTGCCGACGGGGACTAAACGATTTATCCACTCGATCTAGTATGCCGATAAATAAATTAATCGAAGGCTTCCAGGCCTTCCGCAAAACTTACTACGAAAGTCAGCCGGATTTTTACCGTTCGCTGATCGAGAACGGCCAGCGCCCGGATGTCATGGTCATCGCCTGTTCCGATAGCCGGGTTAACCCCTCCATCATCGCTAAAGCCGAGCCGGGCGAACTGTTTATTGTCCGCAATGTCGCCAATCTGGTGCCGCCTTATGAGCCGGACAGCCGCTATCACGGCACCAGCGCCGCCTTGGAATATGCGGTGCAGGATTTGGCGGTATCGCACATTATTGTCCTCGGCCATTCTCATTGCGGCGGCATTCGCCGGTTGTTGGAAGGTGATGAAGCGGAGGAAACCCGTGAATTTATCGACAGCTGGATGTCAATTGTTGATCTGGCGCGGGGTGGGGCACTCGATGACGAAGCAGAAATCCGCGCTGCCGAGCGCAATGCGGTGACAGTCTCACTGAACAATCTGTTGAGCTTTCCCTGGGTGCGCGACCGGGTCTATGACAACAAGTTGACGCTGCACGGCTGGTGGTTCGATCTCGAAGCCGGTGAACTGCTCGAACATAAAACCGGCGGCGCCTGGACCGAACTGGTCGGGCAGGGGTAGGGGCTTAAGTGTACCTGGTACACTTTTCATGTTGCCAACAAGATGTCCCCGTTCGTAAAAAACTGTCACCCCGGACTTGATCCGGGGTCCAAAGTAATTAGCGAGGTAACAGAGGTAAGTATTATTGAGAACGTAATCTTATAATTTGTCCTACAGATACCAATAAAAATTGATATAAAATTCGATATTTCAACCAGTTGCTATATAATCACGATAAACTATCACATTCCTTTAGCTGAAATTGAAAAAGGACAATTTGGTCGTGGCAAAAAATATGAAACCCTATTTTGATGCTGCCGTGAAAAACATTGTAAGCCACGGCGATACTGATATTTTCCCATATCCCATAGAGAACCATGTTCTTTTCGACTCGGAAAAAGAATTAGTAAAACTTCTTAGAAACGCCTATTCCAATTTTGATGAATATTTCGCAGTAAATTCTCCAAGTCACATCACAACGCTTTCACCAGTTGGTTACACCGGATTTAGATGGGCCAGTCAACTTGATCCGTTTTGGAATGCATATTTTTTGGGCGTTGTTCTTGCGATCGCCGAGGAAATCGAATCATCAAGAATTCCGATCAAAAACAAAACTATTTTCTCATATCGGATAAATCCCGTCGGGAAAAAGTCCAAGATTTTTGATGACAAGATTGGGTGGCCAGAATTTGTTGAACGCTCGAAAGAATTGGCATCCGAACATAATTATGTTCTTTGTGTGGACATCGCAGATTGTTATACGCGAATTCCTCATCACCGACTTGAGAACGCTTTAAAACAGTTGAAAATAAGAAATTCTGGGCCGGCTCATATTAAAGAAATACTCTCAAATTTCTCTGATACTAGATCCACGGGTGTACCAATTGGTGGGCCGGCAGCAAGGATATTGGTAGAGCTTGTATTGAACATGACCGATAAATTGTTGGCGTCTAACGGAGTAATTTTCTGCCGTTTTGCCGATGACTATCACGAATTTTGCAAAAGCCATGATGATGCGTACGCGAAACTAACATTTATTTCAGAGAAACTATTGCGGAACGAGAGGCTGTCGCTCCAGAAAGCGAAGACAAGAATAATGTCATCTGAAGAGTTCTTAAGCGCACAGTCAATTTTGGAAACGAGAGAGGATGACGATGACCATACTGATGAGCGAGACTTTATGAATATATCGCTACGTTATGATCCATATTCTGATGATCGGGATGAACGATATGATCAATTAAAAGCAGAGCTAAAAAAGTTCGATATATTGGGGATGCTTAATCGTGAACTGCAAAAAACCAGAACGCATGGCGTATTAGCAAAGCGCCTAATAAAATCCATTCAGCATTTAAAAAAACCGGTTAAGAACAATGCCGCACTTACTTTAATCGAAAACCTAGATATTCTTTATCCATTATTTCCCATAGTAGCCACGACAATTAAGTCAATTTTCTTTGAGTTGCCGGACGTCACACAGAACAAAATTTGCCAAGTGCTCCGAGAGGGGATTAGCTCACGAAACCACGTTTTCCAAATTGAAATGCATTTGGCGTATGCGGCCCGAGTTCTAGGAGAATCAAAAACTCCAGAAAATGAAGACGCGTTGGTTGATATTTTTAATAATAGTACGAGCAATATGGTCCGAAGAGATGTGATTTTGATTATGTCAAAATGGAGAGTATTTTACTGGTTATCAGACCTTATGAACGATTTTAATAGTTTAGGTGCTTGGGAAAGGCGAGCATTTATTATTGCCTCATATCAACTTGATGATGCAGGGAGTCATTGGCGAGACCATATGAAGAACAGGTTTAATGATTTCGAATTGTTGGTGCGAGATTGGGCTGCTGAGAAATCTCAAATCAAGGAATGGCAGGTGCCAATATGATTTCTGAAACGACATTTGCAAATCGATATACATCTTTCTGGCGCGAGTTGCTGCCAAATTCTGATCGAGCAATTCGGCGAATCAACTTATCTGTCGAGCGATTTTGTATGCCGGTGAGGGAATTATCTGCAGCAGATCGTCGCGGATATATCAATGAAGTCGCATTCGCTGTTTTCTCCAGTTCGTTCTCCTCGGAAACAAATTCATTCGAAAAATTGACGAAAATTCAGATGAGTGAAATATATAAAAATGTTAGGAAGCAATTACTAAAATATAAAGGTATCGAAAATAAGCAGGTTGTGAGACCTCGGGCGAGCGAAGCACCAGAAGTCACTGCATTAATTTCAAATTTGAAGCAAATCAAAGAAATCAAGCAATTCAATGGTAAAATGATTACTGCGCCGAATTTTGATGGTTGCGGTTTTATTGATGGGTGCAGAGGGGATTTGTTAATCGGCAAATCGATAATCGAAGTGAAAGCAGGCGATAGAAATTTCCGATCTACCGATTTTAGACAATTACTTGTTTATTTGGCTCTAAATTACCTTTCAAAACAATATGTGCTTGATGAAGTAGGATTGGTAAATCCTAGATTGGGTACTTTCGTTGTTATGCCGGTGGATAATATGTGCATGGAGATGGGGGGACGATCCGGAGCAGAACTTTTGAGCGATATTGTTTACTATGCCTCCAGTGGTGACATATCCGTATAAGCTTAAGATTCCAGCTTTACATAAACTTGGCTGTCATATTACTCAATCTCAATCCCTCTTATCGATAAACCTCGGCGCCTTCACAGACGACTCAAACTCAGCGGCGAGGGTGCCGCGTTCCAGCACGACGACGTCCGGGGTAACTTCAAATTTATTTTTGGTGTCGTCGATGATGCGCCCGGAAAGTTCGCCCGGATTGCCGCTGTGTAGTACCTCGATGGAGAGTCGCAGCAGGTCAAGGTCGTTCTCAGTGACAATCTCGGCCTTGAAATCGACCAAATCTTCGTAGTCGAAGAGAAAGTCTTCGAGCTCCGGGTGGTTAATGTTAACGCCGCGGACTTTGAAAAAGCCGACCGTGCGCTGGGCGTGTTTGATTACCGGGAAGACTGAGAGCGGGCCATCGGTGGCGCCGCGTTCATGATAGGTGACGATGTCGCCCGAGCTCCAGCGGATAAACGGCGTCGCGTTATTGGTAAAGAGCGGCGTCACCACCAGCCCGCCTTCTTCGCCCTCATCGACCGGCTCACCGGTATCCAAATCCACCACTTCGATGTAAAAGAGATCAGTCCAGATGTGAAAGCCGTCCTTGGCCTCGGACTCGCCGCCCATCATGCCGGCCTCGGTCATGCCGAAACCGTCCCACACTTCGGCGCCCCACATGCGGGATATCTTGGCGCGCTTGGCGATGGACATCGGCTCGGCTGAGCACAAGATCGTCTCGACCGAAGAGCCCGCCAGATCAATGCCCTGGTCCTCCGCCATATTGGCCAGATGAATGCCATAGCTAGACATGCCCATCCAGACCGTCGGCTGCAGCCGGTTGATCAAATCGATCTGCACCGCCGACGGTGTCGAATTACCGGCGCCTGCCCAATTGACGCCGATCTCGTGCTGCTGGCAGGCGCGGGCATAGACATGGCCGACCGGGTGAATGCCGAGCGGGAACGACACTTGCGCCGTATCCTTCTTACCCAAATTCGGCGCGATCAGATTGCGGGCGAAGGACAAGATGCCGTATTTCATATCCTCGAAGGTGCGGGGGTAGAACAGTGGAATGCCGGTCGAGCCGCCGGAGCGCCAAAGCTCGGCAATCTCGTTCTTGGGCGCATGGCAGAAATCATCAAAGAAGCGCTCGGGCGGAATGCTGCGGAGCTCGTCTTTATCCATCAGGGGAATTTTGCGCCACTCCGCCGGATCATCGAGCTTGTCTTCATCAATGTTATCGAGCCGGCCTTGATGAAACTTTGCCTGCCGCGCCAATTGCAACGCGCGCTTTTTCCCCTCGCTTTGGATTTTGTCGATTTCATCTCGGGATGAGGGGATCAGAAGGGGCATCGCTTAAGACCCGATCCAGCGGGCCTGCGCCGTGTGGTTGCCATTTGATTTGTCGGCCAGCATGTCTTTGAGCCGCAGCTGTTTTTCCGGCGTGTCTTCGGCGATCTCGTCAACCGCGTCTTTGAGCATGCTCTCGTAATCTTCACCGACCGGGCAGACATCCTGACAGCGGCGGCAGCCAATGACGGCCCCGGCGCCCCGCAAGATACTTTGCCAGAGATTAAAAGCATCCTCCGAGCGGATCATTTTTTTCTGGGTTTCCGGATCACCCTGATCAATCACGTTGCCGAGGAATTGGGTCAGGTGATTAAAGCCGTGCGGATTGCGATAGGCATCACAGCCTTGCCAGTCGCGCTGCCAATGGCCGATGACATCACCGGGGCAGGATTTAAGACAGCGCCCGCAATCTGGCCCACCGCACAAGGATTGTTCCATGCGCGTGTCGGGCTCAAGCGGCGCCGAAGTCAGCACGGCGATCATCATCACGCGGGGGCCATATTCCGGCGTCAGGATTTGCAAATTTAAGCCCAGCGTGCCGAGCCCGGCCTCGACTGCGGCATGATCCATCGACAGCAGCGGCGACAAATGGGCTTCCGGGTTACCGTCATATTTCCACGGATCGACATGGGTCGGCGGCACCATCAGGGCCGGGTAGCCTTGCTCCTCCAGCCACAACACCAGCTCCAGTGCGGTTTCTTCCAACGCCGTGATGGCAAGCTCGTCATTATAATATTTGTGCCGGTTGTCCCAGGCCTGGATGCGGCTGGTCCCTAAGCTCAAACGGCGGGCCAGCACAATCACCCGGTCGGCATCGTGCTCGGTGATGTCGGCTGGCGTTTTGGGATCAGCCGGGTAGGGCGGGTTGGCGTTCATCACCGCGCCATCGGCGATACCGGCCAAATCCGCGCCGAGCTCTTTCGCTTTGGCTTTTACCTGATCCGCCGTGATCGGCGATTGAAAGACTGCAACCATGTTACTTCGCTTCCTCTTCTTTGGCCTTCTGGGCCTTTTTAAATTCCTGCATCTGGCGGGCGACGATGCCTTTGTATCCTTCGGGGCCGACCCAGCGGATGTTCCAATCGTCCAACCCGCTGATTTCGTCACCATCTTTGCGGGCTTTCCTAAAGCCTTTGGCCTTGTCGACTTTCTCCGGCGTCTTTTCCGGAATGACTTTTTGGGGATTTGCCAAATACGCGTGATAGTCATTGCCGACCGGACAGACCGCCAAGCAGCGCGGACAATCTCCAAAGGAGCCGACGACCCTAAGCAAACCCTGCCAGAAGCCGAAGACGTCGCGGGATTTGATCAGCTCTTTATTCTCCTCGCGGCTGGCGAACACATACTTCATAAAAAAGGCGGTCGCCGTCGCAAAGCCGAACTCCTGGGCCTCGGTGGCGCAGTTGCGTTTATCGATACCGTAATGGCGCACCGCATCGGTCGGGCAGCTATAAAGACAGCGCGAACAGCTTTCACCGATGCAGACCTGCTCGGTCATCGGCGCATCGGGTTCAAGCTCAAGCTCGGTCAGAATACCGGTGAGATAAAGCCTCGGGCCATATTCCGGCGTCAGGATATTGACCTCCAGGCCAAACGTGCCGAGCCCGGCCTCGATGCCCAAATGCCGGGTCGAGAGATAGCCGTAGCTGGCGTTTTTCATGTTCCAGTCGGTTTCCTGGGCGGCGGTGACAAAGCTCGGATGACCCTCGCGCTCCAGGGTGTCGGCGAGCTTATAGGCGACCCGGTCCATCCGGCGCAGCACCAGCATGTCCATATACTGCACCGGAATGTTTGATTTGGCGCGGAAGGCGGCAACCGGGATATGCTGGACGACAACGATGACGCTTTTGCAGGTCGGCAGAATTTTTTCCGGCGTTTGCGGCCACAGCGGATCGGGCGGGAAGGCGTTGAGGGTCTTGGCCGAGGCAATGCCGACCAAATCCGCGCCTAAGTCTTTGGCTAGTTTTTTAACATCTTCTGCGTTCACGGATGGGGCTCCCAAACAAATTTCTTATGTTCGGTAGCCTAACTTTTTAGAGAGGGGTATGGAAAGCAGGATTTTTGTAATAAAGGTTCCTGGAACCTTTATTACAATCTTAACGTTTTTCCGCGCCGGCGTGTTCCATCAGCTGCTCGAGCGCTTCATAGGGCTGGGCGCCGACCACACCGGCGCCACCGGCAACATAAGTCGGCACACCGGTCACACCCACTTGGCGGGCTTTGTTCCAATCGGCATCGACGGCTTCTTCGAAGGAGCGGTCTTCCATGACTTTGCGGGCAGCAGCGCCATCAAGCCCGGCACTCTCGGCCAGCTCAACCAGCACCTCGATATCACCGACATTTTTATTATCGACGAAATAAGCCTGATAGATTTTCATATGCAGAGCGTCGCCACCGTCCTGGGTGCCGGCCCAGGTGCCAAGTTCCTGGGCGAGGCGGCTGTTATAAGTGTGGCTGCGTTGTCCGTAGGGCAGGCCTTCTACTTCCATCAAGGCCTTCATGCGTTCGAAACTGCCTTTGATGTCATAGTCGCGACCGGCAAAGAGTTCTTCGAGAGTTTGCCCCTCGATGGGGGTTTCCGGGTGCAGTGGAAAATGCACCATTTTTACATCGACGTTGTAGTTTTCTTTCAGTTTTTCAACACGCCCGGTGCTGAGATAACACCACGGTCAGACATAGTCCGTGAATAGTTCTAAGACGACTGGCTCGGCCATTGGGCAGGCTCCCTCTATAAAATGGTTGCCTGCAGTGTAGCGGATTAGCCCTCAATGACAAGCTGAGCAATGCAATCCCGCTACAACGACAGCTTAAACAGTTTCAAAGCGTTGGTGCGACCGATCTTAATACGATCGGGCTCGCTGATGCTGGCGCTATCAAACCAAACGGCGGCTTCCTCGACACCCTCAAAGGGATAGTCGGTCGAGAACAGGATGCTATCCGAGCCCATTTCCAATATCGCATCGATCAAAGTCTGGGTGCGGAAATTACCGGAGGTCGTGATGTGGAAGTTGGCGTTGAAATACTCGACGATCTTTTTCTTGGCCGGGTATTTGGGCGGCTCCTTGACCCAGCTGTTGCGATTGTCCACCCGCCACATGCTGTAGGGCAGGCCTTCGCCCAGATGGCCCAGGATAATATTGAGATCAGGATAGTCATCAAACAGGCCGCTGCACATCAGACGGAGCGCATGCACCGCGGTTTCCTGACCAAACGCCCAAGTGGGCCCAAGCAGCCACGGATGGCCGTCATAAATCTGCGCCATGCTCGGTAGCGGATTACGCGGATGCAGGTAAAACGGCACGTCCAGATCCTGGACCACTTGCCAGAACGGCCAATATTGTTTGAGGTCCAAATAGACCGCGCTTTCTTCTTCGGTGATTTGAGAGAAGCCATTGACCAAAGCGCCGCAAAAACCGAGCTCTTTAACGCAGCGCGTCAGTTCCTGGGCGGCAATCTCCGGGTCCTGCATCGGCAGGGCGGCTAGGGCATGAAATCTGTCGGGGCGTTTTTGCCTTTGCTCGGCGAGTAAATCGTTTGAGCGTCTGGCAATTTCGATGGCTTGGCTGACATCGGGTATTGCCTGGATGGCGGGGGCATTGAGCGACAAGATCATCATTTCAATGCCAAATTGGTCCATAAAACCGAGCCGTTTATCGTGAAAATCCAGCAGCCGGCTTTTTAACTCGGTCCATACGCTGTCGCTTAGAAAGCCGTATGAATCCTGGATCGTATCTTCAAATGAAATATGCTCCTCTAGTCCTATCTTGCCGTCCATGAGTGCCTCTTCTCTTTCGGTGACTTTTGCACCGATTAGAGTAGCGGATTAGTTTCGTGTGGCAATCAAGAACAGGCCGGCAATTGTTTTAAGTGTATTTCGCTTAAATTTTACCAAGGCCCGGCCACATTCGCGGTAAAACTCAAGACGGATGGGTTGGGCATTTCTATAATGTTGTTCGGCGTCTAAAAGCCCGGTTGTTTGGTCATCGACATACATAGCTTGTCTCCAATATTAATTCTGTTTCAATAGGAGCGGATTCTAGCAATCATAGGCAGCGAGGCGTTTACGCATATGTTTCGGAGCTGCTTTTAAAACCTTTTCCATCGCGTCTTTTTTAAGCTGTTGATAAGCTTCGTTGCTATCGATGAAACCGGCGGTTTCTGCAGGGTGGCTCAAGGTAACGTGGCTTTGCTGAGCGTTTTCAAATTTCCGAATTAAGCTTTTAGGTCCGTCAAACATTGTCTTTCTCCAGTTTTGGTTGGTTTAGCGTTGGTTGATGATGGGAGACTACGCCAATGTTTGTGGTTGTGCTTGAAGGTTAACTTAATTTATCCTTCGGAAACGCATAAGAATCGTTCTGTTATCGTTAATTTGCCGAACAAATCAGTAAATTTTGCAGAAAACGGGGAAAAACGATCTTTAAGTTTGGGGAATTTGAGCTCGATAGGGAAAGTCTCGAGTTAAAAAAGGCAGGTTCGCTCGTCGAGGTTGAGCCGCAGGTGTTCAGCCTGCTCGTCTGCCTGATCGAGAACCGTGACCGGGTGGTCTCAAAAGACGAACTGATCGAGCTGGTCTGGGAAGGCCGCATCGTCTCGGATGGTACGCTCAACACGCGGATCAACGCGGCCCGCAAAGCCGTCGGCGATGACGGCAAAGCTCAGGCGGTGATTAAGACATTTCCACGGCGGGGATTCAGGTTTGTGGCTCAGGTGAATGGGGATGAGGAGGTCAGGCAAGATCACGGATTAAACTCTACCCACGTCTCCGACAAACCTTCTATTGTCGTTTTGCCCTTTTTCAATCTGTCCGGCGATCCTGAGCAGGAATATTTTTCAGACGGCATCACCGAGGATATTATCACGGCGCTTGGTCGTATTCGGCTGTTCTTCGTTGTCGCCCGCAACACGACTTTCACCTACAAAGGTCAGGCAGTTGACATACCAGCCATGGCCAAGGATTTGGGGGTGCGGTACGTACTTGAAGGTAGCGTCAGGAAAGCGGGAGGCCGAGTTCGCATAACCGTGCAACTCAACGATGGTGAAACCGGCAATCAATTATGGGCCGAACATTACGACCGGGACCTGGAAGATATTTTCGCGGTTCAGGATGAAATTACCCAAAGGGTGGTCGGTGCCATAGAACCAGCATTGGAGAAAGCGGAACGGGACCGCGCTACCATCGCAAATCCAAATAATTTGGATGCTTGGGACTACTACCATCGAGGTATGTCGCATCTGTATGACAAAGGTGAAGTTGGTCAACCCAATGAAATGATAATGGCGCGTGAAAACTTTTTAAAAGCGATAGAATTGGACCCGCAGTTCTCTCGTGCCTATTCCGGTCTGGCAGCCAGTCAATGGTATCATGCGATGATTGGCATGACAGATGATTCATTTCAGATACTTGAAGAAGCCACCAGCATGGCAAAAAAAGCGATTGAACTCGATCAGGAGGATGCCTATGCGCATGGCGTACTCGGAATAATTTATCATTATAATCACCAGCCCGAGGCTGCGATTCGAGAATGCCGTTCGGCAATTGAAATCGACCCAAGTTTTTCACGCGGTTATTTATGGTTGGGTATATCAATGATTTGTTTCGGCCAATCCAAAGAGGGAATTGAGTACATCGAAACGGCTCTCAGAATTGGAAAACGTGACCCAAGCAGAGGCGCAGCTATGGTCTGGCTGGCAATGGGACACCTATTTTTGGGTGAGTACGAAAAAGCTGAAGACCTGGCGAATAAATCCTTGAGCGTACCGAGTACGCAATTTTGGGGTAATGCGGCGCTTACGGCTGCGTTGAGTTATCTGGACAAAGTTGACGAAGCTATCGTTGCTCGTCAGGAGCTCCAACGGCGTAAACCAAACTTCACCTGCAAGTTGATCAAAGAGAAAGGTGCGATAACCGATCTGGAATACCAAGATGTATTCTTAGATGGCCTCCGCAAAGCCGGGATACCGGAAGAATGAGTATAGAATGACCTACGCTTTCGGCACATACGCGCTCGATCCGGAGAGCTTGGAGCTGACCAACGGCGGCGAAGTGGTCGAGGTCGAGCCGCAGGTGTTTAGCTTGCTCGTCTGTCTGATCGAAAACCGCGACCGGGTGGTCTCAAAGGACGAGCTGATCGAAATGGTTTGGGACGGTCGGATTGTCTCTGACGGCACCCTCAACACCCGGATCAACGCCGCCCGCAAAGCCGTCGGCGATGATGGTAAATCTCAGGCTGTCATTAAGACGTTTCCGCGACGGGGGTTCAGGTGGGTGGCGGAGGTAGGGGAGGAAGATAGCGCATCCATAAATCCCGTTTCTATTGCCGACAAACCATCCATCGCCGTTTTACCTTTTGAAAATCTATCCAACGATCCCGAGCAGGAGTTTTTTTCAGATGGTATTGCAGAGGATATCATCACCGCCCTGTCGCGATTGCGCTGGTTGTCGGTAATCGCACGTAACACGACTTTCACTTACAAAGGGCAAGCTGTGGATGTGCAGATGGTCGCCCAAGATTTAGGTGTTCGCTATGTCCTGGAAGGCAGTATTCGCAAAGCCGGCAACCGGGTCAGAATTTCGGCACAATTGGTCGAAGGGGATACGGGCAACCATCTTTGGGCACAACGCTTTGACCGTGAACTCGAGGACATTTTTGCTGTCCAAGATGAGATCACTGAAACTGTCGCGGGGACAGTTCAGTCCGAGGTAAATTTGACCGAACAACGACGGGTAAAGGCAAAACCCCCGGAAAGTCTAGATGCGTGGGAAAATTATCAGCATGGAATCTCTTATTTGAATGAACGGACACTCAAATCCTTTACTGCAGCGCGTGCGTTTTTTGAGCGGGCAATCGAATTGGACCCGAATTTCGTACTGGGTTATACCGGCTACGTTGAAGCGGCTTTTGACAGAATTGGACTGGAAGATCGAACTCATTGGGATAGGGCACAACTCTATGCGCGTAAGGCGTTAGAACTTGATCCCCATGAATCCCGCGCTCATACCGCTATGGGGATATGTTATACGAATAATGACGATTTTTCTGCAGCCGTCTCCGCCTTTGAGACAGCAATAGACCTCAATCCGAGCGATGCTAATATTCGATTGCTCATGGGAACAACCCTGCTGCAATGCGGTCGAGCAGCGGAAAGTATTCCTCATTTTCACTTAGCAATCCATCAAAGTCCTCGTGATGCCGAAATTGGTCGATTTCATGCCCGCTTAGGGCTGGCTCACCTTTGTTTGAAAGAATTTGAGGCGGCCATCGAGTGGGCGCGGAAAGCTGTTCCATATCCGAATGCCCCCTGGGCGCATTCGTTTTTACTTTCTGCTCTTGCGCACCTTGGTGATAGGGCAGAGGCAAAGCGAGTGATGGTGGAGGCGTTAGACCGCCGTTCGGAACTCTCACTATCTCTCATGGAAAAATCGAGAATTGTCCCATTTATCGAATATCGGGAAATTTTATTTGAAGGCCTCCGCAAAGCGGGGTTGCCGGAAGAATGACCTACACCTTCGGCCCATACGCGCTTGATCCGGAGAGCTTGGAGTTGACCAACGCTGGCGAATTGATCGAGGTTGAACCGCAGGTCTTTAGCCTGCTGGTGTGTCTGATCGAGAACCGCGACCGGGTGATGAGCAAAGACGAGCTGATCGAAGAAGTCTGGGACGGCCGGATCGTCTCGGACGGCACCCTCAACACCCGCATCAACGCCGCCCGCAAAGCCGTCGGTGATGACGGCAAAGCTCAGGCTGTGATTAAGACTTTCTCCAAGCGGGGTTTCCGCTGGGTTGCCGATGTTGATGGAGAAAGTAAAACTACCACAGAGCCAGACAATTTAACGGTGGCCGCCGACAAGCCGTCCATCGCCGTCTTGCCGTTTGAAAATCTTTCAAACGATCCCGAGCAGGAATATTTCTCGGATGGTTTGACGGAAGACATCATCACCGCGCTATCCCGCATCCGCTGGCTCGCCGTCATCGCCCGCAACACGATGTATACCTACAAGGGCAAGGCAGTGGACGTCCATACTGTCGCCGAGGAATTGAACGTCCGCTACGTGCTTGAAGGCAGTGTGCGAAAGGCTGGAGACACAGTGCGCGTATCGGCTCAGCTGATCGATGGCCACACTCAAGATCACATCTGGGCGGAACGCTATGACCGTGATCTCAAGGATGTCTTCGAGGTTCAGGATGACTTAACCCACAATATTGTCGCTGCCCTGCCGGTCCAGGTAGAGGTCGCCGACCTTGCCCGAACGCGCCAGAAAACGACAGCTGAAATGAGCGCTTACGATTATGTGTTGCGCGGCGTAGAGCTTTATCATCGGGAAACCAAGGAGGCCAATGCCGGTGCTGTGGAATATTTTAGCCAGGCAATAGAGGCCGACACTAATTACGCTAGAGCGTACGGATGGAAAGCATGTACGCTTGCTCAAGGCGTTTTCAAGGGGTTCACCGAAATTACTCATGTCGAAAATCAAGAGGTGACTATACCATTGCTCGAAAAAGCCTGGGAATTGGATAAGAACGACAGCGAGGTCTGTCGTATACTCGGGGCCATTAACATACGTAAGGGAAAG
Organism: uncultured Rhodospirillaceae bacterium; assembly: GCA_913020445.1. Classification (GTDB taxonomy): domain Bacteria; phylum Pseudomonadota; class Alphaproteobacteria; order Rhodospirillales; family UBA2165; genus TMED23. The sequence goes on from CAJWAR010000038.1 coordinate 33,944, forward strand.
CTGGAGGAGGCGCAAAAGTTTCTTGAGCGTGGCCTCGAGCTCAATCCTAACGATTCCCGTATTATCTCTGCCAATGCCGGACTCCTGACCTGGCTCGGCCGGCCCGAAGAAAGTCTTGAATTATTGCACGAAGCTGAGCGGTTAGACCCGAGCGGTGTTGGTGGCTGGTTGCAGCGCTTTGGCACTGCTTACTTTTCGAACCGTGAATACGCTAAATCGGCGCAATGGTTTGAACGTGTCCCGATTTTGAGTGTTCACGAATATGCCTTCCTCGCAGCGGCGCAGGCCCATCTTGGGGCCGCCGAACAAGCGAAGGAACATGCTGAATGTATTATTGATCTGGACAGTGAGTTCACAATAACCACTTTTGTAGCCGCCCTGCCATATGTCGAGGATGAGGACAGGGAGCACCTGGCGGATGGTCTCCGCAAAGCCGGGGTACCCGAAGAATAAGCCGCCCCTATCGCTGACAAATAATATTCACCAGCGCCTGGCGTTTTTCCTTGCGCACGACATTGAGGGCGCGTTTGAGGGCGGCAGGCAATTCGGCTGGGTCTTCGACGCGCTCACCATGACCATCGAAAGCCCTGACGATCTCCTCGAAATTCGGTGGCGGGCCCATGCTGACCATGGGGAAATGCCCAGTGGTGACGGCCCAGCCATCAGGATGGACGTTGCGGGTACTGTTCGAGACTTCGTCCCAGGCGCCATTGTTGAAAATGATGGTGAGCAGCGGCAGATTACTGGCCCGCGCTACCTGATGACAGGCGGTGGGCACACCGAAAATGTAAGAGCCATCGCCGAGCGTGCAAATAACGGTTTTGTCGGGTGCGCCGAGTTTCGCTCCCAAAGCCGCACCGAAACCCCAGCCAAGGCCGCCGGCGTGGGATGCGCCGAAATAGGTGCCGGGTCCGGTCGGTGGGGCAAAGCGCGGGTCCAGCGGGTATTCGTTGACGACAATGGTGTTGGGCCCGAGCAGATCACCGACACAGCGCGCCGCCCATTGAAAGCCGATCGGTGTCCGCTTGGCTTCAGCGAGCGCCGCCTTATCCCATTTTCTCCGGTCGGACTTGTGACGTTTGGCGAGTGTTTGATGGCGCGTTTTGACGTTTGTCTTTTTGATGCGCTTTCGCAAGGCTTCCGTGAGCAAGGGCAGGGTGGCTTCAGGCTCTGCCGCCAACGGCACATCACAGCGGAAATTATGCATCGGGTAATTGCTAAAAAACGGGTCGACGGCGAGGTGGATCACTTGCGCCTTGTCCCGGATTTTCGTTCGCGCCGGGAACCACGGCACATCACAGTCGATGACCAGCAGCGCATCGGCCTTGGCGATCGCCGGATGGATGGCCGAGCCGAAGACATACCCTGCGTGACAAGGATGATCGGCTGGAAAATTGGCGTAAACCGGACTCGCTTCAATCACTTCGATGGCCCCGGCATCGGCGAGCTCGACCAATTTCGCCACGGCAGTTTTACTACGGCCAAGCTCGGAGGTAATAATCAATGGGCGTTTTGCCTCGGCCAAGATTTTAGCCGCTTCCTTGAGCCGGGTAGGATCGGGATGACGGTGATTGGCGACTTCCCGCCTAGCCGGCGTTTCAATGGTGACCGCATCCAAAGCTTCGGCGATGACATCCCGCGGTAGCGAAATGTAAACCGGACCGCGCGGCTGATCCATCGCCATTTCCAAGGCGCGGTCGATAACCGATTCCAATTGGGCCGGTTGGCGGAGCTCGTAATCCCATTTGACATATTCCCGGATCATCGCCGCCTGATCGAAGCTCTCCTGCGCCCATTGCACATGAATGTCGCGGGCCCCTCGCATAGAACCGTCATCGGTCACAGCGGAACTGGCAGCGAGGACAATCAGCGGCACCTGCGCCTTGTAGGCATTGATCAGCGCGCCTGCAATATTGGCGGTGCCCGGCGTGGAATAGACAATCGCCGCCTGAGGTCTGCCAGTGACGGCATAAAACCCGTGCGCCATCGTCACCGCCGTTTGTTCGTGCGGCGTCATGATGGGCCGCAGGGTTGAATTAGCCTCGGCCTCGAATTTCGATAAGCCGTCGATGATCGAAGTAAAGGCGTTGCCGATCAGGCACTCAATGCCGCGCTCCCGGAGAATTTCCAGGAGCGCTTGCCCAACGGTTTCAACTTTGAAAGTTTTCTTTGCCATCGCTTCTGCCTATTCCAGTCTGGCGCCTTGGTCAACCCAGCGCCCGAGCAATTCCCGCTCGGACTTGGTCATACCACTATCCGGTCGGATCGGCATGGTCTTGATTGTCACAGCGCTGGCTTTGATGCGCTTTGCGTGGCGCTTGATGTCTTCGGGGCGGTCAAAGCTGATCTTGCCGGGGGCCGGTCCGTAACTCCGATCTGCCGGTACGGTCGAATGACAGCTCAGGCAATGCTTGGCGATAATACCGCGCGCGGTCGCAAACGAAACGCTGCCGGCGTCTGCGGTTTGTTGCGACGGGTTCACGGCGGCGACCAGATAAACGGCAATGCCGACCAAGACCAAAGCTGAATAGAGCGCCCACAGGCCGGCCTTACCGCTGACCACCATATGCCGCCCACCAACAAAGGCCGCCAGCAAAAGCGAGACAATGATCCAATTGAGCCAGTGACTGTAGATCACCGGGTAGTGGTTGGTCAGCATCAGCACGACGGTTGGAAAAATCAGATAGCTGTTATGGGTGGCGCGATGCCGGGCCAGCGTGCAAAGCGCGACGTCAGCTGCGCGGTTCTCAGCACGCGCCTCTTTCATCTCTTTCAGGGCTGGCAGAATTCTGAACCAGACATTACCCATCATCAGGGTGCCAAGTACGGCGCCCAGCAGCATAAACACGGCCCGGCCGGTAAATATCTGGGTGAGGCCCCAGGCGACGGCAACAAATAGCGCTAAGGAAAGTGTCAGCGGTAGGGCAATTTGCTGGCTGCTGCTCGACCGCCACAGCAAATCGTAGCAAATCCAGGACAAGGCGAGCAGGGCGATGACGATGACTGTACTGGTGACGGCGTTGATCGGCTGGCCGCCGGCACCGGTGAGCAGGCTGCCCGGCAAAGGGGCGACCAAAGCGAGCAATAAGATGCCGCTGACCCAGGTGAGTAATGTTTCGCGCTTAAACCAAATGTGAGTCTTGGCCAGCCCGTCGGGTTCGAGCTGAAGTTTCTCGACCAGCAGCGAGCCCGCCTGATCGATCATCCACGGTTCGCCATGCTCACCTTTGGCCGCCCGTTCGGGATCGGCGAAGATGCGGTCGAGCCACAGCAGATAGAGCGAACCACCGATCCAGGAAATTCCCGCCATGATATGAAACCAGCGCAGTATGAGGTCGAGCCAGTCGAGGGTGTTCCATGACATAATTAAGTATCCCCCATTTACGTTTGGATGTTGCTAAAGATATTGAATAATAAACCTCAACGTGCAACTGATATTTTGAATATTCTGTCGGCTTCGTAAAGCGGGGATGCCGGAAAAATAATTGAAGAATAAACATAACTTTTAAAATGGGGAGAAATACCGATGGCGTTTAGTCAGGAAGTCAAAGAACTAATTTTCAATGCGTTTCAGGATCATGCCGTGTGCCTGCTGGCGACAGTCGATGCCGAGGGCCAGCCGAATATCAGCCCTAAGGGCAGCATGATTGTCTATGATGATGAGCATCTGGCGTACTGGGAGCGCTCGAAGAAAAACGCGCTCAAAAACCTGCGCGAAAATCCGAAAGTCACGGTGATCTACAGCAACAAGCGCGCCTTTTTCGCCAAGGAAATTCCTTTTGTCGGCGGCATTATCCGCTTCTACGGTACAGCGGAAATCCACGAGGAGGGTGAGCTGCGCGACAAAGTGTTCACGATGATATCAAAGAGGGAGCAAGAGCATGACGGCGCCGATGAAGGTTTCGCCGTGCTGATCAAACTCGATCGTGCCGTTACCATGCGAGGCGAGAGTGTGATGTAGGTGTAATTTTTATCTAAAAAATTTGAACCACAAAGTTCACGAAGGTCACGAAGTTAAATTGGAATAATTAATCGACTGTCGATTAATTATTTAGACCCTCCCCATCCCAACCTTCCCCCGCCCAATAAATTGGGGAGGGAAGGAGTTTATTGTTGAAATACATTCAATCTAATCCCCTCCCTCCTTGAGGGGGAGGGTTAGGGTGGGAGGTAGTTAAATACTTCTTTGTGTTCTTCGTGCCCTTTGTGGTCAGCCTTTTTCCAGCACGCGGGTTTGTGATCACTTGTGATCCCACCGGTGCAAGGGCTTCGTTATGGTAAGCACTCTAAATTTATCGGGAGTGCTCCATGCGTTTAACAGCTATCATTTTTTCAATATTTATCATCTTCGGATCATCGCAGCTATCAGCCCGGCCATCGCAGCTGCCAGTGCCGCGGGCAGCGCCCGAGTGGAGCGTCTCGGAATGGATCAACAGTGGCGCGCTCCAGCTTTCTGATCTCAGGGGAAAAGTGGTCGTCATCGACTTTTTTCAGCTGTGGTGACCAGGCTGTAATGCATTTTCGATTCCGCTCGTGAATAAGTGGGAAAAAGATTTTTCGTCAGAAGTTAAACAGGGGCTGATCCAGTTCATCAGCATCCATACCGTCTTCGAGGGTTTTGAGTATCAGAACCCGACCAAACTCAAGCGCTTCCTGCGCCGTAAAAGAATTCGCCACCCCGTGGGAGTCGACCGGGCGATCCCGGGTGACCGAATTCCGCAAACCATGCGCCGGTTTAGGACCAGCGGTACACCGGAGATGGCAGTTATTGATAAAAAAGGAATTATCCGCTTTCAGGAATTCGGCGGTTTTAATTTCAAGCGGGTGGAAAGATTGATCCGGCAATTATTGCAGCAATAGTGGCTGATCGCTTATTGGTTCCGACCGAAATATTTAATTTCGATTTGGCGGTTGGCACCACTCGCTTTTACCTTTTTCATCGCTGATTTAAGCCGCGCGGCCATTTTTTTGGGAAATTTCAAGCTGGCCGCCAGCCATATTGAATCGCTGTACATGGCTTTGCCAAATACCAAAGGCAATTTCTTATTTTTGGCAAATTTCTGCCAGCGGTACCTGAATTCGAAAAAATCACCATACCAGCTGCTCAGGCGGCCAAGTTCGAAAAGGGTGATGGCGCGGTCAGAATCTTTGTTGGTCGAGAAAGGCCGGACATTGGTAAAACCTTTTTTCTTTAACTCAATGTGATAGGACGTGCCTTTCCAAAAACCGACGGAGCTGGCTTCTTTACCTTCGGCGTAACTATTAATTGGCTCTTTGAGAGTTACAAAGCCGATTTTCATATCAATGACATGAGCAACCCAGTTAAATTTTTTCTCGCGTGAGGGCGTGCGTGAGATGCCAACGATTAAGGTATCTTCACGTTCCTGAACATTTTTCATGGCCCGGGGCCAGGGATAGAACTTCGCCTGAAGATCAACGCCGGCTATCTCACCGGCCCGTTGGACAATTTCCATAACTGCGCCCGGGCGCGTTTTAGAATCATCCATTAACCCGGTTATTTGTGTCGTATTCATTATCAAAACCGGTTTTGCCGTTTGAGCTGAACTGGGGGCAGGGATCATCAACGCCGCAAAAACGGCACAAAGACACAGAATCCACTTCCTACCTTTCATCCGCATACACCTCCCTGAATGGAGCAACTATGATCATACACATATTTGCGTATGTTACTCCACAACAGATATGTGGGTATTTACGATATGAAAAACTATAATTAAGAAAAGCCCGTCTCAGTGAGACGGGCTTTTAAAGATATTGATTTATATATTTTCAGGCGTGTTTCAGCATCGCATTCGGCACAAAGTTGGTGCGGCCAATCATTTGCAGGGCTTCAACTTCGTGATCCAAGCAAATCTCACGCAATTTGAGGAACAACTTGCCGGCCAAAGTCTCGCCATAATACCAGTCACCCATTTGGATATCTGAGATCGAACCCGGTTTGGCCATCGCCGCCTGAAAATAGAAATGTTTGAGATCGTCAGATGTCAGCTTGAGTGCGCGGCCAATTGGCTGCCCATCCATAAAGCTCTCGATGCTCGGGTCGTCGACAAAGCTCACCAGAAAATCGATGATCTCTTCCGAAGAATAATCCGTCAGACCATCAAGGCGGCGGCCTTTGAAGTTTTTGACCGATTCTTCATACCACGGACGCAGCAGGGCGGTCTCTTGCTTCAAATCCAATGCCAGTTTTTCTATATCACTCAAATCGGTCTGTGGGACGGCAAAATTAACCGGGCAGGTCCAGCCTTCCATATCGGCCGGCGGGCCGGGAGGCGCGTCTGGGAAATCATCGATAAACGGGCCGTCGTTGCGTTCCAGCAGTTTCAACGCAGTCAATAACACGCGGCGCTGAAAGTCCGGCTCATTGGGGGCGCCAAAGGGGCGGCCAAGCTCGAACGGTACCGCGAGCGCGCGAGGTGGTCTGAGGCCTTCAGTGTGTTTGCGGATCAGGCTGATCTGCGTTGTCGCGATGCCTGCTTCCTCGATGTAATGTGCCAGCCCGCCAACGGCGCGCGTGCATTGGGGTCAAACGCCGGCGAGGATGACGCCGGTGACGTTATCACCTTTAAGAAGCCCAGCTAAATCCTTGGCGATTGCTTCATGGGCCATTGGCGGGGTCGCGCCCATAAAGGCATAGTGATAGCTCGCCACTTCACCAACTTCACCCGCGGCCTGGAGCTCGCGCAGGCGCTCGATTGGAAAGACCAGATTGAGATCCTGCTGAAAGCCGGTGCGGTCAAAATTAGTCGAGACATGGCTCATGATCAGATCGTTCATGTCCGTGTCGTCGGGAATGATCCGGTATTCGCCGACACCGGGGGTAAAGAATGCATCGTCGCGGCGATGCAGACCTGCCGTTGTGATGATTGCAATTTTGCGTTCGCTAAGTGCCGGGCCGTCAACGCAAGGCGTATCGTCATAGTCAGGCAAATCCTGATTGACGATCATGTTCCGCTGCTTTTCCGGCATATCTGATAAATGTGCCATCCTGTTCCTCTGATTCTAAGTGATTGGGAATTGTTGTTTGAGATGTTGTTGATGAATAGGGATAATCCGACGATCAGACATGCCGATCAAGACCTCATCGCCTGATTTGGCACACGCTTCGTTCACTTTTAAGAGAACTTTACCGGCGATGGTTTCGCCGTAATACCAATCGGCGAGTTCTTTATCGGTCGCTATACCCGGCCGCGCCAACCCCGCTTCGAAGTAATAAGCTTTCATCTCGTCCGTCGCGAGTTTGAGCATCTGATAGCGGGGAATGTCGGTGCGGGGCGGTGGCGTGTCCGGATCGCCGATAAAATCGACCATGTAGTTGATACAGGTGTCGAAATCCACCTCGGAAATACCCATCGTAGTTTTTTTGTTTTTCTCGAGGAAGAGATCATACCACGTCCGCATCAACTCAATCTCTTGAGTGAGCGCCGCCAATGGATCCTCCTCGACGCTGACATCTTGGGTGCTGTCACCGAAGTTCACCGGGCAGGTCCAACCCTCAATGTCGCCGTCTTCATTACTTGCCGGGCCGGGCGGGCCACCCGGAAAATCAGCCAAAATCGGGCCATCGGTGCGCTCCAGCAATTTAAGCG
>CAJWAR010000039.1 GCA_913020445.1 uncultured Rhodospirillaceae bacterium
AATGACAAACATCTCAGCCGAGTCACTTTCCAAAGAGCCTGTAGCCTTGGCTGAGTTGGCCGCCGAAAGCAGTTCCCTCTACGGCTTCTTCGCCCGTGTATTTGGCCAAGAGGTGTCGGAGGAATTGCTTGGATTGATCCGGTCGCCACAATTTCTCGAGGCCTTTTTTGACGCCGGCGGAAAAATTGATCTCGAATATTTACGTCGACCTGAAAATGAATTACGTGAGGAACTGGCGGCCGAATTTGCAGCATTGTTTCTCGGACCAGGGGGGCATATATCACCCCATGAATCGGTCCAGAAAGAAGGCGGGAGTGGCCATCTTTGGGGTCCTGAAACATCTGAAATAGTGGGTTTAATCGAAGATGCAGGACTAGAAATCGTGGCTAATTTTACCGGTCTCCCTGATCATATCAGCGTGGAATTAGAACTTATGGGGGAAACCTCAAAAAAAGAAGCCGAGGCCTGGCAGAAAGGCGATTTTGAGACTGCGGCAAAATATCTGGTTGTCGAAGATAATTTTATGAAAATTCATTTAGCTGAATGGGCAATTGGCTTTTGCCAAAAAGTATATGAGCAGACGGAGCATCCTTTTTATGGCGGACTTGCAAAATTGGCTGCGGAATTTTTGGAGGCCGAAAAACAAGACATTCCCCGTCGGCTAAAACTAGCCCGCGAAATTACTATCAATTAGACTATCCCATTCAGATTTTATATTCAGAAGGCTAATCATAAGTCGATTTCTACTCAAGAACCGGCAACCCGAAGTGGAAGGTGGTTCCCACGTCAATTTGCGATTTGAATCCGATTTCGCCACCGTGCTGCTCAACGATAAACTTTGAGATCGCAAGACCGAGGCCGGTGCCATCTTGCCGGCGGTTGTCGGTATTTACGGCGCGATTGAATTTATCGAAGATTTTACTTTGAAATTCTTTGGGGATTCCAGGACCTTTGTCGGCAACCGCTACTACTATGTTAGGACCACTTAAATTGACCACGACTTCCACGGTTGAATTGTCAAACGAAAACTTAGCGGCGTTCGATAACAGATTGGCCATCACCTGCGCAAAGCGGTCGCTATCAACCAGGGCAAGAGCCTGTTTGGGGTGTTCGATTAAAACGATTTTGGTGTCCAATCTTTCTGCGTAAGCCTGGTTGGCCTCGATGGCTAGTTTGACCATCGCCACAATGTCATGGCTCTGAACATTAAAGTCGAGCTTACCGGACTCTATCTTTTGAATGTCCAAAATGTCGTTGATCAAGCGGACGAGGCGGTCGGCATTACGATGCGCAACCTCGATCATGGATTTAACTTCTTTGGGCAATTCGCCATGGACCTCGCCGAGCAAAAGTCCGAGTGATCCAAAGATAGAAGTCAATGGCGTCCGAAGTTCGTGGCTGACAGTGGAAATAAACTCGTTTTTCATAGTCTCCACTAATTTGTGCTGGGTGATATCAATGGCGCTGCCGAACATACGTATTGGTTTACCATCAAAATCGCGATCCACATCTGCGCGGGAATTAATCCAGCGGACGCTGCCGTCGGGTAAGACCACCCTGAATTCAGTGTTGTATTCGGTATTTTCTTGTAATGCGCTGGACATTGCGTCCGTGACTTCTGCCATGTCGTCCGGATGAATCCGTTTGGTAAAATCTTCGAGTAAAGTTCCCTCATACTCATCACTGGAAACTCCAAACATTGCTTTTATCCGGTCATCCCATTCGTGGGTATCATCGCGAACATTCCACTGCCAGGTGCCGATTCCGCCTGCATCGAGAGATTGATTTAGGCGGCGTTCGGATTTGCGGAGCGCCTGTTCGGTTTCCTTGGCAAAGGTGATATCTTGAACTTGGCCTATGGTGTATTCTGTAGAATCGCCCACTTTGATGACAGACCGATTTAGCAGTCCCCAGACAATGCTGCCATTTTTTTGAATGTAGCGTTTTTCCTCTTGGTTTTCCTGTCTACCTTGAGAAATTACTTCGTTGCGTAGGGCAATGGTGGCTTTTCGATCATCGGGGTGAGTTACGTCGATAACAGTCATTGAATATAACTCATCGGCCGAATAACCGATAAAATTACAAAACGCCTGGTTGACCAAAAGGAATTTACCTTTCGATCCGATAATCGTCATGCCAATGCCAGCTTCCTCAAAGGAACGCCGGAACACCTCTTCGTCAAGGTGTAGTGACGTTGGAAAATCACTGTAGCTTTTATTTTTGCGAACCATACTCAGTAGGCTGCCTCAAATTTCAAAATACGGCAACATTCAAAAGAAGTTTCATCAATTAAATCTTACCAAAAGGGAGCCGGCAACCCAAAGCGGTCAACTCAATACCTTGGAAATAAATGTCTTTTTTAACCGATTTATCGAATACTGTGATATTCTTTCCTGCTCTTTATAATGTGACGCAAATTTGTGACTGAAATTGCAAAGGGTGTTTTTAGATGTCGCTTTCAAAGGTTTCTTACGACGATCGGCGCTCGCACGAGCGCAAATCTGTCCTCGCCGATGCTGTAATCGAGTACGAAAATAAAGAATCGCCTTGTAAGGTGCATGACATATCAGTCGGCGGGGCAAAGATAGAGGCGCATTTACCACCGAGCTCTAATTTATCCGTAAAATTGAAGTTTGGTCAGTTTGGGTCTATCCCGGCTGAAGTGGCTTGGCAGCATGAAAATCAACACGGTATAAAGTTTCTAGGTGAACCTGAGCAATTGGCTGAAATGTTAACGGCGATAGCAATTTACAGCTGAGAGGACAACCGGCGAGAAGGTCTTAGCAAAATTGGGTTGCGGAAAATTAATGTCCGCTTCTGGTGATGAAGCAGATATTCTCGTATGTCAGCTCTCAGGATAGACAATCTCATAATCTACTGGCACGCCTAACCATTCTAACGGTCGGCGGCACCTTCAAATTGACTAGATTTGGTCGGATATTGCTCTAGTGTTCCTTGAATGTGAACGGCGCGCCGAATTTTTTAAGGATGCGTTGGTAGTCTCCTTCGTAAATGCGGTCGTATTCGGTGATCCACGATTCCAGATCGTCATCGCGCCAATATTCGTAATCGAAAGAGTAAGGACTCGGCTCGGCGAGTTCCTTATAAAGCGCTGGGTTGCGTTCGAAAATTTGGCCGGGCCGGCAGCGCACCGGGACCCAGTCCGGATCATCCGGCCGCGACAGGTTTTCCTCGTCGAAATTCCGCGTGCGCAGATAGCGCAGGCGATCCATGTCGAGATCGCAGAACAGAACTCCAGGATCGGCCCGTTTGCCGATCATCTCCTCGGGACCGGCGGCGATGGCACCGGCGGACAACTGGGTTTTATAATCAAAGTCATCGCGCAGATAGATGTTCTGGGTGGACAGCGCGTAAAACAGATTCTCCGCGGCCCGTGCCCGGGCGATGCAATGCCAGGTGTCGCTGGCTTGGAAACCCGTTTGGCTGTGGCGACCGTGGATTGGCGAGACGACAATCTCGGCGCCCCGTAACATGAGCAGGCGCGGCAGTTCCGGCACCCACATCTCACTGCATATTAACAGCCCGATTTTCCCTAAATCCGTATCAATGACGCAAGGTTCCTGGCCGGGAAGCAGGTGAGCCTTGCCACCATACAGATAGGCGTTGAGCGGCGGTGTGTCTGGCTGCTGGCGCAGATAGCAGGCGAGCTCCGTTCCCTCAGGGCCGAGCAGGCGCAGCGTTAAGAGATAGGCACCCACTACGTTGCTGTCGGTAACATTTCCGGCAATGATATAGATCGAATGCTCCTTGGCTTTTTTTTTGAGTTCCTCAATGGGATCAAAGGGAAACTTTGGGTTGTCCAGCGGGCCGGTCATAGGTCCTGGGTAGCCTTCGGGAAAAAGCACCAGTTGGGCGCCACCTTCAGCCGCCTCGTCGGCGAAGGCGATAGCGCGTTCGGCGTTTTGCCACTCCGCCTCGCCATAATAGGATTCAGGAAGGACAATGCCGACCCGGACGTTTGATAATGCGGTCATGATAAATTCCCCCCTGGAAAAGATAATAACTGCAGGTTACAGGCGATCCTAATACGACTTTACCCAGATATACAACAAATTGGTGATGATCGTATCTCCTTCCCATCGAGGGAAAGAGCTAGTTTTCACCGATCGCCATTCGACAATCTGGTTTTGATGTATTGTGGCCTGACCCTGTTCCCCGTTAGCGATGGCTGGATAAAATAGAGTGGTTACCGCGACCGGTTGAGGCGGCAACCCAAAGCGGACATAAGACCGCTAAATATGGGATTCTATTCCAATGGCGCTGGAAATTGGCTACCATTGTTCGGCAATTTAGATTTCAATTGGTAAGCCTTCCGCTTAATAATTATATCTCGCTATTTATTTACATCTTTAACAGCCAATACATGTGGTTATGGTTGAAAACTGGAAGGAATTTTCTGGCTCCATCGCGGAAGCTCCGCCGGATACGCGTATTTATGCGATCGGCGATATCCACGGCCGACTCGACCTGCTCGAGGAGATGCACGGGTATATTCGTGAAGATGCTGCATCGGCTGAGGGGCGCCATATTGTTATCATCTATCTCGGCGACTATATCGATCGTGGTCCCGCGTCGTCACAAGTCGTCGAGTATCTTATCGAAGAACCTTTGCAGTGCGGATCTCATCATACGGAAATAAAATACGTCAAAGGCAATCATGAAGATTCTCTGCTGCGCTTTGTCGGCGGCGAACAAAACGGCGAGGCGTGGTTTGCAAATGGCGGCTTAGAAACCTTTAAAAGTTATGGCGTCGAGTTACCCGGTCCGGCTTGGCAGCAGGATATGAATGCCGTGCAGAAAAACTTCGCGAGCAAACTGCCGAAGACGCATATGAAGTTTTACCAAAATCTGCACAATTATTTCGAATCTGGCGATTACCTGTTCGTTCATGCCGGTATCCGGCCGAATATTGCGCTTGCGGATCAAAATCCGATGGATCTCAATTGGATCAGAGAGCCCTTCCTGAGTTCTGAATTAAATCACGGAAAATTCGTCGTTCATGGTCACTCCATAAATAATGACCCGGATATTCAGTCCAATCGGATGGGCATTGATACCGGCGCCTACCGGACCGGCTGCCTTACCTGCGCAATTTTTGAGAGCAAGCATGTTCGGTTTCTCCAAACTTAGGACCACATCAAAAATAACAGGACACCATTGAGCGTTACTGCCGGGTACCTCTAATCAAGCCTAAATTCTCAGCGTGAATTCTCTATATTTTTGGTTTATAATGGTTCAACATCCTACCGCCATGAGGCGCAGATCAATTATTGAGGAATTAAGATTGTTAAAGGGTAAATTCGATATTGGGCAGGTTGTAAAACACCGGTTGTTTCCGTTTCGGGGGGTCGTCTTTGACGTTGACCCGGAGTTCAACAATTCCGAAGAATGGTGGCTAGCCATACCGGAAGAAACCCGCCCGTCTAAAGACCAGCCCTATTATCATCTGTTCGCGGAGAATGAAGAAACCACCTATATCGCCTACGTGTCGGAGCAGAATTTACAAATAGACGACAATAGTGAGCCGATTACCCACCCTGACGTGATGGAAGTTTTTGATGAATTTCGTAACGGGCGCTATGTGCTCAGGGATCAAAAGCCGAATTAGTTTATTATCAATAACGGATTTTTTTAATGCCCCATACATTCGAACAAATTATCGCCGACAAAGGCTATGTGCTGGCCGATGGCGCCATGGGCACCGGTCTCATGGCGCTTGGCATGAAGCGCGGCGATGTCGCCGAACGCTGGAATATCGATCATCCGGACCGTATTGCCTCGGTTCATGATGGTTTCATTGACGCCGGCGCAGATTTGATTTTGACCAACTCTTTTGGCGGCACCGAGATTATTCTTGAGCGCCACAAATTAGGTGATCAGGCTAACGCCTATAACGAAGCGGCCGCCAAGCTGGCGTGCCAATCCGCCGACCGGGCTGGCCGTCCAGTTTTGGTCTGCGGTTCGATGGGGCCGACCGGTCAGCTGATCAAACCGCTCGGCAAACTTACCATCGAAGAAGCCGAGGAGGCCTTTACGGCCCAAGCCGCAGCTTTGGCTACGGGAGGCGTCGATTATCTCTGGGTTGAAACCATGTCTTCAGTCGATGAAATGACGGCGGCCATGAAAGGGGCAGCGAAGACCGGCATTCCTTTTGTCGCGACCATGTCTTTCGATGCCAAAGGCCGGACCATGATGGGCACGACACCTGAAGCTGCGTTCAATGCCGCACAAGCCGTTGATCCGAAGCCTGTCGCTTTCGGCGCCAATTGCGGCGCTAACCCGCGTCAGATGATCGACGTTATTTTGGAGTTCAAAAAAGTCGTTACTGAAGATGACCTTATTGTTGCTAAAGGAAATTGCGGCAAGCCACAGTTGGGCGAAGACGGATTTTCCTATGACGGCACGCCGGATGTGATGGCCGATTACGCCTGTCTGGTGCGGGACATCGGCGCTCATATTATTGGCGGATGCTGCGGCACCTCGGCGGATCATTTGCGCGCCATTGGCGAGGCTTTAGCGTCCCGCCCCAAAGGTCCGGTCCCTGATATGGACCAGGTGACGGAAATGCTGGGTGAGGCTTAAGATTTTTTTCCGCATAAGGCAGGTGCGAGACCGCCGACACCTGCCTATATAAATGGATAGGACATATTCAGAAAAGGGAGGATTTGCGATGAAAGCCACCATGTTATTGACGGGCAACGGACCGCTGGTGATTCTAACTTCCTACGACTCGGTGACCGCCCCGGCCCTGCTCGATAAACTGACCGCCAAAGGCATCGACAAATTTATTGCTTACGAAATTCCTTTGGAATTGGCGAAACAGCGTTACGGCGGCCATTTTAACGTCGTTATGGGCGATCTGCATGAAACCGACGATCTGCGGATTCTGGATTTCAACGGCGATAGGGCGTTCAAGATGTTCCATTTCGATGAACTCGGACCGCCCGTGGCTTATGAATCTGAAGCCGCCAAAGCCGCTTGAAGGTGCGTTAAGCGATTATTTCAATTCCAGCTTAAACAGCTCGACTGCATTGGTGCGGCCGATTTTCAGCCGCATATCTTTCGGCATCTCCATCTCATCGAACCACGTCGCGCCTTCCGTCGTGTCCTCGAACGGGTAGTCGACTGAGAACATCATGCGCTCGACGCCCATTTCGTTGACTGTAAATTCAAAAGCCGGGCCATAGAAATTGCCGCTTGTCGTCATATGAAAATTGTTCTTGAGGTAATAGCTCATGGGGTGGGGCCGCGTATACCCGCTGGGCTGGCGTTTGATACGATGATCCAAACGCCACATATCGAAGGGAATGCGCTCCCCCAAATGGCCGAGGATAATTTGCAGCTTGGGGTGATCATCAAACAGGCCCGATCCAATGAGACGCAACGAGTGGATCGAAGCTTCAACCGAGAAACCCCAAGCAGAACTATACAGCCACGGGTGCCCCTCATAGGCTTGCGCCCGTTCGGCAATGATGGTGCGCGGATGCATGTAAAAGGGCAGATCGAACTCTTCCAGCGCCGCCCAAAACGGACGGTATTCCGGAAGGTCGTAATAAATGACAGAATCAGCCACGTCTTTTTGCGTAAAGCCGTTGACCAGCGCACCCTTAAAGCCAAGGTCCTTGATACACCTAGTTAGCTCGGTGATGGCTGCGTCCGGGTCCTGCATCGGCAGGGCGGCAAAGCCGGCAAACCGGTCGGGATGGAGGGCGATTTCCTCGGCCAGCAGATCATTGGCGCGCATCGATAACTCAATGGCTTCTTTGACATCGAGGATTTCCTGAATACCCGGCGCCGTATGTGACAGAATGACCAGCTCGATGCCATTCTTGTCCATTTCCGCCAAGCGTATGTCCCGAGTATCGAGCAACCGCCGGCGGGTATCGGACCAGGTATCGGCGCCGCTTAAACGTTTGTCCAGATCAGCCAGCGTGTCCTCTAAAGCGAAATGTTCTTCGAGCGCGATTTTCCCCTGCATTTTAAGAATCCCCCTAATTCAGTGGTCCTAAATCTGTACCGCCCTTTTATTTCTCACCGCCAGCTTCGATTACCTCCAGATTCGGCGCGCCCGGTGCATCGGCTTCGTCACCGCTGTTGGCCTCCCAATGCTGTTCGTTGAGGGATGCTGGCGCGGCGCGGTTGACGGTGAGGTTGAATATATCGAAGCGGTTGTAGTGACCGGCGTAGTCATGGCCCATTTTAGCCGTCACCACGTCATTGAGGTCGACGTCGGCATAAAGGATGCCTTCGCCCGGGCCCATCGGCCCGGCGATGATGTTCCCGTTCGGCCCTACGATCGAAGCCGATCCCAGATCCTTGAGCGATTCCAGATGTGCCCGATCAGCGTCGGTGGCGGCGTAGAGATCGATCACCTCGTCGGT
Organism: uncultured Rhodospirillaceae bacterium; assembly: GCA_913020445.1. Taxonomy (GTDB): domain Bacteria; phylum Pseudomonadota; class Alphaproteobacteria; order Rhodospirillales; family UBA2165; genus TMED23. The sequence continues at coordinate 8,403 of CAJWAR010000039.1, forward strand.
AACGATGCCGCCCGAATTGATGACAAAGGCGGCAAGGGTGCGGGCGAGCCCCGGACCGACCGCCGTGATCACATCCTGCATCGAACGGGTGCCACCCATGTGGGGCGGCCACGCGGCGACATGGACGACGGTGTTCATCGCCAACATCACGTAGACGGCAAGCGGATTTGAATTTTCACCGCAAATGAGGCCGCTAACGTTACCGAACGGCGTCGGAAAGGTGGTCAGGGTATCCCCCCAACCGCCCGTGTGTACCAGGCGTTCGCCATAGGTCGGCGCCAGTTTCTGATGCTTGCCCAGAATCTGCCCGTCGGCGCCGATGAAAAGCTGGGTATTAAACATGGTGCCGTTGGTGCCTGCCCGTTTTTCGCAGACGCCGATGACGGCATTGATCTGCCCGTCGCGACAGGCGGCGGCGAGAGCATCGGTTGCGGGGCCCGGGATTTCGACGGCATTCTGGAAGAGTTTGTTGGCCAGCGGGATCGATTTGCCTCCGGCCGCCGGCAAATAGCCATACCAGGCCGGGTGGGCAGGGATGAAACCTTCGGGGAAGCCGATTATGTCGGCGCCATTGGCGCCCGCTTCGCGAATTATGGCGCAGGCCTTATCGACGGTCGCTTCGCGGTCCAGAAACACCGACGCTGCCTGCACGGCGGCTAGTTTGACCTTTTGCAGTTCATCTCCCATAGCTAAATCTCCTGGCAATATTTTTGCATCCAAATTCCAGCAAAGCAAGTTCGTGTAACGGTTCTCTCCCCTCTAGAATATTCGGGCTAACACTCACGATTATCTAATGATCGACCGCCGAAACGCTTTCAACGTTTTGGTCAATTCGGTAATTTCCGTCGCTGGCAGCGAACAGATTTGACCCCGGCAGACATAAGCGGTGGCTTGTCCATTTATCTGCTCTTTAAATTGGGCCGGATGACTTTCTGGAAGTTTCGCGCCAGCGGGAATAAGCTGAAAAATTCGAGTTGGTAAGCTGGTCCTTAAGATCTGGCGGGTCAATGATTTAGCATCCCTTCTCGACCGATCACCAATGACGACCACCTGCAGGGCGGACAACCAGTCTTCGGCGCCGTTCAAAAAACCAGCATGTTCAAATGACGGATCAGCGGCGACTCCGCCGAACGTTGAAACGATACTTCTAGTCGTTTTCCGCCAAGAGCTTTCACCGGTCAAATAATAAAGCCGCGCCAAAACCCGCAACATCAACGCATTCGCGGAAATGTTGGGATTATCGGTAATCGGTTTTGAATTGATAAGCAAATTGTGCGATTTTTTTTGGCTGGTAAAAAATCCTCCTGCGCGACGATCGCCAAATCGGACCATAACCGTTCGGGCCAAACGTTTGGCAAGATGAAGATAGTTTTGTTTGCCGGAGAGTTCGAAAAGAACCAATGCGGCGTCGGCGAGCATCGCATAGTCCGCGAGTAGGGCGGCAGGGCCCAGCCGACCGCTGGCAAAAGAGTGGAATAACCGGCCTTTGGCATCTGTGAGCCGCGCGAAAATCTTATTGAAAACCGCCTCTGCCGTCTTTAGCCATTCTGGCTGGTCCAGCGCGGCACCGGCTTCGGCCAGGGCAACTACCGCCAAACCATTCCAACCGGCCAGCAAAGTGTCATCGCGGCGGGGAGGTGGCCGTTCGTCTCTAATCTGTTTCAAGATGACGAGGAGCCGATCAAGATCAGTCACCAAATACTTGCCGTTAATCCGATAAAGAAAACCTTCTTCCGCCTCACCGTCAATATGCTGTTTCCGCTGCTGCGCCAATCCGAAGGATTTAAAAAATAAATCCGATTTGGCTCCCAGCGCCAACTTCAAATCTGCTTTACGCCAAATATAATAAGCACCTTCCTCCTCGACACCTGTTGACGTCAGGCTGTCGGCGTCCAGACTGGCAGCAAAGCCGCCCTCGTCAAGAACCATTTCGGTCAATAGAAAGTCAACGGTGCGAGAAACGATTTGTGCTAGTACGGGGTCTTTGTTCTCGCGCCAAACCTCGACGCCCAAGCGTAACAGCACCGCATTGACGTCCAGCATTTTCTCAAAATGAGGCATTCGCCATTGCCGGTCGATGGCATAGCGGTAGAACCCGCCGGCTACGTGATCGAACATGCCGCCCCGGCTCATGTGCAGGATGGCTTGATGGACAGCGTCGCGATATTTCTTTTGGCCGGTGCGAACATAGGCACGCCATAAGAGGTTCAAGGCTTCCACATCGGGAAATTTAGGTACGCCGCTGAACCCTCCGCTGAAGGGATCAATATTGGCCAGTAGCGCCTCGGCCGCCGCATCGATCTGCGACAATCGCACTTCTCCCGGTCGCGGCATTAATTCTTTGGCGAGCCGTTCAACGATGGTTGCGGCATCGACAACAACTTCGTCCCGCTGGTCTCTGTATGAACGGGAAACCAGTTTTAGTATTTCGGCGAAACCTGGATTACCGCCTTCTCTTTTCGGCGGAAAATAACCGCCACCAAAAAATGGTTTTCGGTCCGGTGTTAAAAATACGTTCAGCGGCCAGCCGTTGGGATTGCCGGCGATAGTCATTGCCCGTTGGTAAAGTGCATCGACCTCCGGCAGTTCATCGCGATCAACCAAAATAGGATAAAAGTTGGCGTTTAGAATGGCGGCAACGGAAGGATCGGCAAAACTTTCACGCTGCATAACGTGGCACCAATGACAGGCAAGATAGCCGATCGACAAGAAGATCGGACGATCCAAGTGCTTCGCCTCATTCAGATATTTTGGTTTCCAAGGCCGCCAATAAACCGGATCTTTTGCATGGAGCTTCAGATAGAGGCTGGCCTCCTGGTCAAGTATGTTTTTACCCGACGCATCCCACGCCCAAACTGAACCTATCAAAGGCAGCAAAAATAACAGAAATGTTCGCCATGGGCTCATGATTGTCCATCATCCAAAGCCGTCGTGGGGGAATTGCAAATACAATTAACCCTGCACCGCTGCAATCCCTTTTTCGGCAAAATCTTCTTCGACCTATCCTTCACAGCGTTCTGACAGCCAGATTTAAGTGATTTAAGTGCCTTTGCAAAACCTTTTCGAAGTTAAATTAGACTTCGAATGACCGTTTGTCCCTGCGACCTCAACCGATCGATAGTAGAAACTGATCACAATTATTTGGAATTCTGCCGCCGCCACTCCGACGGCTTGACAAATGTGCCGATCCATACGCCCCGGCGCTTCTCCTTGGCGGATTGTTCGGCGGCAACGTAATCGGCGCCATGATGACGGAAAGCCATGGCCCAGCCCTTTTTGACCATCCATTCATTTAAGTTCAATTTTCCGGCCCGGCACACAGCTAACACCCGCCCACGATTATCATTGGATTTGCTGTCGTCGATTTGCTTGGTCGTGCAGGTGACCCGCTTGGTGCCAATGGCTTGCTTGAGAACGGCCTTGGCGGAAATACCACATGACCATAGGCGGTCCTCAACGCGGCACTTTTGGTTATATTCAGGGGCGTCAATGCCGTAGAGCCAAATACGGGTCTTGCGGACGATAATTGTGTCACCGTCAATGACTCGGGATCTGCCTTTGATGTTTTCCGCTACCGCCAACCCAGATGCCGTAAAAATCAAAGCTGCCGCCAGGGTCAATTTCACCTTGATAGAATTACCATTGGCAACATTCATCAACATCCCCTCCTGCCAAGAGCGGTTGTCTCATTCGCCCTTCGGCAGTGGCCTCTAATGGGCGGCAGGTTAACAGTGCCTAAATATAGCCGCCGTTAGTCTTGAACCTCGTCGCGCAGCAGGTTGAGCTGCTTCAACACTGCCCGGTCGGTACTCAAGAACAACTTAGCGTTCTCACTTGCTGCGACATGTGAAATCCAAGTCCAATGTGGCAGCGTGATAATATCGTTCTTCTGCCAATCGATCCGCTTGTCGCCAATATTCGTTGCTCCTTCACCCTCAGCAACGACGCAAATGGCATTGCTGGTCGTCCGGTAAGGTTTAGTCTCCACCTTGGCTGAAAGTTCGAGCGCATATAAATCCATGGTCGGAACGACCGGACCGCCATCCACCGGATTGGTGTAGTGGAGCCGGCGCGACCCATCGGCCTCCGGTTCCATCGCCGCCAAGGCTTGGCAAACGCCGGACCACGGATAGTGGAACATCGGTGAATAGGGCACTTCACTACGCTTGGTATCGGCGACCAGGCCAGCGGACGCAAAGGTGCCATCCGGCAAGGTCGATTGATCGGGCGGGAAATTACCAGCGGGTCCGTGATCGGAAAAGACCGCGTTATAAAACGCCGCCAGTGGATAATCGAGACCGTCGAACCAGCAAACTCTTTCCGTGCCCGGATTGGCATGCTCGTGCCACGCCCAATTAGGCGTCAGGACAACGTCGCCTTGGTTCATATCACAGACTTTACCGTTGACCGTGGTTTGCGCACCGCTGCCGTCCATGACAAACCGGAAGGCTGTTGCCGAATGACGATGGACCCTGGCCATCTCACCCGGCAGCAAAATCTGCAGGGCGCCGAACATGCCGGTGGTGGTCAGAGCCTCACCGTTAAATATCGGATTAAGCAGCATCAGCACGCGCCGTTCTGCATCTTCGGTTTTAATTTCGTTTGAGGCCCGGTCGATAAGAGGCAATAGATCATCCCATCGCCACTGAGTTCCGGGGTCTCGCGGGGTCGGTTCCGGCGGGATCAAATCGTTGTACCGATCCCACAGCGGCGTCACGCCGGCTTTTTCCATACTGGCGTAAAAATCAGCGGCGGTCGCCTTTTTGGCAGCCTCCTGACCGTCCAGAGATTCATCAGTTTCGTTCATACCGCACTCCTCTGTCATGGTTCAATTTTTTTAGTTGGATAACATTCCGCCGATACCACTGCATTGACCCTCGTCAATCGAGTTCAAATGTCTGGTTGAGGCTGCGGGTGTCGGTAATAATAAGCGAGGCGTTTGTTAACCCCCCTATTTACTGTGAGTATTTTTAGTAGAATCTTTGTGAAAACCTATTGATTTTAATTCCCAGACTCCGCAAACTATTCGCAATAGGACCAGAACCTAAAAAAGGCCAATAGGCCCCAGCTATAAATGGGCAAAAAGGCCGCACAACTTGGGAGGCATCATGACAACCGTATCAATGACGGTGAACGGCGAGGCTGTTTCAGCCGACGCCCAGCCGGACACACTTCTTTCGGAATTTATTAGAGAAACCCTTGATCTAACTGGCACACATGTCGGTTGTGACACCAGCCAATGCGGCGCTTGCGTCGTCTTGGTAAATGGCGATTCAGCAAAAAGCTGCACCATGCTGGCGGTCCAGGCCGAAGGCGCCGATATAACGACGATCGAAGGTCTGGCGACCAATGGCGAGCTGCATCCGATGCAAAAAGCGTTTCATGAGAACCACGCTCTGCAATGCGGCTTTTGCACGCCGGGCATGATGATCAGTGCAATCGATCTGGTGACCAAGAACCCCGATGCCTCCGAGGCGGAAATACGCCACGGCTTGGAAGGGAATATCTGCCGGTGCACCGGCTATCACAATATTGTCAAAGCCGTTAGCGCGGCTGCTGCGGAAATGAAAGGATAAGATCATGCCAGATGGAAACAACTCAGGTATTGGCGCATCAGTTCTCCGCAAGGAAGACCGGCGCTTTATCACCGGCAAAGGCAATTATACCGACGATATCAATCGGCCCGGTCAAACCTATGCTTATTTTTTAAGAAGCAATGTCGCCCACGCTAATTTAAAAAACGTCGACACCAGTGCGGCTGAGAAGGCCGAAGGAGTGGTTGCGGTGTTTACCGGCGCTGATTTAGCCGCCGCCGAAGTCGGTGGGCTGCCGTGCGGTTGGGCGCTGACCTTCCAAAATGGTGACCCCATGAATGAGCCGCCGCATCCAATATTGGCGCAAGGTAAAATCCGCCATGTTGGAGACCCGATTGCCGTCGTAATTGCTGAAACCAAGAAACAAGCCAAAAGCGCTGCTGCGGAAATCAAGGTTGATCTCGAAGATTTGCCGGCAGTGGTCGATATGACCAAGGCAATAGAAGGCGGCCAATTGGTTCACGACGAAGCGGCCAACAATATTTGCTATGATTGGGCGATTGGTGACAAAGATGAGGTGGATAAGGTCTTTGAAGGCGCTGATCATGTAACCTCGATCGATATCGTCAATAATCGCCTGATTCCAAACGCGATGGAGCCGCGGGTGGCGATTGGTGACTATGATGACGCCAGCGGCGGTTACACGCTTTATACAACGACGCAAAATCCGCATGTGATCCGTCTGTTGATGGGGGCATTCGTGCTGCAAATTCCCGAGCATAAACTGCGGGTGGTGGCGCCGGATGTCGGTGGTGGCTTTGGCTCAAAAATCTTCCACTATGCCGAAGAAGCGTTGGTGACCTGGGCCTCGGCACAAATCAAGCGGCCGATCAAGTGGACCTCGGATCGCTCGGAAGCCTTTATGTCGGATGCTCATGGCCGGGATCACGTGACGAAAGCGTCACTGGCCTTGGATAAGGACGGTAAATTTTTAGGTCTAAAAGAAGAAACACTCGCCAATATGGGCGGTTATCTCTCGACCTTTGCCCCCGCTATTCCAACCTATATGCATTCGGTCTTGATGGCAGGCGTTTATACGACACCGGTGATTTACAGTAATATTATTGCTGTCTTTACCAATACGGTGCCGGTCGATGCCTACCGGGGTGCCGGACGTCCGGAAGCAACTTATATTCTGGAGCGGCTTGTTGATAGAGCTGCCCGGGAAATGGGTATTGATCAAGTGGAAATCCGCCGCAAAAACTTTATTCCGACGGATGCTTTCCCGTATCAGACGCCAGTAGCACTGGCTTATGATTCAGGAGATTATTTTGCCACTCTTGATACAGCTGTCAAAAATGCTGATGTCGCTGGATTTGATAAGCGTAAAAAAGCATCGGCTAAAGACGGTAAGCTCCGTGGCATTGGCTATTCGACTTATGTCGAGGCTTGTGGCGCGGCACCGTCTGCTGTTGCCGGGGCTTTAGGCGCCCGGGCCGGGCTCTATGAATGTGCCAATGTGCGCGTCCATCCGACCGGCAGCGTGACCGTCTTTACCGGCAGTCATAGCCATGGTCAAGGTCACGAAACGGCGTTTGCCCAATTGGTTGTTGAGAAACTTGGCGTGCCGATTGAAGCTGTTGATGTCGTGCATGGTGATACCGAAAAAATACCGTTCGGTATGGGCACCTATGGCTCGCGTTCGCTTGCGGTTGGTGGTACGGCCATCGACAAAGCAATGGATAAGATCATTGATAAAGCGACCAAAATTGTCTCGCATATTCTCGAGGCTGGTGAAGGCGATATTGAATTTAAGGACGGCGCCTTCACGGTTGCCGGTACCGATAAATCGATGGCCTTTGGTGAAGTCGCCCTGGCGGCTTACGTACCACACAATTATCCGCTCGAAGAGTTGGAACCGGGTTTAGAGGAAACTGCCTTCTATGATCCGACCAACTTTACCTATCCGGGTGGTTGTCATGTCTGCGAGGTTGAGGTTGATCCGACCACAGGCGTTGTCGATGTCGTTAGCTTTACAGCGGCCGATGATCCGGGGGTCGTGGTTAATCCGATGATTGTCGAGGGTCAGGTTCATGGCGGCATTGCTCAGGGTATCGGGCAGGCGTTGATGGAAGGCTGTGTCTATGATGACAATGGGCAGCTGTTGACCGGTTCCTACATGGATTACACCATGCCGCGGGCTGATAATCTGCCGAACTATCATGTCAGTACGGAATCGACCAAATGCACCCATAATTCGTTGGGTGTTAAAGGTTGCGGTGAAGTGGGAGCAATTGGCTCACCACCCGCCGTCATCAATGCCATTGTCGACGCATTGTCGGAAATGGGTGTCACTGATGTACCGATGCCGGCAACCCCGCAAGCCGTTTGGCGTGCCATTCAAGCAGCGCAATAGGAGGAGAGATCAATGAGTAATTTTCAATATTTAAGCGCCTCCGCTTTGGATGAAGCTGCGGCAAAACTAAAAGGGGCCCAAGACGGCGCCTTGTTGGCGGGTGGCATGACCTTGTTGCCGTCTATCAAGCTTGGCTTGTCAGATCCCTCTGACGTTGTTGATTTGGCTGGCATCAGTGATCTTGCCGGTATTTCGGTCAAAGGAGGTTCCGTCACCATTGGGGCGATGACCCGTCATGCTGATGTGGCTGGCTCAAGCGATGTTGCTAAAGCTATTCCAGCTTTGGCTGCTTTGGCCGGCGGTATTGGTGATCAGCAAGTGCGAAATCGCGGCACCATTGGCGGCTCAATCGCTAACAATGATCCGGCGGCTGATTATCCGGCGGCCTGTCTGGCGCTCGGCGCGACCATCACGACCGATAGTCGGAGCATTAGCGCCGAAGATTTCTTTACCGGTCTGTTTGAAACCGCGTTGGGTGAAGGCGAAATCATCAAATCGGTAAGCTTTCCGACGGCTGAAAAGACGGCCTATCAGAAATTCACCAGCCCGGCATCTCGTTATGCGCTGGTCGGTGTGTTTGTGGCTGTCGGCTCGGATGGCGTTCGAGTTGCCGTGACCGGTTGTGGTCAGGGCGGTGTCTATCGCGAATCTGGTCTCGAAGCTGCGCTGGGCGGAGATTTTTCCGCTGGCGCTCTTGATGGCCAAACCGTTTCCGGCGATAATCTAATGTCAGATATTCACGCGGCAGCAGATTACCGGGCCCACTTAATTGTCGAAATGGCCAAACGCGCAGTCGCTGCCTGCGGCTAAAGTATTTGGCCATTGTTTTGAATTGGGCGTGAGCGCCGCATCCTTCTGAGCTGAAAGCACTACTATAAGTGTGATGGACAGAAGGGGCGGCGTTTTCTATGGTGCCCCAAGTGAACTAAGTGATAGACGAATTATAGGTGCACGAACATGGCATCCTTGCCGGATAATGTTGACGCAACGCTAGAGCTGCTAAGGGCTGGCGACTATCTTGCCAATCGCAGTTTGGCGACCGCGCTTTATCTTTCCACTAGTCTTAACCGGCCGCTATTTTTGGAAGGTGAGGCCGGTGTCGGTAAAACCGAGATTGGTAAAGTTCTGGCTCAAACCTTGGGGCGCAAGCTGCTTAGGCTGCAATGTTATGAAGGTTTGGATGTCACGACAGCGGTCTATGAATGGAATTATTCCCGCCAGATGGTCGAAATTCGGATGGCGGAAGCGACCGGCGATCAGGATCGCGATTCGCTCGAATCTAATATTTTTAGCGATTCATTTCTGATCAAACGGCCTTTGTTACAAGCCTTGGAAAAAGATGACGCCGGCCCGCCGGTTCTGCTGATTGATGAGCTTGACCGGACCGATGAGCCGTTTGAAGCTTATCTGTTGGAAGTTCTGTCCGATTATCAGATTACCATTCCAGAATTGGGCACCGTTACCGCTGAGCAGCCGCCGCTGGTGATAATTACCTCAAACCGGACGCGGGAAATCCATGACGCCTTGAAACGCCGCTGTTTTTATCACTGGGTCGACTATCCGAGCGCCGAGCGGGAGCTGGAAATCTTGAAAGTCAAAGCGCCGACCTCAGCCGAAGCGCTTTCAGCCGAAGTTGTTGGTTTTGTGCAAAAACTGCGCGACATGGATTTATTTAAAGTACCGGGTGTTGCTGAGACCATCGATTGGGCTCATGCGCTCACTCAGTTGGATTGCCTGTCGCTTGATCCGGAAACCGTAAATGATACGCTCGGGACGCTCCTTAAATACCAGGATGATATCGCCAAAATTCAAGGCAGCGAGGCCAGCCGAATTCTCAGTGAAGTTAAACTGGAACTGGCCGGCGCCAATCGGTAGGTCTCATGGCAAGCGAAACTGAAACTCCGGACTTTCAGAACCTGCCAACATTAAAGGCTTCCGATAACGTCGGCGGCCTGCTCACCGAAAATATTATGCATTTTGCCCGCGTGCTCAGAAAGGCAGGCCTGCCGGTTGGACCAGGTCAGGTTTTGGATGCGATCCGGGCTGTCATGGCTGTCGGAATTTCAAACCGCAACGATTTTTATTGGACGCTGCATGCGGTTTTCGTCAAACACCGCACCCAACGTGAGGTGTTCGATCAGGCTTTTCATATATTCTGGAAAAATCCGGAAATTCTGGAACGCATGATGCAGTTGATCCTGCCCGATATCTCTGATCCCAATGCAGCACCTCCAGATACCGAAGAAATCTCGCGCCGGGTGGCGGAAGCGTTATCTTCCGGCATGGGTGATCAGCCGGAACCCCAGGAAGAGGAAGAAATAGAGTTTGATGCGACCTTGACCTGGAGCGCCAATGAGGTGCTGGGTGAAAAGGACTTCGAAAAAATGTCGGCCGAGGAAATTCGCGATGCCATTGCGGCGGTGCACCAGATGAAGCTGCCGCTGAACGAAGTACCAACCCGCCGTTTCAAACAATCTAATGCTGGTGCTCGCGTTGATATGCGACGCACCATGCGGGCGGCTTTGCGGTCGGGGACGGATTTTATCCCGTTGATGAAGCGAAAACGCCGGATGCGCCGCCCGCCACTGGTCGTCATCTGTGATATTTCCGGGTCAATGGAGCGCTACTCCCGGATGCTGCTGCATTTTATGCACACGGTGACGAATGACCGGGACCGGGTTCATACTTTCCTGTTTGGCACGCGGCTGACCAATGTGACACGCTATTTGCGCCACAAAGATGTCGACGAAGCGCTCGAAAAAGTAAGCGAAGCGGTTGAAGATTGGTCCGGTGGTACGCGCATTGGCCATTGCCTTGAGGACTTTAATAGGTTCTGGTCGCGCCGTGTGCTGACCCAGGGTGCGGTCGTGGTGTTGATCTCAGATGGGCTGGACCGCGACGAAGGAGATGGGCTGACATTGGAAATGGAACGGCTCCATATGTCGTGCCGGCGTTTGATCTGGCTAAATCCGTTACTACGCTACGATGGGTTTGAGCCAAAATCCATCGGCATAAAGGCGATGTTGCCTCATGTCGATGTTTTTCAAACCGTTCATAATTTAAATAGTCTCATTGACTTAACACGCGTGCTGAGCGTTGAAGCAAATGGCAGCGATATTAGTGTGGATCGCTGGCGGGTTGAGGCGGCTTAAGCTTCCAGCGCCGCGTCAACCGCGGGCAATATGGAAATAAAATTCGCTGCTACTAACCTAGATTTTATATCTGCCAGATTTTCTAATAATTTTTGATCTTTTGGATTTTGATGAAATGCCGAGAGGGTACGTCCACGGGCGACCAAAATATCCATCCAGGGAAGCGGTTCGTTTAGCGTGTATTCTTCCGCGGCGCAGGCGTATTTTTCAAGATTGTCCCAATCTTCTAGTTTTAAACAGACATCAATAGCATCCCGATAAAACCACAAATAATTATGGCCGACACAATCTTCTTTCAGTGTTTCTTCCGCTTCTGAAAAAGCTTGATAAATTACATCTGTGTCGGTCGAAACAGTTGCAAGTGCACCCAAGGCCATTGGGCCGGTATAATGGAAGGCGGTTTTATGACTTGTTTCAACACCTTCCTCAGCTATTTCAATAGCTTTATCGACATCGCCGCGCAAAGCATGAATTTTGGCCAGGATAACATGATTAACCGGCTCAAAACGATGCGCACTTAGTCGCTGGGCAATATCCAAAGCATGTTCACATTGCGTTTGAGCTTCATCATATCGTGCCATGTCAAATAATATTTTTGCGCCACAGCTGCCTCGGGCAATCATCTCACCCCGTAGATTGTTTGCGGCAATGGCAATGTCGACCGCTTCCTCAGTATCTTTCAGGCCGTTTTCCAAATCCAATAGATACAATTTGGTGTGGCCATACATCGCCAAATTAGAGGATATGTTCCAGGTTAGATTGTTATCCTGGATCAAAGATAAACACTCGCCGAAATGCTCATTGGCGCTGATCAGGCGTCCGCGCAGAAAATACGCATCAGCCAAGCCGCTTAACGCCCGCGCTTCATTTTCCGGCGAGCTTGCTTTACGCGCGTTTTGCCGGGCTAGCTCGTGCTCCTCAAGACAGCGCTCAATATTTCCGAGCGGGAAATATATGCTGCCGCGATAATAGTGAATGAGCGCCAAATCTTCAAAACGCTCATATTGGGTAGCAATCTTCTCGGCTCGATCAAGCGTCTTTAAGGCGGCATCAAAGCGATCGAGAATACGTTGGCCAGCCACCAATTCGGTGAGCAGTTCAATCTCTAAAGCAGCTCGATCATCTGATTCCGCTAACTTCTCGATTGCCTCTAAACCATGTTCAAAATGAACCGTTGCCTCTTTATAGGCCCAACGAGTCGAGGCGCGCTGACCAGCCTTTTGCCAATATGAGGCTGCTTTATCGAACACTTCCGCTGCGGTGTAATGATGGGCCAATAGCTCCGGTTCGGTTTCGACCACTTCGGAAAAACTTTCTTCCAGCATTTCGGCAATTCTTAGGTGGTGGCGGTGACGTGTGCTTTTAAGCAGCGACGTATAGGCGGCGCGCTGAACCAAGGCATGCTTAAACTCATAAGACACATTCGGCGGCAGGCCGTTCTTGAATATGAGTTCAGCGCTTATAAGTTCGCCGAGGGAACTGGATAATTGATCATCGTCCAGCGGTGATACCGCAGCTAGAAGTTGCTCACTGAAAGTGCGCCCGATGACGGAAGCCAGCTGAGCAACTTCTTTAACTGGGGCTAAATTATCCAGCCGCGCCATCAATGAATCTTGTAGAGAATTCGGAATGGCTAAATCCGATAGGGTTCCGCTGAGGACATATTGATCATTTTGTTCGATAAGAAGTTCAGATTCGAGGACGGTTTTGGTGAGTTCTTCGACAAATAACGGAATGCCATCAGTGCGCTCAATTATTTGCGCCACGACTTCTTCCGGCAGAGCCTTGCCGGCAGTCACGTTGCCGACCATAGCGAGGGAATCAGAACGGCTTAATCTATTTAACATTAAGGTGGTGACATGCGGATGGCCACTCCAATCTGCCGCGAATGAGGGTCTGGCGGCAACGATCAGCAGCACGCTGAGACGTCTGAGTTGTGGAATTAGTTGATCCAAGAACTCTTGTGTAGATGGGTCAATCCAATGGGTGTCCTCGACAATGAACAGGGTTGGCCGCAAAGCACATTGGGCCTCCAACATCTTAAAAATAGCTTCAAAAATTTGATTCTTAATTTGCTCAGGTGTTCCAGACAATGGTGGATACGGAGATTCTGTCGACTCAATTAGAATTGCCGCCATCGGGGGCGCGATACTGTTTAACTCGAGATCAAGATCGCCGATAAATTTCTCCATTTTTGCCACCCGCTGATCTTTCGAATCGCCGGGGTGAATACCCATGACACGTTGGAAACATTGGGTCAGCGGGTAAAAGGCGGAATTAACGTGAAATGGTGAACAGGAGAGATAAATAGCTCGTCTGCTGCTTTCCATTATTCGCTTCAGAAAGCCATCTATGATGCGAGATTTACCAACGCCGGCTTCGCCAAATAGAATGGCGACTTGGCCGTCACCTTCAATGGCTCGCTGCCAACGATTGACAAGTAGCGAGATTTCCTCTTCGCGGCCAACCAGTGGGGTAATGCCTTTTTCCGACGCGGCTTCAAATCTTCCCGACGTTTCCTTTTCGCCAATGACCTGCCAAGCCTGTTCCAGCTCACTAATCCCTTTGAGCTCATGTCTGCCCATGTCGTGGTAGTCAAAAAATCCACCAGTCAGTTCCCTGGTGGTGGTGCTAATAACCAGCGTGTTGGGTTCTGCGATTGACTGCAGCCGGGCCGCAAGATTTGGCGTCATGCCAAGCACCGCATGTTCTTCCGCTGCCCCCTCGCCAATGATATCGCCAGCAACAACAAGTCCTGTCGCAATGCCCAAGCGAACCTGTAATTTGTAATTCTCAGCCGGTTCGATTTCCTGGATCGCGGTGATAATTTCTAAGCCAGAACGGACCGCGCGTTCGGCCGCATCTTCGCTCGCAATCGGATAGCCAAAATATATCAGGATACCGTCGCCCATAAATCGCGCGATATAGCCATCATACTTTTTGATCAACCCAGTACAGGTGTTTTGATAGTTTGAAATAACTTCACGCAAATCTTCGGGGTCTAGCTTTTCAGACAATGCAGTTGAGTCGGCGAGATCGCAAAACATTACGGTTAATTGCCGCCGTTCGGCTTCTGCTTCAGCGATGTCCTCGGATTCAGGAGGGGCGACAGTTGGCGAAGCGCCAGACTCATTGTCAGCATCTATCGCCGTGCCACATTGACCACAAAACTTATTGCCGGAGGGAATTTCGGTGCCGCATGACGCGCATACCAATGGCAATTTTGCACCACAAGAACCGCAGAACTTATTATCCCGCGGATTCTCGGTATCGCATGAAACGCATTTCAAAACGTCAGACATTTAGCCAGCCGTGTTTTTTATGTTCCCTTATAGGTGTAGCTAACCATACGCCAAGAAACTCGCGCAATAAACAATAAGCTGCTAATCGACGTAGGGATTATTACCCTTGCGGACAAGCAGGCGGATCGGCACGCCTGGCAGATCAAAATCTTCACGGATACCATTGATGAGGTAGCGGCGATAGGCTTCCGGCAGGGCGGTGCCTTTGCTGGAGAACACGACAAACGTCGGTGGCCGGGTTTTAGCCTGGGTCATGTAGCGCAGGCGGATGCGCCGGCCGCTTGTCATCGGTGGCGGGTGACGTTCGGTCATCATATCCAGCCACTGGTTTAGCCGGCCCGTTGGCACGCGCCGGTTCCAAACTTCGAAAATATTAAAAGCAGTTGGGATGAGTTTTTCTGTCGCTTTTCCGGTGAGCGCGGAAAGGGTGACGATTGGGATGCCACGAACTTGCGGCAAAGATGTCTGCAGACGGTCATTCAAATCCTGGCGGGCCTGCTCACGGTCTTTTACCGCATCCCATTTGTTAACGGCGATGATCAGCACGCGGCCTTCTTCAATCACTTGCCGGGCAATAGTCAAATCCTGTTTTTCGAGCATCACTTGTCCGTCCAGCACCAGCACCACAATTTGCGCATATTGAATAGCGCGGTAGGAATCCATCGTGGAGAGGCTCTCGACCTTGTCTTGCACTTTTGCCTTACGCCGGAGGCCCGCGGTATCGATCAATTTTAAACTGCGGCCATCATGGTTCCATTCGACGGCGATTGAATCGCGGGTGATCCCGGCTTCCGGCCCGGTGAGGAGGCGGTCTTCGCCAATCAAGCGGTTGACGAGCGTGGACTTGCCGACATTTGGCCGCCCGACAATCGCCATTTGAATAGGGCCGCTAAATTCCTCGTTCTCATCCTCATCGCTGTTTTCCGCTGCAATGTCGAAATCTTCTGCCGTGTCGCCAGCTTGCTCGGCAAACGGCAGCAGCGCTTGGAATAAATCCGCCATACCTTCGCCATGCTCGGCTGAAAAGGGCAGTGGATCACCCAAGCCAAGGCCATAGGATTCGTAGAGCCCGGGCTCGCCGGCCTTACCTTCACATTTGTTGGCGACCAAAATAACGGGGATATCCCGCGTTCTGATCCATTGGGCAAAATGATTGTCCAAAGGTGTGATGCCAGCGCGGGCATCTATTAGAAATAACGCGACATCGGCATCTTCAACCGCCCGGTCCGTTTGCTCGCGCATGCGGGCTTCCAAACTATCATCATGGACGTCTTCAAAACCGGCGGTATCAATAATTTTGATATCCAGGTCGCCAACGCGCCCCGGTGCCAGCCGCCGGTCCCGAGTCACGCCAGGCGTGTCGTCGACGATCGCCAAGCGTTTCCCCGCCAACCGATTGAACAAGGTTGATTTGCCGACATTTGGTCTGCCGAGAATTGCTACTGTCAGGCTCATAGCCAGACCTTACGGTTACTAGTGATTAACGATAAGCGACTAATTCAGCATCATCGGACAAGAAGAGCAGGGAATCTTGAACAACGATTGGACTGATGGATACGCTATCCGGCATTTCTACTTTGCCTAAAACTTTTCCGGAATAAGGCGAAACAGATAATGCTTCGCCCGTCGAGCCGGCGACAATCAAACGATCACTCGCTAGAACGGGTCCCGTCCAGGTGATTTTTCCTTCACGGTCTTCAGGGTCTTCCCATTCCGGCAGCGCCGTCACCCAAAAAATACGGCCATTGAGACGTCCCAAGGCAAGCAGGTCAGTATTGTTGGATATGACAAAGAGATATTCTCCCGCGATCCACGGACTTTCAATGCCACCGACCGGGCGTTCCCAAATTCGTCTGCCGGTCCGTAAATTAATGGCTGCGAACTGACCGCTATTACTAATCGCGAAAACGATGCCACGATCAATAATTGGACGGCCGCGTATCGTGCCGAGTGACGATGCCGCACCGCGTCTGGTACCAGAGAGCGAATCCGCCCACAATTCTTGGCCATTTTCCACTTTTAAGGCAACCAGTTCACCGGAAGAATAGGGGGCGACAATGACACCGCCATCAACAGCCGGGCTGCCGCCGCCAAGCAAGTTGGTGGCTTCCTCAATACCTGAATGGGTCCAAAGAACGGCCCCGGTATTGCCGTTCAGGGCAAATAGTTTGTTGGTGACATTAATGGCAAAAACCCGATTACCGCGAGCGGTTGGCGCTGAGCGCACAGGTGCGCCGACATTGCGGCGCCACAGAATTTTGCCGGTTTTTGCCGCTACCGCGACGACCTGCCCAAATCCAGTGGTGGCGTAAACTTTACCGTTTTCATAAGCCAGCCCACCGTTGATATGGTCGTCGTCCTCTTCTTCCGGGGTCAGCTCCACACTCCAAATCTCATCACCATTCTTCAAGTTAAAGGCGCTTACAATGGATTCAGAATCCATCGAAAACAGGGTGTTTTCAGCAACGATTGGCTGAGCCATAAGGCGCTCTTCATCGTTGGTTCCGCGACCAACATCAATACTCCAACGCTCTTGCAGAGATTTACCGATGCGCATGTGATGCATGGCGTGATTGGCATAGCCGCCGGCTTGGGGCCAATCCTTATTGGGTGTTGGTGCGGGTAGCACAATTTTGTGTCCGGCGGCAGAGGAATCCGGCTCAATGGAACGCTGCTGGGACAAAATTGAAATTCGTTTGCCCGGCAGGGGGGGTGCTTCATCTTGGCCAAAATAATTGTCACAGCCGGTCAATGCTATTGCCATCAGAAACAGCATTGAATACGCCGCTAATTTATTAATCTTCTGTGACATTTTTTCGTATCCTAAATCCATTTCCGGCGGATTATCTTCCGCCGAGGATGGCTGTTAATTCAGCTGCCCGGGCGCGAATGCCAGCCGGTGCTGTGGCGTCGTCGGCAATTTCCTGGAACAGTTTCCGCGCCTTGTCATTGTTGCCGGATTTTTGTGCGAGCAAGGCGGAAAGCTCTTTGGCGCTATGACGCCATGGGCTATTGCCGCTGGTGAGTCGTGCTAGACGATCCGTCAAGACGGCTGCATCACCGCCTTCCAAGCCATGGAGGGCGGCAATAATCAGCGCCATATCGCGAAATATTTCATCAATACTGTTGTCTTCGGAAAGCGCCAGATAGGCCTGAGAGGCAGCCTTGCGGTCGCCTTTCTTAGCCAGCACGGCGGCTTGATTGAAACGTGCCAAAACCGCATAACCGGCGCTGCCATCGGCGGCCAGTTTGTTTAAGATATCGGCGGCCGTATCCGGTTTGTCACTGGCAATGGATTTGAGGGCAGAGGACAACATTTTGCTGTCTTCCGATTTGCGGTTGAGATCATACGCTTCCCAACCCTTGACCGAGGCGACGCCGACAACCAAAGCAACCGCTGCACCAATGATATAATTGCCATACTTCTTCCAAAGATCGGCATATTTCTGCTGGCGCAGATCTTCATCAATCTCTTTAAATAAATTTTCCTGTTCCGGATCGCGGTCCGCCATTCAAACACCTTTGCGGCATGAGTAAAAAAAGTCAGCCTCGAATAATAATTCGAGCCGATTATGTCAGGGTTTTTCATTACAAGTTTCGCACTTTCCCGACAGATTATAGGGGGCATATAACCTGGAAAGCGTTACTAATCAACACTTTGTCGCAATGCAGGATGAGGGGGCTGAAATGACGGGCTAATGTACCATTTGGCTTAGCCGGCTGACCCGGTCGTGCAGCAAATGAGATCGTCCGATTAATTTTTCAAGAACCTTGGGTAAGTCGATATCAAAAACGTCCTGACGCTTGGCAAAGATGTCTTTATCCAGATGCATTTCACCGTTCTTTTGCGCTTCACCGCTCGATATCTCGCCGTTATTTGCAGCCTTGTGCCACATAATCCAAGTCATAACATTGGTGAGATGCGATACTAAGCGGGAGGTCTCCAACGTAATGAATAAACTATCAAGCGTGCCGATATTATCATTTGAAGATGACCGCTGATGGGCGACAAAATTACGCGCATCGGTGAGTAATTCCATAGCATCTTGATAGGTTTTGTCGATGAATGGGAAGCTTGCTGTTTCAGACATATTTATTTCCTAAACGTTTTTACGCTTTCGAGAAGGGACATTTTAAGTGTTTTTATTTTCCCGAAAGACCGACCGCCTCCCAATTTTGTAACGATAGTGTAACAAAATGTAACGATATTTATCAAACAAAAGATTAACGAAGCTACAACGTGTTTCAGACTTAGTTTCTGACGCGTAAATTTTATTTTGCGTAAGCCATTGAAATAAAATGTTTATATGCTTCGGCTCATTTTAATTCTTCATTAAGCGAGAAAATGATAGAATATCTTTCAGTAGATAATTTTATTAAAATAACTAAAATTTACGGAGAATCGTCTCGTGCGTGTAGGTGTGGTAATTATTTTGACTTTGTTTATTGGCGCCTGCTCGGCAGCTTCAACTGCGCCGACGATGATGCCGCAAATGTTAGGTGTCGATAGCATGACGGTGGTAACGACCGGCAAAACAATTTCCGATCACATCGTTTCCTTTGCCACTGGCAAAGATTGCTCCACGGTGCGGCGGCAAACCGGCCAGAATTTTTGCGCCGAAGACGATTTATCCACCCCGGAAGAGATTTATTGCTACAACTCCTTAGGCAAAGTTAATTGCTTTGCCTCGCCACAGCCTTATGGCCAGGAAGGTCAAACTGTTGGCCACATCTCCGGTAAGGGCGGTCTTACGAGATAGTTTCCTTCCTGTATTGATTGGTGCTATTTAGCTCCCATGCGATTTTGGCTCATAGCAATTTGGAACAGCATACCCAGTTCGTGGGCAATTGTTTCCCTGCCGTTTGTTGTCCTCATTGCCGTTTTTATTGGCTGGTTTTTTTTCGGCGGTCTTTTTATTGAGAAACCTGATCTTCGCCAAATCCAATACGCCGCCGAACTTGAGCGCCTGCTGCCGGAAGCAGAAAAAGGCAACAAGTTCGCTCAGTATCAGATCGGCGTTATTTATCGCGACGGCTTAGCGGGCAATAAGAATTTGAGCATCTCGGCGCGCTGGTTTGATCGAGCGGCCAAGCAGGGTCATCCGCCGGCGCAGTATGCCTTAGGTCGTGCCTATGCGCTGGGTGAGGGGGTGGCGCAAAATTTTGGCCGGGCGTCCGAGCTTTATCGCACAGCCGCCGGTTTTGGCCGCCATGCGCCCTCCGAATACGCGCTGGGGCAGCTCTATTTTCAAGGCAAAGGCGTGCTGCAGGATTTTAAACAGGCGTTGAATTGGTATCAACGGGCGGCCTTGCGCAATCATGCCGGCGCCCAAGCGGTGATGGGCTCCATGTACGCTAAAGGTTGGGGCATCGATCAAAATCTTGAAGAAGCCTATGTGTGGTACAGCTTAGCTGCCGCCCAACCCAGGAAAGTGGCGCGATTTGGTCTCGATTTGGATCTTACAGAAACGCTGGCCGAGATAAAATCGAAGCTCAACCGGCTACAATTGAAAAACGCGACCAAAAAAATTAAACGCCTGCGCAAAAAGATAAGATTGTAATAAAGGCACCAGGTACCTTTATTACATTAGTCAAATTGGAAGCCGGTGAGCAGAAATGCCTCCATCTTGCTGACAATGCCATCGGCAGGTTTGCGGCCGCCATCGTTAAGTTCGTCGGCAGTGCGTTTGCGCAAGACAATTTCAATGCCGCATTCACCAATCGGCGTCATCGTTTGATCAAAGCGCGCCAGTGTGTAGCGAAAGCTTTCATCCAGTTTTTGCAGCTTTAGAATTTCTGCCGCATCGCCGAGGGCACTTATTAAATCTAATATATTCAGCGACTTAGAACTCCACGACTTGGTCTTGGCAATTGTAAAAGTGCATTTGTGATCACCATTCCAAGTGCTCGGGAACTGGCCTTGTTCATACATATCCTCATCCGGCACGGTGACGATCAAATGGCCCCCCGGCTTTACCGCGCGGAACCAATTGGCCAAACCAGCTGCCGGGTCGTCGAGATGCTCGAGGCAATGAGAAGAGTGGACAAAGTCAAAGCTTTCATCTTCGATCCCGTCCAGCGTTTCTGCATCGCCATCCTCTTTGTCCCAGACTTTGACGCCTTGCATGCGCGGGAACAGTTCAACATAGAGACCAAGCGGATCAGGTCCGCCACCAACATCGAGGCCATTACCGGTAAAATAACGATTGGCGAAGTTCGGCTCATGCAAGCGCCGCATGATCGACTTACTGCATTCTTTCATAGTGCGAACTCCCTTATTTAGTCTGAAGAATCCTCTGGGGGCTCCTCAGCGGTGATTACTTCGCCGTTCAAAGTACAAGAAGGTAAAACCAAATCGACTAATTGGCGGGCGGTAAACTCGGGTGCTTTGACCGTTTCCGGATCTTCTCCCGGGTAGGCCTCTGCCCGCATGGATGTCCGGGTACGGCCGGGATTAAATAAATTTGCCGTCATATTTGTTTTTAAAATTTCCTGGGCATAGGTCCCAACCATCATTTCCAGAGCTGCTTTACTGGTCGCATAGATGCCCCAAAATGCCCGATGATAGTGCGCCGCCGCCGATGTCAGGAATATCGCCCGCCCGGCATCAGATTGGCGCAGCAACGGATCAAAACTTCGTATCAGCCGCCAATTTACGGTGACATTGACGGCCATCGTTTGTTCCCAAATCTTTGGGTCAATATGATTAATTGGCCCCATGGTGCCAAGCAGACCGGCATTGGCAATCAATATGTCGAGCTTGCCGTAGCGCTCAAAAATCGTGGCGCCCATTTCATCTATTTTGTCGTAATCTGTTAAATCGATCGGCACCAGGGTTGCAGTGCCACCGGCGGCGCGAATCTCATCATCCACTTCTTCAAGGCCACCCTGGGTGCGGGCAACCAAAATGACATGAGCGCCTTCTGCGGCAAATATCTTGGCCGTCGCTCTGCCAATGCCCCGAGACGCACCGGTAATTACCGCAATGCGTCCTGCCAATTTGCCTGTTTCGGCGTTCACTATCGATCCTGTTCGCTGAGAAGGGACAATTGCGCTGAAGCGGTACCGCCATTTTTGTCGGTTAAATCAATCGGATATTCGCCCGAGAAGCAGGCATCGCAATATTGCGGTGCGTCGTTTATCCGTTGCTCCTCACCGACCGCACGATAGAGGCCATTCATCGAGATGAAGGATAGCGAATCTGCATCGATATGCTTGGCCATCGCTTCAACATCAAGTTCTGATGCCAGCAATTGCTCGCGCTCCGGCGTATCAATACCGTAATAGCAGGAATGTGTTGTCGGCGGGCTGGAAATGCGCATATGAACTTCCTTGGCGCCGGCAGCTCTTACCATTTCGACAATTTTTTCTGAGGTAGTGCCGCGCACAATTGAATCATCCACCAGCACAACCCGTTTACCTTCCAGATAGCCGCGATTGGCATTGTGTTTTAATTTTACGCCAAGGTGTCTAATTTGGTCGGATGGTTCAATAAACGTCCGGCCAACATAGTGGTTTCGTATGATGCCAAGTTCGAACGGTATGGCGGCCTGTTCAGCATAGCCAATCGCAGCCGGGACGCCTGAATCCGGCACCGGCACGACGATATCAGCCTCGATATGACTTTCCCGCGCCAACTCGGCACCAATTTGTTTGCGGAGTTGATAGACATTGTGGCCTTCAACAATGCTGTCGGGCCGGGCAAAATAAATATATTCAAAGATGCAGAGCTTCTTAGGTTCTTTGGTAAAAGGCTTGATGCTTCGAATGCCATCAGCATCAACGATAACGATCTCACCCGGATCAACATCGCGAATATATTCGGCGCCAATAATATCGAGCGCGCAGGTCTCAGAACACATAATATAGGCGCCATCAATGCGGCCCAGCACCAGCGGCCGGACACCCATCGGATCACGCACGCCAATCAGCGCGTCTTTTGTTAGGGCAGTGAGTGAGTAGGCACCTTCAACATGGCGGAGCGCATCGATCATGCGGTCAACCACGGTGGAAAATTGGCTGATCGCAATCAAATGGACAATAATCTCAGTATCCATGGTCGATTGAAAAATACAGCCCCGGTCAACCAGGCGTTTGCGTAACGTAAAAGCATTGGTGAGGTTGCCGTTATGGCCAATGCCGAGACCGCCAAATTCAAATTCGGCAAAGATCGGCTGAACATTGCGCAGTACAGTCCCGCCAGCGGTAGAATAGCGGTTGTGGCCGATCGCACTACTGCCGGTCAACCGGTTCATAACGTCTTGTGAGCCGAAGATATCACCAACCAAGCCAAGCGCCCGATGGGAATGAAATTGCTGACCATCGGTCGATACAATGCCGGCTGCTTCTTGGCCGCGGTGCTGCAGCGCATGCAAGCCGAGCGCCGTGTGGGCGGCCGAGTCTTTATGATCAAAAATGCCGAAGACGCCACATTCTTCGTGGAAATGGTCGTCATCGAATGGGTTGGTTGTGATCGTGTTCATTGAGTTGACTTTACTTTACCTGATTTTATCACTGGGTTCGATCCAGGAGGTTTTCGATGCCGCGGCGTTCTTTTTTATCATATCCGCTGCGATCGGGAACGCTTGAATTTCTGTTGGTTGGGCGAACGAGCTTCTCATAGGCCTCTTTCTCAATAAGTTCGCGGGTTTTAGCACTTACATTATCTGCCGCCTCGGCTCCCATGACTTTGAAATCTTCCGGCAATAATTTGTTCAATGAACGCGCACCGGTGCGAATCAACGGCAACGATTTAGCATCCTTTATCCAACTTGGCTGTTTTTCCGGCGGCCAAATATTTTCTGCAATGATGTAGCTGCCGGCAATAAGAAGGGCCGCCGTGGCAATACCGGCCAACATACCGAGCGAACGATCCAGCGCGTTCAAGCGACTGTTTCTGACCCAGCCACCAACGACAGAGCTTACTAAAAACAAGACAATAAGGGTTGCAATGAAGACTGCAATACCTGCGGCAAGATCGGCAAAAAATTCATGTTCAATGTATTGCCGCGCATAAGGCCGAAGATGGGGAAAGACAAAAATAGTCACCACCGCCGAGCCCAACCACGACAGCACAAAAAGACCGCCGCGCACAAAGCCGAGCGCCAAGCCGATGATCGCGCCCAGTATGAGGACGACGATAACGCCGATATCGAGGATATTCATCGGGAGATTTTCCATCGGTCCTTAATCTTTATCCTTGGCTCGACATGAAACCAACCGGCGGATTTTTCTCGCCTTCAAGGCGCATATATTCAAGTAGCTGATCCAAATGTTTAATCCTAACCACCGCTAAATTTTGAGTAGCTTCTGGTGATTTCTTGCCGCCTTTGCGGCGATGTATATCGGGTGCCACGGCACTATTAAAGCCCAATTTTGAGGCCTCTTTGAGGCGGACATCGCTTTGACTGACCGGACGAACTTCGCCAGACAAGCCGATTTCACCGAAAACCACCACTTCGGCCGGTACCGGCACACCGGTAATTGATGATACCAAAGCCGCAGCTACAGCCAAATCTGCCGCCGGCTCACTTATGCGCAGGCCGCCCGCTACATTTAGATAGACATCATGACCGCCAATTGAAAGGCCGCATCTTGCTTCCAGTACGGCCAATATCATCGACAGCCGGTTAGAATCCCAGCCAACGACGGCCCGGCGCGGCGTGCCAAAAGACGTTGGCGCTGTTAAAGCCTGGATTTCCACCAACATTGGCCGGCTGCCTTCGATACCGGCAAAAACACTGGCGCCGCTAACGCCACCCTCGTGGTCGGCTAAAAATATCGCAGAAGGGTTGGGCACTTCTGCTAAACCGGCGTCTGTCATCTCGAACACGCCAATTTCATCGGCTGGACCGAATCGATTTTTAACGGCGCGCAAAATTCGGAACTGATGGCCGCGCTCGCCTTCAAAATAAAGCACGCAGTCGACCATGTGCTCGAGCACCTTGGGCCCGGCGATATTACCATCCTTGGTGACATGCCCGACCAGGAACAAGGCAAAGCCCCGTCGTTTTGCGAGCCGTATCAATTCCTGAGCTGAACTCCTAACTTGGGTAACGGTGCCGGGTGCTGAATCCAGATTATCGACGTAAAGCGTTTGCACCGAATCGGCGACCACAACCGTTGGCGCGTCATGGTCATCAAGCGAAGCCATAATATCGCGCACATTGGTCGCGGCGGCGAGCTCGACATTAGCGTCGGCCAGCCCCAAGCGATCGGCCCGCATACGCACTTGATCAATTGCTTCCTCGCCTGAAATATAAACACACCGCGAGTCTTTAATTTTGGAAAGTGCCGCACAAACCTGCAAGAGTACCGTGGATTTGCCAATACCAGGATCACCGCCGACCAGGATGGCTGAGCCCGGCACCAAGCCGCCGCCGCAGACCCGGTCAAATTCGGTAATGTCAGATTTCATACGGGGCAGGGGCTTTTCAGACCCCTTGAGCCCGACAAAATCTATCTTGCGGCCCTTTTTGCTGGTGAGCCCTTTGGGCGTTGTGTCCTGGGCAGCTTCCTCGATGATCGAATTCCACTCACCGCAGGTATCGCACTGGCCGCTCCATTTAGCTTGGCTCGCACCGCATTCCTGGCAGACATATAAAACGTTCGATCGGGCCATTCTAATTCCCAGTTATTCTAAAGCTGTGCAGTCGCTTGGAAGGGCCCAACAATCCGGCCGTGAATAAATTGCGTGACGATGTCATTACCAGACTGGTCGATATCTCCAGTCGGTCCCATCCAGACGATCTTACCATTATAAATCATCGCAATCTTGTCGGCAATTTTGCGGGCAGACTGCATATCATGGGTAATTGTTAAAGTTGTCGCGCCGGTTTCCTCAACACAATGGACAATAAGATCGTTGATAATGTCGCCCATGATCGGATCAAGACCGGTGGTTGGCTCATCAAAAAATAAGATTTCCGGATCGGTGGCGATGGCGCGGGCCAAGCCAACACGTTTTTTCATGCCGCCTGACAGCGAATCGGGAAAAAGATCAATGACTTCGGAGCCGAGCCCCACCAAGGCCAGTTTGGCAACGGCAATGTCACGGGCATCACTTTTGGAAGTGCCCCTGGCCATCAGTCCGAAAGCAACATTTTCCCAGACCGATTGGCTGTCGAACAAAGCAGCCATTTGGAACAGCATACCGATCTGGTGGTTAATTCTGTCGCGTTGGCCGGTGCTGATGCCGATAATATTCTCGCCATCAATGGTGATCGCGCCGCTTTCCGGTGTGAGAAGGCCGAGCAGGCACTTCAGCATCACCGACTTACCGACGCCGGAACCACCGATAACGACGACCGATTCACCTTTGGCAATATCAAGGTTAAATCCATCGAGCACCACCTTTGGACCGAATTGTTTATGCACGTCGCGCATGCTGATTTTGAAGTCAGTCTCAGCCATCTACCGCAAAGAAAATTCCCGTTAATATGTAGTTGAAGCACAAAATGAGTATCGATGCCGACACCACGGCATTAGTCGTTGCCTGGCCCACGCCTTGCGCACCACCTTTGGAATGATAGCCATGGTAGCAGCCCATCAGCGTGATGATAAA
This sequence comes from uncultured Rhodospirillaceae bacterium, assembly GCA_913020445.1. Lineage (GTDB taxonomy): Bacteria > Pseudomonadota > Alphaproteobacteria > Rhodospirillales > UBA2165 > TMED23. The sequence goes on from CAJWAR010000039.1 coordinate 34,370, forward strand.
TCCAAAAACAGCTGCTTTGACGAGGCCTGAAAAGACATCGATAAATTCGACAAAATCATAGGTGTTTTGCAAGTAATTAGCGGCATTGAAGCCCAATTGATAGACACTCACCAGATAACCGCCAAGGACGCCAATAATGTCGGCGATAAATACTAAAATCGGCATCATCGTGATACCGGCGATAAAGCGGGGTGCGACTAAATATTTAAACGGATTTGTCGACAGCGTGGTCAGCGCGTCGACTTGTTCGGTCACCCGCATGGTGCCGAGCTCTGCAGCAATGGAGGCGGCAATGCGTCCCGACACCATCAAGCCGGCCAGCACCGGTCCCAATTCCCGGGTGATTGATAAGACAACCACGTTTGGAATGGCGCTTTCGGCAGAGAAACGCGAGAATCCGGTGAAGCTTTGCAACGCCAACACCATACCTGCGAATATCGCCGTAAGTCCGACAACGGGCAGGGAGAAATAGCCGATCTCGATCATCTGCTTGACGATTATGCGTGGATAAAATGGCGACCGCACAGAATGCAGCAGGGCAGTGCCGGTGAAAACGATTAGACGTCCAATAGTTGCTAAAAAGGCAAAGGTAACGTTTCCGATAGGCTGGAGAAAATTCATGCTCGGCTGGGCCCATCAGAAATATAGCGGCGCTCGTAACGTTGTCCGAGGCTGGTCAGAATTTCGTAGCCAATGGTGCCTGCTTGAGCAGCTACTTGGTCAACTGGATTGTGGGGGCCGATGAGATCAACCAACCTACCGGTTTGCAGCAGGGCATCGGGTACATCCGTGACATCAACTGTCGTTAAGTCCATTGAAACCCGTCCTACCACTGGTACCTCATAGTCGTCGATATAGGCCGTCCCGGTATTGCTGAGACTGCGCAGATAGCCATCTGCATAACCGACGCCGAGTGTGGCAATTTTAGCCGGTTTTGTCGCCTGATGGGTCGCACCATAACCAACGGTCTGAGGGGTGTCAACGGAGCGCACTTGCAGGATTTTTGCTTGTAAACGAATGACTTGCGCCATTGGATTTGATCTTCCAGGCATTGGATTAACACCGTAGAGCGCAACCCCGGCGCGGCTCAGATCAAATTGAAAATCGGGCCCTAAAAAGATACCGGAACTGGCGGCTAAACTAGCTTGGTCGGCCGGTATAAGTGATTTTAAACCATTGAATAGCGCAAGCTGCTCTTGGTTTTTAGGATTTGCCGGTTCTTCGGCGCAGGCAAGATGGCTCATCACCAGATCAATATTAATTCCCTTTAGGCGATCTACTTCGTTTTCACATTCAGCTGGCGTCAGACCAAGCCGCGACATGCCAGAATCAATGTGCAGCCCAGCCGTATGTTCAGCCTTGGGCCGCCATTCTTCGATTTGATCAACGCTGTTGAGGATCGGCACCAGATTGTGGGCGACAAGTTCACTGGCAGTGCCGGGAAGAACACCATGGAATATATGAATATTGGTAGCCGGTAAAATATGGCGAAGCTCAATACCTTCTTCTAAGGTGGCGACGAAAAAAGTCTCACAACCAGCTTTATCGAGGGTGAGAGCTGCTTCTTTAACACCCAGCCCATAGGCATTGGCCTTAACCACCGCGGCAAGCTTGCCGGTGCTCAATTGGTTTTTTAGGGTCTGGTAATTTTGCGCCAGGGCCCTGAGATCGATGGTCAAGGTAGCGCCTGCGTTTATAGATTTATTCACTTATACGACCCCCCACCCTAACCCTCCCCCACAAGGAGGGAGGGGACTATTGTAGGTTTACCCGAAAGGCAAGATTTAGAATACACGCGTTTCAACATTATTTTCCTCCCCCCAACGCGGGGGAGGATTAAGGTGGGGGGGCTGCTTAGCAAATGGGGATTGCTCATCGGCCAGCTCAATTATCTGCGCTAATAAGATTCGGTGTGTTGAGTATCGAGATCGCCAAAGCGGGTAAAGGTGCCATCGAAGTAAAGTTTGGCGGTGCCGGTCGGACCGTGGCGCTGCTTGCCGATGATAACTTCGGCGTGGTGGCGAACCTCTTCAATCCGGCCTTCCCAATGAGAGTAGCGATCAGCGTGTTTATCGGCAGATTCTTCGGCTCTCTGCACTGGTTCACCGCGTTCAAGATAGTAGGCTTCCCGGTAAATAAAGGTAACCACGTCGGCGTCTTGCTCAATCGTACCCGATTCACGCAAATCTGATAGCAGCGGGCGTTTGTCTTCGCGTTGCTCAACCGCGCGCGAAAGCTGTGAAAGCGCCAAGACCGGCACATCAAGCTCTTTGGCGAGCGTTTTGAGCCCACGGGTAATCTCGCTGATTTCCTGTACCCGGTTGTCATTGCGGGTCGTGCCTTCCATCAACTGCAGATAATCGACGACGATCAGGCCGAGGCCTTCATTGCGCTTAAGCCGTCTGGCGCGTGTTCGCAGCATACTCACTGACATGGCCGGCGTATCATCGATGAATATGGGCAGCTTGTGCAATTGCTGGGAGGCGACGACGAGTTTATCAAACTCATCATTCGACAACGTACCGCGCCGCATTTTCTCGGACGCAATTTCAGCTTGCTCAGATAAAATACGCGCGGCCAATTGTTCAGCCGACATTTCCAGCGAGAAGAAACCAACCACGGCGCCGTCCGTTACTCTTTGGTTGCCCTGATCATCGGTTTCAACCTTGTAGTCATAAGCAGCATTGAAAGCGATGTTGGTCGCCAGCGCGGTTTTCCCCATGGATGGCCGGCCGGCCAGGATGACTAAATCCGACGGGTGAAGTCCACCCATAATTTGGTCAAGGTCGCGCATGCCTGTTGCCACACCGCTGAGTTGGCCGTCCCGTTTGTGCGCGATCTCGGCCATTTCGATAGCTGAAACAACCGAAGATTTAAAATCCTGGAAGCCGCCTTCAATTTCGCCGGTGGTGGCGAGATCGTAAAGTGATTGCTCGGCGTTCTCGATCTGCTTCATCGCATTATCGTCGACTTCCGGCGAATAGGCGCGATTAACAACCTGCTCGCCAAGCTCAATGAGGTGGCGCTTCAAATGGAGATCGTAGATTAAGCGGCCATATTCCGCAGCGTTGATGACATTGACCATTGAGCCGGCGATTTCGGCCAAATACCGCGTGCCGCCGACATCAGCGAGAGAGCCATCTTGCTCAAAGAAAGTGCGTAACGTGATCGGATCGGCTATTTGGCCGCGTTCAAGTAACTTGGATATTGCACCATAGATATCGCCATGGATGGGATCGGCAAAATGTTCCGGCCGCAAATAGCCCGACACACGATCGTAAGCATTATTATTGGCGAATATGGCGCCAAGCAATGCCTTCTCCGCTTCAAAGTTATGTGGCGGTGAACGAAAAGAAGGCAGGCTCTGATCGTCTTCCTGGATCGTTTGCAAGTTGGTGGGATTTTGAATTGCGGTCGCCATGCCCAAGAAATTACTCTCAACCATGCGAGAACGGAAGCCGGAAAGGATTCACAGCCCTGTTGAACCTGGGGATAAGTAGTCAAAAAAAGAAAATAAACTGGCTTGACGCAGTTACCACGAAGATTCAGGCAGCGCGATTGTCGTTAGCAATCGCTTCTCGGATTGCGGATTCTTCTTTTGCCATATAGTTGCGGGTCATCGGCACAATACGCCGGTCCTTCACCATTTGAATCTGAAAGACGGTTGAATCCAAATGGCGGAAGGAAACTTCGCTGCAGGCCAGATAATATTCCCACATGCGGCAGAAAGCTTCATCGTAAATCTCTTTTACTTTGTCCCGGTTAGCCTGAAAGCGTTGCTGCCAGTGCCTTAGGGTTTCCGCATAGTGCAGGCCAAGGAATTCAACATCCGTTACCATCATGCCGGTGTCTTCGATCGCCGGCATGATTTCCGATAGTGATGGGATATAACCGCCGGGAAAAATATACTTGCGTATCCAGGGGTCGGTTACGGTCGGATGGCCGATGCGGCCGATGGTATGAAGCAGGGCGACGCCATCTTGCGCCAAGCAGTCGTGGATCTTGCTGAAGTAAGATTTAAAGTGATTGACGCCCACATGCTCAAACATACCGACCGAAACAATGCGGTCATAGGTATCCCCCAAGTTACGGTAATCGAGGAGATGAAATTTTGCCTTATTATCCAGATTCTCCGATTCCGCCAGTTGATTCGATTCTTTAAATTGTTCTTCGGAGAGGGTAATGCCGTCAACTCTGGCGCCAAAATGGCGGGCTATGTAGAGCCCCATGCCACCCCAGCCTGAGCCGATATCCAATACTTTATGGCCGCGTTCCAATAATAGTTTAGCCGCGATATGGCTTTTTTTATCGGTTTGCGCCGTATCCAGATCATTTTCCGGCTTTTCGAAATAAGCACAGGAATATTGGCGGTCGCGATCAAGAAACAGTTGATAGAGTTCACCAGATAAATCGTAGTGATGGGCGACATTGTTACGCGATTTGCGCGCTGGATTAAATTGCTGAAAGCGCTTCCGTAAAGCATCCAAATGATCGAATAAACGATGGAGCCAATGATAGTCATCTCGCTCGACATTTAACGCTAAAAGCTGGATGAAATCATATATCGTGCCGTCATCGACTGAGATGCGGCCTTCCATATAGCCCTTGCCGAGAGCCATGCTGGGTGACAGTGCCAACCATCGCGCATAATGTTTATCGTGAAATCGAACACAGACTTCGCGGGGAGCCAACTCGCTGCTCTCGCCTTTAAAGCGGTAAATTCTACCGTCGGCATTCACTATTTTTAAGCTGCCGAACTGTATCATATGACTGAGAATTGGTTGTAACACGTACATCATTTCTCCCAATCAGCGGCCGCGCAATTTTATAATTTATCGCCGCACTATGTTTTTTGAGGCTTTAATTCCTAATACTTCAAATATTGCCGGTTAGCCGAAGTTTAGCATATTTCCCTTTTCACGTGAAGAGAGTATATAAACAGTACCACATATAATAATACTCAATTTCAAGTAAAAAAAACGGCACATCTCCAGGCGAAATGTACCGTTTTAATTCTTTAGGTGAGGCGCTTATTCTTCTTCTTCGCCAGCCTCTTCGCTAGATTCTTCGTCACTGGTATCACCGCTTGTCTCGTCTGAAGACTCGTCGGATTCCGCTACCGCTTCAGAAGCAGCTTCCTGTTTAGCCGCCTCATCTTCATCTGGCATGTTTGCTTCTTCGGCATCCAACTCTTCGACCAATTCTTCAACTGCATCTGAATCTTCGTCACCGGATACAATAGCTTCACCGGTGCGATTCTGGATTTCGGCTTCTTCGTCAGACCGCGCGACATTAACCACAATTGAAACGCTGACTTCAGGGTGGAGGGCTACTTGGACCGGATGCAAGCCGATGGCCTTGATCGGGTTTTCCAGCTTGATCTGATGACGATCAACAGAAAAGCCTGCTTCGGTTACGCCATCGGCAATATCGCGGGCGCTTACCGAGCCATAAAGCTGACCAGCATCACCGGCTTGACGCACCATAATAACTTTCTGGCCATCAAGTTTTTTGCCGACTTTTTCCGCTTCGGATTTGAGCTCAAGGTTTGTAGCCTCTAGCTGAGCGCGCTGGCTTTCAAAATGTTCTTTGTTTTCACTGGTCGCCGTGACTGCTTTTTTCTCCGGCAACAAATAATTGCGGGCAAAACCTGGCTTGACGGTGACGACATCACCCATCTGGCCCAGCTTTTCAATTCTTTCTAACAGAATAACTTCCATTATTTTCTACCTTCATCTCTCAAAAATAGTTCTCATGCCGATGCATAT